>CAZTGD010000059.1:0-2865 GCA_964613055.1 uncultured Caldisericales bacterium | reverse complement strand
ACATCTGGGTTGTCGGGGTCTATCTGGACATCTACTCCATTGACCCTTGCTATTGGTTTGTCTATCCACAGCTCTACAATGTTTTCTTTGTATTCATCGGTTTTATGATTGTCTGGTGCTACCAACTTACAGGTTACCTTCCTCTGTTCACCATCCCAGAACACCTGACCACCGAGTGGTTCTACAACGTATCTTGCTGGGAGGAGGGTACGGTTGTTGTCAATAACAGGTGCTGAATCGATAGTTGATGTGTTGCCATCATCAAAAAGCTCATTTTTATCTATGGTGAATCTAAGGTATCTCACTGACATAGAACACTCCTGAAAAGGGATGCTCTTGTGTAGTGTTTCCCGACTTTTGTCCAGATATATCCTACCATTATCAATATTGATGATAAGAGACCACTTATAAAGGTCTTCTAAGTATTTCTCTGTAGGTATGATTTCACGCCAGTATGCTTCTCCAGTGATTCCATTGATCTTGTATAGAACAATATTGAACATGGATTCATCGACTTCAGCCAATCCCACTATGTAAATGTTATCATCCTCAACCTTTAAGTATATGTTATCGATTGACATCTCAAGCTTTTGGCTGAATTCATTCAATGTACTGCTCCAAGACAACTCTCCTGTATCAATATCAAATGCCTTCATGACAGGCGTGTTGCTATTACTATTGATATAGTAAACTGAGTTGAAGTAGATCACATTATTTTCACATACTGTAAAGAAACTATAAGGCAAGTCATAGATACACATGTTGATTTCATTCTTCCACACCATCTCTCCAGTTTCCAGACTAATACAGAACATCGAATATGACTCATTGACACTGTCAGAGCTAACAATGATTGCCTTGTCATCTTTAATTAATGCGCTACTTGATATGGGCTCTGATTCATACACAAACATCATGTATTCCTTATTATCCCACAGCTTTGTTATATTGACCGGATCACTGATATCGAAACAGGCAACATATTCACCAAAGAGGATCATTGAAGAGTGGTCTTCACTCACAACAACATTATCAACTAACCTTATCTCTCTAGGTGTTATTGCACACACGTCATATAAACAAACATATTCGCATGATTCTTCATCCGCTTTGAATTTGTGTACGATGCACTTATCTGTTGAGGAGAGTAGATACAAATAGCCATCAATGTAACAGGAATCATCTATTTCGCCAGTGTATATCAACACATCCTGATAGTCCATTATGTCAGCTTCCCAAACAACGTCACCAGTCAATATATCTATGCAATACATAAAGGATGTTTGCTTATATGGTGAGTGATGAGTTAAATAGGGTACTATTACTATACGTTTGCCGATTATGTAAGAATCAAATATGCTTCTTACATAAGTAATCCTAGTCAAACAGTTTATCTCTATCTCATCATCCCAAATAAATTGACCTGTGTTGGCAGACATGCACTGCAGTGAAGCAATCCCTTCATCACTGTTTTCAAAGTTCAGCATCAACACTAGTCCATCTGTTGTTGAATTCAGATAATGCCAGTCCTCATATATTCGTTCTACGCAATAAGCATCATTGTCTTCTATGGGTATAGCATTGGCATTTGTCAATCCCACATAAGATATTGAAGAGAGCATGATGAATATCAGCAATACACATATTATCCTATTCATAGTCTATACTATACTCCTACGTTTGGTTTGTGTCACTATGTGGTTCCTTACCAATAATGTTCTTTATATTCTTCATGTTTAGTATTTCCACCCTCCGTTCTTTTTCCAACCACTCTCTTCCCATCCATCATAAACTAGAGCCCATGAGCCATTTCCATAAATATGCTTTATATCAACAGGATGATTACCTAGAATAGGCAAATAAGTTTCTGGAGTTAATAAAGACCCTTCTCCTTTGTTTGTATAATCTGGTCCTCTCCACTGTGAACTGTACATTTCCCTATGCCCATTCGAGTCAACAGAACCCCAAGCTATACCTACTGCATCATCTGGAGAAGAAATTCTTGTTTTATACATAAAAGCAGTACCAAGAGTTGTAGCGCCTATCAATAGTGTTGTCCCTGAGCATCTCATACCGAAAGATGATTCCAAAGATACGACGAAAGTAACTTCCCAAGTTTTTCCAGAAAAATTTACATAATGCAATCCACCTCTTGCTGGAGAATCTGATGTAGAATCCAAAAACGGTACCCATGATGCTCCCCAACACGAACCCTCCATATAATCTGTATCCAATTCAGGTTTACCACCCTTCTTCATTTTTTGTCTAGTCCATGGTAATGCGCTTGATTCTAGTCGAGAATATGGTTTATCCCTCCCATTCGTATCTTTCCTGTGTTGAGGATTAGGACCCATGAAAAGAACGGGTTCCTGTCCTGATAATTGATACCCAGCAATCCTATACCTACCCTCAGGGTCAACACCCCATACTGCCCAGTCAAGTTCCTCCTTTACATCAAGAACTCTAAAGTTGCTTTCTGCATAACCGTAGAAATATACCTTACCTGTTATCGGATCTATCTGGTATATTATTTCTCCATCATCTCTATCAATTTCTTCCTCAGCAATTGCTTCCAGTATGGCTATTCTTAGATCAAGCGGTAAATCCTCCCACTCTGGTTCATGGTCATATCCAAGCAATTCCCACCATGGTGTCGTATCAGGAGGGGCAGGCTGTATGGTATCTTGTGAACCACCGAACACAACATCAGTTGGTGCCATTTCAGTCAATGGAACTGCATACGCTATGTTCTTCTTTGGTCCACCAATAGTTATCCCTGCCCCTGCATCAGACACTGTAGATGAAGATGACGACGGTGTTGGAGATCTTCCATTGGATAGGTCACTGTAACCACAACATGCAAGT
>CAZTGD010000058.1:0-3131 GCA_964613055.1 uncultured Caldisericales bacterium | reverse complement strand
GGTTTACTGCAAAGGGGTCATAGTATGAAACCCCGTTCAGTCTGGCAACCCCCCTTTATCCCCCCTTCAAAAGGGGGGCTTTCCCCATAACAGCGGGTAACACCAAATCAGCCCCCCCCTGTCAGGGGGGGGTAGGGGGGGTTGTTATGGAGTATATGTAAGGATGATCTCCTTGGTTTCAGCTATCCACTCTACCTCACAGCCCATTGATTCAGCAAGGAATCTCATTGGAACCATTGTCCTGTCATTGATGATGGTGGGTGTTACTTCTGGGTTATCTGGATCTATGGGGATGACTGATCCATTCACCCGGGCGTTTGGCATATCAATCCACAGCTCAACTGTGTTATCATTGAGCATACACACAACCTTCTTTGCTCCACCATCCCATGTCACATCACCACCAAGTGGTTCTGTTACATACCTTGCAGGCAGTAGTGTTCTGCCATTCCTTATCACTGGAGCAACATCTATATCCCTTTGGTTGCCATCAAGGAGGTATGACATGCGGTCTATCTGGAACTCCAGGGTTGTTACATCTGGTTCTGGGATGGGTTCAGGTTCTGGTTCAGGAACTGGCTCAGGGACGGGTTCTGGTTCTGGTTCGGGCTCAGGAGTAGGCTCAGGAGTGGGTTCTGGTTCAGGGACGGGTTCACAATCAGGATACTTGTTTTCCTCTTCCACAACCTCACAGTCCTCAAGCTCATAGCAGTAAAGTATTCCATCATTCCAGTTCAGGGCAAGCAGTTTGCAGTCTACTATGTACAGCTCATTGGCTTCACACCCTATGGTGAATGAGTCTATCTCTTCTCCATCATCAAGGTCATACACATGTATGATACTCTCATCTGCACCAGAGTGTGTTTCCTGAATGTACATGCGGTCACCGTAGTAGGTGAATTTGTTACCGTCTCTAATGAAACTCTTGTCATGCCTGCCAAAGTCCCTGAATCTCTTTTCCAGAGTCCAGTTTTCCTCTAGTGTATCAAGCGATACCGAAGTTATGTCAATCTTGTAGTTCTTATCGATGTGATTGTTATATATCAGGTTGTCATTCCATACATAGAATATATTGCCTTCGTACGCCTCGATCAGTTCACCAATGTATCTGTCGAATACACATAATCTGACATAATCAGCGTCGTCTTCATCGAAAATATAGTAATCGTTGTCTGTGTCCATGCCAATGATTACAAAATCATCAGTTATGAAACAATCAATGTCGTATAATATCAATGGCCCCGTAGTTCGGTCACTTATCGGTTGTATATTTCTTCCCCAGTACGGTTCATCTGTTTCTTCATTTAGACATACTATAGACGAAGTCATAGTGTGGAAAGAGAGTTCATTACAACCCCAGATTTTTGACCCATAACTTCCCTGAACAACTGCATATCCCCCCATTTTAACTCCTTCGAATAGCAGTTCACCTGTTTTCAAATCATATTCATCTCTTAAAACATCCAGTTTCTCGATTTTAGCATCTGGATCCCAATAGTAATAATAAAGAGTAGAATCATTTGATATGTAGGGATGAGCAAATTTTGCAACTACTACATAATCTGAAACTGGTAAATTGTGATCGATGGTCCATTTTTGTTGACCATTAATTGGATTCAATCCTACTATCTGTGACATAGACACTCCCATATTGCCTCTTTGTGAATATGATACAACAGACCTTATTGTAACGAGTATGTCGTCCTTTCTCTGCACCAGATTCCCAAGCGAGTTATGCTCCATTACAGTGTTTGTGAAACCCTCATCCCACATTAGTTCACCATTGGTAAGGTTAACTCTTTGGATGATATTCTTATAACCTATGAAACGCTCTTCATCATTTTTGGGATTAACAGCATCCGGTGCTTTGTACCTAACGTAGAGTTCACCTGGGATTACTTTAAGCACTTCCAATGTTCCAAGATTGTCTGTTTGCCATAATAAATTACTCCAACTGTCTTGTTTGCAGTATCCAGACATTAAAGTTGGACATGTTAATAAAGCAAGTATTATTAATATTAAGATGCATCTTAGCACTTTCCTCAACATAAACACCTCTTCGATTAATGTAGAAATTCATATTCCATTATACACATGAAGGACTTTGTTAGCAATCCTTCATGTGTACACTTACTGGACTTATTCAATGCTTATTTCCAGATAGTCAGGTATCCCATTTTGATTTTTGTCGATGTCAATTGAAAGACCACAATTATCGAGTTGTATTGCAGGAAATAAAGTTTGATATACAAGAAATTTTGATTTTAAACTTCCTAAAGAATTCCCAGCACGCATTTTTCGTAGAAAAATTGTCAGCAATTCCCACATATTTGCTCCAGGATAATCACGTAATAATGACTTACCAAGATCTTCCCATTTTTGCATATATTCTATGTCCGAATCATCCAAACAGAGCAATGCTAACAATAGAGCAATCTGAGCCCATACTGGTAACATATATGATGGACAGCGTCTTAACAATTTAAGCAAAGCATATGCCAAAGCTCTAGCACGCTTTCTCAAGTGATCTCCTCTTGGGTCTCTCCTATCCATGATATTCACACCTTTAAGCCAACCATTCTCATCAAAATCTGACCAAGGATCATACATGGTACCACCTTTAGGATTGTAATAGTGACTTGCCGGTGTACCCCTCATCAACATGGGTTCTTCAGGCACCTCAAGCTCTAGTCTTTGGTTCATGAACCACTGGTGATATTCCTCAAAGCTGCCGTAGTGATGCACACCCAGTTCATCTACCCAGCTTACATAGTTCCAATCGGGCTCTCTCATCCTCTCTTCCTGCTTCTGCTGGTATACATCACTGCCGGCAGAGACCATAGAGGCAACACCACTGCTATTTCTTCTGTAAAGGTTTGAACCCACCCAGAAGTATGTGTATGACCCACTGGAGCTTGCTGAGTTGCTTGATGATGTGCTTGACAGAGTTGATGTGGCTATGTTTGTATTTGAGGTGATGCTTGGTGAACGTCTGCTGTTGATAGCTAGGTTAGACTGCAATATCAGCTGACCCTCTGGTGAAGAGTTCTTTGCCATACCCAATATTTCATTTTCAGATGTGGGGTTGGAGGCAATACCAGAGGAGGAGAGTGTGGTACCAAGGTCAGCTC
>CAZTGD010000057.1:0-3709 GCA_964613055.1 uncultured Caldisericales bacterium | reverse complement strand
GAACCAGTGCTAACAAATAGACTCTTGTCTTCATTCGTCATACCTCCTAAGGGTTTCAAGATCATTGTAACAGAAAAAAACGATTTGTGTGGATCATTGACTTGATATTTTGAACACAAATATTAATTTTAAGATTATTATGAAAAGCCTATTCTCATGAAGATTGTCTTCTGTCCGTAAATAAAGGTATTAACCTATTGCATTGAATTGGGGAGCAGTTAAACTTTACATCATGAAAGAGATAGTTTTCAGACCTATTGGATTTGCACACACACCATGGAAGAGCAGGAAGGGAACACCCATCAGCCCGAGATCTTCGCGCGGAACACATGGAGTTATTGAGGTGCTACCTGAGTTTGAAGAGTGCCTGCATGATGTTGACGGATTTTCACACATCTCGATCATCTTCAACTTTCATCTGTCCGATACCTACAAGTGCAAGGTTGTGCCTTACATGGATACCGTTGAACGAGGAGTATTTGCCACTCACGCACCTCGTAGACCAAACCAGATCGGCTTGTCGGTGGTTAGGGTGGTAGGAGTAGATGGATGCAGGTTGGAGATTGAGGATGTGGACATGATCGATGGGACGCCCATTCTCGATATCAAACCATACTTCTCAGCCTTTGAGAGCGGGGAGGACATCAAGCTCAAGTATGGTTGGCTTGAGGGCAAAGAGAAACGTTCAGAGGAGACGAAGGATGAGGGTCAGTTTGAGTGATGAATAAAGGCAAAACGGGAGATATTCATAACAGTATCTTCCGGATAAGTTTTTAGTTTAATGTTTATAAATCTATTTATTACTAATCCGGCGACTGACTATCAAGACCCAAGGTTCAAACTCACCATCGATTGTTTGTGCAACAATCTGAACAATGGTTGAATCCTCATCCACCGATATCACCTCAACGCCGTCAGTGGGGTGTACTGAACTCGTTGGGTCATGCTCCCAGGAACACGCCTCGATGCCAGTACGAAGGTCATATACGTAGATCTCATCGTCACCTACCACCATCACTGCCCTATGTCCTACTCGAGAGAGGTAGTGACCACCCGGTCTTCTCCACACCAGATTGTCATCACCATCGAAGGCAACCACATCATTCTCGACACCCTCACCACCGGGAAAACTTAGTTCATGAGCGTCTACCCACACGAGAGGAGTGGACTCTTCGAAGATTTCTGGAACCTCTGATGTGAAGCCACTGCCGACATTAATGAATTGGGTGCATCGACCATCGTTTGTGAAGTAGACAATATCACTTGAAACGATATTCATTTCAGCGTTATTCATGTTTGATGCCTCAATTGACCACACTTTTTCCTCGCCATTAACCGTCAACCTCCAGCCAGTCAATGTATTATCTTCAATGCTCATTCCCAAACCAGCGTGATAAAAATCATAATTCCTTTCCAGCTTACCTTGCTCTTCTGAGATCAGATTAAGCACCGAACCATCATCAGATATGAGTATGTCACCGCTGGTTACTATCTCACTTGGTTCAGCTTCCCACTGCAACTTTTCAATTTTTCCATCGCTGTCTGCCATAAACAGTTGGCGATCTGTCGATGAGAAAGCAAGAGAGCCATCGGATGCTATGTGTGCAAATCCACCTGGTCTGACGGTGATATCACCCAGATCGATCCTATGGGTTGATTCCCCATTCCACAAATCTATTGCATCGAAGGTTTTTGATACCAAAGCCATCAAGTCATCTCTTTTTGCAATGGTGCATCCCTCAAGCTTGACAAGGTCAACGCCTGTGAACCGACCGCTTGGGTAAACCGAATATGTCCCTTCATAGATATCTCGAATCCCCCAATAGCCCTGTATTAATCCTTTGCCAGAAAGCGCTCTGGTCTGAAGACCATCGATTGATAAAACACAACGATTTTCGATGCTGACAGCCAATGGAAGCATTCCTGATGCAATCTCATCTCTATTCTCAAATAATTTTACACGCAGACCCTCCGCCCCCCTGATGAGGGTGTTTGAGTCTGGAGACACTAGATTTACCGAACCTTCGGCAACCGAGACTGGTTTCTTGCTCTGGTTTGGCGCACCAATACGGTATGTTCTGGAGTTGCTGATGGGAGAAATGAATACAATTGGAACCCTTCCAATCATCTTGTTATTAGCGGTTAGATCTAGGTTTCTCTCGTCTGATATAACCACTGTGAACACTTCATCTTCATCTGTTAAAACCCATTTGTCCTCTGCAGACAGTGCGATGTAAAGATTGCACACATACTCCATATCCAAGTGTTTGACTGTGACATCGAAGTGAGCTCCCCTGTTATCGTATGAAACCATGTCAATTGATTGCATACCAGGGATTTGTAGTGATGGCAAATACGGTGGTCGATAGATTGACATGTACCAGAGAAAACCGATTGCAATAATTGCAATCACAACTACCGCTGAAACGAGTATCATTGTGTTGCGCATATTCTGATTATAACGATTAGTCTACAATATTCGCTTAAGTGACGTATGGATTACTTTTTGTATCTGTGTCTATTGCACCAGAATCTATCAAGTACTAGTAGACTTAAGCGATGGGATACAATGAATCAGCGACACAATTATATAGTTAAATCAAGTTAAAGGGGGTGTGACAAACAGGTGTCACACCCCCCTGTGTATAATCCTGTCCGTCATTCGAAAAAGATATGAATGATTTGAAAGGAGAATGATATGGCCGTTTATTTGACAGACGCTGAGTTAATATCTCAGCACTCGAAGGGTATGAGTAAAGACGACAAGATGTTGTATATGAACGAGTACAATGGTGCAAAGAAATCCGATACTGTTAATCTGTTGCTTGTGTTATTTTTTGGTTTTCTTGGTATACACAAGTTCTACATGGGTAACGCCGGCATGGGAGTCCTTTATTTGCTTACCTGTGGCATCTTTGGTTTCGGTGCTTTGTGGGATTTATTCACATTCAAAGCCGCAGTTTTCAATCACAACAAGGATCTGGCTGTAAAACTTGCGGTAAAGTATAGATCCCAGGATTAGTAATATCTGGGATCTATACTAAATATCCCTACAAAGGGATAACTTGATGGTTGTGTTTTGACACTTCCAAGGTGTTGCCCCTTCCACATTGATGTGAAGGGGCATTTATAGAGAAAGGATTTGAGAAACATGAATAGCAACAATGCGGAAATTGGAAAGACTGCCGGAATTATATCCATTGTACTATACCTTATTCCAGTGTTGATTTTTTTCTTAGTCAGGTTCATCAGCTTCCTGTGGCACATACCTTATTTCGTATGGATGATACTTCACTGGTTGCAACTGGTCACGGCGGTTGGTGCAATTATTCTAGGGATGATAACTATCCTGAACAAAGAAGAAAACCACAATGTCGCAACGATTGCTGTAACACTTGGTGGCATTGGACTACTTGCCTGGTTACTGTCACAATTCTGGCATATAGGATTGACCTCATTGCTGTATCTAATATTCTGATCATCATCTCAGTTTAGGCATCGAATTCCAGTACTGTTATTGATTTCAATTAGCAATGCTGGCATTCGTGTTAAAATTCCCCCCGTGCAAGACCGGAAAGCGGTGTCTGATTATAACTGCATACGTGTCTTTTAGGATAGTTCAATATTATATAATGCGTTGCGTTTATATATTAGTGGGGCTAGACTACTTTAGAGGTCTGCTCCTCAACTCCAACAGGAGTGTATCATA
>CAZTGD010000056.1:0-3800 GCA_964613055.1 uncultured Caldisericales bacterium | reverse complement strand
GGTTACCTGTTTCAGCTTGCCCAGGTCATTGTATTGGTAGGTTGTTTGGTTGGTGGTGTACACCTGCTGTGGACTCACAGAGGAATTATACCTATCCCTTGTATGATCATATGCCAGGTTACACATGACTACAGAGGGTGGGTGTCTGCTGGTCATCCTGCCTGCTTCATCATACTCATACTCCTCAACAGGCATACCATTTACCATCCTTTCTGTCAGTTGGTCTGCATCATTGTACACGTAATCTGTCATGTCAACACCCACCAGTTTGGTGGTCAGGTTGTAGGTTGAGTCGTATGTCATGGTCGTTGGCACACTGTTTTCCACAACCGAAACCACCTGTCCCATTGCATCGTAGTAGATGTTTCTGGTGCCCTGAGCGTCAACTATCTGAGTCTTTCTCCCATCAGAGTCAAACGTGTAGTCCCAAGTGTACTTGTTTGTGGAACCGTAATCTACGGTCACGTTTGTAGCTTGACCAATGTTGTTTGTCGTCCACTCAGTTGTTATATCATCTGTTGCTGGAATTGTCCTTGATTCTATCTGACCGGTGTCATCCCACTCGTATTCAACCGGATCACTCAACTCAGGGAGTGTGAATTCGATGAGTTCTTGATTGTCATAGGTGTAGGTGTACGTGCCATTGCCGTTCTCTCTTTGAGTTAGGAAACCCCCGTCTCCAAAAGTCAGATCGACATCCCAATTGAATGGTGATGTGTAATCGGTCATTCTGCCATCCAGATCATACAAATAGTAATGCGTGCCAATGGCATCTGTCATTGTTGATACGAGACCGCTGTCTTCATCATATGTGTAGGTGACCGTGCTTAAATCTGAGTACATGATGGTGTTCAGACGTTCAAGTTCGTCGTAACTGAATGTTATGGTTTCTGACTCACCATTTGCAAATGATGTTTTCAACCCCAAATCGTTGTAGATGGATGTTTCTGGATCTATTGGAACTGGCCACTCTACCATGGTGTTTAGGTGTTGATCGTTCCATTGGTAATAGGTTGTTCTTCCAAGTGGGTCGGTCTTTGAAACCAGATCATTGCTGTCAATTCCGTAATCGTAAGTCCAGCTGTTTCCAAGAGCATCAGTTACCTTATCAAGCCTTCCCGCTTGATCATACTCATACTGATATGAGTTGCCTGAGCCGTCTTCTACCTTTTTCAAGGTACCACAATTGTTGTATTCATAATCAAGGGTATGTCCTTCGGCATCCTCGCTCTGTGACAGCCTGTTTGCGCTATCATATGTATAATCAGTTTCATTGCCAAGTTCATTTTTTTCAGATGCAACTATTCTTGTGAGGTTCTTGTATGATCGCTCTGTATGTGTGCCATCAGGTTTAGTGATTTTTATGGGGCGCTGTTGATCATCATATGTAAAAGATAATGTGTAATCAGATGCACCATCATCACCTTTTACTTTTGTGTATTCAGATATCTTACCATTACTCGCATAGGCGTATTCATTTTTAACACCTGTTGCTGATTCAGTTGAAACCACACGACCGAGTTCGTCATACTCCCATTTCTGTTCACCACCATCCGGGGAAATCATTTTCGCTATGTTCCCTTCTGTGGTATATCTAAACGAGGTCATTCCCGTCTCTGAATCATTAGCACTTTTCAATTTATCATTATCGAAGTATTCATAAGAAGTGGTTTGAATGTCAGAACCGTGTGAGTAGGATTTCTGGGAGACTCTCCCTTTATTATCGTATTGATATTGTGTCTCTTCGTTTGGTTGCCCATTATCATGTTCAATTACCTTTAAAATTCTTCCTCTCGTATCATATTCAAATTCTACTTTCAGCATAGAGTCTTCGAAAATCCTTTTTATTCTATGTTTTTGGTCATATTCGTATTCTGAGCTTTTACCATATGGTTCTGTGACTGATGTGACCAACCCATCTGAGTTATAACTAATATCAGTTTCAATATCAGTATCACCTTCATCACAACCAGGCTGTTTCAACTTTACAACTTGACCATCTGAATCGTATTCTAGTGATCTAGTCTCTCCGGATGGACCTGTAACAGATTTCTGCCTTTTATCGCTTGTATAGCTATAAGAAGTTATTACACCTGATATATCTATTGATGTATCCATTGTGCCATCTGGGTTATAAGTATAGTTTGATGTTGGTCTACTTGCATTCAAATCATCTACATGTTGTTCAATTTTCGTTACTTGACCATCTTCATCGAATGTATAATCAACGCCGGTACCCTCTTCCTGCCCATAACATCTAGTCCCAGCAATATCACCTTTATCATTCACACCAAAGGATATCAATTCAACTTCACAGCAGTTTTCTGGTTCATAGAAATAATTTTCACTTTCCCACCTTGCCACACATTCAGCATAACCAGGATCACATTTGTCCATGTCCTTATAAACTTTCCACAGGTAACCGGTTGCTAGATGATGTTCATACATAAGACATCTGTATTCTACGTCTACATCTTCATATGGTTCTGGCACCGCATCTGGAGCGGATGGGTCCCACTCATTAACGCGTGTGGTATAGTATCCAAATTGACCTTCTCTTCCGCAATCATATTCATTATCGTGGGGAAGCAGGTAAGTCCAATATGAAACCCATTCATTACCTTGTTCATCACATACAGGATTATATACTTTGTATACAACACCGTCTTCATAAGCTACATCTTCTGGTGGAGGATATTGAATATATTCTAAGGCACCATCATCAAACTCCTTTTGATAGAAGAGAAACCAATCTAGTGGCGTTTCGTAGCCTTTTTGTTCACCTTTGTCTGTATAAATATACCCCGCTCCCCAGAATGATACCTGTTCGATTTCCATATCATCAAGCACAAATATGTTTTTTTCTAGAGTGGGATGCTCTTTTGTATCATAAATTATTTCGAATTCAGTTGGGTCTGGAGTATTGTCAAAAACATAAATTAAACGACCATTTGAATCATAGCTAAAGGTAAGGTTTCTCGAGGTATAGTCATTCGAAACACTAGTCAATTTCCCCATTGCATTGTATGTCAAGTAAAAATACCGGTCATGAGGATCAATGTACTTAACTGGCACATATCCAGAAGTTCCCATAGTTACAAAATCGATTTTAGAACCATCTACATGCTCTATCCTCAACTTATAAACCTCTTCTTCTGCATCATACCACTCAATAGCAGTAAGATGCCCTATCAATGATTCCCACTCATTTGGTTGACCAGTTGGTACAAATCTAATAATTGTCCCAGTCGCTGTTCTCATTAAATAATCGCCATTCGTATCAAGCTTTAGTCTTAGCTGATAGTTATGCACCCATCCCCATCCAACGCCAGTGTCAATATAAGACTGCGAATTGTATGTAAGAAAGAAATCCATTGAAAGCGACGAACCCTTGACAGGTAAGGAGTACACGTTTGCTTGGTGAATATAATTAAGATTGATTGTGTTAAGCCAGAATGGTCTTTCTTTTCCTTTGATGGCTTCGAGATTTGGGTTACACTCTTTCCCCAAATAGCTTTCATCTTCTCCGTTCGCTTGAATGTAAGCTTGCATTGAATCGTTTGGCATATCATCATTCAGGCTACATAATAATGGATGTTGAATTGACCCTATAATGACAGGAATTTCTGATTTATTAATAATTTTTAATACGCATTCATACCCCGATTTCTGATTAAAGATCTGAGCTCGATTTGCATATGTTAAGTCAAATGATGAGGCGTTTTGAATTCTATTTTCATAAATTATTTTCGGCATTATGCACTTGACATACGCAGAATTTTTGTTACTATGAGGGTATG
>CAZTGD010000055.1:0-4712 GCA_964613055.1 uncultured Caldisericales bacterium | reverse complement strand
TGGAGTTGAGGAGCAGACCTCTAAAGTAGTCTAGCCCCTTATATTTTATATTATACTACATCACTCAAGCTTCCCATTGGTTGAATAATCTGTATAATTAACCTACCAGGAGGTTTCGCATGAAAAAGACAGTGATTATAATCCTATGCCTGTTTCTGCTAACAGGATTCACATATCTTCAGCCCATATCAGCTGAAGATGAAGAGAATATCGATATCCCCCACCCATGGCCTCAATTCGCCTGCAATGCCGCTCATACCTCTGTCTCTTTCGATTCTTGGGATTATCAGAAATACAATGATGTTTCATGGGAGTTAACACTGAGGACTGAACGTGGATGGAACCGCAATCCAGTAGTTGGCAACGGCAAGCTTGTAATCGGCGATACTGAATATGTGCGTTGTGTTGATGTTATCTCAGGAGATGTCGTCTGGAGCGTTGATTTATCTGAGCCTTGCAACGAATCCTGTAGTATCCTTGGAGATACAGTTATTGTCCCACTCGGGTCAAGATATCTTGGACTATCGATGGCTGATGGCGAAATCGAATGGTACGGGGATAGCGGAGATGGTCACATGTCCTCAGTCGCTGTTTTGAAGGATGATGATCAGCTATATGGTTATTTCTCCTCATACTCTAGGTCTGGTGCTGTATACAGGATCAGACTCGACCCCCTTGGCAGGGGATGGAGTACCGCCTGCAAGAGAGCTGTTGTATCAGCTCCTGGTGTAAACGACCTTGTGGGTTATGTCGGGTGTGCCAGTCACTATGACATTAAACTGCTGGCTGAAGGATATGGAGGCATAAGAGAGAATTACGACAAAGCAACCCAGTACTGGGCGCAGACAGTGGCTTTTGACAGGTATATGATCTTCACAGCATCAGGTGGTGAGATAATAGCTCTGCCTGAGATGGTAAGTGGACCAGAGATAATTGATGTTGGGGGTTGGTGTTTTCACGGTCCATCTGTATATGGGGACAGCATGGTTATCGGCAATGATGACGGCAAGCTGGTAAGGTTCAACATAAAAGGCGAGATAATCTGGGAGACAGATTTGCCAGGTGAGATAACTGGAACAACAACAGTTATGGATGACAAGATACTCGTGCCTGTAGCTGATTCTGACCCCGAGATTTGTGGTGTTTATATTGTTTCTGCTGAAGATGGTGAGTTGTTGGATAAGGTGTTGCTTGGTGAAGGGGCAGAAGCTGTTTATCAGCCAGTGATCGCCTGGAACAGGATGTTCGTAGAATACGGCAGTAATGAGAAATACAGAAGAAGGAAACTGGTTTGCTTTGGTATAAAACCCAGACCTGCTGAGTTGGAACCAAAGCTGAGGGTGAGGGACGGCGATTTCAATGTCTCCATTCCGTGGAGGGGAGAGACCACCAGACAAGTGACACTAATCAATGATGGCAACGTCGATCTAGAGCTGATGTTTGAAGGCGACAGCTTCCTCGAAGCCACTGTTGAAACACTGACCATCCCCGCCAACCAAACAGACACACTTCGTGTTAAGATAAACGCTGGCAATTTCAGACCGGGTCAGTATAAAGGGAATCTGTCGATATACATAATCGACGGTGAATATGGCAGGCGAAACATGGGTTTTGTAAAAGCCAATATCTCTATTACCGAAGAGGAAGAGGAGGAAGATCAAGTCGAACCACCACTTCCACCAACTGATCTTACTGCCTCATGGAACTACGACCACGTTGAGCTTGATTGGAATGAGCCAGAATCAGGAACAGTGGTTCTAGGATACAATTTATTCAAAGCAGAAGGAGCGAATCCATTCCCAAAGGAATCCGTAAACAAAACAACAATAAAAGAAACCAACACAAGAGATGATGATGTTGAACCTGGAATCACCTACAGATACCAGGTAGTTTCGGTATCTGCAGGCCAACTCTTCTCAGATCCATCGGAGTCGGTAAGTATTGAGATTCCCATACAGCTTGAAGCGGTTACAAATCTTACAGCAGAAAAGAGCGGTGATGATATATTCCTGTTGTGGGTCAGCGATCAACCGGTAGAATTCAAGATCGAATGCAACGGCGAGGAGATCGGAAGGACAAGTGAGAAGATGTTTGAACACAAAGATCCACCTCTCACTCAACTCATATATAAAGTGTTCCCGGTCACTGGCAACACAACAGGTCCTGAAGCGTTTGTTATCTTTGAAAACACTCCTGAATCGGTTGATCCTGTGAGTGATTTGAAATACCAGATAATCGGTGACTCTGTCCTCCTTGTGTGGACTCACCCAATGAAAGCTAAATACGAGGTGAGAAGGAATGGTGATCTGTTGGGTGAAACGGAGGAGCTGTATTACAAGGACAACAATCCACCAAAGAAGAAACTTTCATACTCAATCACAGCAAAAGTTGGTACAGTCACCAGCGAAAGTGTTAGTATTGAAGTCAATCTAGCTCCACCACTAATCGAGATTAAGGGACTAAACACAGATGTAGCTGAGAATTCAATTCTTCTCTACTGGCAAGGCAGACAGGACGGGGTTGAGTTTGTTATTCTCAGGAATGGTGATAAGATCGGACAGACAAAGGACTCTTTCTTCACCGATGTTTCATTCCCTAAAGATGAGTTACTAGTCTATACCGTCTACCCAATCCGCGATGGAGAAGAGGGGATAAAAAAGACCGTGGAGGTTGACCTCAGACCTCAGAGGGTTGAAGTAGTCTTCACCATAGGAAAACCGACAGCCAGGGTCAACGGAATTGAGATGGATTGCAAAGGTACTCCCTTTGTCAGCAGTGCAGGCAGATCACTGGTGCCATTCCGATTCCTTGGTGAATCAATCGGAGCTGAAGTCGGCTACACAACAGGAGAATCGGGTGCTGTGGAGACTGTATCCTATATCATGGGTGGATCCATAATCATCCTCACAATCGGTTCAAAGATAGCCGATGTGAACGGCAAACAGATTGAACTGGATGAGGGTCCCATGATTCGAGAAGGCAGAACATACGTCCCACTGAGGTTTGTAACCGAAGCGTTGGGTGTGAAGGTGGAGTGGGATTCACTGACCAGGTCTGCCAAAATAACGTTTGAGCAATAGAGGATTGTCAGGAGGAAAACATGTCACTGTTTGACTACATAATGTTTATACTTTTAAGCATTGCTGTTATGCTAGCAGGGATTTGGATATCACAGGCTGAGAAAATAATTCGTGCTCTTGAAAAGAGGTTGTCTTCAACCGAGAAAAAACTGGGTATTGAGGATTCCAAAAAGAAGTGATTTCTTTACCCAAAAGTGTGCAAACATAAATTGTGATTTGATTACAATCATTTGAGCTAATGCTACAATTGCTTCAATGAACTACTGCGAAGCGCTTGACTATCTGGGAAGCATCAGATACCTTGGCTCAAAACTCGGTCTGGACAGGCTTTATCCAATACTTGACGAGTTAGATTCACCCCACAAAGCATATCCCATCGTACACATAGCAGGCACAAAGGGCAAGGGTTCAACGTCAAGAATGGTTGCCGAGATTCTTCAGGCAAGTGGTTACCGGGTGGGTCTGTTCACCAGTCCTCACCTTCAAGGCATCCGTGAGCGTACACAGGTGAACGGGAAGCTCATAAGTACAGGAGATTTCTCCAACCTCATTGAAAAGATCTCCAAAGTAAACGCAAAACACGAGAACGAACATGGCGTTGCAACCTTCTTCGAAGTGGTAACAATTCTGTCTTTTCTCCACTTTATGCAACAAAAGGTGGATGTCGCTGTGTTTGAAGTTGGACTGGGTGGAAGGCTTGATGCAACTAACGTGATAAGCGACCCTGCTTGCACAGTTATTACTTCCATCTCTCATGACCATATCAAGATACTCGGCAGAACACTCAGCGAGATAGCTCGAGAAAAAGCTGGCATATTAAAGCAAGGTGCACCACTGGTAACCGCAAAGCAACGCAAGAATGCCTTTGACTCAATAAAAAAAGTGGCAGAAGGTTTGAATGTCCCGGTTCACAGGCAGGGTTTTGATTTCAACTATATTGACAAGGGGATAACAAATGATGGGCAAAAGATGGATTACACCGAAAATGGCTACCGAATAGATGACATCTTTCTACCGCTTTTGGGTCTTCATCAGTTTCAGAACGCATCACTTGCTATCAGGGCATCCAGGATTCTAAAGGAAAATGGTTTAAGCGAAATCAACGAAGAGGGAATCCGCAAGGGTCTATCGCATGTGGAGTGGCCAGGAAGAATGGAACTCATCTACGATGGAAGACTGATAATTCTTGACGGAGCACATAACGGTCAGTCAGCTGACGCCCTTTCAAGAGCCATCAGAAGACACGTCAACAAGGGTGACAACACACTCGTTGTTGGCATGATGAGGGACAAGGATACAAGGCGTTTTGTTAGAGCAATGTCGAGCATTAGCAGTAGGGCAATCATCACCAAGGTCGATTCAAAAAGGGCACGTGATCCTTATAATCTGGCAAAAAAATTTAATAGACGATTCTTTGAGACATCGGTTATAGAGGACCCGACCTCCGCACTCATTCGTACCCTTGAAACAACGCCAAGGGGTGGGTGCGTTGTTGTCACGGGATCACTTTATCTCATCGCTCACATCAGAACAGCACTCGGCAGATTCTGGTGCAACAGACACTAGATAAACTAATAGGGGGCTAGCCTAGTATAGAAACCCAAGTCTGCTAAAATAGTCAGCAATGAAGCA
>CAZTGD010000054.1:0-5188 GCA_964613055.1 uncultured Caldisericales bacterium | reverse complement strand
CTCGGGATTGGTCATGAGCATGTCTCCGCCAGCTCCACAACAAACAGACTTCTCACGACTCTCTGGGTGTTCAATAAAGGTGAGTCCAGGAATAAGCTGAATGAGTTCACGTGGGGCATCGTAAACACCAGCGTTTCTTCCAAGGTCGCATCCGTCATGATAGGTAACGGTCTGTTCTTTTTTGGGTGGATCCAGCTTGATCTTTCCATCTTTGATGAGGTCACGAACCAGCTCCGTGGCGTGGACAACCTCAAAGGGAAGCTCTTCTCCGAGGTAGTGAGAATACTCATCCCGCCATGTCTTCATGCAAGCCGGGCACGCTGAGACCATTGTCTTTGCGCCAATCTTCTTGACCACATCAAAGTTGTGTCTCATCAATGAGATCGCATCATCAACCTTGCCAGCAGAAAGCAGTGGGAATCCACAGCAATACTCCTTCTCGCCCATGATGGCAAACTTGATGCCAGCCGCTTCCATTACCTGAGCCAACGCTCTGACCATGGGCTGTGACTGTGGGTAGAAAGCTCCCATGCACCCAACAAAAAGAACAACATCAGCCTGTTTCACCTCCGATGGGTCAAAGCCAAGCTTTGCGCGCTTAAGCCAGACATTCCTCTCGGCGTTTGGCTGGTCGGCAACGTTCTTTTTCTCGTATATAGTTTTGCCAACAAGTTCAACAGTTTCTATCTTGGTGCCTGAGTCCATTGCCATCTCTCTGAGGTCAATCCAGATATCAGGGAGATCAATGTCGGTGATGCACTCTTCGCCGCACCTTCCGCACATCGTACACTCGAATATCCTCTTGCTGAATTCCTCGGCTATCTTTGGTCTTGACCATGGTCTGGCATAGATTATGTCACGAGCGTGAAGCACCTTTGATCTTGGGGATGCAGATAGCCACCCTGTCTCGTTTGCCGTTGGGCAGTTAACGCGACATGAACCACACTGAATGCACTTGCGAATCTGTTCCTTCAGAAGGGCGTATTTTTTTCTTGTCATATTAGCCATTTTTACCACCTCCTCTTGATTCCACCCGTAAGCCAACACACGGGTTCGAGCATCTTCATTGCAGAGAAGTATATGGAAGGTCTGAGGAAAAATGGCGGATCAGTCCACTTGCCTGGATTCATTATCCACCGTTCGTCGATGTTCTCCTTCTTCCTAATGAATGCGTCACGAACACTCTTTGTTCGCATGCTGTAAATGTATGGAGTGTTGAGAAGACCAATTCCACCATGAGGAGAGCCACCGTATTTAAGAGCTCTGAGTATGATTTCCATTTGGTATGGGGCTGTAGACATGAATCTAACAAGAGAGAGCTCGTTTCCAAGGACCATAAAGAACATCAGCCCTATCTTGTCTGGTGTAACTAATTCACCTTTATAGGCGAGTTTGAATCTCAACCTCAGTGTGTTGTCCAGGAAATCATTTAGACTCTCTGTTGGTACAGATACATCAGCAGGGGTTACGGAGCAGAAAGCGTTTTTAATCCTGAAGTAGTCCAACCTCTCCTTGTACTCCTCGTCTGCCATACCCTCTGGTAGCTGTTCAATGTTGTTGTCTTCTGCAACAATGGCTTTTATGTGTTCGCTACCGAGGTTCACTGTGTTTGATGTTCCCTCAAACCTGAGAACGAGACTTACGTTGTCTTCTGTGTGTTCAGGCGCGTGGAATCCAGCCTGCTCAAGAAGGTCCATATAAGCTCCGTTGACGAATTCCATGAAGAATACACCATTAATCTCCGCTAGACGCTTTGCACATGTAGAGAAGTGCTTGTGGTTTTTGAACATCAAAAGGAAAGTCTTTTCTGCTTCTGGTTCTTTTCGAATATCAAGCACGACAGATGTTATGATTACCAGCATACCTTCGGAGTGGAACAGGTCGTCGAACTCAATGCTTGAACCGTCTTCGAGCGTTACATAACCTCCATTTTTCATTGATGTTATCTTACCAGTTGGCAATACTATATCGACTTCCCTAATCAGGTTCTTGAGATGACCAAACATGATACTGCCTATGCCAAATCCCTCTGTCTGCATCCATCCTGCAACCGTTGAGGACCTGTATGATGTTGGATATGTTTTGAGTCGGTATCCGTGAGACATTATCTTTGTTTCGATCTTAGACCAGATAGCGCCTGCTCCAACCCTGACCGTATCATCATCTGCATTGGGTTCGTCTATTTGGTTAAGGTCAAGTGTCTCTATGGTGATACCCCTTCGTCTGGGAACTGACTGGAAATATCCAGATGTCCCCCCGCCCCTTGGAGTTACAGGAACCTCGTGTTTGTTAGCCCAGGCTAGGATTTTTGATACTTCTTCCGCGTTCTTGGGTCTGACAACTACCTGGGGTACTGTACCTCTGAGTGCCCAATAAGCCTCTGCGGGTAGGGGTGTAACATCGAAACCGTAGAACCGCCTTTCAAAGGGGCTGGATGTGGCTTTTACGCCAATCTCGGTCATTGCCTTATAAATCTGTTTGGTTCTCACAAAACCGCTCCTTTCAAATTATTAATTATTTGCCTGTAAGTTTCTTGATTAGCCTAAGCAGTGTAGTTTTCTTCTCATCCTCTATTTCAAGGTCAACGCACTCTGCGAGTTTGTTTTCGATAAGCAGGTAACCAATCCTTCCTATGCCTGCCCTGACCGCTGATATCTGATGAGCTATCTCCTCACAGTTTCGTTCCTCTCTAATCATGCGGGAAAGACCCCTGACCTGTCCCTCAATACGCGCGAGTCTTGTTAGAAGATTTTTCTGAAGCGTTTCACTTCTCATTTATCATCTATATTATGCCAGCAGATGCTGACCGTGACAAGTATAGTTTTGAAGAAATAGTTAGAATCCAGATTAACAATTTATAGAAGATATGCCTATTTATCGATGTTGCTTTGTTCAATCTCAAGCAGTCGTTTCTTCATGTTCATGCCATACTTATACTTGCCGGGATGGTTCTTTGCCACTACTCGATGGCACGGGATGATGATTAGGATAGGGGTTTTGTTCAAAGCATTGCCCACAGCTCTGCTGGCTTTGGGATAACCAGCCATATCAGCAACATCTGAATAGGTAGTTATCTCCCCGTAATTGACCTGTTCGATTATTGTTTTCCACACAGCTACCTGGAAATCTGTTCCATTCAGCTTGATGGGAATGTCAAATGTCTTTCGATCTCCCTTGATGTATTCAGTCAGCTGAGATTGGACTGTCTTAGCTAGTTTTGATAGAGCAGTGGAATTAGAAAATGGTACTTCAGTTGGGCGCAGATCGGTCAACTTGTCACCCTCCTGTTTGCATACAAAATTCCCAAGTTCAGTGTTTATTATATGCTCTTCTTTCATTATTGGTTGGGTTCGATCCACTCCTTAAGCGT
Organism: uncultured Caldisericales bacterium; assembly: GCA_964613055.1. Taxonomy (GTDB): domain Bacteria; phylum Caldisericota; class Caldisericia; order JAAYUI01; family JAAYUI01; genus JAXGMQ01. The sequence continues at coordinate 1,818 of CAZTGD010000054.1, read as the reverse complement.
TAGAGTCATGTTGAGTACATAGGTCTCAACAGTTCCCGCTGTTGCATCTGGAGTGTCTGGATAGGCTAAATATCCCTGGTTCTGCTCGTATTTTATGAGTCTACCAGTATCTATTTCAAACCACAATCTTAGAACAAACTCGTTAACAGCAATACCAGCGCCATATGTCTTGTATATATCGCCTGAAACAGCAATGTCGTGCTCTTCTCCCAACGTGATCACTCCCTGGAGGGGTTGTCCAGAGCGGTTAGAAAAATAGGTAAAATACTTCTTTTTCTTTGGTTTGTATTTTAGTGTGGGTATATGCCAAACAACTTCGTCTTCGTCAAGATACTCCTCACCCTCAAAGGTTTCGACAAACTCAATATCCTGAGAACCAGAGCCAGCAGGGTTCTTCTCTATCCAACTGACAAAACCATCACCGTAGTCAGAACCCGTTTCCTGCCATCCAGAGATGTCACCTTCCCACTCTAAGCGATGATTTGAGGAAAGGGGCTTCCAATCATCAAAATCAACTATGACATCTCCTGTTGAGTTTATGTCTTGTGTGATGCCAGTTTGTGGATCAATGTATGTATAATCTGATTCGTGGCTGATTTTTAGTGCTTTGCTCCCCTCAATGTCAATATGGGTGAATTCATATGTCATCTCTCCAGCATGGCTTCCAGCAATGAATACGCTGTATACGGCTTTGGTTCCGTCTGCATAGAGAGTAGTGTCAACCGATGATCTTACAGAGGGCGATCTCGATTCGCATCCGACTGATATCAACATCAAAACTACCAGCAAAAATGGTATTGTCTTCTTCATGTCGATGATATTAACTGCCAGTGTTTGTGTTTTCAAGTATTCAGCAAGTTATTCAAACAAATCATAGTACAAAACGTAGTTTGAGATTATGAATAAAAAGAACATCTGAATTGTATTGTGCTGGATAAGAATACTGATTTTGATATAAGACGACCAAATAAAAAACGGGGAACAACCGAAGCTGTTCCCCGTTCTGTTATAACGCTATTAATTCAATAGACTACTGCAATTACTTCTCCTAAGGATAGACTATCTCAATGGCTTCTTCGGAGGCTATCCAGTTTACATCAGCACCGAGAGCTTCACAGGCAAATCTTAATGGTAACATACTTCTACCACTTACGATGGTTGGATAGAGAACGGGTGGTTCTTCACCTGGTGCAGGCTGACCGGTCACGAGGATGTCTTTTCCATTCAACCTCGCCATCTTGTCATTCTTTGGGTCATTCCTCAGCCACAGCTGGAGGAAGTTGTCACCAAGTCTTATATCTACTCTTCTCTCAGCATCAATCCAATCGACTTTTGCGCCAAGTGCTTCAAGTATTGCCCTGACTGGCATGTAGGTGTTACCCCAAAGATCCTTAGGCAATGCACCTTTGGTCATGGGCATCGGGTTAAGGTCATCCACCTGCTCGTTGTTTATGACAAACTTCGGGCTGTTTGGCCACAGCTTTATCCTGATGGTTTCTACAGGATTCTCTGCATACAGTGTCATATCCTTGGTGGCTGAGTTGCCTGCAACGTCCTTGGCTTCAATGGTTACCTTCAGTGGTCCCTCTCCAAGTTCAACCTCTCCTTCAAAGATAGCCATACCATCTTCGGTTTCTTCGACAACAGCCGCAACCGAACCATTAACAAACACTGAGGCGGTTGATTCGGACTTGACTCTGATATTGACAAACTCATAGGTCTCGTATGTGCTTCCATCCTCTGGTGACACAACATCAATATTGGGAGGGGTGTTGTCACGTATGATGGTGTAGACCATCTCAATCTCATTGCATGCCT
>CAZTGD010000053.1:0-7174 GCA_964613055.1 uncultured Caldisericales bacterium | reverse complement strand
TATGATACACTCCTGTTGGAGTTGAGGAGCAGACCTCTAAAGTAGTCTAGCCCCCTTTTTTTATATATTACACCAAGGAGATTGATATGAGTACACTAGAGATTGTTTATACTATAGTTTTTCCTATTTTATTAATGATTATTCCAATCGTTCTAACTTGTTATCGGAGTGAAATGGATAAGAATAGAATACTTAGGGAAAAGATTATTGATAAAGAAAATGAGAATAGACAATTACAGGATATTTAAATATGAACTCAGAAAGATATGGTATAGATGGTTAATCCTCTCGAATTGAATAAAATTCCATAATTACAGATCTTGGCATATTGCTATATGCAGGTAATCAAGTATTAGATAATGTAGAAGAGATTAGATTACGTGGAGTCAATAGATTGGGACCAATTCATGAAGGTAGAGAGATTTTAATAAAGTTACTAAAAAAAAGAGTGGTTATTAAAACTTTGTTGTTAAACCCGAAATCTACTCAATTCAATAATCGACTGAGATTTTTCGAAACAAGAAATGGCATTGAAGATATGGCTGTTCATAAAGATAGACTCTATAGTGAATACAATACTGTAATGTATATATTAAGAGATGTTGCTAAGCAAGTTGAAGAAAATGCTAACAATCTTAAAATTAAATTATCGGATACAAAACCAGAATATGCAATTACAGCATGTATATCGGATAGGAAATCTATTGCTAGAGTTAATGTATATAGTGATGACCCAGAAAAGGGTTCTGGAAGAAGTGGGTACCAAAAAACTCTATTAGGTGATGATCCGGAATTCAGAAATTATGTAGAAAAACGATTTGAAAGTGAATGGCAAGAGGCTGGATCAGGAATTGATTTATTTTCTAATGAACATATTCTAACAATAGGTAAATAGATGAAACTGTGGAATTATTGGTTTATTATGCACCAAGAAGTGATGGCAACTCGTCTCTCAGATACTTCTTCGGTTCATAACCAAGGTACTTCCTTGCCCTACTTATATCATACTCGTGCGACCCTGCCAGCAGGGAGATAGTCATCCTTGTGGCAATCGGTTTCTTGCCGAACGCAAGGAATGTGTTGACTCTGACAAATCCCATCGCCAGCCACACCGGGATTCGAATACCCCTCTCGGGCATATCCATGACATTACATGCCAGTTTTACAATCTCGCTTCCAGTCATCGGGTCAGGTCCAGCGATGAGGAATGACATGCCATCAATTCCATCAACATTACTCGCCTGAATGCAAGCTTCGCAAACATCATCCACGTGCACAAGATGCCATTTCTGTTTCCCAGAGCCAATCATTCGGATGGGTGTCTTGAGGATCATGCGAATTTTTTCTGAAATCCCCTTCTTAGGTGAATTACCGTAGATGGCTGTGGGCCGAAGGGCCACACATTCGATTCCAAGTTCATTACATCTGTTAAAAGTGAGTTTCTCGCCATCTCGCTTGCTGTCACCGTAACCCAATCCGGGACCAAGCCTGTCATCCTCGGTTATTGGAGAGTCCTTACTGCCCAGCCCCAGAACTGAAACCGAGCTAACTTGAATGTGTCTCTTGACACCGAGTCTGTGAGCGGATTCAACGAGTTTACCCTGAAGATCGACATTCACTGATTTCAGTTTGTCATAGCTGAGATGCTCTGAGATGTGCCCGATATTATTGACAAAAATATCCACTTTTTCGTCAAGATCACAGAGGATGTTATCTTCAAAGGATTCTATGATGGTTCGACATCCTGGTATCTCAATGGGTCTCCTGACCGGACAGATAACTTCGTGACCACGTTTTGCCAGCATCTGTGACAGGTGTGAACCGACCAACCCCGATGCGCCTGTTACTATATATTTCATATGCTCTATTTCTGAAAAACAGCTATCAGTTCTTTTGATGAGTCAGGCTTGAATGATGATCCATCCAATTTTCCGTACATGCTTATCGAGCTGTACTTGGAACGTGATGCAAATCGGACGAGATCTTCCTTGCGAAATGACATTATTTTTGCGCTTACTTCCTTCATAGCCCACTCACCATTCTTCTCAAGCAGGATAATGGAAAGATTTGGATCATCCTTGTTTAGATCGAACGCTTTTATAAAAAGAGTATCTTTGTCTTTTGAGTTGACCAGCTCAAAGCGTTGTTTTGTCCGGCTCATCAGTCGATAGTTGAGGGTTTGAATTATGAGTATCCCACCAACCTTGAGTATGTCCTTGGCGTCTTTGAAGAACTCAAGAGCCTGTTTGGTATCCTTGAGCATTGATATGATATTACCCAGCATCATAACAGCATCAAACGGTTTTGCGGGATGCTTTGCAATATCGAGCATTGTCAGCTGATTGAAGGTCACGTACTCTCTAGCTTTCAGTACGTTCTTCTTGGCTTTGGTGATTAGTCTGTCGGAGTCATCCATGCCAAATACGTCAAAACCCTTCTTGCTCAACTCAATTGCGTGCATTCCAGTTGCACACCGAACGTCCAAAATCTTCTTTGCCTGCTCCTGTGTGAGTAGTTTCTGAAGGAAGGGAATCTCTGCATTGAGCCTCCTGTCCCAATCAACGTAGTCATCATATTTTTCTCCAAGACTGTCGTATATGCCCAAGATTTATCCTCCTAGCAGTTCCAACATATCATCATGGATGACGTTGTTGGTGGCAAGCACATGACTGTTGAAAAGGTCGAGAGAGTCATGTGCTGGAAAGTTAGTCACTCTACCACCGGCCTCAGTTACAATCAATGCACCAGCAGATATATCCCACGGTTTCAGCTTCAACTCCCAGTAGCCGTCAATCCTTCCACATGCCACATATGCCAAATCTATAGCGGCGGATCCAAGCCTTCGGATACCGTGAGTTAATTTTATAACACGCTTGAAGTAATCCATGTTGTCATCTGCGCCGTTGGCTTTGTCATAGGGGAAGCCAGTTGCAAGCAGACAAGAAACCATATGGTTTTTATCAGTGACGTGAATGCGTTTTCCGTTGAGACATGCACCTTCATTTTTTACAGCAGTGAATGTTTCTCCAGAAACTGGGATATGGATTACTGCATACTGAGGTTGAAGATCATAGTAGATACCGATCGAAACACAGAATAGTGGGAATTGGTGTGTGTAGTTGGTCGTTCCATCAAGAGGATCAATTATCCAGGACCAACCACTTTTAATGTCATTGTTTGTATAATCTCCCTCCTCTGCGAGGATAGAATCATTCGGGTATGATTCTTTGATGTGTGTGATTACCATCTCTTGAGAATTGATATCGACCTCTGTAACAAGATCGATGGGACTCGATTTGGTTTGAACAGAGATAGGTTTGTCCATCATGGATACTTGATATTTGCCTGTGCGTATTGCCAAATTGGTAGCAAGATTCAATCTTTGTTGGTTTTCATTGTGATCAGTATGCATGTTATTACTCATTCGATGATTGATCTGTTTTTTTATACTCTTCCCATTTCTTCCAAGCGTTTCTAAGAACATCCTTATCCTGAGGGAAGGTAAGTAATTTTAAAGCTTTCTTTGGTGACACAACAAGATAGAAAGAGAAATACACCTCGGTTTTCACTTTCTTTGTCTTTGATACCATCAGGTAGTATTGAACGCGTTTGTCGATCTTTTTGCAGGAGTTTATTGTGAACTGATATCGTGTTTCTCCAACCTTACAGACGGGTGTCGCGTTGAGATGTGTTTCCTCATAAACCTCCCTAACAGCGGCTTCTTTGTCGGTTTCCCCCTCTTCAACATGCCCTTTTGGAAGTATCCAGTTGCTGTTGCTTCTACGCTGTAGTATTACAACCTTATCATCGATGAATACTACCCCACCCGCTGACTCTTCGTATACCATGAAGGAAAATATAGCCTAGATATGATAATATTCAATGAAGGCGTAGAAAACAAAGTAGCACTGTTTTCATTGCTTTACCCGGTATGACCTTGACCTTTAACCGTTCAGTGGTAGAATTCTGCCTCGTTCTCATAGGTCTTGCGAGAACGGTTAATGGACGTGTGCTGTCCATGGAATTTTGACGGGCATAGTCGCTTGTGGAGAAGAGCCCTATTTCACAAGCCTTCGTGTGGTTCGATGTGTTTTCTATGTCAGTCAAATTTTCAATATTAACACACGAGGTGAATATGCCAACAATCAATCAGCTTGTTAGACGTGGTAGGAAGACACCGAAGACAAAGTCTAAGACACCATCACTTGATTCGTGTCCACAGAAGCGAGGCGTGTGCACGGTTGTCAGGACACAAACCCCAAAGAAACCCAACTCTGCACTTAGGAAGGTTGCGAAAGTTAGATTAACCAATGGAAAAGAAGTCATCGCGTATATTGGTGGTATTGGTCATAATCTTCAAGAGCATTCCGTTGTGCTTGTCAGAGGCGGAAGGGTCAGAGATCTGCCTGGTGTAAGGTATCATATTGTTCGAGGCACTCTTGATTCAATGGGTGTTGAGAATAGAGCGCGTGGTCGCTCCAAGTATGGCGCTAGACGCTCCAAATAGAGGGGTTACTACCAATGCCAAGAAAGAAACTAGTCAGAACAAAAAAAGTCCACCTTGATCCGGTTCACAATGATCCATTGATAGGTCATTTAATCAAGAAGATATTGCTTGATGGCAAATTGCTAAGAGCAGAGAAGATCGTTTATAGTGCATTAGACAATGTTGCTGAAAAAGCTGGGAAGAAACCGCCAGAGGTGTTCGCTGAGATCGTTGACCTTTGTAGACCTCGAGTTGAAGTCAAGCCTCGACGAGTAGGTGGTTCAACATATCAGGTACCCATGGAAGTAACCAAGGAGCGTGGCGAAGCACTTGCAATCAAGTGGATTGTTCAGTTTTCACGCAAGAAGAAGGGTATGCCGATGACCGACAGACTTGCATCCGAGTTGAATGATGTCCTTGCAGGGCAGGGTTTGGCTCTGAAGAAGAAGCAAGATACACATAGAATGGCCGAGGCAAACAAAGCTTTCGCTCATTATAAATGGTAAGACGGCCTTAAGGCCAATCATGAACAACCTTGAAAAATTAAGAAACATCGGGATCATCGCGCACATTGATGCTGGTAAGACCACCACGACTGAGAGAATTCTATACCTTACAGGTCGTATCCACCGCATGGGTAATGTGGACGATGGTAACACAACAACCGATTACATGGACCAGGAAAGGGAACGTGGTATCACTATCGTTTCAGCTACAACCGCATTCGATTGGAATGGTTTCAGGGTCAACCTGATTGACACACCTGGACATGTAGATTTCACCGCTGAAGTGGAACGCTCCCTCCGAGTCCTGGACGGAGTTGTTATTGTTGTTTGTGGTGTGGCCGGTGTTCAGCCCCAAACCGAGACCGTATGGAGGCAAGCTGATAGGTATTCAGTTCCGCGTATTATTTCGGTGAACAAGATGGACAGAGTTGGGGCAAACCTTGAAAATGCAATCCAAACTATTCGAGAAAAGCTTGGTGCCAACCCTATTCCGATACAGGTGCCTATAGGTGCTGAAGGTGGTTTCAGAGGTGTGATCGATGTTATTTCAAACATGGCATACATCTGGGGCGACGATACAGACGGTACAGATTTTGTTATTAGAGAAGTGCCTGAACAGTTCAGGGACACTGTTGATCTGACAAAATCCCAACTAATAGAAGCACTGGCAGAGACGGATGAGGATGCTCTTTCAATATTCATAGAGAAAGGCACTCTTACCAAAGACCAGATCATGCATTTCCTAAGAAGAGCATGTATAAAAGGTTTGCTGGTGCCAGTTGTGTGTACCTCAGCGTACAAATACAAGGGTATGCAACCATTGCTGACTGCAATCACCGATTACATGCCATCACCTTTAGATATCCCCCCAGTAAAGGGTATCAATCCAGCAACTAAGGAAGAGGTTGAAAGGAAGCATGATCCTTCAGAACCACTATGCGCTCTTGTATTCAAGGTAGTCACCGATAAGTATCTCGGTACTCTTTCTTATGTGAGAGTCTATTCAGGAGAACTGTGTACTGCCACTCATATCACAAATGCCACAACGGGTAAGAAAGAACGAGTGATGAGATGTTTGCACCTGTTTGCAGATCATCGCGAGGATGTTCCCAAACTTGTTGCTGGGGACATCGGAGGAGTTCTCGGTTTAAAGAACAGTCATACTGGAAATACCCTACATGATCCGTCTAAGCCTGTTTCTTTGGAACAGGTCAATTTCCCCGATCCCGTTATCTCAGAAACAGTTGAACCGAAGACCAGACAGGAACTTGACAAGGTGGTAAAGGTACTCAACAACTACGCCATGGAAGACCCCACCTTCACATTCCACACGGATGATGAAAGTGGTGAAATGGTCATATCTGGAATGGGCGAACTGCATCTTGATATCATTGTCACTAGGATGAAGCTTGATCATGACCTTGATGTGAGAACTGGTCAACCGAGAGTGGCATACAAGGAAACCATTTCCAAAGTTGTCAAAACAAAAGGTCGATATGTCAAACAAACCGGCGGCAAGGGGCAGTATGGTGATTTGACTCTCAAGGTATATCCAACCGAAGAGAAGGATATGCCGTTCGAAATAAATGTCGGACAAGATAAGATCCCTGAGATATATCACAAGCACATAAAGCTAGGTGTAGAAGATGCCTTGGTATCAGGTACAATACTCGGATACCCGGTTATTGGAATTGGTGTTGAGGTCATAGATGGCAGTTTTCATGAGGTGGACAGTTCAGTAATAGCATTCAGACAAGCCGCTTCGATAGCAACCAGAGATGCTTTAAAGAAAGCTGATCCTATGCTTCTCGAACCGATTATGCGACTGCAGGTTGTAGTACCTGATGAATACCTTGGAGATGTTATGGCTGGTTTGAACAAGAGACGATCTAAGGTTCAATCTGTAGATCTGCAAGGTAAGTCTCAGGTTATTTCAGCTCATGCACCATTATCAGAGATGTTTGGATATGCGACATATCTGCGTTCAGCAACGCAGGGTAGAGGAACGTATACGATGGAGTTCCTAAAGATGAAAATAATGCCTCCTGACATTATGGAAAAGGTGGTACTTTCAGTCAGGGGAGTTCCCTGGCAACATTAATAAACCAGTAGAAACGAGAGATTGAGAGGAGCAAACAATGGCCAAAGAGAAATTCGAACGAACGAAACCACACGTGAACGT
>CAZTGD010000052.1:0-7196 GCA_964613055.1 uncultured Caldisericales bacterium | reverse complement strand
CCCTCATCATAGACAGAGCCTTTAAACAGATGGTATGTTCGGTCACACATGTTCAAAAACAATCATAAAAACACGAACATCATCCACATTCATAATTAAACCAATCATCATCAGTGAAAGCACCACTATCAACCGATCTTTCATATACCTTAGATACATAGTAATCAATATCAAACTTCTGCATAAGGCATCTGTGGTTTTTTCTGAAATTCGTACTGTTTATTATCTCTTTTGGGCATCCACCAAAACATATTGGTAAATACTTGCATCCCATACATACATTATCGTTGAATAAATTCTTATTTACTGCTTCACTCCACTGATTTATTTCATAGCTCTTTCTTTTGATAATATTATCGTAAGACATTGATACATTGCTATATGGCTTCTTCCTGTTTGTATAATCACCAATCTCCTCTATGCATGAATACAGATCACCATTTGGAGCAATAACAAAATTATTTGGATAGAATACCATACACCTTTTCACCCTTGGGCGAAGAATCTTCAATCTTACATGCCTATGTAGATCATTGTTATCACAATAATCAACATACCTTTTGTCATACTCAATCCATTCAATTTGTTCAACAATATCATCATTATTAGGTTTCTGATCACGAATAAACGCTATAGATACAGAGATTTTCTTATCTATACCCAATTGTTTGAACTCGTTAAAAAGTGGTATGTAGATATCGCCAAATGAAGACTGCGTGTTCACCCTGACAGCTATATTGAATCTCTCTTCTTTGCATGCTTCTACCAAATTTCTGATGATTGTATCATAAGTACCGCTACCATCTTTAAGCTTTCTGAATCTATCATGTCTTCCTTTTACACCATCAATTGTTATCTGAACATTGGTGACATTATTATCGACCAATTTATTTCTAACATCTCGCGTAAAAAAGTATCCATTAGTTATGATTGAAGCCTTATAATTACCATCATCAAAAAGGTCTTTAATAGATTCAGAAATGTGACTTATTAGATCAATCTCAAGTGTTGGTTCACCTCCATACCAAACAATATTTAATTTCCTTGTTTGATTCCTTGAGATATAAAATCTGATAAATTCTATGACGTTAGATGTTGTAATGGAATCCATAGATAGCTTATCATTATATTTCCGTTGATAACAATACGAACAGTCAAAGTTACACTTGGTTGTTGGTGCAATTACGAGTCTGAGAGTGTCTGAGCGTTTCATTTTGTTGCCATCAATCAATCTTGTTTTCATCCAATCTAATTCCAATTCATGTGATGGAACAAGAAACAGATAGCTCATCAAAAGGTCAACGAGTTCTTTATGGAAATGATTTGTGCTACCTCCTTGATCTAAAATCGATATCACATCATCAGAATCATCTAACTTAAATCCCACGACCGCACCTGACAAAGTGCTGTATAGAATCAACTTATTTCTGACCCTAACCCTGTAGCAAAACCTAGATTCTACCATGCACACTCCAAATCTCAGACTTGTTGACTAGAAAAGCAAACAAACGTCAATCCAAAGACAATCGACTATTGCTTAAAAAAATTAGTAATTCCATGAAACTTCTAGCAACTGCAGGAACCACCAATCCACACACTCGTCGAATCGGGTGCACAAACATGATTGCTTTCGCAGTTGCCGCTACCATCAACATGTCTGTCTTCACATACACTATTGATTTGATCACATACGCCAGCATCCTCATGGCAACCAATATCACCACCAGCTGTTTCAACATCAAAAGCATTGCATCCTGATCCAGGATCACTACAAGTAATCGGTGGTGGTGGATATATCGGTGAAGGATCGGTTATTGGTGGGGTGAAAAATAAAGTGCAAAGAGTCTCATTACCATCTGCGTTTCCACCAACCGAGACACTGAAATATGGCAACATAAGAACTCTAAAGTCAATTTTTTTCATATTGTCAATTCTCCTTTATTTATGACTAACGTTCTCTTCATGATAATCACTAGGGCAACTCTGCGGCACAGGGTTCCCAGTTTTTGTCAGGATCAGAATAAATTCGACACCAAACCAGGTACTCATCGTCCATCATCATACCAGATATAAATTCTCCATCGTCAACCATCGTCACACTTTGATCAGAGACTTTATATACAAATGCCTTCCCATCTGTTGTGTTAAACCAAGCAATATGATTCCCATTTGAATTATTAGCTAAGTACATCGTATCATTCACAGTTGATTCATCTATTACACAGATTGGATCAGCAGACAAATTATCACAGGATTTATAATAGATTGTATGGAATGTGCCATTTTCATTTGTATGATATTCCCCCCAAATGATAAGAGAATCGGATGGTGAACTACCTGTAGACATTTTAATTTGCCCTACCTCACCAGAGTGAACAGTCGTTGTTTGTTCTGTTTCGATATCATACAGATATAGATTAGTATCATTCTCACCAATATACGCAACATACCGACTGTTACAGACTGGATCAATTTGGTCTCCAGCATCCGTACATACAGCTATTTCCTCTGATGTACTCAGATCATAAGCATAGATGTCAGTACCAGATGTTCCTGCGTTTCTACGGCCTTTCCAGCAAACGATATTTCCTGACACCCTTGGTGAGAACTGATCACCAGAAGCCGTGCAGATATCAATCCGTTCTCCGAAATTTGGTGGACTGATATCAAACGCTACTATGTCGAAATCACCATAACCATTGGTTTCTTCCTCTTTACTGTTACAAATAACCAAGTCATGCATTGGAGCAACTGAAAGAACACCAAAGTGGTCGGTCCTTCCCCAATCTGGAGGCATTGAAATAATAGTAGTCTCTTCTGTATCATGATCATAACACTTAACATCGATACCACCTAGATCGTTATCCTCATGCCAGAATACATAATCATCACATATGGTAAATGAGTTTGACATCTGCATATTACTGCCAGTGATTGCCGAATACTCTTCAGTCACCATATCAAAGATATACGCCCTATATCCGTTTTCAGATTCTAAGGAAAACGCAACACCTTTGTGGGAATTATCTGAAGCTAGTGTTCTGACAAGCTGGCCCCCCGGAACAGATATTTCATGAACCGTAACATCCCCTACCATCCTGGTAGTGTGACCGATTATCAGATAATAGGTGCTGAAACCAAGAATAACAAATACTACTGATATCAAAATGATCGTTAACACTAATTTATGCCTCTTCATGTCACACATCTCCTTTCTGACCTGGGTGATCTCCCGTGTTTGTGGCACTCCTCGTGGTTGAACGACCCCCAGATCGTTCAAACTGGCTGGATATTAGCACTGGGGGGGGGGTGCTGTCAAGCGGTGATGGTTAACATTATTTAAGGATTTGTGATATCCAGTAAGATATCCACTCACTTCCGCCTAAAAACATCATCCACACAATAAGGATGATGATAATTGCTATGAGTATGATGATGGTGCTGGTAAAGAAGAAGTTCAGTATGCGTGATCTGTGGTGTCTCATTGCCCCTCGCCCAAGACCATTTAAACAACAAGAACAATCCAAAAACCTTTAATAATTACTCCTTTTCATGTTCAACGGGTGTCTGTATGCCCAATACTCTTTTCAATAGTTCTGGATCTGTGTTATACAACTTATAGTATACCCTAATGGAAATCTCAGTGAGTGCTCTCGTGAGTCGACACAGGTTTTCATCCTGTTCAAAGGCGTCGTTTGTCTTGCTGGCAATCAGATTGTGGTGGAAACAGTGACCCGAGCAGAACATCCTCGCCCAGCAATCCTCGCATGGACCACTGCGGATATTTGATTCATTAAGGACTCTCTGATACAGCTCTTCTTTTATTTCACCAGTTATTGCATTTCCCATATAATACTGTTCATCACCAACAAATCTGTGACACATGTATATATTCCCTTCGGGCGATACACCCACATACGATCTGCCAGCTCCGCACACCCAGGGTCTTATTCTTCTCTTAGCAAGGTCAGAGAGATTCTGCATCAGAGTTTTACCTACAGGGAATCTAACATCACCGTTATTTGTTTCGTCATTGTTTTTCAGGAGGTTGTCCAGGTAATATTCGTACAGTCTTTCGTGTTCAGCTATCTGTCTCTCAAGTCCTTCATCAGTAAACAGGTCTTCCCCGAATTCACCAGAGCAGAAGCTTTGATAGACGTTTCTGAATCCGAGCCCATAGAGTTCCTTTGCAGTTTCCAGCAGGTCGAGGTCGATGTAGGTTGCCCTGGCACTGAACCTCTTGCCATAGACATTCATCAATGTGCCCACACCCTTCATCACCGCATCAAAGGATGGTCTGCCTCCCTTGAATGGTCTCTGCCTGTTCTGTTTCTCTCTACCTCCGTCTATGCTTATCATTGGATGGATGCCAACTCGCTTCAGTATCTGTGCAATCTCTTCTGTGATGAGCGTTCCATTGGTTGTCATGCCATAGGTGACCTTTATGTCTGTATCCTTTGTCTGCTCTTTAATGTACTCTGTAACTGGTTCAATTATCCTCCAGTTTACTAGGGGCTCTCCCCCAAAGAATGTTATGTTTCCCTTCTTGATACCCGATTCCTTGAGTCCGGCTATGTGCCAGTCACATATCCTCTTGGTGTTATCCAGGCTCATGATTGACTTGTCCAGTCCATAGTCTCCATCGCCTCCATAGCAGTAGATGCAACCCAGGTTACACTTATGGGATATGTGGAGGGCGAGGTTTCTGGGGTGAAAGTGCTCAGGTTGACCATGCTTGAATCTGGAGTAATTAGGTTCTTTGGGCTGTTTGTCCTCAGTGTAGAGGAGACCGCAATAGGTGAGTTCCTCTATCAGCTCTTTCACCTGTTTCTCTCCGTGCTTGCCTCTCAGTGTGTCCATCAACTGCTGGCGGGTTGTTTCACTCTTGCCATCCACATATTCGAAGAAGTCAAGCGCCAGGTCATCACACATGAAGATGAGTCTGGACAGCACACCAAGCACAATTGGTTTTGGTTTGTTGGGGATTGTGTGGTATTGACCTAAGAAAAACTTATCACTCAAAGAAGTATTAGTTTCAGACATATGTTGCTCCGTTCGAATTACCATTAAGTGCTGATCAAATCTACCGATTTGACCAGCACTACTCTATTATACTAATTCGCTTATATCAGCTATACAATTGATCTAATTTATCCATTCAGCATCAGCTATCGCTGGATTCGTACCTCCACAGCCTGGATTTGCATCTGGATCTCTTACAACACAGAAATCATTTGCACAACCTTCAGAATCAGGCTTTTTCGCGCCAAGCATACAATCGCAATTATAACATTCATCTATCATACTGCATATACCTCCAGCAAAACCGGAACTAGCATCTCTCTCATAACAAATATCTGATTGTCTACAATGTCCCTTCGAACCATCACAGTTACATAAATCAACACCACACCCATAATCAGGTGCACAGCTAGAATTATCAGCACTCGTACATGGTGGAATAGTAATATCAAATCCAAAACATAAAAAATTAGCATTGGATTTACTTAGGGTGCTAAAAATATTAATTGGTTTCATGTGCATAAGCGTTTCTCCTTTTTGTTGTTTATCCTACAGGTGGGCATGGTTGTGATCCAGTATCATCTGTACCACATTCTCCATTACCACCAGTGTCATCGGTTCCACAGGGACAGTCATATGTGCATTTATCAGTTATTTCGCATGCTGAGTAATCAACATAACATTCATCCAATGTCCAACACTTGTCTTTACCTGATGGATGTTCACATGCATCTGTATCACAAATGTCAACATCACAGCTTATTCCTAATTGAACAGCGCATGCACAATCTTTGGTAACGTTGCAACCATCATAACTCCTATGAAGTTTGAAATCTGATAATGTGACTATCATATTCATAACCTCCAAATGCTTCATATTCTTCATTGAACACTCCTTGAAATAATTGCACCATATAGAATATCAGAATCAGAATGAGAAGCACCAAGTAATACAAGATCACCGATGTTTCTTATGGGTATTGAACCACCATCACTTGATTCAAGATGTGCTATCTCATCGTCATAAATTGAGTAGAAGAAAGTATCACTGTTGCTTGGATATGTGGCATCAGCGTTAATATCATCACCCCAGAAAACCCAGTTGCCTGAAATGCGGGGGTCTGTTTTTTTGGATAACCATGGTGTTATTGGCCTTATGGTTGGAGGACTGGGTAAAGGCAATGAAAATGTGGTTAGCTGTATTGTTCCCGGGGCAGAAGTGCTACCACACTCACAGTTCAGGTGAACACAGCTTAGACAATTGTTCAAGGAGTTATAGGATAAAGCTGGCGAAAATGAACTCATACCTGTGGTTGTGTCAATTCCTATTTCTGTGCCTGTTGATATTATATATCCATATATATCACCATAATCATGATCATATATTGGGGGGGTTGCCCCTGGATCATCATTGTTGTAGTCGTTCCTGTGATCTTCCCACACCACAAGGTCTCCGGCAATACAGGGCCACCTTTGTTCATTTGGATCATCGCAGATGGTTGTCTCAATCCCTGTATCTAAATCATACATGAATATATCAAGATTTCCATTCCGTCCATCTGCCCAAACCAGCTTTTCACCATCTGCTTCAATTAAAGAATGTATGTGGCAATCCACCTCAACTATTGTCTCTATTGTTTGACTTACGGAATCATATGTCTTTATGCAACTGGATTTTGACGTTAGTTTTTTGTCTGCGATGTCCATATCATATGTGACATACACGAATAAATCGTTTGTAAATACTCTAGGTACACCATAATCAGTTGATAGATTCTCAACCAGTGTTACAGCTGAAGTGTTTCTATTATACATATATATCGCATTATTTTGAGGATTAATTTCCTTATGTACAAAAAATATGTAATCTTCTGATAGTATGGCCCTTGTTTCGTAAGCGTCACTATTGGTTATTCGAGTATGAGTATCTGAATCTATATTGTATAAATACACATCTACATTACCAGTACTATCTTCCATAGAATATAGAAATTCATGACCGTGGACATTGTTCTGCACCCTCATAGTACAAGAGTTTTCAAATGTTACTGAAAAGCAACAAACATCATATCCTTCTCCTGTCTCATTTATATCATCTGGATTATACAATTCTTGACTAGCGCTTACCGTGCAATCTGTGTTTACCTCCTTTCCGCTAAACAGGCTTGTCGCAA
>CAZTGD010000051.1:0-8341 GCA_964613055.1 uncultured Caldisericales bacterium | reverse complement strand
ATTCAGATCGTCAATGCTCTTCTTCTTTACATAACTTAGCCAGTCTTCATCAACAGACGCATGGGGATCAAGAGCTGTAATAAACTGATCTATCAGCTCTCTCTTGTTTCTCAATTCAATGCTTGATTCAACCGCCTTGGTTATATTAATAAGCATCTCTTTGTTTTTTATGTGGTCATCATGGTACTTCTTTATCAACTCAAGTATATAGTCAATGTTGACATCTATCTGCTTTATAAGCTCCATCTCAAAGACAACATCATCGATCACGCTCTCCTTCTCTTTGCTGTCCCTGCCTCGGAACTTATTGTAGATGTCGATATAAACGCTGTGATAGTCTTGAAATTCCCTCTCTGAAAGAATCTCGTTGCCTTCAAACTCATCAAAGGTAGTCAGGATATTACGAACCTTCAGTATTGACCCATAAAGCTTTACAAACTCCTTTTGATTCGTCTCGCCAACAATCCTCTGCCCGAGTGGAAACCTATCCTGTAACTCACCAACCAGCTCCTCATAGCCAGGAACCTTGCAATCACGATTTTTGTATCCCTTATAGTAGTCACCATATGCTTTAAGGAGCACTATCCCGCTGGCGTCTTTGTCACCAAAAAGGGCTATGGACTCATTTGTAGCCTTCTCAAGGTTTCTGAAGCACACAATATTGCCAAAGGTCTTCACAGTGTTGAGAATCCTGTTTGTCCTTGAGAATGCCTGAAGCAGACCGTGCAATCTAAGATTCTTGTCCACCCAAAGGGTGTTTAGTGTGGTTGCATCAAAACCCGTGAGGAACATGTTCACAACAATGAGGATGTCAATCTCTCTGTTCTTGACTCGGTTACTCACATCCTTGTAGTAATTCTGAAACCTGTATGATGATGTATCGAAATTGGTCTTAAACATCTTGTTGTAATCGACAATGGCTCTTTCCAGAAAGTCTCTTGAGCTTTCATCCAATCCACTCGTATCATAGGCATTCTCATCGACCATCCCGTCAATCTCATCATTTACACCAAAGCTGTATATAACAGCGACCTTCAGCCTCTTGTCGCTTGGCAGATCTGCTAACTGTCTTTTGAACTCAGCGTAATACCTCTTGGCAAAGTCGATTGACGAGACTGTAAAGATTGAGTTGAAACCAGCAAGCCTTCTGTCTTGCAGTTGATATCTGCTATTCCTTTTGGTCTTCTTGTCAAAATGCTTTATTATGTATTCAACAATATTCTTGAAGCGAACGGGGTTTGACAGAACCTCATCTCGGTTGATGTCCTCAACCTTCTTGTCCTGTATCTCCTCTTGCTCTCTGACCGTAGAGATATAGTCAACCTTGAAAGGCAACACATTCCTGTCGTTAATGGCGTCGACAATGCTGTACGTGTGTAGCTTTTCGCCAAACGCCTGTTCTGTTGTCTTCAGGTCTGGCCTACCGCTTGAGGAGGCGTTGATTGCAAAGATTGGTGTGCCTGTGAAACCAAAGATATGATAGTTTTTAAAAGCCTTTGTAATGGCTGTGTGCATCTGACCAAACTGAGACCTGTGACACTCGTCAAAGATGATGACAATGTGATCAGAGCAAACTGTGTGCTTGGGATTCCTGCCAACAAACCTGTCAAGCTTCTGAATGGTGGTGATTATGATTCTGGCGTTTGGGTTCCCAAGCTGTTGTTTCAAAATAGCAGTGCTTTTGTTGCTGTTGGCTGAGTCCTTCTCAAACTTGTCATACTCTTTCATTGTCTGGTAGTCCAAGTCTTTTCGGTCTACAACAAACAGCACCTTGTCAATATACGGTAGCTTGGTGGCGAGCTGTGAAGCCTTGAAGCTGGTCAGTGTTTTGCCTGAACCCGTTGTGTGCCAGATATAGCCCCCAGCGTCTGTGCAACCGAGTTTCTTTTGGTTTGTGCTTATCGCTATCTTCGAGAGTATCTTCTCAGTTGCCACTATCTGATATGGTCTCATAACAAGCAAAAGATTGTCAGTGGTAAAAACACAGTACCGTATGAGGATATTCAAGATGGTATGTTTTGAGAAAAATGTCCTTGTGAAGTCAATCAGATCAACAATGGGCTTGTTTGTAGAGTCTGCCCACCAGCTTGTAAACTCAAAGCTGTTGCTTGTCTTCTTGCCTTGCTTGCGTCCTCCTTCCTTGTCCTCCTTTATGTGCTCCTTTCTGGTTGTATTGCTGTAGTATTTGGTATGGGTGCCGTTTGATATGACATATATCTGAACATACTCAAACAACCCGAATGATGCCCAGAAGCTCTCTCTGTGGTATCGGTTGATCTGATTAAACGCCTCTTTTATTATCGACCATAATGATGGACTGATAAATGTTACAATACCTGGATTTGTTGACATGAATACCAAAGAACCAATTGTGATAACACAGGATAATCTGAAGGTGTTTGTGGATGGTAATGAATGGAATTACAAGTTCACTACTGGAGATAGTTCAATCCCCCTTGATCTAGTTTTTGCAATTGATTCTTCGAGTAGTATGGAACCAGCCATCAATTCTATCAAAGAGAGTGTTACTGAGTTAGTACAATTCCTGAATGAAAAGGGTTTAACAGTGAGAGTTGGTGGTGTGGACTTTGCGGATCTTGTTAGAACAAAATTTGACTTGACAAATGACATATCTTTATTCAAGGATTGGTTATCAAAGATAAATACAATTAGCGGAGGAGACAGTCCTGAGTCTGGTCTTGATGCTTGCGTGTATATAAATGAAGCAATGGGTTGGGCAAAAGGCGCCCAGCGCGTCATTATTCTCATATCAAATTCAACCACACACGTTAAAGGCGAGAAATCATGTAATTATCTAACACCAAGCAGTCTTCGCATGACTTTTTTAGACGCAAAATATAATCTTGATGATGTTAAAAGGAAAATGACTGGTAACACAATAATCCATACTGTTTCAAGGGTACCGAACTGGCATTGGACTAGCGGTATGGGTTCTGATTCCCAAGGTATGGGGGGTGGTGACGGATATAGTCTAGGTGAAATTGGTTCTAACGTAGAGATAGGATTGGGTATTAATTGTGCCGATATAGCCGACACGACTGGTGGATTACAGTATGAGTTTTGCGATGATATCAATCTTACAAAACTTCCAATAACCGATGTTATGTCTAAGTGGTGTAGTGTTGAGATAACTGGATTTACAGCAGATGGAAAACCACATAATATTCAATTATATCTTGAAACAGAAGATGGCAAAAGTGGTATGGTGAATTACATTAGATATGTGTTCCCTAATCCTGTACCATTTTCTGCACTCTTTGAAGAAGATAAAAACTGGGTTTTGTACAAACATTCTAGGGAACTACTCCCTGCAGGACTAAAAAATGATAACGGTGTTTCAATGATTCCTGTGAGGTGGTTCATAGACCAATTTGGAGCGATATTTGAATATAACAAGCTAGATAATAAATACTCAATCCAATTGGGGGATAAATGGTTGACATTCTGGTCTGATAAACCTGATTACTACTTAGATACGAGGAAACCCGGTGGGCTCCAAGAGAAAGATACAGAGCAGGGGACAATGATAAGGCAACCAAGAGTAGAGAACGGCTCTATGCTACTACCTGCAGGGTTCCTTCTTGATCGCTTCGACATAGCTGATTACGAATGGGATGAGAAGAACAGAAGGCTTATCATCACATACCCAAAATTATGACTATCAGCTGGCTAGTTCGTTTAATGGTAATACAATGAATGTTAGTGTTCGTGCTCTTCCTCGGGATCTGGTATGTCCTCATATGGCATACCATGGTTCTTCTTATAGTCGTTTATAGCTCTTGCAAGGGCGGAACTGCCGAGGTTTGAACAGTGCATCTTCCTGGCTGGCAGTCCCCCAAGCTCATCGGCGACCTGCTGGTCGGTTATCTTGAGGGCTTCGTCAATGTGCTTGCCTATAGCCATTTCAGAGACCATCGATGAAACAGCGATTGCCGCACCACATCCAAATGTCTTATACTTGACGTCTGTTATGATACCTTTATCATCAACCTTTATCTGAAAAAGCATCTGGTCGCCGCAGACTGGATTGCCGATCATACCCTTACCGTCTGCGTCCTTTATCTCTCCAACATTCCTTGGATTCCTGAAGTGATCCATCACCTTTTCTGAATAAGTCTGCATGGTTTATTCCTCCTTGCGAGCCAGTGGTGACATCTTCCTGAGTCTTTCAATTATCGGTGGAAGGATATCGATTACCCTGTCTGCCTGTGCTTTTGTGTTGTCTTTTCCAAACGAGAATCTGATTGAGCCGTTTGCATCTGCATGTGATATCCCCATGGCAAGTAGTACATGTGATGCGTGGAGATCACCCGCGGTACAGGCCGAACCAGATGATGCTTGAACACCACCTTCCATCTCCATCGACATGAGTATGCTTTCTCCTTCAACATAAGCAAAACCGACATTGGATACCTGTGGGAGACGCTTGGTGTTTGAACCTCTGAAGGAGACATGTGGTATAGTTTCAGTCAACCTCTTCTCAAAATAGTCTCTGAGCTCACTCGTGTGTTTGGCGTGACTATCCATTTCAAGTGTCGCTAACCTACATGCCTCTCCCATGCCTACGATGCCGGGTGTGTTATATGTACCCGGTCTGATGCCGGATTCCTGACCTCCACCCGTCGTAAGTTTTGGAAGCCTCACACCCTTTCTAATGTAAAGAGCCCCGACTCCCTTTGGGCCGTAGAACTTGTGGGCTGATATGGCAGAAAGGGAGATGCCCATCTTCTTTACGTCAATGTGTATCTTGCCTACAGCCTGGACGATGTCGGAATGGAGCAAGACGCCTTTTTCTGAGCATATCCTTCCAATCTCCTCCATGGGTTGAATGACTCCGGTTTCGTTGTTTGCTGTCATCACTGAAACCAGTGCTGTTTTTTCTGTGATAGCTGATTCCAGTTGATTCAGGTCAATCAGCCCGTTGGAATCGGTATCAAGATAGGTGGCTTCTGCGCCATAGTGTTTTTCAAGGTCTTCTATCGTGTGTAACACAGCATGGTGTTCGATTCTGCTGGTGATTATGTGGTTCTTTTTCGGAGTCAGCTTGTGGTAGATGCCTCGAATGGCTATGTTGTCAGCCTCTGTCCCACCAGATGTGAAGTATATCTCTGAAGTTTCAGCGTTTATTAGTTTGGCAACTTTTGTTCTAGCATCAGCTACTGCCTCTGACGCTTGGTGACCCATCGAGTGTGATGAGGAGGCATTACCAAAAATGTCACCGAAATACGGTATCATTTTTTCTACCACCCTCTTGTCGGTAGGTGTTGTTGCACAGTGGTCAAGGTATATCATCTCCATCAGTCCTCCTTGGATTCCAGATTCTTCTTGCATTCTTCTATCTTTGGGCAGTTCTTCTCCTCACATCTGTCAAAGAAATGAAGAAATCGCCTTACGCCAGATATATTCAAACCCTCCTCGTCAAGCAGGTGTTTTATGTATTTGAGTCGTTCAACATCTGCAAATGAGTAGAGCCTGCGTTCACTGCGGGAATCACGTTCAGGATTTATCAAACCGTGCTTTTCCCACAGGTGAAGTGTTCTGGGGCACACGCCGACCATGTCTGAGGCGACACTCACTGGCATAACTGGTTTCTGCTTATCATTCACGATAATTACAGTAAACCTGTAAACACCATTTACAAGTATGTGTATATTAAGACTTCAAGATATGAAAAAGAAGAATTATTATCCGTACAGGATGACTTGTCCTCCATAGACGATCAGTAATTTTGTAACTAATAGTACTGTGGTTGAGGGATATTGATCCATGTCAACCTCAACCACCAGCATAATTGTCTACTGTTGTTATTGAGTTTGTGTGGGATGTATATCGTAAGTTATATCAACACTCCGATCATCACTGTTCCACCATACTTCAGCATCGAAAGCTTCAGCGATAAACCGGAGTGGAACCATTGTCGTTCCATTTATAATAGTTGGGGGAGCAAAAAGTTTTAGCTCTTCGTCATCAATGTAAGCAGTTAACTCTCCAACTTTCAATCTGATAATTTTACTTGTGCCATCCAATAGTTCGATTTCTATTGTTTGGTCCTCTGGAAACCAAAAAACAGTTCCATCGATGACTTGCCATACAAATTGACTAAGTGGTAGCATAAAACTTCCGTCAATAATCTGAGGTGGTTGATCGAAATTATACTCATTACCATTGATTGTGAATACAGTATTGTTTACCTGGCACCAGAATCTTTGAATGAAGACATTCTCAATATCATAATTATAGGGATCGCTTGTGATACCATTCGAATCTGTTAGGTTAATTGTTACATCCGTGAAGGAAGGCGCTTTCTTCAATGGTACCGTGGTGTATCTGAATTTGTGGAATATCTCAGCATCCTCACCGTCAATCTTAACTGTGTATCCCACAGGTATTTCACCTTCAATCTCATAAACACTCTCCTGGCTAACCGATGGGTTGTGTTAATCGAGAATTATCCTGTCAAATGAATCTGATTCAACACTATCAGGATGGATGATCTTTTGGATTGTGACACTCCTGTCTTTTGAATGCCAGACAACTTCCGCCCCAAAGGCTTCACCCACAAAGCGTAGAGGAACCACTGTGCTTCCATCGATGATTATAGCAGGAGCGCTGAGTTTTACCTCTTCACCGTTAATGTAAGCGGTGAAACCATTTATCGTCAATCGAACTTCGGTATTATCCAACTCCATGACAATAGTTTTAGTCTCTGTAATCCATTCGACATTTGCTTCAAAGCAATCCTCTGCAATAGATCTAAATGGTATCATCATACTGCCATCGACTATCTGCGGAAGTGCATGAAATATTAGTTCTTCGCCATCAACCGTCCATTTCAGGTTGTCCTGCTGTAACCACGCATCAAGGATGTGATTGTTTTCAACCTGAAGTTCACCTGATTCTTCCGTGTTCCCAATCTTGTCTACAAGCTCTACCGAGACAGCGGTATACGAAGGATCTTTATTCAGTTCAACCGTGTGCCTGAATTTACGAAAGACTTCGGCTTCTTCACCGTTGATAGTAGCTGAGTAACCAATCGGCAGATTGCCTTCCACTAAGTATTGACTCGCTTCATAGACCATCGGGTCTGGGTCATCAAGGGTTATAACCCCCACTTCTGCATTTATCCCAGGCATAGTGAAAACGGTAGCAACAAGCAACATCGACATGAATATGCATGCAACTCTTCTCATCTTAAACCTCCATTCTGCTATTGTAACGAATGAGAGCACAGATTGGTTCTAATCGAATAAAACAGAATTTAACATCATGACTTTCAGTGGATTGTCTTGAATTAATTGGAGTTTACGCGTGCAATTCAGTTGGAATCTCAGAGCTGTCTGTTTTCTTTGAGGATGTCGCGCACCTGTCGGTCGCCTATCTGGGGGAAGCTCCTGTAGTATGAAGACACTGAAAACACACGTGATTCTGATACAATCAGCCCAATTATATCACTGAAGTTTTTTTTCAACCTGTTGAGAGCGTCACTGTGGATCACTGGTGTTGCTAAGTAGATGCTAGATGGTTGCTGTGATTTGATGTCCCTCACCGTTCCGATAACCGTATACCCCGTTGCGATGCCGTCATCTATGATAAGAACGTTCTTATCCCTGCAATCGAGAGGTTTGAGGATATCCTCTGAGATGATGTTATCGTGTCTTCGCTTCAGGAATGAGTACCGCTCTCTTGTAATCTTTTGAAGCTCCATGTAGGACATTCCAATCTTGCGGTACATACCCTGGTTGGTTATGATCTTGCCACCCACAGTGACAACGCCGATTGCCACTTCTGGGTTCCATGGAAGCGGAAGCTTTGCAGAAAATGATACCTCAAGTCTTTTATTGAGAATCCTGGCAACCTCACCAGCAACAACCACTCCACCGTTTGCCACTCCCCAGATGGCGTCTATTCCCCACTCAGATGGGATCTTGTCAACCAACTTCTGTCCCGCACTGGCTCTATCGGCATACTTCAAAACGACATCCATCCGAGTGATGATATTTTCCAGGGCAACAGATAAATGCGCTTTCGAAGAATCTTATGCCTGCCCAGAGAATCAGTAATTCTGCAGACAATGTGGTATTCACCATCTTTAGCATATGTATGCAAAAGCTCTATCTCGCCTTTCTCGCTAAGACCACCCGTATTCTTTGTGCTGTTGTCTCCCCAGTAAACAACG
Organism: uncultured Caldisericales bacterium; assembly: GCA_964613055.1. Taxonomy (GTDB): domain Bacteria; phylum Caldisericota; class Caldisericia; order JAAYUI01; family JAAYUI01; genus JAXGMQ01. The sequence continues at coordinate 144 of CAZTGD010000051.1, read as the reverse complement.
TATTCATATGGGGGATAACCCCCACTCATCTTCAATGTAAAACTCAACTCACCGTTCTCTCGTGATTCCTCTTTCAGCTGTAACTTTATTGGTGGATATTTCGATTGCGCCCATAGAAGGATAATGCCCTGGCTGTTGGCTATG
>CAZTGD010000050.1:0-9413 GCA_964613055.1 uncultured Caldisericales bacterium | reverse complement strand
TTGCTTCATTGCTGACTATTTTAGCAGACTTGTGTTTCTATACTAGGCTAGCCCCTTTCATATTTATCAAACAAAATATTACACTCTTATGGTCAGTTATTATATTTAAATTCAAGATTCAATAATAATCAAAATGTCTAATGTTACACTACAAATTCGGATATTATAAAAAATTTGCATTTATTATCAATTTGTGGTATATAACTAAATCGTGAGATTCTTAATAAGCTTTTCTATATCAGTTACTATCGCACTTGCCAGTTTTGGGCTTGTTGTTTTAACTATTCGGAAACCATGGTTAAAATCAGTATCTTTAAGAGGAGTGTTCTCATACATAATCTTGTATGCTTTTCTTGTAACGTATATCCTATCAGCTGTTATACTCCTTCTTCCTCAATCAATCAGATCTATGCTTTCTCAAACAAATCCGCTACTACTCATTACCATTTTCTTGTTAGCATGCTCAATATCAGTAGTAACGAGTCTTGTTCTAATGAATAATACAAGAGAAATACCCCCTTTTATTGCAGTATTAGGAACATGTACAGCTCATATATTCTCTATCGCTTTAATAGGATTTATTGTTCTGATTTTAGGCTCTACAACCAATGAGATGAACTCAATCAGACAGATAGTACTGGCATCAGCCACAACTGGGATAGTTTTTACTGTCATACATCAAATTCTCTTTATTCTTGATGAATCTAAGCTTAAATTGTATATTAACTATGAACTGTTTAAACGTTTTGAAAAGTACCCAAACCACTACCCCTATATAAGAAAATCTATAGTAAATGCTTGGTCTGCTATTTCACAGGACATGAAGTACCTAAACATGGCGTATGAATACGAGAAACTAAGAAACAGAATAAGCACAAGCTTCAGAGCTTCAAGCAATGTTGTAGATTTCTTCAAGGATAGGCTTGGTGAACACCTGCGAGGTATAGAAATACATGACGAATCTGGTATGGATACCGCAATAAGAGTAATACGAAAACTTGCAATCTATTATCCAAAATGCAAAAGTAAAAAAGGTGATTCTTTTAAAGTTAAAAGACAAATAATGCATGACCTTGTACTCGCATGCAACGTTCTTTTTACCGAAGCTGTAGAATGGGATGAAATTGGTGCTACAAAAACACAGAATTGGGAGGTTCTCCACGCTTTACGGATATTAATGAATCTCTTTACTGAAACCCTTCCAACAGGCGATTTTGACGTTATTTCATCAGTTTATAGGATGGTTTACACCACTTTACTTCGGCATCATGACACATTAAACAAGGTTCTTTTTTCCGAGGCTGTAATAGATGACGTCTCTCTGCTGGAGTGGATGCAAGCACTAATGACTGAACACCTTTTCAGGCTCAAAAACCAAGGAGACGAGGACTGGCAAATCTACCTCAGACTCATATCATACTCCTCTATCATTCGAATCTGCACCGGGAGAATTGATAAACTACTCGTTTATCTACAAGATGTAGGGGAAGATAAACACATTGAGACACGTTGTTACAAGCTAATGGAGATACTCACGGAGCAGATCCACATGCTTTCCTTATCAGATCACGAATATCACAGACACGTTACCATTGCTCTCTATTTCCTTTTAGCTTGCTTCTCAAAATACAAATTTTCAAAGACTAACGCAGAGGATCAAATAGGCAAGAAATTCTGGAAGAAACTCGAAACACAGACCAGGTTTATGATTAAGTACCACATTGGAAGCTCAAAACATAAAGGACTTGATTTCTTTACTGGATATGTCTGCCTTCTGCAATTTTTAAGATACAATCCAATACCACTGATACCATGGAATTTGCAGAGTTATACATTCATCGAAATAGAATCCCTGATGGACGATCTTACAAACTATTTTGAAAAATACATGATCTACATTGATCCCAATATATCACAGTCTGAACGAGAATTTATAACAAGCAACCTAAAAGAACCAAAGTGGATTTTCTTCAACAGCCCAACGGTGACACTTGAAATGCTTCAGGTATACATAGACCAGATTGGAGAGAACAAGGGAGAGGCAACAATTCCCCATATCATGATTTTGTTGTTATGAATAGTAAGAACAAGATTGATATCAATCCCACATCACATCTAACCATCCAAACAGAAGACTATAATCAACGAAGAAATATTAGCTAGATTACACTTCTAATCTTTGGAGGGTTTCTACATTTTACCCATTATCTACTTCCAGGCAAGTTCATAGACGGCAGCCAGTCTATGGTTCCCATCCATTACAACCTCAAAGTAGTACGAATTCTCTTCAGAAGTGGGTTGCATCTCTCCATCCAAAGACCAACCTGAAAATACGTATCTGCCATCATCTAGTTTCTCGGGCACCGGTCCAACAGCAACCTTTTGTCCAGCGGGATACAGCGTATCACGATCGGGTTGTGGATAAATTTTTGTTTCCAATCTGGTTCGCTTACTACCGAGTATTGCATAGAATTTCAGCTGGTACCGGTTACTGGCTGGTTGATAGTTAGCAAGCACCCTTTTTTCTGAATCCATTGTTACCTTTACTCTCGATAATCCGGCATAGGTTTCTTCGCCTACAATCCATCCCACAAACTGATATTTAAGATCATCAATAGTCAATGAATCAGGTACTGGTCCAACAGTTACTTCGGTCCCGACCATATATTTTTGGTCATCCCCCGGACAGTCACCCTTGCTTGGAAAAACAGGGATCTTGTAATCATAGTCTATGTTTTCCCAATTAACTGAATAACCGATTGACAGCCCGAAACAGTCTACCTCAATCTCCTCGTAGATAGCATAAACAACTGGCTCGACGGGTTTATCAGGATCATCTTGACACCCATAAGCTTTGAGCATGATAATGCTCTCGGCTGTACTTAGATTCTTAAAGGAAGCTTTCACCGCATGTATCTTGCCAACCCAACTCCATTCCTTGAATCGGTACATCTTCTTACTCTTGAACATAAGCGGAGCTGTGACCATTCTAACAGGTGATCCCTTGAGATTGCCATCCGCGGCTGGCCACCACTGTTCAATCTGCCCACCTACTTGAGCACCAATGGGCTTGTATAACTCGTTAACCGATTGCCCTTTGACCTTAACCCTTTGTGGCATGAAATGCACATGAATTATATTACTACCTTCATCATCCTTCACAAACTTGTCCTCAAATTGTGTGACCTTGATCCTGGCAACCAGTGATGTTCTGCCACCTACATCCTCAGAATTTACATCAACCATATCCAGTTGATTCAAACCAACTGGCTCCATTCTCGCACCTGGTCTCGCTTCAAAGTTCAATGGTTGAAGTTCTGCTGAACCGAGTCTGTACTTATAGGGTGTTACTATCTTCCAGACCTCATCACCCTCATTGTCTATTTCTGTTTCAAGGGTGATAGCATCCGCTTGTGCACAATGCCCTACAAGGTTGGGAAGCGGTACTGTGTTTACGGGTTCAGAAGTCCACGTGTCCATTAGTGAGGGGGAGCCGTTATCGTCTGAGACCCATGTCTCCAACTCCCATGTGTATTCTGTTCCAGGTTTTAGCCCATCAACAATGATATCGCTTTGTGTTGGTGATATTTTTTCTATAGTTTTCCTAGAGTCATCAGCAGTAACATTGATGTTGTAGTATGTCGGGAAGCCATTCTTCCACCAATCTGCTCCCCACTCCTTACGTTTGATCTCTGCCAGCTTACCCATCTCATTGGTAACTCCCCAATGCAGATGAAGTCTTGTTGACTCACAAATCGTATCCTTGCCTCTGGGAGAGAGGACACCCGGCTCATAAACGGCTACTACCCTCATGGGTCTGTCAACTGTTTCAATGTATTGAGTGCTTGTTGCTCCATCCAGCCATGGCAGATTGGTCAATCTGAAGTAGGCAATCTCTCCCATCGTCAATTCATCAAACGAAACTCCCGAAATGTCAACAGCCTCCTCAGTGACGATGAGATGATCACCCTCAAGTGATACCTGGGGATAACAAACCCTAAAATGTGAAAACTCCCACAGTTTTGAATCAACGAAACATTTCTTTCTTACTGCTGGAGCTATATTCAATCTCTGCCATGAGTAACCAGGATTGGTGTGCGGAATCCATCGATATAGCTTCCTGAGTGACGGAAGGCTTTGAACCAGATACTGATTATTTTCAGTATCATACATAGATGCAACGCCATTCCCAGACACAATCTCTGGTAGATTGGCTTGACCAGCAATCTGAGGCGGATCCACGGCATAATCAAATCGATATTCACCTGTGTACCTAACGGTCAGATTAATGTCAATGTCATCAATCCCTTTGATGCCAGGATTTATTGGAATATTGTCAGCATATGTGTCAAGATGTTTGAATCTAACAGCACAGGCATGCTCGGTGCCAGGCCTGGTTACTACCTGACCACCTTCTATCTCTGTGATTGTGCCTAGTGGTCTGAAATAGTAATCAAGATACTGATCCTCCGCATACACAACTGGAATCGATGTATAAGGGTGGCAGACAGAGAAATCTACTGGTTTTTCAGCAAATCCATCTGAAGGGAAGTAACCCTGAGAAACACTTTCAAGCGCTTGACCGTTTGCCCTCATAAGCTCGGATCCAAAAACATCAGCCAGATCCACCAAGTTCTCAAATCCAGGTCTAACGCTTACACTCTCATAGTTAGCTTCCAATCCTGGAATTGTCCAGTCAATACCCTCTTTTGTCGCATCGACCATCAAATCCTTGGCGGTTTCCTTCATCATCCCATTGTTTGTAACCGCATTATAATATACATTATTTGATACGAGTTCTCCCTGACTGAATTGCTTATAGCTTTCATTGAATTCGATTGTTTTGAGATTCGGATAATTCCTTGCCATATAATTTGTGAATCCCTCATTGGTCAAAAGCCTTGAAAGTGATGTGCCCCATATCTGGGTGCCTGTTATGATAGGTACGGTGCCCACTTTTATTCGAGGCATTCGTCTCAATTGAGGCATATGTTCATTGTCCCATGCTGGGAATTTCAAAGAACCAACAGCAAGGTAAGCAGAGACATTTACATTTATCTTTGAAGGTTTTGATTCTAGCTTTGGCGAATCAAATCCATACGAGACTGAAGTCACCATCAATACAGCAACCAAGCACACAATAGGTATCTTTCTCATTGCTGACATTATAACAGGCTCATGGTTGTCAGCAAGTGTTGTTGGAGATCTGAAACAAGTCAAGTCAAGAATTGAAACACTTAAAAGGAAATCATCAAAAGGAATTTTAAGTCTGATTCTTTTCGATGCTGAATTATATCCCCACATACCCTAAGGAACAGAAACCGAACACTTGATTATTTTTAAACAAAAGGATATAATAACATGTCTGACATGAAGTACTTTGTGCATTTTATCTCGTTTCTATGTTTGAGCGTCTGCAGTAAAGACGCTCGCAGAGTTTCTGGATAATTACACGATGTGGTGCATGTTCGGTAGAAGAGAGGTGATTTGTTATGAATAAAACTAGGGTTCTCTTTGTTGTTGCGTTGATTATCTGTGTGATTCTAGCTTTCCTAATCTTCTGGCAACTGATGGCTAACAGTAAGGTTGACCCCGTAACGGATCCCGATTCACCCGCCATTCCTCTTCTAGCCGTTCACTGGATTGGGATAGTGAAATCGTTATCAATACTCCTTGCTGGCATAGCTTTGCTTTGGCAGGGATTCTTCGGAACCATACTTAGGACTGTAAAGCTACCAGTTTTGTTCTCAGGACTTGGAATACTATTCATTGCCGCAGGTTACATTCAATCATTTATTCTAAGGGTTTTCAACGCAACTGGACAGCTTTCAAGCGCTACATTATTCGAAACGATTATGTACGCTGTTGGCGGATTGATGATAGCCGGTGCTATATTCTCATTCCCAAACACATTAAAAGCGAAATTAAAGCGTAGCCAACAGATATGGTTTGCAATAGGAATGGCAATAGGTATATGTATATTTGCATTTATTATACTAAAATATTTTGAAATTAATCTTTCGAATATTGGTAGCTTGGTATCCAGCATTGGATTCCCCATTCTGACACTCATCACTTATTCAGCCGCACTCAGATGTACCATGATTTTTTCAGGTGGACGCATAGGAAGACCATTCCTGTTTATCTCAGTCGGTGCACTCACTCTCCTCCTTTTTAATTTCCTCGTTTGGATGCCTATCGATGCTGTCCAGAGTATCTGGTTCCTCTTTGGTGAATATGGTTTAGTGCATATTTTCTTTGTATTCAGCTTTCTCATTACTGCCATTGGAGCTTATGACCTGACTCTAGACGATTCTGTGGTTTAGAATTGTTGATTTAATACATCGATAACCATCTGACCGGCATTCATTGGTTGACATTAAGTTGATACATTGTTAAACATAATATAACATAAGAGACAGGAAGGTGGAGGAAATGACGGTTGATGTGGATTTCAACTATGACGGTGAGAGGAACGTTTTAGTAGGCAAACTCAGCGGTAATATGAGTACGCCTGAGGATGCGGAGAATGTGTTTAACAGAATAGAGAAGAGAGTAGCTGAAATTGGGAAAAAATGTTGGTTTGTTTCCGATGTAAGATATTTGGATGTTAAGCAAAAGGCAGCAATTCACTACAGTAGGCTTACAAGGGACACTCGTGGAACAAGGTTGGGTACAGTGTCCATTGCCACAAAACTCATTCACAGAACTGGAATGAAGCTTGTAGGAACCTTTCGAGCAGAGAAGGTTCATCTAGCCTCTTCACTGGAAGAAGCATACAAGATTATAGAAAAACTAAAGAACAGCTAACTAATACTCCTGATGAATAAAACACTTTCTGGTAAGTGGTATACGTATGTAAACCTCATACTTGCTATGATTTTCTGGGGTTTTACTTTTATATGGACAAAACAACTACTGCCCTATTACAGACCCATAACCATTATTCTCCTCAGGCTAATCATTGCTACTGCTTTCCTCTACCTGCTAAATCTTTTCCTCAAACAGCTTAAGGTCATTGACAAGCGAGACTTCTGGAATCTTCTCCTCATATCCCTTTTCCAACCGACGCTGTATTTCATCTGTGAGAACTATGGACTCATGCTTACTTCAACAACTGTTACAGCAGTGATAGTTGCGACTATTCCACTCCTGACACCGGTTGCAGACCATTTCATTTTCAGAAGCAGGATATCGAAGGCGACAATAATCGGTTTAATCGTTTCATTTGTCGGGGTGTGCATGGTTGTGCTGAAAACCAATCTCTCTCTGGCTGTTAAACCTCTGGGCTTAATAATCTTACTCGCAGGAGTGGTAACCGCAGTTGCTTATACTGCAGTAGTCTACAGATACAGAGAGAAATACAACTCATTCACCATCCTATTCTGGCAGAATCTGCTTGGTATAGCCATGCTGACTCCAGTGTTTCTGATAACCGATTCTTCATCATTCATCAAGGTGGGTATCAGGACAGACGCCATAGCGCCTCTTCTGCTCCTATCCGTTGTAGGTTCAGCATTGGCATACATATTCTATATCAATGCCATAAGAGAGCTTGGTATAACAATCGCAAATCTGTTTACAAACACTGTGCCAATATGCACAGCTGTATTTGCATTCATCGTGCTTGGTGAAAGACTCTCTGTAGTTAACATGGTCGGCATTGGTCTTACGGTTTTTGGAGTACTGCTATCACAAATCAAAAGGCCTTCCTGGAGAAGACAGAGAAGTTATGTTAATCCTTGATTTTATTCACCTGTTACTGTGATGTTATAGAAGTTGTTCGATTAGGCAACCGATCAAATTAGTATGGAGTTGAAAATATGTGTAAGCGTATAAATGCTAGAGTAAAGATTAATAAGAAACTCGCTATTTGGCTATATGATTGACTATCCTGTTCGATCCGCTTTGTTTACAATTTATCTTGATCTACCGGTATCTACCTCAAGTTAATACGCTCATCAAAATAATTAATAATACAATCATAGTATAGCATATTTGAATCTATCTGATGCTTGCCCAATCATTTACATCCCACTTACTATTTTGTATATTTGCTAAAACCAGTGGGTTATCCTCTCCACCAATACCAGCACACAGTAAACTTGCGAATGCAAAACTTGCCAAATCACCATCAAATTGTACTAATCTACCTAGGTATGAGACAGACGCATAACCCATATGACCGAGTGTTGTAATCACCTTATCTTGTGAAAATGAATTGAAAGACATTAATGAGAATGATATTATGTTCCCAATCTGAAAGAAGTAATCATCATCGTCATATGATATCCTTTTAACACCTTCGTCTAGCATTATATCACGTATGAGGTTTGTGATGTACTTGGCCAGATACTTTTTACGCGATACAGATATTTTATTGTCCTTTTCTAAATCAGCTTCCATAACTGATTTCTTAACTCCCATCTGAAGCATCATAGTCAACTCAAAAGTTATACTGCTGTCAAGGTCTTCACAAGAGAACCTTTGTTCATATGGTATGTCATTATCATAATCAATTTCATATCTATCCGAACAGTATGATGTCCAGAAGGCAGAGGACATGAGTTGGTCAAATGCTGGTATGAAGTATTTAATCCACTGGTCTCGTGTACCCATCGAATCAATGTATGGTGTTTCAAATAGTTCTGGGTCATGGTTACACACAGCATAGGCAACTGCAGTGTGGTGATAGAACTCATCACAGGTGATACCTGGGAACATCTCTCTTGCTTTGCTGTAGTTCTCATCTGCAAACTCTCCCACCACCCTGAAGAATGACTCACCACCCTCATACAAATAGTCATTGCTAGCACCGTCTATCATGTCTGCTGAAAGCATACCGGCAAGCTCAGATCTGTCTTGTATAGCTTTGTTTAGAGAGGAGATGGAGGCATTCTTTTCTTCAAGCTGTTCTTCACTCATAGATGACTTAACATCATCATCGATTACAAACATTGGTTTATCATCAACAGATACGGAAACACCATCCAAAGAGCAGAGGTTATCATGAATTGGATTACCTACATTTCCGCATGAAGCAAAGACAACACACATCGACAGAACCACCAAACCTGAAATCACAATCGAAACCACTCTTCTCATATCATTACCTCCAGTGCTTTTATTATAGCAATTGAGTTACACAAGTCCATACGGGGATTTGTAACCCGGATGGGTAATCCTATTGATATAGAAATTATTATCGCTTCCACTATTATAGTTGAATTGTATTGCCGTATCACAACCCAGTATTTCGATTCTATTAAATAACTATTTAAAGTAGTGCGTATATAGTTGTACAGTAACAAAGCCTATGGATACGGTAGTTTACAATATATATCCGTTATTCCAAAGAGGGGGGTCTTTTTTATACAGCAGGGCTATTTTTACCTCATATCACAATTTTTTCT
>CAZTGD010000049.1:0-9850 GCA_964613055.1 uncultured Caldisericales bacterium | reverse complement strand
TACTCCTACCATCATGGATGACAGAACCTTTGTACCTGTAAGATTCCTGGCAGAGAACCTGGGTTGCCAGACACAGTGGGATGCAGAGAGTAAGGAGATCATACTGACAATCGAACATTGAGATTATAAATCAACTTAGATCAGTTAATACCAGAATAATTTGACCTTAGAATTCGTTTTATCTGCATTGAAGATCATTTATTCGGATATACCTTACGTACATACCTAATCAGAAGAAATAGAATCAATTGGATTTCAGTCTATATTCACATGAATTATTCAATTTTTTTAATCTTGATACTATCCAACTCTTTCAAAACTCTTTTCACCGATTATTACAAACATATCGTCGTCATCCTGTTTGTATTGCAACTTTAAGCCAGCGTTTTCTACCATATCTACCACTTCAGATGTAGGTGGAAACTCGTCACCAGAAACAGGAGTGTCATCCTTTCTTTTGTGTATCTGGATTATCTTGTATCTGGGATCAGAATGGCAAATACACAATCTACCTCCAGGTTTGAGGAACATGGCACATCTGCTTATTGCCTTTTGCTTGTCGTCAATGTGGGGGAACATCGAGTATAGTATGATTGTGTTGTAATTATTCTTCTTTAATTGGACTGTCTGTATATCATCACACAAGAATTCAATGTTCTTGTGTCTGTGTTTGCCTCTTGCTACTTCGATCATCCTCGGTGATACGTCTAAGGACAGAAGGTTTCCCTCACGACCAATGCGATTTATCAGAAAAGGGGCTAGAATCCCATTACCACATCCCACGTCAAGTACGCGACTACCTGTGCTGATGACGATTAGATCAAGTATAGCCTCAATCTTCGATTCATCATGATGAGCATACTCATCCCATCCCACTGCGCGCTCATCGAAGAATTGAATCCTACGTTGAGCTTGATTCATTCTCACTTCTCCTAAACGCAGGCTCAAGAACAATAATCACTGCTGGAATGACGATTAATTGGATTACAATTCCTATACTTCCAGCAGACACAGAACCGATAACATAAGCCAATGGGTTTGCGATAAAAGGAGCAATATCAGTAACACCATTTATGCCTACAAGCAACCACACAGTGAGACCCGCAATAACCCTGCCCATTATCATTGCTCCAACGAGTGACAATATGATGTGTAACCTAAGTGACCTGAGTCCTTCAAATCGCTTTAACCATCTATACAACAAACTGACTACTAACCCATAAACACTGAGTTCAAATACCATGATATACATCATTGGGAATAGTGGTGGCATACCAGTGATGATACTTGAGAGGAACGGAGTTATGGCACCGACAAGGAAAGCATATCCAGGCATTAGGAAAAAACCCGCAATAAGCACCGGAATATGCATCGGAAGGATCATCCTGCCTAAGCTTTGACCACCAAAAAGGTGAAAGACGGTCGGTATAAGTATTCCCAATGAGATGAAAAGTGCAGAGAGAACCACATGACTAAGGTCGAATCTTGTGGATAATCCAGCCGGCTTTCTAGCATCCTTTCGAGAAGCAAGTATCACTAGCCCAACAATAACGGCAACCAGAAAGGCAAATAAAATGAACAACCTTGTCATATCCTGATAGTTTAGGTTTTCTGGCATTGTTTATTTGACTGTGAATTGAATTTTAGGTATCGAGAAGTTGATATTACCTCTGACATCCCTGGCCCAGAGTCTGAATTCGTGTTCTCCATCAGGAAGGTTTTCTAATGTTACACCTGATTCTGTTTTGAATGATGTCCGGGGTCCTCCATCCATAGACCAGCTGTATTGGATGTCCTTGTAGAAGGATGAGTTATCTCTGCCTTTCCATTCGATCTCTACAGGCTCTCCATACAGATACTCACTCTGTGTATCCTCGAATGTTATTACAGGAGGTTCCATTTCTCCCCGAAAATCATTTTTCATGGTTCTTTCAAAGATGACACCTTCACCTGTGGCGTTAATTACTAGACTGTCTTCGGCGAATTCCACACCCCTGAGAAGGTCTATCTCAATCTCAAACTCGCCCTCGGGTACATAGATTCTGCTTGGTGGTTCTCCAAACACGATTGGATTCTGTTTGTTGTATGTTATATAGAATTCCGTGTTTGATTCACCTTCCAGCGTGATTATATTCTCAGTGGTCTCTAAATTATTGTCGAAATCCTCTATATTTATGATAAGAGGTTTTGGTGCTTCCCAGTATTCCTTGCCTCTTTTGTGGAGATATCCCTTCATAATCGAGCCTGTTTCGGGAGCTCTGAAATAGAAATCCTCCAACATGTTGATTGTTTCTATCTTTCCATCTGAGTTGAAAAACTCATCCTGAATAATACCTCTCCAAGGGTTCAAAGGGTTGGGGAAGACGCATGTACCCTCGGGAAGTCCAGCACCCGGGAAGATTGGCCCAGTTGTCCTTGTCCAGTTTGTTGACCAGAATGGAACACCTGGCATGATCCTTTCATAAGCGAGTAGAGCATTACATCCAGTACAGCCAACCATTATGAAATTCCCCTTACTAAGCTCATCTTGATCTATTTCACTGTCAAGGAATATGGGTACCTCTCTATCAAACTTCTCTTTAACCATCTTCTGTACAAAAAGAGCCCTTCCGTGAGCTTTCTTTTCCATATCCTCGTTTCCCTGCCAGGTCCCCTCAATAATGGTGAGATCATCAAGGTAATAGAAATTTGCAAGAGAACCCTCAAGCAGAGTATTGACCTTTGAGAATTCTGTTAACATATAACCCTCTGGGTTGTGTATCTTGGCTCCAATTGGTTCAATATCTGATTCAAATATCTTTTCCAGCTCCAAATCACCCGCGGACCACTCGAATTGTTGCAGACTCTTGTCTTTCATAATAACGTCAATCTTGAATGGCATTTTGATTGTCCCAACTGCTTCGAGTCTGATTTTATATCTGTATGGGTCTCGACCTGGTAGCTTGGTGAAGTCGATTTCATAGGTCAATCTGCCAGATTGTAATAGCCACTGCTCGAAAAACCAAGATAGACTCTGGCCGGAAGCTCTGCTCATCTCTGCCTCAAAATCATCGATCCCCGAAAACTTTCCCGAGTATCTTGAAGCGTAGTTCATTAAGCCCTTAAAGAATGCCGCGTCTCCAATGACCTGTCTAAGCATATGATATATAATCAGTCCCTTACCCGTGAAGTAATCATCCATCAGCTCTTGTTCCGCAACTTTTACCAGTGGAACTTCATCCTCCACCTCTATGTTATCGAAGTACTTATCCCTTGCATCAGCAAGCATACTGGAGATCTTCTTTTCGCCTTCAAGGTCACTCATGTATAGCAGACCTGAATAAGCAGACAGAGATGTCGTTAGAAATTCAGCTTCAGGTCCAATATTGTAAATAGCACCTCCCCACCAACAGGCGGCAACTTTCTCTGCAAGATATTCAGGATCAGTATAACCTACAGTATCTTCATCATCGATATCGTCATCATTCACCTTATCCAGCTCCTCATCCAACACCGTGCTTGGAACGAATAGTTGAGATCTGTCAGATTTGACTGTTACATACTTTGGAGGCATTTGAATAACAGAATACTCCAGTGGTGCGGGTGTGCCAAATCGATTTTCAAAGTACTCAAGGGCACCAAATATCTCACCACTGAACAGGTTCCCAATGTCAAAATATTTCTCTTCGCCATAAAAAATGACCTTTGAAACGACATTTTCTGGATCCTCTGTTATCATCTCCTTATATGGGCCAGCTACGATGTGGTAGAAGAACGCTGGGTCTCTGGTCTCAATTTCAACTGTCTTTACATGACCGTCACCACTCAAAGATTCAAAAACAACATCACTCGTGCATGCAATCCAATTGCCCGGAATGTTAATATCCGCCGCAAATGATACGATTGTTGAGTGTCCTTCTGCTATTGTCGACAGTGTGACAGGATACCACCACTGATAGAGATATAAGCCATCGTCATTGATATAGTTCCATTGCCTTCCTGGATAGTCTCTGCCTTTAAGCTGGGTGTTGTAATGGAATGTGAAGGTCTCAGAGGAACCTTTGTTTATGGTCTTGTCAAAACTTATTGTGTCAATATTCTGTGTGAATTCCTTGACGCCTTCAATGTTTGCCAAACTCCATACAGGATCGAGAAAGAAATTCAAGGTGTTAACATCAGTTAGGGCTTTTACCGTTACAGCGCAAGTGATTTTGAATGTTCTACCATTAACATCAGGCAATATCGATATCTCATAAGCGGTTATCTGATACCGAGTATTAATAAGGTTTGTTGACCCCTGAAGAGAAGATGCGAAGGGTATTAATGTGAGTATTATGAGTAAAATTATCATTGAAGTTACGCACCTTCTAAATGCTATTCTATTGTTCATTAACTACACCTCATTTAGTCTTAGGCTCTATTGGCAGTATATGACTACTGTGTTTTCAGTCAACTGATAAAGGATGTTCCAATTATAGCATAAAATATCAAAACAGTTGTATATTCATACATATAATTATCTCCATGAAAAAGAAAAAAACACTTCGAATAGCAGAAGCGCTTGATTTTATTGAGAACAATCTTGACAGAGATTTTTCATTGAGAACTGTTTCTGATATAGCGGGATTCTCTCTGTTTTATTTCCATAGAATATTCTCATTCTCAGTCGGCTACACGCTGGCTGAATATATTAGAAAAAGGAGATTGTCAGAGGTATCCTTTGACCTTACTAAAACGAACAGAAGGATTATTGATATCGCACTGGATTACCATTTTGAGAGTCAGGAATCATTTTCAAGAGCGTTTAAGAAGGAATTCAAAGTTACTCCTGCTTACTACCGCAGGAAAAAACCCAATATCCCACAGCTTTTGCCGGCAAAGATGGAGATACCAAAACATATTGGAAAAGGAGAATTGACTATGGAACCGACCATAAAAGAAATTGGAGAATTGAAACTCGTTGGAATAAAGCACTTTGGGACAGATAAGGATATCCCGGAAGTTTGGATGAAGATGGATCCATTCTACAACAAAATCAAACACACAGCAAAGCCTGATGTTGGTATTGAATACAGTTGGGATGAATCTGATGAACACAAGGATAATTACTGGTTCATGGTATCATGCCTTGTTGATAAATTGCAGGATATCCCCGATGGGTTGGAAACTACTATTATCCCTGCTCAAAAGTATGCGGTGTTTACACATAAAGGAACAATCTTCACCATTGGAAGGACATTTAAGTATATCTATAATGAATGGTTGCCTAACTCAGATCTAGAGTGTTCAGGTCGTTACAACCTTCAGTGGTATGACGATCGATTCACTAAAAAAGGAAAGATGGGACAAAGCGAAGACTCTGAGGTTGATATTCTTATCCCTGTCAAGTAGGAATATCAATGTCATAAGAAAAGCGACTGAATGGAGTGGTTGGTTATTACCACTCCATTCAGTCAGTCCTCATAGTAACTGATGGTCACCTTCTGACTCTGAGAATCCCATTTGACATCAGCACCGAACATCTCTGATATGAACCTTATCGGTACAAATGTCCTTCCGTTTTTTATCTCTGGTGGGATATCCAGGTAAACCTCATCGTTGTTTATCAGTGCTCGGTTTTTGCCAATAAACAGGTTGATAATGGTGGTACCTCTTGTTATGTATATCTCTTCCACAGCTACATGTTTGGGATAGAAGTCAACAACGCAACCGAATGCTTCAGCAACAAACCTTGCTGGGACCATAGTTGTTCCATTATTAATATACGGTGGCCAGTCAAGATCATGTGGTTGCCCATCTACCTTTGCTTGCTTCGAACCAATCCACAGCTCAATGGTTCGTTTAACCCGTTCAGCAATCACAACAACGACACCTACTTCATCTGTTCCACCATTGCTTTCAATCGTGATCCTACTCGTGTGTGAGCTTCCTTTAGGCATACCCTTTGTACTTATGCGGACCTTAATCTTCAAAGGGGCACTGTGGATATCGAAGCTTTCCTGACCGACATCCATCCAAGTGCTTTCAGTACTTACTGTAATATCACCGGTCAGTATCCCACTACCGATATTGCTTACGGTTAACACCTCTTCATAGTACTCATTGGGTTGGCACTGATTGAAGAATAAAGTTGGAGGTTCAACCTTGAGTAGCGGTGGACGTGGTTTGATCTGTACAGATATGTATACGATCCGGTTTCCAGCATTGCTCTTAACCATTATTTCAGCATTGGTTGTTTCGTTCTCAGGAAGAAGCTTTGTGTCGATTGATATAGTTATATTTGTTGGTTCATCATCGATGGAGAAAGTTCTTTTATCCAAATGAATCCAATCCGCGCTTGGTTCCAATACACCTTCCAGTGTTAGAATACCAGCGTTGTCAATTGCGAATGTTCCAGTCAACTGATCGCCCCAGTCCACATCTGTGAATATCTGTTCAGTTGGATATACTCTAAGCTTTGGTCCTTTCTGTTTGGTTTGAACTGTAACTACTACCTTGTCAGTGCCGCCATTGCTTTCAAAGAATATGTTTGCCTTGTAGTCTCTGTTATAATCGAGCATTGTAGTGTCGGCAGTAACCATAAGCCTTTTGTGATTGCCTTCCCATGTAGTATACTCAATAACACACCAAGTAGCATCTGAGGTGACAGTGCCTTTGAGGGTACCCTGACCTATATTGTCGATGTAGCATTCTGACTCGGAATATGTGCCCTTCTCTACCGTGCCAAAATCTATTTCGCCTGGATCAACCTGGAGAATGGGTTGTCCAGTCACAGTAAATGTTATTATTACAAATTCTTCTTCTCCTGTAGTATTGCATTTCACTAGCACATTTATATTATACGTTTCACCTATCGTCAGCCTTGATGTGTCAATGGTGCAGATAAAGGTCTTTGGATTGCTCTTTTGCATGAACTGTTCAGAAGAAAGTTCCATATACGGGACTATGTTGTCAACTGTACCCACGATGAATCCGTCACCACCGTTCCACACCTTGAATTGAGTGTGGTCTGTCTGACCTTTAGGGATCTCTCCAAGATCGATCTCCGTTGGATCGACCATCAGTTTTGCTTCCTGCCCACGTGTAAAGCAGTAGAGTTTCTCCCTATCAAATGTGTATACGTATTGGTCAAATATGGTCACTCCACCACGACCGGGAGCACTCAGATTGTAACTCCACAATTCACTGCCTGTTTCAATATCAATAATCTTGAATTTGGCGTTGCAAGCACTGCAGTTCGGTGGTGTGTCTCCTGTGTTTAGGTAGATGTAGTTATCGCTGGTCGCCATACACACACGCACACCTTGAGGTCCATTGCTTCCGACTGCCAGTTGATAATTCCAGTTTTTAAGAGGGTTCTTGGTGTTATAGGCGTATATCATTCCCTGATCAGAACCGGTCAATATCCAATCACCAGACACAACTGGAGAATGGGCGTATATCTCTGTTTCAAGACCAGATCTCATCTCATACACGCGAGGATACTTACGCCACTTTGTTTTAAGGGTTTCAGGATCCAAACGTGCAATATGATTGATCGGTTCCTCATCATATATCTCCCAGATAACTCCAGAACCGGGTGGCCATTCCTCTCTTCTTACATATACTTGGCTGGTTTTACCTGAAATGATTATCTCACCGTTGTGATACACAGTCAGTATGTCCATGCGCATGTCACCATAATCGAGTTCGTCAACAACATCGCCGGTGTCATCGTCAACTGCTACATATACTGCACCTCGAAGATAAGCTCCAAGCCATGCTCCATCGAAACTGCCAATACCCAGACGTGAACATGCAATAAATACTCTGCCATCGACCACAGATGGTGATGCAACTACAGGGGCGTCCGGTAGTTTTTCACTCCTCCAAACAGTATTCCCATTGTCTGCGTTTAGCTTGAAAAGATAACCTCCCTCTGAGTTATCACGAGAAAGGATAGCTGTTGCGACATATATATAGCCGTTCTGTACGGTGGGTGAAGACTGACACGATGAACCGCTTAAGTCCTTCTTCCATACCACATCACCATCGGTTGTCAGGCAATGTAACACAACCCCTAAACCATCATTCAGTCGACCTGATGATACCGTTATCACCCTTTTCTGACCAAATGCTGTTGTATAGATGGCAGGTGATGCTGGAATGTCCCCCTTGCCGATGGAGTGCTTCCAAAGGATTCTTCCCGTAGAAGGCTCAAGGCAATACAAACTGGCACCCCCAAAACCATCTTCATCCACATCACCAACAAAGAGTTTTGGTGTGTTCCCATCCCAGCATGCTACTACATTTGCATATGGTGATGGTGCAAAATCCTTCTCCCACAATAGCTCGAGTGGCGGAGGTATCTCATGACTGGAGTATCCGGTGTGATAGGCATCACCGTGCATGTGAGTCCAATCTGGTGTCCTCTCCTGGTCAGCGTAAAGAATCGAGGATGAAGCCAGAATCATAATACAGAGAATGATTACAATCTTCTTATTCATCGTTACTACCTCTTTCCTCAATTACAAAAAAGTTGACATAATGGTTCATGCCTTGACATAGTATAACGGTTTTGCATAATTGTTTAACCATGGGCGGTTAGTTCAGAGGTAGAACGCTACCTTGACACGGTAGAGGTCAGTGGTTCAATTCCACTACCGCCCACCATGCATTCTCGATCTCAGTTGATATGACGTCAAGTTCAAAAATACTTCGTTTGTTTCTTCGACCAATAAGGGTGTCATTGGAAGCCGCCCTTTCTTTTGCTGAAGATTCTGGATTTGTACTCGCCTCTTCTGTTACGTTCTACCTGATTCTTGCAGTTGTACCGGTTATTCTTTTTGCACTGTCTCTTATTGGTATGATGTTGAGTCAACAGCACTATGCTCAGCAGTTAACCGAAATATTGAAGATTTTCGTTGCAAATCCAAAAACAATAGAATCATTCACAAGGATAACTGAACCAATAATTAAGAATTCAACGTCTATAACCGTCTGGGGTTCGTTGATGCTCCTTTTTGTTTCTGGAGGGATGTTCAGAAGTATGGAGTATGCGATGAATCGTGTATTCAAAGCCAAAAGCAGAGGACTCCTCAGATCATATGCCATCGGTATCATCTTCTCTATGATTATCAATCTGATGTTGATGATAGGATTACTGGCGTCTCCGGTTATGGGTTATGCGGCGATTACAGATATTCCAGTGATTAAAAGCATCATCGATAGTATTCCAGCACTGGCTTGGATACTTCAGAATGTATTTTCATGGTTTGTTTTTGGTGTACTGTGTGTGATCATCTACTACGTACTACCAAATACCAACAAACGTTTCAGGGATGTCCTTTACGGAGCATTTGCATCCGCGATTCTCTGGAACATACTTCGGTATTTTTTCAATATATATTTGGTCCATTTCTCCACGCTTGAGTTTATCTATGGGGCTTTGGGTACAATAATAGGCGCGGTTATGTGGTTGTATCTTTCTGTTGTCATCATCATTTTCGGAGCAGAGATTTCAAAGATACTGAGGCTGAGAGCATTTGGGAAATCTGCTCCTTCTTTCACAACACTCATCCACAGGATAACTGACTCTCTTTCACCAAGTGCGCAGAAACAGATTACCGAGAGAATCGAGAAATACAAAACAAAAATGAATGGGAAAGCTATCATAAAGGGCGATAACAAGCAGGAGTATGAAACCAGAAAATAGGATTACTTGTATCCCTATTTCTATCTGTGAATTCCAAGTTATAATAATTCAGGTTATTCTGATTCGTAGGTTATTATTACATCCTTGGTGTCTGGTACCCACTCTACCTCACAGCCCAGTGATTCAGCGAGGAATCTCATTGGAACCATTGTCCTGTCATTGATGATGGTGGGTACT
>CAZTGD010000048.1:0-10459 GCA_964613055.1 uncultured Caldisericales bacterium | reverse complement strand
GCTTCATTGCTGACTATTTTAGCAGACTTGGGTTTCTATACTAGGCTAGCCCCAATATAAATATGGCTAAAGATGTAATAATTAATAATTAATATAAAATATATAAATAAAGATTATTAACACACCAACTGTTTCCGCTATAATGATGGCATCACACTTGGAGGTGTACATATGAGTTTATCTAAGATTGTGTTGATTATCGTAGGAATCATTCTGGTTGTAATGGGTGCAATGGCACTTATCCCAACTTTAGCAATTGGAACCGAACCAGTCTGGCATGCAGTAGCCAAGATCGTTATTGGTATCGTAGCATTCATCATCCCATTTACTGACAAACAGTAAATAGAAATTCTACTTATCAACAGAGGGTAAGCATCCCTTCACTCGACCAAGTGAAGGGATGCAGGACTCTGTCATCGTTGTTAGTAGCTGTTAGTAACTATATCTAAGCTAAACTCATTTTATTATTTTTGGGTATATCATAAGTTACTAAAAATCATTTTATATCTCTAGAGATTATCATATAAATCATAGTATATTAATATATCCTAATAGTATATTATTACATAATATATATCATATAATATATCAATAAATTGTATAATCATTTCAGAGATCGATATAAATATCATAAACTAATACTATATTCACAATAGCTATATTATGTTTTTATATCAAAAAATACAACATCAAAACAGTACAAAAAATTAGAAATGACTCTCAATAAACTAGATGATTAAGTACTTTTCCCGGATTAATGAATTGACCCTATTGCTGTTTAGCCATTCCCCAGAATTCAATGGGTATACCTGCTGGGGTTCTTATGAACCCTTTTAGCATGGGTGACCCATCCATTGATGGGTGTAGTTTGTCACAGAATTGGATCCCTCTTGATTCAAGTTTCTTGCCGACTTCCTCTATATCCTCAACCATCAGACTCAGCTTCAAAGCGTCTTTTGGAGTTGGTTCCTTTCCCTGCTTGCTGGCTTCATAGAAGCTGAAATAGAAGTTATGTCCGGGATTAGTGACTATACATACACGCTCGTTTGTATCAACTATAAATGTTTTGAAGCCCATCACATCGATCATGAATCCAACCTCAGCTTCAAAATCATCAACATAGTACTCGATCATATGAGTCCAACATGGACCGAGTTTATATATGTAATCATTCTCTGAGTCAGGCCATTTCTCCTTCCAATCATCCGGGGTTTTCATCTTGGATGATAATTCGAGTCTGTTCTTGCCGAAAGCTCTGCATTTGTTGATAAAATCAGTCATGTTATATCCTTTCAATGTTAAACTCATAGACAGGCTCAACTGGTGCTGTGTCAAAGAATATCTCGTTGCAGTCGGGATCTTCAAGCGTTGCGCTACCACCACCATTCTTCCCTGCTTTGTAGACCTTTGTAAATGTGATACGCTTTTTCTTCAGATCAGAGGTGATCACTTTAACATCTCCGCCTCTGAAGTTCAATATCATGTCCTTATTCATGTGTCCATCAGATTTTGCATAAAGGGCTACTATACCGTTGGAGTGTTTTAGGATCGCCCATCCTTCATCCTTGGGATTTCCATCAATCAAATCAAAACCAAGTCTCTCATAGAAATAAATAGATTCATCAAGATTGATGCATGCCAGACATAACTCAAACCTGCCCAATCTCTCATCAGGTTTGCCAGAAGGAAGGTTGTTGATATTTAGTTCAACACTTGGTTCATCAGGCGCGGTGTTGAAATAGATTACATTGCTGTCTGGATCAATAAACTCCATGGATGGCGTGTCATCACCCCCATGTTCACATTCTTCAATATGGGCCCTTGTTGACGGAGTCAATCCTCTTTCCATGAGTTTTTTCTCTGTTTCAAAAATATCACAACCCCTGAAGTGAAGGAGGTTTCTTTGAATGTGTCCCTCAAACAGACCGATGATGCAATTGGCATGCTGAAGGATGAGCCATCCCTGTTCCTGTTTACCGCCAATTACTTTTAGCCCTAGAGTTTTATAAAACTGCGCAGATTTGGATATGCTCTTGACATTCAGGCACAGAGAGAAATTACCAAGCTCAATCATTGTGCCACTCTTTGCTTTCGGGTTTCTCCTTTGGAACCGAGTATACTTCAACAGTGTATCCCATCGGGTCTCGGACGGGGAATGCCCAATAAGAATCCTGGCACCATATGGGATTTTGGAACAGGGCTTCAACCTCTTCTTCTTTCAATGTTTTAACAACCTCTGGGAATACGTTAATGGGTAGTTGAATTCCCCAGGCGGGTTCCTCAACCTTGCCACCTGGAAAGCCAGGTAGGTCCACCCACTCGGGTCTCTTTTGCAATCCACTCTTTTCAGATTTGAACCACATCATGGATACACCGTCTGAGGTTTGCCCGCAATACATGCTGTTGGGCATTCCAAAATCATGTTCCCCTAATCCGATTATATCCTTGTAGAAATGACGTATAGCTTGCACGTCATTGCAGTACAGATATAAAACATTTATTGATACTGCTGTCTTTTTATCACTCAAGGTAACACCTCCATGTCGATTAGAAAATCATATTCGAAAGCTTAAGTCAATGTACCAATAAATCGAAGAAAATATGAAGTATTGGCTTATTGTAGCTTGAATGAGCACAGATGCGAAATATTACATTTTCTGCATCTTGGTTTTATTGGTCTGCAAACTATCTGCCCATGCCTGACCAGCAATTCATTTGAGATGATCCATAATTCTTTTGGCAGTTCGCTCATCATCGCTTTCTCGGTTTCATCAGGCTTGTCTGTGTTTACCCATCCCGTTCGATTACATATCCTGTGGACATGAGTGTCCACCGTTATTGCTGGTATCCCGTATCCAAGTGTCAGCACGAGGTTTGCGATCTTTCGACCAATCCCTTTAAGGCTCGTTAGATCCTTCATTGTATCAGGTGTTTTGCCCCCATATCTGTTGACTATTTCACCTGCGATGGCAACGAGTCTCTCGCCTTTGGTTTTATAGAATCCAGCTGGGTATATCGTATCAGCGACTTCAGCAGGATCAGCATCCGCAAGATCTTGTGGAGTACTCCATTTCTTGAATAACCTTATTGTTGCTGGATAGGTAACATCATCTGTAGTACGAGTGGATATCAAGCCTGAACACAGCACTCTCCACGGGTCGCGTTTATTGAGTCTCTGAAAATCAAGCCCGTCTCTTTCTTCAGCCAACAGTCGAATTGCCTGTTCAGCTTTGCTTTTGGACCGCATCTTTTATTGAGTCTGCAACGAATTGATCCTGTCCGGGCAGGATTGTTCTAACATCCAGAACGACCTTGTCTTCTTCAATATGACTTATCACGGGGATCTTGGCTGATCTCAAATCAGCAAGCAATGATTGAGCTGAACCCACAGGCGTTAGTTCAATTCCCCAGGAGTTAAAGTCAATGTCAGGCAGTGACCCCCCGCCCATCTGACCTGTTGTTCTGATGATACCAGGTTTGAAAGGTTCAGCGATATCCTTTATCAGTTCAAAGAGTTTTTCAGCGTGTTCCTTGAGTTCGTCATCTGATATCGTTATCAGTCTCATGACTGGATTCCTGAGAATGACCTCTGAATCGGGGAGTAACCAAAGCCTGAGTGTCTCCTCTATCATACAGATGTGGGCTTTGGACAGACGGTATGTTCTCATGAGAGGATTCTTCTTTATCCTCGATGTGAGTTTGTCTTTGCCTACTATGAAACCTGCTTGAGTTCCGCCCAACAACTTGTCTCCACTGAATGTGACAAGGTCAGCTCCATCGTATATCGACTCCCTGCAACTCGGTTCATCCTTGAAGTTTTTGTGGTTGAGCGGTTTGAGGAGTCCTGACCCGATATCATAGACCATGGGAAGGTTATTCCTGTGTGCAAGATCTGCCAGCTCATGGGTGGAAGGAGATTTGGAGAAACCTCGAATGGCGTAGTTTGATGGGTGTACCTTCAGTATCATCGCTGTTTTTTCGTTTATCGCAGATTCATAGTCCTTCAGGTGTGTCCGGTTGGTGGTGCCAACCTCTCGGAGGATTGCCCCTGATTGTCTCATGATGTCGGGAATTCTGAAAGATCCACCCAGTTCGATGAGTTCTCCTCTAGAGACGATCACTTCTTTTCCCTCAGCCAAAACCTTGAGTGTGAGTAACACCCCAGCCGCATTGTTGTTGACCAGCACACCGGCTTCTGCTCCAGTTACTATGCTGATGAGTTTGGCTACATGAGAACCCCTTTTGCCCCGCTTGCCTACGCTCAGGTCAAACTCAAGGTTACTGTATTGGCTTAGAATACTATTCAATCTCGCATTCTCTGCCATTGGTGCTCTACCCAGGTTTGTATGAAGCAGGATACCGGTTGCATTCACCACAGGTTTCAGAGAACTCTCAAGCATTATGTTCATCGTTTTTGCTACTGTCTTTGATACTGCTTCTGTAACACCACTTGTTATTCTGCCTTCGGCAATATCCCTCCTGACAGTATCGATTGCCTTCCGCACGAGTTGTGACACAATTTCGGGGTTGAATTGAATGTATTTTGATTTGAAATCTGGATCTTCAATTATTTTTGACACCTGAGGAATGTCTTCGTAAAGTGACCTGTTCATCTCTGATATCCTTTCATTTGTTACTATTGTATTCCGTCAATGCGTGATATCAAGCAGGAGATCAGTTTCTGGAAGCACTGACTTTTATCACCCTGTTAGACGTATAATAATTCTGAATGTGGAAGGAAGGTTGAAAATGAAGTATATCATAACATTGCTCGTTGTTGTTATAGCCAGTGCATGTATTGTTTCGACCAGTGCATCCATAGAAATAGAGCCGACCGATACAGTGATGTATAAACTTGCTGATGGATACACAGTTGTCGACACTGGGCAGGACAAGTGTTATGATGAGAGGGGAACTGAGATTGATCCAGAATATTCAGATAGATTCTATGGACAGGATGCCCAGCATGAGGGTAATGATCACCATTATGTGACGTTTGGTGATGATGTAGTGATAGATATCACAACAGGATTGATGTGGCAAAGGTCACCAGGAGAGAAGGTTAGCTTCGAAAGCGCATTCAAAAAAGCTGAGGAATGTAGTCTTCTCGGTTTTGATGACTGGCGACTGCCATCAATTAAGGAACTCTATTCACTCATTGATTTCAACGGAGTGACTGGCACCACTGCCCAAAACTCAATTCCCTATATAGATACAGACTACTTCGAATTCAAATATGGTGATGAGTCGAAGGGCGAGAGGATGATTGACTCTCAATACTGGTCATCAACCGAGTATGTATCAACTACAATGAGGGAGGACCCAACGGTGTTTGGAGTCAACTTTGCTGATGGCAGGATAAAGGGATATCCAAAGTATTCTCCTCCAACACCTGGATCTTCGAATCGGGGAGACAAGATGATGTATGCCATCTTTGTAAGAGGGAACTCTGATTACAGTGTAAATGATTTCACAGATAACAATGATGGTACGATAACCGATAATGCAACCGGTTTGATGTGGGCACAGAAGGACTCAGGTGAAGGAATGAACTGGGAGGATGCTCTCATGTGGGTACAAGAGAAGAATGAAGTCGAATATCTTGGGTACAGCGATTGGAGAATCCCTAACATAAAGGAGCTTCAAAGTATTGTTGACTATACGCGATCGCCCGACACAACAAACTCACCTGCCATAGACCCTATCTTTGAGCTGACAGAGGAAGATGATGGCACATACCCGTACTTCTGGTCAAGCACCACACACCTTGATGGGCCCAAGGATATTCGAGGCTCTGCAGCTTGTTACATTGCCTTTGGTGAAGCGAAAGGTTACATGAAACCTCCGCATGGTGGGAGTGCTCAGTTGATGGACGTGCACGGCGCTGGTGCTCAGAGGAGTGATCCCAAGAGTGGTGATCCAGATGAATTCCCAGAAGGGAGAGGTCCGCTGGGGGATGTTATCAAGATTTTTAATTTTGTCCGTTTGGTCAGGGATGTAGATTAAGTGGTTAATTATGTTTCCAGATTCGAATTGAAATATTTGGTTAAATAATTATCTGATTGTATCACTTAATGCCGTTAACAAATCTTTCTATGTAATCTGGATTAATTTGCTCAGAACTTAGTTCGTAATGCAAAGATCGAGCAAAACCGTCTAGACCTGGGAACAGAGAAGTTGCTGTTATATTCATTGATTTTAAATCATCCAATACATCTTTTCTTGATTTACCAGGGATAACACATTTGATGATAGTGCTTCTGGGGAATAAAAGTTTGACCTCCTTATCATCCTTAAATACTGGTATGTTTTTATCTAAAACCTCATCACATGTTTCAGCCATACATTCCAAAAATGGAATAGTTAGATCTGAAGCACATAAGAAATGACTTTGTTGAATTGCTAACCTTTCATTTAGTCGAGATGGTGCTATTGAAAATACAAGCTTTCTTGGAGGCTTAATATCCAGACCAATTACTTTTGATATATATCGTTCTTTTGATTCCTGCGTGAATTTATTTTCTTTGAATTTTGCGCTTTGTCTAAAACTATTATTCACGCAATCATCGTGGATTATCCATATAGCTGAATTGTTTTCGTATGCATTATTTTTTTCTACTGCAAAGAAAGCAGCTATATAGAATGATTTTGTAAAGTCTATCAGCCTTGTTGGTCCTCCATAGTGCTGAATAATTGAAAGCCATTCCAAGTAATTTTCTTTGAGTGGTGGATTATTAATATATTGATGAGCTCTTCTCCAAAATTTATCCACTATCAATTTATCCTGTATATCAAACATTTGCCTTGGAAATTGCTGTCTTTTTGCACTTCGCTCAAGAGAAGAAGAAAGACTCCAGTTTGCATTTTCCTGACCTCTAAAGATATGGGTTTGACCTATACTTCTCATAATAAATTTTGCATTTTCCCAGCTAATAGGTTGCCATTCCCATAAGAAAGGTGGTTTCTCATTACTCATCTATTCAATTTATATAGAAATAGCAATAAATTGTCAATGCTGTGAAATGATAATTTAACGCGAGAATGTAATTAATCATTTGATTATGCGAAGTTAATATCCACAACATCAGCGATGGGTTTGTATCCAATCTCCCTGTAAATCTTGTTTGATGTCGGATTTGAGAGATCAGTGTATAGGGTGCAAAAGCGTTTCCCATCATTGAGGATGAGTTGCGAGAGGTTTGAAACGATTGCAGTTGCATAGCCGTTTCCCCGATGCTCAAGAGGTGTGAATACCTGATTTACAGTCTCTCCATTAGGTGTGGGTCTGCTCCTAAGTGCCATCGATACGGGACCATTATGATCCCACATTCCAAGATTTCCAGAGAGTATGAACCCCTTAACCTTACTTGTATCCTCAACCATGTCTTCATTGCCAAAGCAATCGATGTGAAATTGTCTGTTCCATCTGAGGATTGTATCCAATTCTTCTATCTTTGATGGTCTGAATCTGCCTGGCGGAACAAGTGTTTTGTTTATCGAATACAGGACATGTATTCGCTGTTTCATCCCGATACTATGCTGTCTTCCGGTTATCCTGCTCCACCGATTGGCAAATGATTCTGCGAGATTAAGTTCCCCAATGACTGCAGGGATACTCCATTTTTCATCACTCACTTTGTCAGCAAGCAGTTTTATTGTTTCTACATCACAGTCCTTTTGAGTATTGATAATCTGCAACTTGTATGGTGGTGTCATCAATGCGATGAGTTTTATAATCCCCTCATCCTTAACAGTTGCCATAAATGGTTTCGAGCCATACTCGAACAGGTTGTCTTTCAATCTGAGTGCTACTCCATACATCAAATTGGCTACCGCTTCATGTTTTACGAAGTGTTCTTCTGTATCTTCCAAGAAGTTAGTAATGTCTTTGTATTCAGAATAAATCATTTGCACTCTCTCCTTGTTATGTCCAGATAACGCTATCTATCAAGCAATAGACGAAGTGTACTACATAAACCGGTTGTGTCCAATTGTAAACGAAAATGTTGTCTTAGCTGACTCAATCAACTTGTTTATATGTATCAGTGGATAAACTGAGAAATTTTTTGACTCATTCAGACTGATTGTTACTTTGATAAACCGAGTTTACTCTCGAGTCATGCTATGTATAATGATGAATCGTGTTAGAGGATCACACCGTTAAACTTGCTTTCTCTATGCAGGAGTATAAAGGTGCTTATGCATTATTCATTGGTTCTGGCATATCCGCAAGCGCCAATATCCCCACTGGTTGGGGTATTGTTTGTGACCTTATAAAGAAGATAGCTAAATTGTATGGCGATATACTGGACACAGATGTTAATGGTAAACCTGATGTAGCTGATGATGACGATGATGGCGATGGTTTTACAGATGATGTGGACGATGATGATGACGGTGATGGATGCCTGGACAGGGATGAGGCAGATGGTAATTTAGGAGGTGTAAACGGTAAAGAATTAACTGGAAAAGGTAGAGGGAGTGGAATGAATCCTGATCCTCGAATAGTAGATAAAGATGACCCGGATTTTAATCCACCTGAGGGATCGACTAGTGAGAATGACAAGGATTATGACGCAGATGGGAAACCAAGCGATTCTAGTGAATTTGGTTGACCATAGTGATATAATCACAACAGTTTGTTGTGTAGACGTAAATAGAATCGAAGTTGTGTAAGGAGTGTACGATGAAAGTAAGAAAACTTATAGCATTTATCGTCTCATTGTCATTGGTGATACTGTTTATTGGATGTTGGCCCAATAGAAAGACGAACCCAAGAGCTCTACTATTTGCTAAATTTAATGACACAGTTGGACTAATTGATTATCAAGGTCATGGTTATCGAGCACTCGCTGAACATATAGATAGATTTGAGACTAAATTCTTCTCTACTCATGAATATAGTGATGATTTCTTTTCAGATGAGTCAAACTGCGAGTTATTTTGTCAATCTGTTATGGACCATCTTGAAGACATTAGAGATAATCGTGATAGAAAGTTATATTCTGTGGATTCAGTAAAAATGATTTGTACTAATTTTGAAGATTCGTATGGCTACTTACCTGACACTGATGGTGATGATACTCCTGATTTAGCAGACCAAGATGATGATAATGATGGTGTTCCTGATACAAGAGATGACGATGATGACAATGATGGGTGTCTGGATAGAGATGAGGCAGATGGTAATTTAGGTGGGCATACTGCTGATGAATTATCTGGTGAGGGAAGAGGTGAAGGTATAGATCCGGGTGAAAAAGTTGATAAAGACGATCCCAACTTTGATCCACCTGAAGGATCTACAAGACACAATGACTTATAGTATACCAGATAAATCTGGATACGACAGTTTGTCGTAAAATGCTTGAGAATGAAAATGAAGCACTCACCGGTTAGAGTTCTTTTGTCTCTGATCGAAAACAATGTGAGTGCTTCAATATTAGAAAACAATATGTGGAATATAGCTGTAAATCCTTATCAGCTTGCATTGAAATTTGTGGTAGTTATTATGAACTAGATAAGGAGGTTTAGGTGAAAAATAGTTTGTTAAATACAGTTGTTGGATATGTTGTTGTAATGTTATTGATGGGGTGTGTTGCTGGTTGTGGCAAAACTACAGACAATTATATCCACAAAGGATATGATGAAGAAACTCTTATTATGTCATATAACTTGGTTGGGTGTGGAGACACCTTTGGCGCAGGTTCCATCAAAACACCTGATCACGAGTCACTAGCAAGGAGAATTTACCAAACAAGGGAGCAGTTTGATGCTGACTATGGTCATAAAACAGCTCATTGGATCACTGAGCATCTCAGAGAAAAGTTTTACAAACAACTCAAGAACGACATTGAAAGTGATCCTAGGTTTCATATGAGTGGAGATGTAGAGTTAGATTTTGCAAAGGTCTTTCAGCAAACATTCGGAGACCTTCATGATACTGATGGAGATGGGGTACCGGATGTAGCAAATACTGATGATGATGGAGATGGAGTTAATGATAAAATTGACGATGATGATGACAATGATGGATGCCTGGACAGGGATGAGAAGGATGGAAATACAGGGGGTGAAACTGGTGATTTGACAGGCAAGGGTAGAGGAGATGGTCCGTGTGATTGGATGCCAGAGAAGGTTAAACCAGATGATCCAGATTTTGATCCTGGGTATACATCAAGATTTGATGATGGGTTATAATGCCAATTGATTTAAATCAGAATTACATGTTGATATAAACATTGTAGACTATAACAAGCTAATTAATCCTGAGTTCATAATAGCACACCTGCAGTTTCGAATTGGTATGTAGAAAACTCGCACCTAACCCCCCCCTACCCCCCTGTCAGGGGGGCTGATTTTTGGATATCACACCTTAAGACACACTCCAACCAAGCCCCCCCTTTTTTCGAGGGGGGAAGGATAGCAGAGCTTTCCATGGGAGATTGTCAGATAAACATCT
>CAZTGD010000047.1:0-10549 GCA_964613055.1 uncultured Caldisericales bacterium | reverse complement strand
TGTATTTACAATACACAAAAGGAATTGAGTATGTCAAGTGCATAATGCCGTTATCTAATAATTGGTATTCTGACAAAGATGATATATTTTTCTTTTATTGGGATGGTTCAAAATGGGACACAAAATGCCGTCTTCAAATAACAAATAATTGTTTTATCTACCATTCTGATTTTTCTGTTTGCTTAGACTCAAATGACAACATCCACGTTGCTTGGTCTAAAACTGCTAACGATCTTGAATGTGAATCAATGGCTATAAAATACATTATATATTCGAAATGGAACGGCAAAGAATGGATTACAGTTGATGGTGAAATATTTGACGAGAATACAGATAATTCTATCGTTGTATCCAGCTCTACATCCATATACGACTACAAACTCGTTTTAGATTCGTTTGACAATCCTCACCTTTGTTGGGTTGACATACGAGATTATGATAATAACAAACCAAAGTATTCGATGCTATCTTACATAAAGTGGTCTGACAATTCATGGGTCACAGCAGATGGTTCTTTATATTTTACAGATACATCGAATTCAAACGTCAGCGGATTTGACAACAACATAGAGTCATTTGACATCATCCTTGATTCAAATAACAACCCTCATATCGCTTTTGAAAGTGCAGACCCCAATAGTAATGATGTCGATGACGATTATGACATATATTACATTCATTGGTATGATGATAAATGGGTCAGTGTAGATAACATCCCGTATGTCTCTTGTAGAAATGCTTCAAATGTAAGCAGAAATTATAACTCTTCAAGACCTGTCCTATTTCTGGACCAATATGATAACCCGCATCTCTCTTGGCTTAGCAAATATGAGAATCGTTATCTTTTCTATGTAACAAGTGTTGCCAATGATACTGTAGATCAAAACTGAACATCAATTAATTATAATTGTCTACATGGATGAATCGTCAAACATAACACTTACATTAATATTGTTTGTATAATCATTTATGGTATGTTCTTTTGTTTTGGTTATCCCTATTGAAAATTCTTTGATATGAACATCGCTTTTATGATGGAACTGAAACATATATGATAGTATCATAGATCATATACTCTAACCATTTTATTGATGTTTATTCTTTTGATCCATTATCAATTACAGCATTGCCACGTCAAATCTCATATACTAAGAAAATCTAAGGCACTTGACAAAGTACTCTTTTAATTTAAGATTAAACGGTACGGATAAAGGAGGCGTTATGCTATACATACCTCAGGGCAAGACAGAGTATCAAAGACTACCGACTGTTTTTCTCAACTGGAATGAGATGTCAACAAAGTTGCGTGGTGATGAATTCAGTGGTTATGTTGAGGTTGACGAGGCAGAGTGTTTTGGGTATATACTTTTTATTAAGGGAAAGATTTCTGGTTCACTATATATATCCGATAAAAAAGACTATATCCGCGGACAACCCTCTTTATCCAAGACAACGCAATCCATTCACGGCAAGAAGGGCAATCTCTCCATTTACGCCTGCGATGAAGATGTGTGTGACCTCATCATGTGGTTCATCAACGGCAACCACCTGTACACCCCAATGGAGAGTTCTTTCATAGACTGGAACAAGTTCCTCTCTGTGATGAAGGACAGGAAGATTACTGGCTTCATTCGAGTCGAAAGCCCCGACTACACCGAGTTTATCAAACTGGACAGTGGTGATGTGAAGGGCCACTTCATAGGAGGTAACTCTGGTTTTGAGGATAAGTCTCCCAAACTCACCTCCATCCTCGAAAACAAGGACACACACATCGAGGTGCTCAAGAAATCTGACACTCCCGCAGACGTCAAGCCCCTCCCCGAAACACCAGTTATCAAATCTGCCGAACCAGAGAAGAAACCGACACCCGTACCCGTGCCACAACCCACCGATAAGAAAGAACCAGAGAAGGCTGACAAACCAGACAAACCAGCATCTCCATCTGATCCAACACAACCCGTTGATAAGAAAAAGCCGCTCATATCCCCAGACGAGATCCCCGATCCATTCGCCTCAGACGGCGAAGCCAAGCAGGTCCCCCTCTCTGAGATAAACCTTGGTGATTCAAAACCAGATTCAGAACCCTCAAAACCCGAGTCAAAGATTGATCCTTTCAGATCAAAGCCTGAACCATTTTACAAGGCACCAGAAAAACCCGTATCCAGATCCCTTGCCGACTACAAGAAGACCCCGGAAAAGAAAGATAAAGAAGAGAAGAAAGAGAATAAACCAATCACTCCCCCTCCTTCAGACAAGTCTGCTGGGAAGACCATGGTTTCAAAACCTACAGGCAGGGTCGCCTTCCTGATAGACGGCATCCGCAAGGTCGCTCAGAGCAACATCGGCGATGACATCCTGCCATGGCTGGACGGTCAGATCAGCAGGGTTCAGTCAGTCAACCCCAAACTCACCAAGCAGGACCTCACCCTTCTGGTCGACGAGATCGAACGCTATGTCCGTCAGGTGCGTCAGAATCCAACCAAGGCAGAAAAACTCGCCAATCAACTGCGACACATCATCGACAGCTTCGCATCTGATCTCTGATAACAAACCATCAATCCAATTGATACAAAATCCCGCTCTCAATAATGAGAGCGGGATTTTGTTTGTGGCATATATTTTCGTTACATGTTGACATTAATCATCTTAGAATAATATCATAACGCTTACATATGGTTTAATATTATTCTTTTTGCTTGACATTTTTTCTTAATCAGTTAGATTGTGGTATGTGTTACTCAAACATTTATATGTTAGTTTCATTCTGTGTACCGATGTGTACAAATTCACATTGGAGGTATAATGAACTTGAGTAAAATTATATCGGCATTCCTGGTTTGTCTTTTTGTCATCTTGACTTCGCTTGCCCCTTTACCCTCCGCAACGGCAAATGACACAGAACCTTTCTCTTTTATCACCATGGTCAGATGCGATACTGACCAAATCCTGGTCAGCTGGGAGCGTGTTCCCTTTACCAGCTCATACATTGTCCACACCGGTAATGAAGATAAAACGCTTTCATCTGACTGGACCATGTACACCTTTGCCGGTGATGATGTTCCAGATAACTTTAGTGTTGAGGCTGTTGACAGCAATGGTAATGTTATAGCAAACTCTCTTACAACAGTCTCTAAGCCCTTTGGATATTTAATGGAATGGTTTATAGAACTTGAATTTCAAATTGACAACTACATGTACTGGCATAATGGCACCATGATAGGTCCAATGGATACGCCACCTGTTGTTAAATACGGTCGTTCTTTCCTCGTTATCAGATACATCACCGAAGTACTAGGTTGTGATATAGCCTGGGATGGCTCTGAAAGAAAAGTCAGTATAACCAATCCAAATGGAACAACTATAGATTTGTGGATAGACAATCCCGTCGCCAGTGTTAATGGTAATGATGTTTATATAGATGAGAATGATCATTCAGTAGCACCCTTCATTGCAGGTGGTAGAACAATGCTACCACTGCGCTTTGTTGCAGACAAACTTGGCGCTTTCGTTGAGTGGGACGGTGAAAATAAAAAGATAGGACTCACATGGGCACCGGATTCATTCATAACCTACAGTAGAATACAGCTTACTGCAAACGCCTACGAAATATATGATGAAAATATTTACGATAAATACGGGTACATTGAGGCATATGATTCACTCGGTAATATATTTCATGTTCCTTCAAAAAACACAATAACTAAAGGTATACGTTTCACCATACCTTTTGGACTTTCAAATATTCAAAGCGATAATGGCCGTCCATTTGCAATCCTTGGAGTTTATGACATTCATATAATTGAAGAGCAAGATTTTATATCAGTTACAGTCAGTGAAGTGGGTGATGGTGTCTTGAAATCTGTTAATAATTCTTCTTTATCTTTTGATGAAACACTCGACGGTATTCACAATATCAAGAAGGGGTCAATTGTGAATCTTGGCATTGATGAGGATGAGATAATATGGTGGGAGTATGATACAAATTGTGTGTGTGAAGACGACCCCAATGGCAATGTTCTACTCTATCTTGACGATGCATGTATTCTTGAAGGTTCAATCCACATCAGAGATGATTACGTGTCTGAATCAACTGAAACCATCTCCTCTCAGTTTATCTTTCCAACACCCGATACTACCATAATCCCCAATGGGTGTTATGATATCATATACGCCAGAAACTGGCTTGGACGCGACGTCATCATCTCAGCCGAACAGGTCACCTGTCCCTATGTGCTTGATATCAGCGACATAGAATCAGGTGGTGATATCGTCTATGGTGGTGGCAGAAAATCTTATTTCTTTTCGGTTACAAACAATGGTCTTTCAAGGATTGATACAGAAGGATTTGTCTCCTGTGACGACTTCCCCGGTGACATAAAGATCGTCAATGAACACATTCAAATCAATCCTGGTGAGTCTCATGAGATCGAAATCCTCATCAAGCCCGATAAAGATGCGGAAGGCATGTATACAGTAGATTATGGCGTTATCCTTGATGAGGACGAGAAGATTACTGATTCATTTACGATTGAAGTCGTACCCAATAACTTTGACTATGAAGTCACCAGCGATCTTCTTGTTTTACCCGTAAATATGTGGGTTTACGATGGCTCATTTGACATAGTCAACAATCACAGTGACCCCCTTCTTGATTCTTTCAGTTAAAGACAGTGACATCCTCTATTGCGACTTGAAAACAAACACAGTCCATGTTGACGGCAACGATACGGAAACGGTCAAGTATACGATTAATAGCAAAAGTGTTTACAACAAATGCATTGGTGAAAGAATTAGTCTTACAGTTATCTGTCAAGACAACATCCAGAAAAACTATTTTGAAATACCAATTCAGGTAATCCAGTCTCTTCATCCTCTTCCCAATGCAACGTTTGATATCAATGAATCCGACCGAACAGTCACCGTGTATTGCGATCCAGAGTGGTACTGCTTTCCATCAGGATACATAGAGTTATTATGGGGGGATGGCTCAAAGGTGTCAGATGCTAGCGATTTCCCATACACACATACCTACAGCAGGAACGGCTCATACCAGATATCACTCATTGCCAATTCAGACAAAAACCAAAGCGGTTATAGGTGTCTCGGTTGGCAACATTATATGGTCAAAATCAATAAAAAAGACAGTTTACCAGATTTTACCAACATAAATGTTGAATTCGCCGATGATCTGGTTAACTTAACACTCACATGCGATATCAATTGGAAGGGTCATAAGCCTGATGATTATAAGGTAATGATTTTCTGGGGTGATGGTCTTCTCAATGTCACTCTTAATCCTGAGCAGGACTTGAATGAGGACTCAGGCATTGTGCATGAGTATCAGAGATATCACAGGTGGAGCCAGGATATGAATCATCTCATACAGATAATGCTTCTCGACAGAGATTCAAGCATGCATGACATCCCCATAAAGACCTTTTGCCACGAGGTGACCATCAAGGGCAGTGGAAAGTAAATCGAGCTTACTGTATCAAGTCAACTCTGCTGTCTATTCCTCTTATGAGTCCTTGAGCCCTATGCCAAACATCTCTACCACCTGATCCACGGTCTCTACGTCTATTACCTCTGGAATCTTTATGTCCTCGCCCTTTATCTCTTCTCTCTTCAGAAGCATATCCAGATAGTCCCACTTGTTGTCCGCGGGTATAATGATGGTGTCGACTCCCTTTTCCTTTGTCGCCTCTATCTTTTCCTTTATTCCACCCACTGTCCTGACCTTGCCCATCGATGTTACCTCACCCGTCATGGTTATTATCTTTGGCAGGGGAGTGCCAGTGTATGCTGATATCATGGCAACGGATATGGGCAGTCCAGCTGAAGGTCCATCGTACTTGGGTATCCAGCCTGGCACGTGTATATTCATAGTTTTATCTAGGTCTGGCTGTAGGTTGTGGGTCTGGAGATATCTGACAAAGTAAGTGTATGCTACCTTTATGCTGTTTTTGAATGAGTCTCCGAGGTTTCCTGTCACCTGATACCCGCCATTCCCTGGCAGATATGACACCTCAATACAGCCAACGGAGCCTATTGAAAAATACCTTTTTGGGTCATTGATTTCATTCTCATTTATTATGTTCATCTGAGGGGCAAATACAGCCAGTACCTTCACCTCTCCAGCTTTATCAAACTTGTCCGCTTTCTTTATCTTATCTACTATTGTTTCTCGTTTCTCTTTCTGTATTCTAATGGCTTCAGGATCCACCTTGCAGTAGTCCTTTTCCTCATCTATTAGTCCACTCATCTGCTTAATGCACGCCTCATTGTTCAGGTGCATTATGTACTCACTCACCAGTGGCAGATGATCTGTCAGCTTCTCGAGCTTTGTTGCGTATTCAATTGCCGTCTTCAGATACTCCCTTTTTGAAAATAGCAGATTTTTGTAGAGCTGGTAGTACGATCTTGAAATCCAGAAGTAAGACAGCATCTTGAATGGACTGTCATACTGCGAGACCTTCAGCAGATTTCTTATCGCCATTAGATACTCATGCTTCATGTATCTTACATGGCTCAGGTAGTACATCGCCTCTATGTTCTTCGGGTCATGAGACACTGATATCTCGAGCTGTTCCTCAGCCTTCTCCAGTGCAAACTCCGATCCAATTATCTTGGCTTCCTTCAGGTATATCTTTGCAAGCTTTGTCGTCACCCTCTCATCAAACGGCATTATTGCTTTTGCGGCACCCAGAAAGCTTTCGCCCTCCTTGATCCAACCAAACCGAATGGCTATTTCTGAAGCCTGGATCATCGACTCAACAGTTATCTCGGGCTTGACCATCTTTTCCTTTATGATCTCCCTGAACAGCTCATACGCCTCAATATTCTCACCACTCTCCTTCTTGATCATGGCTATGTTGAACTTTGCAAGCTGATTGCTCTTATCGAGTTTGTTAGCCTTCTCAAAGAACTCAAACGCCTTTTCCTTCTGGTTGAACTCCACTAGCCTCATAGCCATTTGCAAATGTGCTGAAGGATCATCTGGCGCCAGTGTTGTGTATCTCCTCAGTGCGTTTATCGATGCTGATATCAGATCAGCCTTCAACCTTGCTATTCTCTTCTTTGCGTCCTTTGATTTGACTGGTCTTATGCCTATCCCTGAGTTACACTTCTCTGCCATCTCCTTGGCAACTGTTGATACAAATATCGCAAACTGTGGCGACATGGATGCGTTTCTGTCAGACCAACTGTTCATTATGTATCGTGCCATCCCATAGTTGTCAAAGTGCATGCACAAGGCAGATAGTGTTGTTATCACTGGTATATCCAGTGGATGCGCCTTGAGTATCAACTCTCTGAATACCTCGTCATCTGGGAAAAATATCGTAAACCTTATAAACAATCCCATTATGTTTGACAGTAACGCCATCGATCTTTTTGTTTTTAGTGTTTCTCTCAGTATCTCGCGCATTATACTTGGTATCGGCTTCATGTGTTCGCAATACAGATTTAGTATGCTAAATGAAAAATCCAACTCTGGTTTTTCTTCAATAGACTTTAGGATGTTTCTCATCGCTATTTCCGACTGTTTTCCACTGTCCATCTGTGAATATATGTTCAGATACGCTATAGCCGAGTGTTTAAACTCATCGTCAATCTTCTCAATTTCAGGTATAATCGCTTCTATTTTATCTCCTTCCTTCTTAAAGTAGTGATAGTCTGCCCTCATCATTATCGTTTGAGAGTCCCTGCCATGCTTCTGTTCATATCTGTCTATCTCTTCTAGAGCTTTCTCGTGTTGTTCCTTCTGCCTTATAACCAGCAGTTTCATCCTCAAATCCGTGTCATCTGATGGCTCCAACTTAAGTATCCTGTCATATGATTCACTGCTTATTTTCTTTGCATCTTCTAATATCTTTTTTATTTCTTTCTTCCTCTGCCCCTTCATTGCTTCCAACATAAACTGTGAGTGTCTTCCAATTGTGAATAGTATTTTTATGCTTTCTGAGAATTTTTCCCTCATGATTACGGCATTTTTCATGAATTCTTCTAATAACTCCATCTCCGTTGTTAACAACCCGATATATTCCAATGCCTTATCTTCGGATTCACTATCTTGATATACCTTCTGTCTCACCTGCCCCAGTTTTATTAGTTTCTCATTTTCCATGCTCTTATTCTGCACCCCTTCACGATCTATTTCAAGAGCTCTCGTCATTGAATTTGTAACCTTTCTTTCCACATTTCCAACATTTACTCAACATCTGTTTCCACCTTGATAAACTCTCTTCTCATCAACTTTTTTTGCACCTTTCTACATACTAACACCCTATATAAACATAATAATTAGTTTTTCTCTGTTATTGTTTATGTAGTGTGTGGAAATGTTGACAAACACAACTGTTGCTGTTAGAATGGCAATTGTAGGACAACGAAGGAGGTTAGTGGACGTGTATACAACATCAGGAGAAATTGTTTATAACATTCCTGTCGCGTGTAAACTCTTCAGAGTAAATGTTGACACTAAGGATCAAGAGAAAGACCTTTCTAATTTGAATGCCTTTCTTGCAGGTAAGCACATAGTTTCAGTCAGTCAGGAGTATGTCGCAGGAAAGGTGGACCGGTGGGAGGTATTTGTTTTATTCTATGATCTTGAATCACGTGGTGACGGAGTGTCAAAGGATGAAAAATCCTCTACAACAGATTCAAATAAAACCAAGGGAATACCTTGGCGTGAGGAGTTTGAGCCAACTGCCGGCAGTACTGAACTAAAAAATGCACTTATCGCCTGGAGGCGAGAGCGTGCGGTGGACGAGGGAGTACCTCTGTACAGGGTCCTTTCAAACTCCGCCATAGACCGCATCGTGGATAACATGCCCGATCAGGTCGCAAAACTACATCTGATAAAGGGTATAGGGTTGAAGACACAAGAGAGATATGGGTCAGAGATCATAAGCATGGTCAGGAGACACAGAGAGAACACCTGATCTGTTTTCCAGTTGGCCTTGACAGATAATTGCAGTGACACTCTCAACGTCCAGGCACTTTACCAAAAGGGCGTTTTCATGTATAAATGTACGCATGAAGAAACCAAGGATACTGTCAGGATTCAGAGACTCAACGCCCTCTGAGATGATCGAGCGACTGCGGATGATGCGTGCCATAAGGGAGGTCTTTGAATCATACGCCTATGACCCCATTGAGACCCCCTCGCTTGAGTACTATGAGACGCTTGCGGGTAAGGAGGGTGGTGACTCCGAGATGCTCATGTATGACTTCCACGATCACGGAGACCGCCACGTCGGGCTCATCTATGACCTAACCGTGCCGATCGCGCGGATGATTGCCACCAACCAGGACATTCCACTACCGCTCAAGCGCTATCAGATCCAGAGGGTCTGGCGGGCTGACAGACCACAGAAGGGCAGATTCAGGGAGTTCTATCAGTGTGATGTAGACATCCTTGGAGACGACAGCCTGGCGGCGGATGCTGAGATCATCACCGTTATCAGCAAATCCCTTGAAGCGCTAGGCTTTGTCAACTTCGAAGTCCGTGTCAGCTCCAGAGAGCTACTCAATGCGATGCTCATCAACGCGGGTGTCAGTCAGGAAACAGTCAAACAGACCATCATCGCCATCGACAAGCTGGATAAGATTGGAGCGAATGGTGTTGCCTGTGAACTGAACAAACTCGGTGTATCCTCTCCCGAGACGATCATTGAGATGATATCAGGAGATGGAGACGGAGAAGATAAACTGACCAGGATAACAGACACACTTGTCAGCGAAGAGGGTAAGGCTTCCGCGTTGAAGATCGCAAGAATAATTGAGCTTGCAAGGCTTCAGGGTGGTAAAGCCGTCTTTGATCCCTCACTCGCTCGCGGGCAAACATACTACACCGGTCCAGTGTTTGAGGCGAACCTGACGGGCATCCAGTTTGGTTCCCTGGCGGGGGGCGGACGGTACGACAACCTTGTCGGCATGTTCCTTGGCAAGCCCGTACCAGCCGTTGGTGCATCGCTTGGTTTTGACAGGATACTATCGGCTATGCGGGAGTTGGGGTTGACCGAAGAAAGACCCTCATTTGCCGATGTCTATGTGATGTGCATGGAGGAGAATCACACCGAGTATGC
This sequence comes from uncultured Caldisericales bacterium, assembly GCA_964613055.1. GTDB lineage: Bacteria > Caldisericota > Caldisericia > JAAYUI01 > JAAYUI01 > JAXGMQ01. Next base: position 461 of record CAZTGD010000047.1, on the reverse strand, counting down.
CCTCAAGGTCGCGGATTCGATTCGAAAGCTGGGGTTGAGAGTGATGATGGGTTATATTGGCAAGAAGATGAAGTGGCACATGAAACACGCCATAGGAAAAGGCGTAAAGCACATTGCAATCATCGGTGAAGACGAATACACATCCAACAGTGTGACCATTAAGAACACTATCACACGTGATCAGGAGAGTTTAAACCTGGAAAACCTGAAGAACCACCTGAGCCGACAATCCTGCTGATACTCCATCGAAGATCCGATATCCACTGTGAAGTTTAGCCACAGCTTTCCCTTCTGTTCAATACAAATCAACATCAATCAGACACCAGATGCGGCAATGTGGATAACGCAAAACAATCAAACTAACCCTTTATAAACCAGCGACTCCTCCATTTGTAATAATATTATCAAACGGCATTATGCACTTGACATACGCAGAATTTTTGTTACTATGAGGGTATGAA
>CAZTGD010000046.1:0-12625 GCA_964613055.1 uncultured Caldisericales bacterium | reverse complement strand
GGTATCACTATCCCCGATGTGATGGGAGTATACTCATCTCAATGAGTAAAGGCTATTGGTAGTCAGCAGAAGACTGTCTAAGGTCATAACAGATGACACAGGGGATGATACACTCATCACCACCTGGAAGTATCACTACCTGGGAGGACAGATCACCACCATAGAGGTTGATGCTGTAGAGGTGGATGACTCTGACCCTCCAGTAGAGACTGCAGTAAGGGATGAGACACTGCACATACACCTAGGTCCTAATGGTCAACCACTATCCTTTGAGTGGGTAAGGTATGACTATTCAACACTCTCAAGCCCCCCTTCTCAAGGGGGGATACAGGGGGGTTTCAGACAGCCTTCATCTGGTAACAAACCTTTATCAGTTAATGGTCAGTCATATACAGCAACAACACTCTCTGACACCTACTACTACCACTATGACATACATGGTAATGTCATCAAGGTAACAGACTCCTCTGCTACTACAAAGATATCCTATGAGTATGATGTACTGGGTGAGATATCATCTGTTACAAACCCAGATGGTATTACCAATCCGTTTACCTGGGGTGGTGCATCTCAGTTGATATTTGATGATGTACTACATGTCTATTCCAACCAGGCAGGTTCATACAGGGCAGACACAGGTACACTGCTTGGTGGAGGAGCACCGGTGTTTACGAATCCTACTTCAGGAAATGCAATTGCTAAAGTAGCAAAGATAAATGCATCATCTACTCAATCATTATCAGCTTACAGGCATAATATTATAAACAGTAAAGGAGGGTCTGATCCAGAGCTCAGACCTAATTCTATCACAATGACTATCATTATAATAATTGGTCTAATTAGTGCTGGAATAACTATAGGAACAGCTCTTTGGAAATTAGGAGGATACTGTATAGATGCAGCTGTAGGAATATGGAATTCTTGGAAAAAGCATGCGTTCGATGAAAATACAGCCGGCCCAAAACTACTCGGCGTATCTGTTTTTTCTCGTGGTATGACTAATCTAATAAACGAGTATGGAAATAAAAGGTTAAGAAATAATAGGGACGGGAAAATAAGAAAAGGTGAACAGCTTACAACTGATGCATGGAAGTGGGGTGAAATAATGGATTGCCACGGAGATTGGATCGATGCATCGGATTTCTTCAAGGAAAAAAGAGAAGTTGTAATATTATTTGGGAAAAATCTAATACTAAATGGTGGAATAGAGCTAGAAGATAATACTAATCAAGGAAAAGGTAAGTTTTTAGCTGATGTCTTTGACTGGCAATGCGATTTTGATGCTAACAATGGAGGAGCTAATGCACATATGGATACACCAGGAAGTAGGGAGAAATGGTTCAATGAACTTGTTGATAACATAAATAAAGACCCTGACTACGCTATAGGAGATGTACAGACATTCGTAGAAGAATTCGAAGATACATATGGAGAATTGCCAGATAGGGATACGGATGGTATTCCTGATGTCGCTGATAGAAATCCGGATACTCCTGATGATGAAACAGAGGGATCAGATTGGAAGAATAGATTGGGTGTTAATTATGGAAAAGGTTATGGCCCAAATGATCCTGAAGGAAGGTTAGATTATGATGGTGACGGTATGCCTAATTACAAAGATCCAACTCCTGGTGATCCACCCAGTGGCGGTATACCGGTAATACTACCAATAATCGATCCATTCCCACCTACTCCCCCAGATCGCTGGGGGAGAGATGGTAGAAGAAAAGATGATGGAAGCTATCTAGTTCCTGGACATGGTCCCACAAAGGGTGGTAAAAGATGGCGGCCGTAGAATGTTACGATAGTTAATGAAGTATAAACTATTAGTATGGATGTTTACTGAGGCTCTAGGTTGTATTCCTACAATACCGATAGCTATGATACAATCTAGAGCACAATGGAAGGCAGGTTTATTTGCGATATAAGCAACGATGATTTCAAATAGACATTTGATCTAAAACGATTATAATAGATTGCGACCTAAGGAGAGAGACAATGAATATGAAGATTATAGCGACAAGTTGGTGGTTTATTCTGTTAGTTATTGTTGTATATATCATATCGTGCTTTGTAGTGTGTTCTTTGACAAGAGATATATCGAATTTTTTTGGAATTAAAACACTTAAATACAACTTAAACCCTGTTATTGAATATATGGCAAGTAAAAACGAAAACATATCCAGAAACAGAAAAGAATGGCTTGAAATGGAACACTTAAAATATGATGGTGATTATATTTCTGGAGATAGGTATTATACTTCTTCAAAATATATAGCTTTGGACGTAGCAAATGCATTTAAAAAAAGTGGTTCTGTAGCTATCCATCCCAATTCAAATATGAAGGTGTACTCAAAATTTGAGCAATTTGCCCCTCTTCTTTTTCAGTGGCAATGCAAGTTTGATATTAGTAAAGGGGCATTGTGTGCATTCGAATCAAAAGAACTTCAAGAAGAATGGAGGCATTTTCTTCGTGAAGAAATAATGAATAACTTAAATTATAATATATATTTATTAGACAGCTTCAATGAGACATTTGATCTAAAGTACGCTAATTATTCGCACTAATAATGCTAGATATTCAGTTTTAGGTTTGATAATAAAACTATCTACGAAGAAACAGTCGAGTACGAAAAGGATTGAGTTGAGTTCTGTTTAGACAGCCCCACAGCAAAGATTAATGGAAAGGAAGTACAGATAGACCCAGACAACCCAGATGTAGTACCCACCATCATCAATGACAGAACCATGGTTCCAATGAGATTCCTTGCTGAATCACTTGCTTGTGAGGTAGAGTGGATAGCTGAAACCAAGGAGATCATCCTGACATATACACCGTAGAGGTCATGTAGTAAGAAACACTGAGTTCTAAATTGCACCTGCAGAAAAAATGGTGATATGAGGTAAATATACCCCTCTCGTATAAAAAAGACCCCCCTCTTTGGAATAACGGATATATATTGTAAACTACCGTATCCATGGGCTTTGTTACTATGTATATTTATTCTCACTACTTTAAAGATTCATTTAACAGAGTTCAAAATTACCCTCTCGGAAAAATTGTGATACGATGTAAAAATGACCCTCCCGTGTAAAACCGGTACCTTACACCCCTCCCAACTGTAACACTAAGTCTACACTTTATGTGAGGTTATTAAAACATCTTCACCCTAAGCAATGAGGTTGTATATCTCCTTGAAATCACGCTTCATGCTCCTGAGCACCTCTATGTCGGTGAATGATTTGATCTCTCGGATGGCCAAGTAAGAGCTGGAACATAAACCCGATATGGCGTCTGGCACCAGATCATAGGATTCCTTCAGAATCCTCAAACCACCGTTTACAACGCAGGCGTCAGAGGCGCAGAAGATGAGTTTGTGTATACGCTCCTTGACATAGGGGTTATTCAGAAGCATCGCGGTCTCGCGCTGGAGTATGCCGTCTGCGAACTCCATCACCAGATAGTTTTTTGGGTTGAGACCGTATTTATTATCAATCCGAGTGAACAACGCCAGCAGTTCGTCCATCTCGAGCATATACGTTGAGGGGTAGCCGAAGTAGGTGAAATCAAGCACGTGCTGAGCGCCTGAGTCTTGCATAAGAAGGATATCCTTAAGGCTGGCAGTGCCTGTTACCTTGGCGGCGCGAACTTTTTTGCCCATTGAACTCAACGCATAACTGCACGCGGCGGCTGTAAAGCTTTTGCCTGAATTCATGCTTGAGCCGATGCACAGAATTATCTTTGCTCGAGGCTTGTCCTTTGGTTTTTCCTTTGGTTTGATAAGCACGTGGTTCCTTGAGTTAATCACATTGCCGTCATCATCACAGATATAGCCAAGTATGCGAATCTGTGTTGGTGCGGAGATCAACTCACTCTGGTGGGTGACCTTCCCGATAACACCACTTCTTGCCACCATATCTGCATACTCAATGCTATTGGTCGGTATCATACCCTCATAGAAATCCGTTGCGTATCGATTCCCGAATGTAAACACCGCGCGAGAACGCTCGTGTATGGTGTGGATACGGGCTGATGTGCTCTCGAGGGTTGTGTGGAAACCTAGTTTGGACACCTCTCCATAGACGAGGTCACCTATCTGGGGTTTGTGCTCTGGAATGAACCTGAACTGTCTGATGCATTTTCTGGGAACAGAAAAAGCGGAACTCGACATAACATAACTCTGCTTGATCCTCTTCACCTTTAGCCACCTCTATGACAGCATTTATGATGTTTAAGCGAATGTATTCTAGCCAGATTGAATAGTTTGTCAATACGGTTCAACCTGTTGGACGTCAGTCTGCGGGGGTTGACAAAACCAGAAACATGGATAATATTTCTCCCATATAAACGAAGAAGGAGGTATGGTTGATGGTTAATGTAAATCGAATCAGGATGCAGTTTGCGCCGTGCCTCTGGTCTATCGTGCCGTTGAACTGATTCAAACCAAGCAAGTTCAACTCTCACTTTAGTCCGGGGCAACCCGGACCAGGCTTATCACACAAACACCTTAAAATACGTCTATTCCGGGTTATGTGCTACAACGCTACTCTTCTGTTGGAGTATGCAATCGGCAAGGAGGTAACAATGAGAACAGAGATGACTGAGAGTAGAATATCAAATACACATGAAAGGAATACAATGAAAGGCACAGTAACAAGAAAAACACACGGGATATACACCGTCACCACAGATGATGGACAATACCTCTGCAGGATAAGTAACAAACTACGAAAGGAGCTTGTTTATCCAATTGCCAGCAATCGCAGTCTGCGCAGGAGAGTGGTGACTGTTGAGGAGATCAAGAAGGTTGACCCAGTAGCGATAGGCGATGATGTGATGTTCAAACTGGGTGAGGACGGTGTCAACGGTATGATCCAGGAGATACTCCCTCGAAAGAACTACATGAGCAGATTGGGCTCTGGAAGAAAGCCGATTGAGCAGGTAATCGTGTCAAATATTGATCAAGCGATTATTATCGCCAGCGCTACCTACCCAAAGACTAATATGTTCACCATCGACAGGTACCTGGCTGACGCCGAGATGTCAAAGATACCATCGGTGATATTGGTGACCAAGGTTGATCTGGTTGACAGAGAGAAAATAGAAAAAGAGTTTTGTATCTACAAGGACATCGGCTATCCAGTAGTCTTCACTAGCTCGATTGATGAAGTAGGTATTGATGATGCAAAGGACATACTGATGGATAAAAGATCGGTTTTACTTGGCAGATCAGGCGTGGGTAAAAGTTCTTTGCTCAATGCTATTCAACCGGAGCTTGGATTGAAGGTCAGAGAAGTACACAACAAGACCGGCGAGGGTATGCACACCACGACGCACCTGGAGATGTATTCACTCGATATGGGTGGTGAGATTGTTGACACTCCTGGTATGAGGGAATTCGGTCTGTGGCGATGTACCGAGATGGACTGGGCTGATCTGTTTCCAGAGATGCGATCTCTGGTGGATAAGTGCAGATTTGGGGAGTCCTGCAGACACGTCAGCGAACCTGGTTGCGCTGTGATAGAGGCAGTTTCTGATGGCAGGATAGCTGTTTCAAGATACGAAAGTTACTGCAAGCTGGCGGAGACATCAGAGGAGTTGTTGAAAAGCTTGCGTGAGGGTAGAAAACCAAGATAGGAAGGACATTATCATGAGCATTTACGATCACAGAATTGTGGCACAGATATACGACAAGATAAACAATGACAAAAGCGATATACAGCTGTTGAAAGACCTAATCGGCAATCACAGATGGAAAATACTCGAACCGATGTGCGGAACAGCGAGGATCCTTTCTGAGTTAAGAGTGATGGATCATGACGTTGTTGGAATAGAACGGTCAACTGAGATGACTAATGAAGCTCGAAAGAAGATGGCGGATTACCCTGATGGATGGAGTATCATGGATGGATCTGTGGACTCAGTTGAATGGGGCGATAGCTATGACCTAATCGTGCTGGGTTCAAATGCGCTTCTGGAGTTAGCAACACCAAAGGATCAGGAAGCACTGATTGGCAAGGTTGGTTCAACTCTGCCCACTGGTGGAAGACTGTTTCTTGACTGTTCGGTTCTGACGGGCAAGAGGCGATATATTCCTCGATTACAACTCGGCTTCGAGGGTGAAAATGACTATGGAACGCATGTGGTCTGCAGTGTGACACATCAATCTTCAGACAGGTGGAATCGGTTGAAGGTGACCAAGAGACTGCTGACTCGAACACAAGACGGCAATGAGAGCGAGTTCATGCACACGACCATCTCTCATGTACCCACCGCCAGACAGATAAGGCAGTGGTGTATCGACAACAACATGAACATAGTCCATCAGTACCGAGATTGTGAGGGTAGACCTGCAAGCGACAGCGATGAAAGATTGATCCTCTGGGCGGTCAAGCACGAACCTCCAGAATCCGAGGAATAGGAACCAGACGTAAGTATAAACAGACAGTGTGGTTGGTTAAAGGTCACAAACCCAACCACACTGTTTTTCTGGAGCATCAGTCCGAAATAGTGACCAACAGATGTTTACAAACCTGAGCATTTTTAATCACGTCAATGAAGGTAGATTGAGGGTGAGTAGGAATCAGGTTAATGCTACTCGGACATCTCGTCAAAGGACATAGGCCGACCTCCGACATCCATCCGCTTTATCAGTCCTGACTCAGAGACCACAAAGACCCTGTTGTCAAGGACGGCTGGAGTTGAATAGAATTGTTGATCTTCAATATCCTCTCTCTCACCAAAGCGGTTGTGCCAAATCCACTTGCCGTCCTTTGTTGAGCAGACATAGAATCTGCCATCGGATGCACCGAAGTAGACATAATCAACACCGACAACCACCGGAGCCTTTGGTGGCAGGGTAACACCCAGCGACCACAGGAAATCCAATCCATTGTTGCTGTCTCTGATTGCGACAATAGAACCATACTCGGTGGGGAAACAAATGACGTTTGTAAAGATTGAGACCTTGTTTCTTATCTTGCCCCACTCGTCTCCCTCAAGGATCTCACCAGATGGATTTGCTGGGTAGTGTGTGTATGTGTCGAGGACTTCACCCTCGTCATTCAGTTTGAATAGCCTGCTGTCCACGGCATAGATAGAGCTTCTTTGACACACCACTGGTCCGATAAGCACATTTTCGAAGTATTTTCTCCAGACAACCTTTTTATCCAATTCATTAAAAGCCAGCAACTGATTGCCAGCGACAAGGTACAGATACTTCTGAAAAGCGGGGGGTTGTGTGAAGATTATATCTCCAAAGTTTTTGTGAAACACCTCTGTACCTTTTGTTTCCTCAAAACCATACAGATCATGTTCGGTAACCACCCAAACCATGCCAGGATCAATGATGGGGTAACCAACTAAATCACCATCAAGCTTAGCCTCCCAAACGGTTTTCCCATTGACGGGATTGCATGCAAGTAGCCTTCCACCCTCTGCTCCAATAAACAGATACCTTGTCGAGAGTACTGGTTGAAAACCCTTTTCGCCAAGATTCCTGCTCCATACGCTTGAACCGTTTTTCTGGTCAAGGCAATACACGTTTCCAGCATCATCAGATATAAAAAGCAGTTCGCTTGCAGTGATGGGAGAAAACCTGGTGGTGTTGGGCAATTGATTCTCCCATGTTACCCCGAAGGGTGGTGCGGGAGAAAAAGGTGCTGTTCCAGAGTGGTAATATGAACCGTTTGGTGTCATCCAGGCGGCATTGCCATCTCCAATGTCGAACGTAGGGTTGGATTCTGCAGTATTATTGCATGCTACGAGGCTGAAGAGAATTGCAACAGACATAGCTATCGGTAAAAATCGCTTCATAATCGTCTCCTCGTCATTTATATATTATTCCATACAGCTACTTCAGATCATAGTTCAAGGAGCTAAGAACCCCTGGACAATCGATCAATTGAGGTGCCGAGGTATTCAATATCAGAGACGGTATTTAGGAATCCTAGACCGACTCTGAGTACCCCTTCGGGGTAGAGTTTTAAAGACCTGCATCCACCAGGATTCCCACACAGACCATGTCCAACAATGATTCCAAAGCGTTCTTCGAGCAAACCTGCCACCGTATTTGGCATGAGTTTGTTGATAGTGAATGATATAATTGAAGAGGGGATAACCGGGTTGGGAACCACTATCTGAACGGCTTTGCACATCTCCAGTACTCCTTGAAGTATGTTCCTCAGATTTCTGATATGATTGTATATCCTGTCTGCACCCTCATTGAGCACAAAATCAATACCCTCCCTCAATGTAACCACTGACAACACATTGTCCGTTGTTTCCAGATATTCGCTGTTGAGAGAGTTGTGCTTCTCGGAGAGTCTGGAGTTTATGTACACGCCCGTCACCCCGCCCATACCGAATATATGCTTGTTTGTTGTGAATATCGCCAGATCAACGTTCATCTGATTTATATCTATTGGCATTGAGCCGATGCTGTCTGAGATGTCCACAATCATATATGATGTTCCGTCTGTTATCCTGGCAAGTTTATCAATGGGTAAAACAGCACCGGATATTGAATTGACATGCGACAGGATACACGCTTTAACACCCACTACCTTTTTTAATTGAGCTGGAGACACCCCATTCTTCATATTTAATGGAATATTGGTAATACTAATACTTCGAGACCTGAGTCTATTTGCTGTCTTGCATGTTTCAAGCCAATCGCCTTTGCTCATGGCAACCCTGTCACCAGGTGTCAGTATGATGTCTGTGATCTTCATGAGCGTATCGTCAAAGTTAGAAGTAAGGAATATAGTTGATGGGTCGGTGTTTAGAAGCTTGGCAAGGGCGATCTTGGAATCGCTGAATACCTTTTTTGAACTCTTCGTCATTGAGTTCCCTCCATAGGCAAGCGGTGTGATGCCCATGTTATCGGTAAAATCTCTGATACCACTCAGTATTGAGGGAGGTTTTGGAAAAGTAGATGAATTGTTGTCGAGGTATATCGACATGTCACACGACCATAAGGGTAATAAACATGGCAAGCGATATGATTAGACCAATGGATACAAATATCTTTGTCATGGGTACAGTGTTATGATACTGCATGCTTGACTGGGGGAACACCTTTGCCAGCAGATTCAGAAGTCGTTCAGAATCACTGCACGTCCTGGAATCCACAGAGACACCGCCGGGGAATTTTATTATAAAGCGATCATCTGTATTATTACCATACTTGAGTATGCTGACTACGCTCGAATTGCTGACATCCTTTCCGCACACAGACACCGTCTTCAGATTGGTGTCTAACTCAATGTATTGATTGGTCTCAGGGGGTTTGACTCTCGGAAGAAGATACAGGGATATGCCTACCAGGGATATTACTGCTATAACAGTTGGATACAGAGTACCCGGATAGAAAATCTTGAACAGAAGCGTTGTCGTGGATGATATCAATAGAAACAATACACCCGCCGTTAATATGAGCTCCAATACTGCGGGATTTGACCGAATGATATCAAATCTCTTCTTCATGTACAATTATTTTATCACATATGTTCTTTATCTTCAACTATTGTATTCGGTGGTATGTGGTATTATCATTAATCGCCGTGTCTATAAAGACTGTCGAAGTCAAGGGTTTCAAGACCTTTGCAGGAACAATCAAGTTGCGTTTGTCAGACAGGCTGACGGGTGTTGTTGGTCCAAACGGATCGGGTAAAAGCAATCTTGTTGACGCCATTCGTTGGGGTATAGGGGAGAAAACCCACAACCTGCTCAGGATAAGCAGTCCCGCGGATGTTATTTTTGCAGGGATCGGCAAGAGAAGACCGTTGTCGCTGGCTGAAGTAAGTATAACGCTGGACAACTCCAAGCATACCTACCCAAATGAAAATGAGTCAGTGGATGTCACCAGACGTATCTACAGAAGTGGTGAAACCGAGTTTGAGATCAACGGCAGTTCCTGCAGGCTGAAGGATATCGGCAACCTTTTCAGGGGTACCGGTTTAGGGAAGCAGACCTACTCAGTCGTTGGTCAGGGTGAGGTTGATCTGGTGCTTTCAGCAACTCCTGGGGAACGCTTGTCAACAATGGAGGAACTCGCTGGTGTAGACATACTTCGTCAAACCAAGCGCACTGTAGAACGAAAGCTCAACCTTGCAGGTGTTGAGATGGGTAGGATAAACGCCACTGTGGCAGAATTGAACAGCAACTATGAGCGTTTGAGAGTACAGAGTGAGGTGCTTTCCAAGTATAAATCAATAAGTGATCGAGCCTCATTCCTCAAACTTCAACTTTTAATGGTGGAGAGTAGAGAGATTGAACAGGAATTGGGTTCTCTTGGCTCCAGCCTTCAAGTAATCAGAAGGAAAGAGCGGGACAGCGGGGAAGAGCTTGAAGCACTCGAGAAGGACTTGTCCATCAAGAGCAGGATCAAACAGCTGAACGAGCAACGCGACAAATCGCGAGAAGATCGAGAAGCCATGCTTGTCACAAAGACTCGAATGCAGTCTCAGCTGGAACACAAAAGAGAACGATCAGCGGTCGTCACGGAGGACATACAAAAAAATGTTTTGAAGTGGGAACAAGATAACAAAGAGAGTGAAAGACTCATAGGCTCTATTAATCAACTTGAAGAGCAGATTGAAGCTCAACAAACCAAAGTCAAACTCGTGAAAACTGAGTATGAAAGAATAAACTCTGAGAATAATTATGAATCTGAGGACGAGAGCCAGAGAGCTAAACTTGTTCATGCACTTGACCAACAAAAAACCAAGGCTGATTCAATAAGAAAAGAGTTGTCGAATACCGAATCTGGACTGACGATTATCCGAGAACGCATTCGCAGTAACCGTGAACGAATCGTCGAGTTGGAGAAGTGTAATGACCAATCGGATGACGATGCTGATGAAAAGGGTTTATCTGAGCAACTCAAAAAGCTGTCCGACAAAATTGAGGAACTGGAAAAAAACGGTTCTCAGCTTAAAGCACAAAAAGATCTTTTTGTAAGCGAATTGGTTGGATTTAAGGCAGAGAGAAGAAGTATTGCCAAGTCGAAAGAAGCAAAGCGAAAGTTGTTGGATGGTCTGATTTTTTTACCCTCAAAGTTGGGTAAGCCAATACTCGCTGAAACACTCGATTTGTCCGATATGACTCCCTCAGACAGAAAGCTGTTGGTCGATCAGCTTGATTGGATTGTAGCTGATGATGATGCCGTTGATGTAACTGAACACATACCAGAGAACTCCTCTGCAACAGTAGTCGTGGGAATTCCAACGTGTGACGTTGTTGAGAACGTGTCAGAAGCATTGTCCTCAGACAATTCGGTGCAGTTGACTAGGGATGGGTACCTGATTATTGAGGGAAGGTACATCTTCCAGTCGAAGGGTCGAGTCAGTGAAGCGAGAGTAAAGGGCGAGATTGATGACCTCGAAGGAGAATATAAAGAGAATGAATCACAAATAGCCGATGTAAGCGACAGCATAGAGAAGATTGATGACCAAATCGCTCAATTGAAACTTGAGATCATGCAAATATCAAAACAGAAATCATCTCTACAGGCAGAAATCGCTAATACCGTAGCAGAGCGCAAGGAGCGAGAAAAACAACAAAAGACTAGGGAAGATCAGCTGGTCAAACTCAAAGCAGAGCTTGATAATCTGGTTGATGATGAAGAGAAAAAGAGAACCGGATTGACCCAGATTCAACTGGATCTATCACAAACAGTCTCCGAAATTAGGTCTACAGGTAGAGAGCTTTCAGACTATGATGATAAAAGGTTTGAGCGTGAGAAACGCCGTGCAGAGGTTGAAAAGAGGATAGCTGAAGCCAGGAGAGATGTTGACCAATCACAAACCCTTCTGAGGGAGTTGACTGAAACACTCAAGAGAACACAGGCTGAATATGAAGGGCTGGAGAAGTCAATTGAAGAAACAAAAGGTCTCATTGACAACCTGGAGTTTGAATCCAAACAGCTTGCAGATGAGATAATTGAGACTGAAAGGCAGTTGAATACTGCAAATATGGCAATTGTTAGGGCAGAGCGCTTGGAGAAGGAGTTTGCAGAGGAGAGCTCAGATCTGGCTACAAAGGAGACAGAAAGGGAGGAGCAGGTAAGGATAATTAGAAACAGACTCAACCGCTACAGCAAAGAATCTCACAAGATAGAGTTATCGAGGGTGGAACTGACTACTAAGAAAGACCGTTTGGCTACAGACATCTCAGAACTCGGCGGAGACCCTGAAGGATACATCGAGGAAATCGATACCGATGAAATGAGAGCGGAGTTGGCTGACAAAACAAGACAGCTTGCTGAATACGGAGCGGTTAACATGAAGGCTACTGAGGAGGCTGAATCTGCTCGCGAAAGGCTTTCATTCATGGAGGGTCAACTCAGTGACCTGGCACAGGCAGAAGCCAACCTGAGGGTTTCCCTGTCTGAGATTGAGACAAAGATCAAGGATAACTTTGAACGTGTATATCGGTCGGTGGAAAGGGAGTTTACAAGGCTTGCAAACATACTTTTCCCTGGTGCCATCGGCAATCTCAGGAGAGTCAAGGACGAGGATGGTGGAATCATCGGAGTCCAAGTTGAGTTTATCCTTCCCGGTCGAAGACTGAAAGCCCTTCAAGCGCTTTCGGGCGGAGAGAAGACACTTGGTGCGCTGGCTC
>CAZTGD010000045.1:0-12750 GCA_964613055.1 uncultured Caldisericales bacterium | reverse complement strand
CATTCCCGGTTTTCCTCTACGTCATTCCCGCGAAAGCGGGAATCCAGTAGTATTCCCAGACACATCTGTCCATAAATTAAAGTTACAAAATCTCAAACATAACCAGTTTCACACTGGATTCCTGGTCAAGCCTAAATGACACGGAAGTATCGCCCTCCGGCGGTGATAAGTGAGGCTAATAGTTTTTTATGAAACTTGTGTGTAATGTGTAAGGGGCATAGTACATGTATCTTTCATTCATTAAACTGACTGTCAAACGTGAAGGAAAATATCAATCTAATACTGACATTTACTGACAGATGGTATATTATTTAACCAATGGAATCTGGGAATTGCATCCACCATGACTACATGATACAATTCGACCAAACTGTGTAGGGGGTGACTGGCATGAGAAGAAAGCTTGCTGGGTTGAAATGGACACCACAGTGGACGAGTAGGATGGGGTGTCTGCATGGATGCAGTGAATACCTTGGATTGAAAAACTCACTTGCCTGGGTGTTCGGGATCACGGGACACGCATTCATAATAAACATGCATGAGGTTGGCGTGTGTCCTTCGGGACCAACTGCCTGGAGTACTGACGAACACTACAAGCTATCTGTCGGATTGGGACTGAATCAGAAGAATATCGCATGGGCAGACTCAAGGCAGGAGGACTTCGAAGATAAACTGAAGGAAGCCTGGATGTCAACCCGGTTATCGATAGACGAGGGTGATCCGGTATATGCTTGGGAGATCATTGTGCCAGAGTACTATGTGATAAACGGGTATGACGACACAGGTTACCTGTTTAGCGGTCCTATTCCGCAGGATGACAACAGGTGGAAGGACAGGGGTTTCCCCTGGAACAGGTACGGGAAAACCGACATAGGACTGATAGAGATTAATCGAGTGTCAAAATGCGATAGCCCAATCGATATTAAGGCAGTTTGTGCTGGACTTCGCTTTGCCCTCCAACACTCAAACACCCGTGACTATCTCTGGGACAGATACCATTCGGGGATAGCTGGATTTGATACGTGGATTGAAACACTCAGAAATGATGAGGCTATGATTCACGGGATGACGTACAACACAGCTGTCTGGTGGGAGTGCAGGTGTCATGCGGTCGACTTCCTTATGGAGGTTGCAGAGAGGATCACCAACCTTCCGGCAAACACGATCAACAAGACAATAAAAGCCTACTCGGATGTCCAAGACGCGCTTAAGCAGTTGAAGGACATGTTTCCATTTGAAATCTCTGAGGACACCATCGAAGATGCATCACTGATTAAGAGTGGGGTTGAATACCTGGAGAGGGCGAGAGATGCTGAACGAGTAGGACTTCAATCCCTTGAAGAACTCACTGCGACAATGGAGAAAATGATATGATCCTCGATGAAACCAGCCTTGCAACCACGATTGACAACCTGGATGATGCCTGGTTTTATGACAAACAATTAGCTGACGATGAGAGGAGACAGGTTGCATTATGGCTTGCAGGAAGACAGGGACTGAAGGGTAGCTACCAGGGCATGTTCGCCCCAACCCCAAGGGATTTTGAGAGTCCAATTCGTTTGTTCAGCGGTCATGTAATAAAAACAGGTGCCAGTAAAACTCATGTGCTTGGCGAGGAAACCCTTAGAGCTCTTATCAAACTGAACATCAAGGATGAGACGGTTGAAAGAGCATTGAAAAGGGGTCGTAGGGCAATGGACAGCGTAATTGCCAGGGATGAAAAGGAGAGGAAGATTAATCATCTTGGTTTTTTCTGTTGCCCAACGTGTTCGAGTGCATATTGGCGTGCTATGACTGTGGGTGCCCTCAGCAAATTAAAGGAGCGACTGACTGCAGGCATGAGAATACTGAGACAATCGCGGACGGGAACCGGCAGGTGGAAGAGGTTTCCATTCTTCTACACACTGATGGTGCTGTCCGAGATGGACAGAGATCTAGCCGGCGAGGAGCTTGAGTATGCGGGTATGGCAATCAACAGGTTTCTGTCCAGGAAACCAGCCGATGATTTTTATTCCCGCAGGAGACGCGAAATCGCGGAGAGAATATTAAGCCTTTAGCAATCTGTTCGAATCAGGAAGTAAAACGCTGACTTTGCTTTGAATTACAAACTGAAACACCTTCCAACGGATATCCCACCAAACAGGGCGGTCAAACCTATGGCGTTGTGCGCAAGAAGATTCAAAACACCGACCCACCATTTTGAGGTGCTCAGGTATGTACCCGATTCCAGAATCAGCGATGAAAATGTGGTGAAAGCGCCCATAAAACCAACAAGCACAAGAAGCCTGATCTCAGGTGACAGATCCAGTCTGTTCTCAAAATAAACCCAGGACATGCCTGCGAGAAAACAGCCAATTAGGTTCACTGCCATGGTTCCCCAAGGGAATGTGTCTCCCAGAACTCTACCCATAAGCAACATCAGACAGAACCTCGCTGTTGTGCCAATCGCCCCCGAAAAAGCCACTATTCCAACCTTTGCAAGCATAAACGATCTCCTTGATAGAGTTTTTAAGTGTCAGGAGTCATCAGCCCAAAGGGCGCTTGAGGGGGGACTCCATCCCCATTGTCAATGAATATACTCACCGTGCATGTCTTTTCGATTAATCAACCTTGTTATTATTCATTTGAGTAGATGCAAATCATAGAATATAGAAGCGTACTGTACTCATAACAATACGAATGTGGAGAGTGTGAAAAACTTCTACGATGGATAATAAATTAAGCATCCATCAAGAATGGCGGAAAGAAGGGTCTTTTTTATACGAGAGAGGTATATTTACCTCATATCACCATTTTTTCTGCAGGTGCAATTTAGAACTCAAGATTAACAACTACATGGACTCTATGGGTTATACGTCAATATGATCTCCTTGGTATCTGCTACCCACTCCACCTCACAGCCCAGTGATTCGGCAAGGAATCTCATGGGGACCATTGTTCTGTCATTGATGATTGTGGGTACTACATCTGGGTTGTCTGGGTCAATCTGGACATCTATACCATTGACCTTTGCTGTTGGTTTGTTTATCCATAACTCAACAACATTGTGTTGTGTGAGGTCATCTGTCTGTGTTTGAGGAACAAGAAGAGAGCATATAACCTTTTGTTCGGTTTGATTCCATGTTATATCACCGCCAAGTGGGTCAATCACATATCTTGCTGGAAGAAGTGTTCTATTATTCATTATGAGTGGTGAAATATCAGCTTTGTACTCATTATTGTTGACCATGTAATCCATGGAGTCTATTTCATATTTTATCTCTGCTGTACCATCAAAACAGATAAGGACACCACAAATATTTATAAATAGTAATCGTCTGTCTGCATATCTTATAGATCCATTAGTTCTATTATCGTGACAATAACTAAGGAATGTACCATTTATTGCATCGATAGTGTAAATACCATCATTATCGGTGTAATACAGAGTTTTCTCTGTAGAAATTAGGTTATGTATTGTAGCATCACCCTCGGATGCTGAATATTCCCATGTTGTTTCTCCCGTATCCTTGTTCAAACAATAAATATGATTGTCGTGATAAAGGAATACAGAAGACATATTTGAAGATTGCCCAACACCATGTGAAGTCACAAAGTTTTTGGAGTGCCATAATATATCCCCAGTATCAAAATCAATCGTGTATAATGTATTTATGATATGCATCTGCTCAAAGTCGTAATTCTGCAACTTAGCATACACTCTGTTTGAACTTATTAAACATCGTATCGTCTTATCATTGAAAATGGGTGGTTTGATTAACCATATTTCATCAAGTGTGTCAACAGAATAACACCCAAGGGAGTGATCTTTAAAGGACACAATAAACCTGTTGTTGCAAACAGCAGGACCTGTTGATATTCCTTCTAACCTCCACACCTCTTCCCCAGTAGACAGATCAAGGCAGACAAGTGTGTCATCAATATAACTAATAAGAACATATTTGTCATTACCAACTACTGGCCAATAGACTTTGCGAGCAGGATGCTTATATGTCCACTCCGTTTGCAATGTGTTGATGTTTATTCCGCATGTTTGATCATAGTTGTCGTCCAGTCTGGCTACAACAACTATCTTATCACCAACAACACTTATTGCACCAGTTCTACCTAAGTATCTCTTGTCATCAATATTTCTTATTATTTTTCCTGTTGAAATATCTAAAATGTGTATCTTTTCCTCATCATCTGTGTAGTATGCTTTGCCGTTATTAGTAGTTAATGGGAAAATAACTGCTTCGTAATCGTTGTTTGTTAGTTCTTTCTCCCAACTGTATGAGAAATGTACACCGGGAGAACAATGGTATGGTAGGGAGAAACTACAAGCATCCTTACTAAACCAGCTGTACCAATCACAAGCGACCGTTGAATATAACGATCCCAACATTGCAGTTATGCAGATAACAACGAACGCTATCTTAAATATTCTATTTGTCATTTGAGCCTTCTTTCTTTATGTTGTTCTTCTATATACATCTATCATAGCATCTATGTCATGACTATCAATAATAGTATGAATGCCAGTAATGCCTTGCCCAGGCCCGATTTTTACTAGTCCATAGTCCATTTTTTCCGAAGGTGCATTTTTGAACTAGGTTCAGTTAGTTCAAACTTTCGATTTCAACAGACAATTCCTTCTCTACGCCACAATCGGATATTACCTTGAATTCAACAACTATTGGAAAAAGATCTGGGTCAATAGGCTCATATGTCTCACTACAATATTCAAAGGTAAACCTGCATCTAGCTTCAACCAGTTCATGATTCGTATTGATCCGCGAGCCTGTAAAATCAAACTCAACCAGTTCGCCAGACAATGACTGGAACTTTTTTTCATCAAGCATTATTCTATCAATCTGTATCCCCTGACAAGGAATATCACATGTGATCATGTCATTAGAGTTAGCATCTATACACGTAGCATAGGGTTTAAACTCACAAGTATATGAGGTGTTCCTTGTTATTGGAAAAGTGTTTGAGTGATTTGAATAATAATTACCACTATGATACCAGCCATCATCCCAATATCTTTGAACAATCTTATCTGGGTAATTATTACTCTTAGTTTCATAAGTGAAGTAGTACTTAGCTTCACCCATCACAAACACCTCAGGTTTGAGATCAGAGCATGTAGATTGGTATATGACACAAGCAGAGTCATCCTCTATGCTGTTCCCTTCTATGTTCACCCATCCATCATCGGTCTGCCTGATAAAGAATATTCTAGACATAGCAGCTTTAGCTTCTGTATTTGTGATGAAGGCGTCTTCCCAAACAATTACTGGGTTGTCTTCTCTATCAAGCGTTATGTACGGGTTTATACCCTGCAGGTAGTATATTGGATCACCCACTTCAGACCAGCTATCCCCATCCCACTTTCTGTAATAGATATAGCTTTCACCATCTACACCTGACTGATATGCGCAATGGATATTGCCCTGTGAATCCATAACAACAGATATTGGTCTTAGGGATATATTTGTACTTGTTATTGGTAAACCTCGAATAACATTCTCAAAGGATGGTACTCTGAAATCTGTTTGGGTTGTAATACCTTCCCAGTTTACCCATTGTCCATCCTTTGCCATTGCAAAACAGACCGGTGTGTTGTGACCATCCTTATGCACCCAAACTAAGTATGGTTCATTGTCTTTGTTCAGCATGAGCTTGAGAGAGCTGGATATCGTATGCCAGCTCCACTTTGGGTCAAACACTGATTTGGATTCATCAATATCCTTCCCTGCAATATCTATCCACTTTGTACCATTCCATCTGGCATATGAGATGACATCATACTCATCCTTGTTGTATCTGCTTATCTGATAGACATCTCTGTGAATCCAGGATAAATGAGGATTTCCATCTGTGTCTATAGCCAGATCAACTGCATAGATAAGCTCTTCTTCAGCAATGCACGGGTTGCTTTCTGGATAGGGATCACCACCAACTACCTTCCAGCCATCCTCATCATAGAAGGCATAATTGAGTAGAGAGACATCATACATCTCTTCTGTTTCTTGGTTATACCTGTATCTACGCTCAACCCATGCTATGTGGATCCTGCCATCTTCAGATGTTTCAGTATCAACTGCATCTCTATAATAAATAATATTGTAACGATGATCAGGTGCGTATTCCCTGTGTGCAATTGGATTGTATTCAGGCATAATGCTATTATTCTTGCCTAAAGACACTTGATTGCCAAATGCTGGCGTTAAAGCAGTTATAAAAAGGTCATTCGCACCCAAATCCAATATATTGTTTGTGCATTCAGCATATAATATGATTTGTTTGTCGCAGTTAATATCTGCATCAATGTAAATAAACCCCATATTATCAACGTCATCTCTCTTTTCGTACTCAATTTCCAGATCATAATCACAGCAGTCATCCTTCTTTATGTTTTCACTTTCGACATCAACTATGAATTTGTGGGGATAGATGTACAAGTACTTATACATTACATATGTATCTTCTTGCATTATCCTATCAATCTTATTCTTGAGTTCCTCTGATATGCATATGTATTCTTCTTTGATCTCTCCCAAATATTTTATATCATCTCCCACTTCGTCATATCCTTTGTGGGCAGTTGTAACCTTCCAATAATCTTCTAAACAATACTCTTTTGAGGAGTAGTCTGACAGCTGTTCTGTGCAATGTTCAACGCTATCAAAATATGTTTGTGAGACGCTGTATTTTCCTTTAGGTGGTCTATTTGAGCTAGGGATTGCATATGGACCCAGATACCACAGCTCTGCTTTCTTCTCATCCTCATCCCACAGTATCTTTATGGCTTCCGTCTGCTGACCAAGGAAGCGAAGGGGAAGGTGAAGTCTGCCCGAGACAATGAACGGAACAACATCATTGTTGTCTGGATCAATCCGGATGCTTCTTGTTACGCCGTCCTCTGTGATCTCTGCAGTCGGGTTGTCAACATACAGATACAGCCTTTTATCTGTATTGCCATACACAATCTCAACCCTGCCCTTGGGGTATAGCTGATCGTTCTTCTCAAATGATATGTCCTCAATCCATGGGAGGTGTTTTGTCAGATACCTGAGGAGAATGAATGTTCTACCGTTCCTGATGATGGGTGGTGTTTCCTGCTGAACCTGTCTCTCCACTGGAACACCATTCACCCAGTAGTTGGTATTGTCGATCTCATATGTTAGACGAAGGCTTTGATTGTATACATCCATATACGATGATATTGGTTTATGAGTTAGATAGAACGGAATACTCACCATCATGATAACGACCATGATCAGTGCTAACCTGATGCTATTTCGCATATGCATTCACCTCCAGCCTTGTGACAGAAAACTCCGCAAGAAGAGTGACACCATAGATAACACTCTCTGTGAAATGAATAGATATTTTTTTCACAAATCACCTTAGTATCACTCCTTTTGACTCCTTCACAAACTCAACATAACACTAACAACAACGTTATTCAATACTTAATTTATGTGATGACTGTTAAGGGTTGTCTTTTGTAGATAGTATGAAATGTCTTTTGGTTCACTTGTACTCAACAACAAACTATTATTATATTCGATTTCACTTAAATGAGGTGATTATGGAAAACTATGACAGTGGACTGGGACGGTATCCTGTATCATCAGTCATCGTTACCAACCTAGCGATGCTTCTTTGGATTGGATCGGGCGTGTTTGCCATATGGTTGCTCCGTCCGCTTGCAGGCATTATATTCGGTATCGTTGGTCTAGTTGGAGTGTACACCTATCTCAGGTGGGTAGTGTGCAGGCACTGTTGGTATTATGGCAAGAGGTGCAGTTCTGGTTGGGGAATCATCTCGGCAGCATTTTTTTCTAAAGGGGATGAGAGCCGGTTCAATCAACGTTCACTGCTTGTGCATATCTTCTCAGTTTATGGATTCTTGATGTTAGCTCCGATGGTTGTGTTGATTTACTTGTTTATGGATTCATATGCTCCGATACAAATCTATGCACTCATTGCTGTGTTTCTGTTTGCTGTTATCAGCGGGTTTATCCTCAGGATACCAGGTTGCACTAGATGCAAGCAGAGAGCATTCTGTCCTGGGTGCGCCAGCCCGTTGAAGCAATGATTGAAGTGTTTCATAGTTATTGAGTAACACATTTATTTGATATTTATTTAATATTTACTCTTGATGTTTCTGACTATATGGCTAGTCTTGAAGATATGAAGCACAGGAGGCTATCCATGGGTTTGTTCTGGAGATTCATATCAATTTCTATTATTGTTGTTGTGTCAGCAACATCTGCGTTTTGCGGTTGTGGGAAGGACATGATAGAGGCTGATGATGAACGGCTGTTGGCAAAATATCCACTGTTGAATCTCGATGATCCGATAAGTATCTGGTGGGAGGGAACACAAGGTGAAAGTTGTTTTTTTATGAACGTTATATACAACCAAGAAATATACAAGCATGAATTTTTCATCCGTAACAACACAGAAAAACCTTTAGACATAGCTTTGTATAAAGACTCATACAATAAAATAGCACTCACTATTGAACCTTTTGATATATACTCATCCTATGTGGAGTTTATACCAGCCTATCGAGTGTTATATGATCAATTCAAGAGAAACGAAGTATTAATGTTTGGAGGTAAGGGTCCAAAGGTATCGGTAAAACTAAATAAGGAAAAGGTTTTCAAAGCTTCAATTGATTCACTTATATTTGTAAACGATCCTGATGTTGACGTTTTTTGGGGGAATATTCCAAACTCTACGATAATGGATGTAGGTGAGTCTAAACCCATGAAGGTTATCATCTCAAACAGATCGGATGAAACAAAAAACGTTGCCTTATGTACGAGTAGAAAAAAACGTAATTCTGTAGGTCGTGTAAGATTTGATGAAAAACGATTTGTCCTTCGCCCAAATAAAGATCTATGTCTGGATTATGACATATTTAAACCATTTAATAAGGAGGAATCGGGGTTCAGTGATAGCTTTTACATTTTTCTAACGATAGACGAATATCAATACAGCAGAAAGGTTCTTGTCTCTCATTATGACTGTATTGACTGGATTTTTCAGTGGCCAGAAAACTCAGAGAATAAAACCTTGAAGCTTGAAATAGGTATTTATGAAACAAAGAGTGTGAAAATGATGATTACAAATCATTGCGATCGCGAGAGAGTGCTGATACCCAACATAATAAGAAATAATAATTGCATAATAAAAGCTGAGAAAGAAAATTATTATTTCAAACCCAATTCAACTATGCAGATAAACCTTGATGTAGAATTCATAACTGACAGTAACATATTAGAATCAAGCGATATTGAGATTGATCTACTGGAAATGCCTAAGAACAAAGATGATCAAAATCCATTAACAATCACAATCACCCCAAAAATCTCAAAGAGAACTAATTCTAGATATAAAATCACATTACCAGAGGTGATGAAATCAAATAATTACATGATACTTTCCAAACCCTTAAATGATAGAATGATTGTTACAAATGCAAAACAATATGAGGAAAGGTACTTCTCTTCATATTATTTTGAAGATCCACTATCAATATACTGTTTCGATATTAACACTGGTGAGAAGCTATGGTATTATCATAGCAATCAAAAAATGGTAGTTGCATGTAGTTTTATAAATAATAATTATCTGTTATTAAACACAATAAATTTTGATGAAGCTAAAGACTATTATGGTTTGGGAACACTTTCACACTTGTATTGTTTAGACATAAGAACCGGAAACAAAGTGTGGCACAAAGAACAGGATCATTGCCTTTCATGTGTAATAACCAAGAATAATGAATTACGCTATATTCAATTTAATGAATCACATCAGAGAAGGGTACATTGTATCAATCTTGAAACAGGAGATACAATTTATTCTCGGATTTTCCCTGAACATGCAAATATCACTGATAAGCCTACTGATGGTTATTACTACTACTTCTCGCAAGCAAGCGACTCTACCAAGCAACCTTCATATAATTGCGATAACAGTTATCCAAGTTCTCTAAATAAACCATATTCCCTAAAGAAATATGATATCACATCAAACAAGATTGTAAAAGAATCTGAACTGATTTACCATGAAGCATCTGTAATTGTCGATTCCTCAGAAGTTGATTATGATCAGATTCTCATATACTCAAATGATGTTCAATATAAATATCAAGAAACTGAAAGGATTATCTATGCTTATGGATGCTTTGTTAAACATTACACTGATTGTATTGGTCCTTGTGAATCTTCAAAAATTATCGGATTTGCCTGCGCTGATAAAAATGATCTTTCTACAATATGGGATACCATTTTACCACATGCAATAAACTACTCTCACAATGGAGAATTTTACTCTGTAAATGATGGCTTTATTTTAGTAAGTGAAAATGGTTATGACAAACCTTTTTATAAAATCAATGTGGAGACCGGGGAATTGGACGTCGTACATGAAGAGGATAAAGGAGACGATCCAAAAGAAACAACTAAATTCAAATCATTCGAGAAGACATACGTAAATGATGAAGATGGGAATATGATCCAAAGTGCATTAAGGATTAACAAACGAGACGACAACGGTAATTATATCGATGACCCTATTTGCACTCTGGCATTTACAAAAGATGAGTGGTTCAAACTTTTAGGTGAAAAACAAAAATTTAGAGATATGTTTCACTATGATGACTTTAAAATTCACTATATCGACAAAGACTCTATTTTGTTTATGGTGGGGAATACTATAATCAGATATGACGCTCCAGAGTAGCAAAGTATTACCTCATTCAAAAAATAAGGTATTCTTGTCTGGTAAGCCAATGCATTTAGTAAATCTCAAACACGGATAACCACGAATATAACTAACGAATTACTCATGCTTGAAGATTGCAGACAATTAACACGCCTCTATTTGACAGAGTATTAGTGTCTCCAAGTGAAAATGTTAATTCAAACAACTACTTCAGTGCTTTGTAAAGCTCCCACAGCGGACCCGGGAAGCGTTTTGTGGAGCGGTAGTCAGGCTCCCAAAATGTCCTTGCCTCTATCCTCCTGCTGGATGGAAGCTCCGTGTCCTCTGGTATTCTCTCGAGGATTGAGATGCGTTTGCTTCGGGTGATCTTGATATCTATCCTGAAATATGCGGGATACTTCCTGACACCCTCCTCAAATGAGGTCTTCTGTTTTGACTGGATGTACGCGTTGAAATAGAATGGTCCCTTAAACTCCCTTTCGGTAAACAAAGACTTTAATCTCAGAATATCCCTGCCATCCTCTGGTTTGATGTATTCGATACCGGCTCCTGCCAGCTTGTCATAAAACAGAATCCCCAATAGTAGAATTGCTGTCGTCAAACCCATAAATATGTATACTATTATGTTCAGGACTGGCAGATATGGATAGACGTTGAACGCCGACAGTAGGATGACGGTCAAAGACACAACCATACCAAGCACTGCGACAATTCCAGACCACAACATCACCCTGGTCGCTTTGTATCTGCCAACAACTCGTTTTTCCATACTACGATGGTATCAGATTTCGAGAACCATTTCAATGTCTGTTTTGAAATATTGGAAACATGTGCCCAAATAGTAATCACTCTTTGAGTTGTGGAATTAACTGTGATTCGCTTGGTACAAACATCAGTAGTATTTATACCAAGATACTCTCTGTTGTGAAGTATAAGTTTTAGCACGCCTTCAAACATATGTTCAGTAACGTTGAAAAGGCTTCTCAAGCTATGAAAATGGATAGATGCACGGTTCACTGTGTCAATATTTGATTGCTATAATAATATATATTATATGTTATTTATCGTGCATAGGATAGCATCACGGCGTGCCGTGATGCATCAAGAAAGGAGGTCAGCCGGGCGTGGGAGGGTCACCCGGCTGGGAGCATCCCCCGTTAGGGGGACGTTGGGAGGTGGGGTCTGGGGTAGACCCCTGTGCTACGGACCTGGGGACATCCGTGTGAGTCAAGTTAGCACTGTGCTTTAGAATTTCGATTAAGAGAATGTTTTGCATGTACTGATAACGCTCGTATTTTCAAGGTTCACTACGGTTAAATGTTGGTCATCATGACACTAAAATGCCGTTATACGAGTGCAGATAAATCTTTGACTCGTAATGTTTTTAGTAGCTTTGGAAGGCATTCTTTGCAGATAGATGCGTAGTTGATTTCATATCATTGACAAACACAATCCCTATTGTCAACCGATCTTGCACAGATGGTGTCTTTTAAACCTGTATGCTTGTTTTTTCGGTCATTATTACAAAAGCCAATTCCATATTATTGATTGGAATAGTCACTTAATTTGAGTAATGTGTGCTACTATTGGCACGTGTGTGTGCATTGATTTCCCACATAAAATGAAAAATCGCTAAAGAATTCCAAGGTTGTTACCTCTTCTGAATTGGATTAAGTGCAAGATATTTTTCTCATCGTCAATCTCAACACACTTAATCTAATATTCTCTGACTAATCATGGGTTATTGCATTATTAACTGATAATGTGTGATACACAATGATACTTATTGCCTATAAGTATTTAACATATGTTGTTGTATTGTTTTTTAATTAGAATGACGAATCTGTCTCATTCACATTCAGTCATCCAAGCACATCGATTCTGATAGGACAAACCAATCATATCCTAACCTTGCTGATTCCTCTATTACCTAGTCCCTTATATCTCTCATACTACACTCTCCTTACCAATACTCCCTAAGTGTGATCTGAGTTGACTCCTTGCTACATCCTGCATCTT
>CAZTGD010000044.1:0-12922 GCA_964613055.1 uncultured Caldisericales bacterium | reverse complement strand
TGATTCTGGGTCTACCTTTGTTTTGATGATGTCTTGTAGTATCTTCCTGCTACAGTTTGGAACAATCTCCGTGTAGACTTTACCTCCTCGCTACAGAGGATTCCAAACACCTTTATCTTTCCGCCTGCGCCTCTCCCTTGCCTGCCTTTTACTCTTCTTGGTCCTTTGTAGCATTCATCTACCTCGATTATTCCCTTGATATATCTTTCCTTCATGGTTTCTTCAAATAACCGCTTCCTTATCTTGAAGAAATACTTGTTTACAGTCACTCTTGAAGTACCTGTCAATTTTGAGGTCATTTCTGCAGTTAAATCCATACTGAAATACTTGAATATCTCTCTTGTCTTTCTTTCACTTATTTTTGCATTGTTGTGATATTTGTTTTTCTTTGGTCTCATAAGCCTTTCCATTGTAATGGAATGTTGTTTGCTTATATAGACCCTAGAAGTATACAATGCCCTGACGATAAGGTTCATTAAGAAATCTAATCATTGGGCAGACAAAGTGTGGATTTCCACTGCTGTCGATATCCATGCTTATCCTTGAGGTAGCAACTGAGTCGCTGTGGAAAATGAGTGCAGGGTTATCTGTACTTTCATCATCGGGATCGTATTCACTACCATCTATGCACAAAAGCTGATTTCCAACCTTCTTCAAATAGAATATACCAACATTCAGTTCTAGATCATTGTTTGCATCGGAACCGGTAGATGCTAAACTCAACCAGGCTATGTGGACATTGCCATCATTGTCAACATCCATCACTGGTGTATGAGAATTATCATCAAATCTGCTTATCAGGGCGGGGTCCGGCAATTTCTTTCTAGGATTGTAGATACTACCATCTGCACATGCCCAATCCTCCCCATCCCAATGGATATAGGCAATAACGCCTTCAGCGCCAGCAAAATCAGCATCTGACCAAGCCAGATGAAGATGATCCTGACTGTCCAGAACTGCTGTGTAACCGCCGATGCTGGCGAAAGGATTCTTCGTCACGTTGGCGTTGTCTTCATTCGAACCAAGCAACCCCGTCACAGGTATAACAAACAACGCCAAACAGATTACACCACAAACATTTATTCTACCAATTCTTCTCATCATATCGCCCTCCTACTCCTGATTATCTGTAGTTAAACGTAACTCCCTATTTGCTGGTAATCAACACATATAACAGACTAAATATTTACATTTAAGAAACAATTTTCCCGAGAGACACTCAATATTCGATAGTCTACAATCCCAGTTTTTTCATCGCTTCATCAACACTCCCTGACAGGTGGCTGTATACAAACTCCTTGACGGCAAACATGGATATGAGCTGGAACATCGAGCCACCTGCCACCAGACAATATCCATCGAATGCATCTAGCATATGGTTTGTAGCAACGTCTACAGCGTGGCCAGCGACACTCATACCAATCATCTCCATACTTGATATGTCGAGAATACACTTATAATCCTTGCCTTCATACCACTTTACCCTGTCTGCAAGTGTGTCCACATCGCTAGCAGACAACTCACCAGACACCGTTAGCTTAAGCAGTTTAATCTCATCATTTGTCTCTATGCGAAATTCCATACATACATTCTACATTTGTGCCTTTGGGGTGCAAATAAGTCTTGCATTGTCTTGTGTGTCAGTATATAATTAAGAAAACGTTGCAAGGAGGTTTGACAGATGGCATTTGAAAGATATGTAAACCAAGGTGGAAAGAGTGTGAACCAAGCTAAGTACTGGGTTATCGGTATAATCGCTTTGCTGGTATTAATCATAATCTGGAATGGGTTTGTGACGGTTCCCGCTGGTCACAAAGGGGTAGTGCTAAGGTTTGGCGCTGTGAGAGGTAGTATGAATCCTGGCCTACACTTACTTGTTCCCTTTGTTGACAAAGTGATTGTTATGAATGTTCAGGAGGTTATCTATGAATTTCAAGCGAATACCTTCAGTGAACAGCAACAGGACGTATTCATGGATGTTGTTATCCGTTACAAGATCAATCGAGACTACGTCGAGTATCTATACGAAACCTTTGGAACAGTTAATAACATAATCGAAAGTGTAATTGAGCCTAGCTCAAATCAGTCTGTGAAAGCGGTTACATCACAGTTCGATACAACAAAGATACATACCTCCAGAGAAAATATAAGACAAAAAGTGGAGGAAAAACTCAATGATACCACAGTCTATGCGATCGTGTGGGAGATAAGCAATAAGGGGTCAAGACAGAAATTCCTCAACATACTCAGTGAAAATGATAAAATGGTAGACACACAAGCAGATCCTGTTGAGATGAGAACCATAAAAGGCATTCAAAGAGAAGTATACATTGCAGATAAAAAGGAAGGCAAAGAAACGGTTTATTTCCTTGATAACATCGTATCATTCACAGATGTGAACATAACAAATATCGAATACTCTGACGCATACACACAATCCATTGAAGACAAACAGATCGCTCAGCAGAGAGTGGAGAAAGCAGACCGCGAACTGGAAGAGGCAAAGACCAGGAAAGAAATAGCAAAGACCGAAGCTGAGGCAAAGAAGATCGAGCAGGAACTGATTAGTGCAAGTTTAACTCCTCTAATTCTTCAGAATAGATGGATTGATAAATGGAATGGCATCCTCCCCACGGTGATGGGTGGAGAATCGGGCGGTCTGATACTGGACATCGGTTCTTTTGAGAATGGCAAGTAGGTAGAATTTTTATCTTTTGATACAAAACCGCTCCCCGCCCTTCCAGCTTCCAAGCTGGAAGGGCGGGGTTAAAGTGCTAGAATCATTTGATTCATCTGTTACTTTTTTAGATTAGCGACTAAATTAAATGGGCATTATGCACCTGACAAACATAATTAGTTCTTCATCCTTTACTAATTCTCTGTTCCCCTAAAATGGGGTATCACCTTCACCATCATTCATGTTTCTAATTCGCATTCCAGTTTCTACTTCGTCGTTCCCGCGAAAGCGGGAATCCAGTGTAATTCCCGGACACGTCTGTCCATAAACAAAAAGTTTCAAATATCCCAAGCACTACCAATTTTTACGCTGGATTCCTGGCCAAGCCTGAATGACGAGGGGTATCACCTCCGGGGTCCGGGGGTGATAAGAGTTTTTTATGAAACCTGTGTAAGGGTAATCGTGCACAATAAAATAACTTAGCACCGACACCCAACAAATTTATTGTGATGCTCTACTCAACTGTTAAAACAATGAGTTAATCAGTTGCTGGCGTTACGTGAATGTGCTTGTACAGGTTGGTCATCTTGCCATACGCCCCTGTGATATGCACCTCCACCAGGTAATCGCCAGCCTTATCAAACGTGTGTTTGAACCGATGGACCATTGAGTCACCGATTACGAATGAATAAGGATCCTTGCCATCATCCCAGAAGATTACCACATCAAACGGGTTGCAACCGGCATGTGCCAGCATCTCACAGTCGAGTTCTCTGCCGGCTAAGATGACGGGTTTACCTTTTGATGTCAGCCTTAACTCCATCTGTGGGATCTCGCATCCTGGGTTGCTGGATTTTATTGTGATACCCATGTTGGTGCTGAGTGGTTTATCAAGACCTGTTACCGTTGCTATGTTTGTCAGGACATCACCCGGATTCAGACTCATATCATCCCTGATTCGACAGGAAACTCGGATGATCTTTCTCTCACCTGCGCGAAGATCAATTCTGAATTCCACAGTGGTCCCCACCAAACTGCAGGTCATGTTACTGCTTATGAACTGAAGCTCCCTAGGTAGAACATCCGAGACAACTATATTCTCCGCAGGCGCTTTGCCAGTGTTTTCAACGGTGATGGTGTAGTGGACTATGTCGCCAACCGCCGCCATAGACGTATTGGCGGTCTTCTTGGCATTAATTTTCGGCAGGTACTCTTCTTCAGTTGAAAATGAACAGTGCTTAATATTAAAAACCGTATCATTATTATCATCGGAATCATTGAATGGATAATTGAAGTAAGCCTGATTGTAGAAGAAATGATCCCTTCCGCCAAGTGTGTTGCAATCAGCAACCTCCACCGTTAATTGAACAGTGAACCTGTTAACCGGATAATGAACGAAATAGATCTCATCTCTATTGGTCACACTTTCAGTCCAAACAATAGCAGGTCTGGAATCCTCATCCAATGCCAGGCATGGTGTAACCGAATCGGTTGTTGAGTCAGAGACATTTGCATTATCCGCTGGAATGCTGAACAACTCATTCTCAACGGTAAACCAATTCCCGCCATTTGAGTAAATATAGTATATGTTTCTGTGACCTTCCTCAGAGCTGAACCATGCGATGTGAGGTTGGTCGTTGGCATCTGTCTGCAATGATGGACGCCATCCCTGTTGTCCATTCTCGCTGATTGACGCATTTCCCGTAGCTGGCACATAATTTGCTCCAGTTGCAATAACCCAGTATGAGCCATCTGAGCGAACATAGTAGGTCTCCCAGGTTCCAGATGAGTTGTCATACCACGCTAGGTGAGCATGGTCTGATGAATCAATTGCAATGGTTGGGTGCCATGAGGAACCACTGTTGTTGCTGACATTTGCATTGTTTCCATTGTATACGTCACCTGAGTTTGTCCGCCAGCTGTCACCATCCCAATGAACATAGAAAACCTCATCATTGCCATCGTTATCATACCAGCAGACATGGGGGTTTCCAAGTGAGTCAACAGCAACCGATGCATCTACTGACATGGTTGTATTTACGCTTATGTTGGCATTAGCACCGCTGTATGTCACACCGTCTGCGGTCTTCCATAAACCGTTATCCAGCTTGACATACATTATTTCATTGTTATATGCGATCATATCATACCAAACTATGTGCACATCATCATTTGTATCCACCACTATTGGCGCATACCACGATGGAGTTGGGTTCTGACTGACGTTCGCTGGGTTGCTGGTAAGCACAGGGTCGTATACCGAGCCATCAGCGCATAGCCAGTTATTGCCATCCCAGTGAATATAATAGATTTCATAGTTTCCCGATGCATTTTCTTGCCATGTGACATGAGGGTGATCTGATGAATCGAGATCAAAATGTGGGTAAATAGAGTCACTGCTGTTTCTGCTTATATTGGCTGGATTTGGTGAACTACTGGAGTTGTATACGGATCCATCTGGGCATAACCAGCTGTCTCCATCCCAGCGAACATAGTAAACCTCGTTATTACCAGCTAGCTCTTCGCACCAGACAACATGGGGGTTATTCCCAGAATCCAATTTCATCTGAGCAGGATAGCTGGAGTGTGAAATCGAATCACTCACATTGATATCCATCGGTTGGTTGACAACAGAACCATAGTAAATCGATTGATCTGCACCCTGCCAGTTAAGCTGACTCTCGTATGGCCCCCACCTGACGATATCTCCACCGGATACAGTTGTAAATGAATCAGGCTCTCCTGCATTCCAGCTTATACCTCCATCCGTTGAGTATGAAAAGTTGCCAGGGGAAGATGATGAATCATAGGTTGTGTGAGGTGGTAGTGTATCATATAAATAAATGTTATCAGTAGGATCGACTCCACCCAAATGACTCAACTCGATGAGGTAATCCAGATGATCTTCTTCTATCCTTTCTCCACCTTCCCCGAAGACACCATCCAAATCCGCATCAACATCCTTTCTTATACTAAAAAAACCGTCATGACTGTTCACACCCCACTCGACATACATGACGTCAGTGGTCCCTCCGCTGAAAGAACTGTCAATCCAGCTGAGGCTCGGGTAGTCATTTGAATCTAAGGCAAGATTTGGAATCTGAGAGATCTGATTGCTATAACTTACATTGGCATTGCCAGCAACTGGATCGTATGAGTTGCCAGCCTGATTTGTCCATCTGCTTCCATTCCAGCGAATAAACATGATATCTTCGATTGAATTGTAGCTCTCATCAGACCATGTCACACAGGGGTAGCTACTCGAATCCAGAGAGATATTGGGAAAACTCGAAAGATCGTTTGTCTGACTTATGTTTGCTCCCGTCGGTGAGAGTGGATCATATGAGTTGCCATCAACCAGCACCCAGTCAGAATCGATATCAGACCACTGGACATAAAGCACCTCATATGGAGAGTAGTAATAAGAAAGACCTTCCCAAACTATGTGTGGATTGTCGTCATCATCGAGTGCTAGTGACGCAAATCTCGAGTCATATGAACTCGTTCTGCTGACATTTATGTCAGCCGCTGGTTCCCAGGTGGGGCCTCCATTGACAGGATCGTAAAGGCTACCATCTGCTCCTACCCAGTCAGGACTTACCCAGTGAACATACATTACATCAGCCTGTGTGTAGCTACCATAGGTATTGTCATGCCATACCAGATGAGGATCTCCAGATGAATCCAGTTTAAGGGAGCAGTGTCTGGATTGGTCAGCGTTGTGACTGACATTGGCAACTCCAGGCGTTGCCGGGTTATAGGGATCACCCATCATGTTCTCCCAAGATGTGGAACCCCATTTCACGCACATTATGTCATTATACCCATATGTATCATCAGTCCAGGCTATGTATGGAGTATCTGAGTCATCTAATGCAATTCTTGGATCAAAGGAATAACAGTCAGTTTTGCTAACATTTGCAAGCGATGCGTTGATCAGATATTCGTCACCTTGTGCATCTAACCACTTACCACCTACGTCATCCCAATGGATATAGAATATATCATAATCACCAGAGGTGCCATATGTTATATCTGTCCAGGCGATATGGGGGTTATCTTGACTATCGAGTGCAATGGTCGCCATACATGAATCATCATCAGTATCGCTGACATTGGCAGGGTTAGGGATCAGAGTCGAATATGGATCATAAACAGATCCATCTATGCAACACCAATCGCTTCCATTCCAGTAAGCGTAAAAGATTTCATAGTTAGCCAATGGACCTGAGCCAACTGATTCACCCCATACAATATGAGGTCTATCGAGCGAATCCAGAACCATGCACGTATCAGAGGATATCTGAGAATTTGACAATGTCTGACTGATATTTATTTCATTGTTCTGCTGTGGGGCTGAACCAACATAATACGTCCCATCTGCTCCAAGCCAGCCTGCGTAAGCACTTACATCATCCTCTCGTCCCTCATTCGGGACAAATAACATTGACAAAATCAGGACAACAGCCAACAACACTCTGACAGAACGCATCTACACACCTCACAATCATATATCAAACGTAGAGTTAATTGTATGTCTAATGTCAATGTAGTCAACAACTCATAAAATCATATCAAGTCAAACTGATTTATTTAAGTCATATATGGTCACAAGTGATTTCTCACCGCAGAAACAATGCCCCCTGCATCAAGCCCATACCTGGTGAGTAATTCACTTCTTGTGCCAACTGGTGGGATATCACCAACCACTCCCAGATTAATCACCCTTTGACCTGAGAGATGCGACTTTATTCTCTGACCAATCCCACCGTCTGTGACGCCATCTTCAATCGTTACTATCAGGTCCTTTCCCTTCGAAGACTTCTCAATGGTTTCCCAGTCTATTGGCTTTGCAAATCTTAAGTTGACCAATCCACCGGACACACCTAAACCGGACAGCTTGTCACACGCTACCGTGACATGTTGTTTCAATGCTCCGATGTTTATCAAAAGTACTCTATCACCAACCCTTTCTGTGCATGCCTTTCCAAGCAGAACAGGGCTTGTGTTGTTTTCATCTGGGGTTATATCCTTGGGGTACCTGACCGCAACCGGTGATTCCATCGAAACAGCCAGCTTGAGTATCTGGTCGAGTTCTTCAGCAGATGATGGAACCATGACGGTCATCCCTGGGATCATAGACATGTAAGCGAGATCAAATACACCCTGATGCGTGGGTCCATCTGCAGGGACGAGTCCGGCCCTGTCTATGGCAAACACGACCGGCTGATTCATCAGCGATACGTCATGGATGACCTGATCAAAAGCCCTCTGCAGGAAGGTGCTGTACAGACAAACTATCGGTTTCATACCTGCCTTTGCCAAAGCAGACGCCATGGTGACTGAGTGGGGTTCGGCAATACCAACATCCAACACCCTGTCTGGAAATACTTTCTCGACCTGAGACAGGCCAATACCAGCCAGCATGGCTGAGCTGATAGCGACAATCTTTTTGTCCCGCCTCATCATCTCCAGCACACTCTGCCCGAACGCCATTGAATATGTCTGGCTTCTGCTTGATTTCTTCTGGTTACCGTTAGATGTTTCAAACGGTGGGGTGCCATGGAAACGTGTTGGACCGTCTTCAGCGTACTTATAACCCTTGCCCTTGGTTGTCAGGACATGCAGAAGCACAGGACCATTCATCTTCTTCATACGCTTGAGGAATGCAACCATCAGACCGATATTGTGTCCATCGATGGGGCCAAAGTACTTGAAACCGAGGTTTTCAAAGTACTGATTCTTCAAAAGGATGTTCTTTAAAGCCGTCTTGATTCGCATACCCACACCAACCAGCCACTCACCGAATCCGCCCATCCTAGACACCGATTCACCGATAGAGTGACTCAAGGAGCGGTATGTTAGCGATGCTCGAAACTTGTTTGTCAGAAGGGACAGTGCACCGACCGACGGGGAGATGGACATCTGGTTGTCATTGAATATCACCACAACATCCTCACCCAGCGACCCCAAATGGTTGAGTGCTTCGAAGCTCTCGCCACCCGTTAAACTGCCGTCTCCCACAACAGCAATGACTTGATGATCCTCGCCCTTCAGTTTCCGCGCCAGCACCTCTCCAGTAGCCAGGGAAAGCGCCGTTGAGGCATGCCCGGTGTGGTAATGGTCATGAGGGGACTCGTGTGGATGAGGGTATCCAGACAATCCACCCGACTGACGCAGACACTGAAACATCTTCAGCCTGCCCGTAAGCATCTTGTGTGGATAGCACTGATGACCAACATCAAAGATTATTCTGTCGATGGGTGAATCAAACACCTTGTGGATGGCTATTGTAAGCTCAGTGATGCCGAGGTTGGAAGCCAGATGACCGCCCTTGTCAGAGACATAACGCAGTATCTCTCGGCGTATCTCTTCTGCGAGTCCATCCAGCTGACCGTTCTTCATTGACTTAAGCCTTGAAGGCGAATCGATGGTTTCAAGGATGCTCATCTCCGTATCAAAATATCATCCGACCGAAGTATTTCAAGGATATGGAGTATCACTTTGACTAATTATTACATCTTCATTATAATTACCTTTGTTAGTTCAGATTGAGTGGAGGCTAATAAAATAAATGAAAGCTATAAAGCATGTAATAGTAGTGATTGCGGTTCTATTTATTTCTCTCGCTTCCATGGGTTGTGGCATGTGTGGCTTGGGTGATGTTCAACCCTCTGGTGGCAGTGAAGGCATGTTGTTTGTGGATGGCAGTGGCGGATACAATAGCACCGCGGTGTCTGCAATCAATTCAGCGGTAGAAGATTCATCTACACTCAGGTCTGCCATAAACAGGAATGGAGCAGAGAGATTCCTTGAGACACTCACTGAGTTCCACAGCAGGTACTATGGCAAGTACTGGAGAACAGTCACAGACAGAAACTGTGAGGATTTCATCTACTGTGCATCTCTTGCCTATGGTTCAGCTGATGTGTTGAATGCAAGGGGTATTGACTCTGAGGTTGATACAAGCCTCAGTAAACACTTCGGTGGTGATACATTTGACTATGCAATGATTCATGGGTTCTGGGTGGCACACACATTCTACGGAGAAGGTACAAATCAAGAGTATCGACAGAACCTGCTCATTGACAAGACTGAAGGCTATGTTGATGGTGATGAGACTGATGTAAATGATGAGGG
Source organism: uncultured Caldisericales bacterium (assembly GCA_964613055.1). Classification (GTDB taxonomy): domain Bacteria; phylum Caldisericota; class Caldisericia; order JAAYUI01; family JAAYUI01; genus JAXGMQ01. Next base: position 3,105 of record CAZTGD010000044.1, on the reverse strand, counting down.
TTATGAACATACTGGCATTACATCGCCTGTTGACCCCATAAACCTTGCTGACTTCACCCAACTACATATCCTGTGCTTCTACACACTTCAGGAAACAAAGCGTATCATTGAAGAGGAGCTTGCAGGCTATGAGAATGCCACAGAAACATACAACAGTATTATGGCAGGCAAAGGTAGAATGAATTTCTCTGTCCCCAGGCTTGTAGAAGACTATGGTTTGTCTCCCAATCTATCTGCCAGCTACTACCGAGTTCCATTTATTGAAACGGGGATGCTCTCTTTGTATGTAAACTGGATGATGGGAAAGCTTGAATATAAAAAGTCTCCCAAGGATATCATTGCTGTAATGCATATAATGTATGTAATGAATTCGTGTATTGGCAATTCCATTGACACTGCAGTGAAAGGTGTAAATGCAGAGGACAGATATATCGCTATGAACTTTTTCATTCAACAATTCTTTGATTTAAATGTTTTCCAGCTTTGGGAGGTGCTTGATGACCCAGATGGTGATCATGACGGAGATGGTATACCTAACTGGCGTGATGAAGATTGGAAAAGAGATAATCAGGTGCCATGAGATGATAACACGTACTTGATATCTGTTTGATGGTAGTTGATTAGAATGAAAGTTATGAAGGGTGCAATATGGCTGTGGATGGTAAGCCTTTAGTAATGGGTCATTCATGGCCTGATGTTAGGATATGAACAGAGTATTTAGTGAAGGGAAGTGCCTATGCGCAAGGAACCATTTCGTATAATTTTGGGGATGACTACAGTGCTGTTTTTGGCTTTGGCTTCCATGGGTTGTGGCATGTGTGGCTTGGGTGATGTTCAACCCTCTGGTGGCAGTGAAGGCATGTTGTTTGTGGATGGCAGTGGCGGATACAATAGCACCGCGGTGTCTGCAATCAATTCAGCGGTAGAAGATTCATCTACACTCAGGTCTGCCATAAACAGGAATGGAGCAGAGAGATTCCTTGAGACACTCACTGAGTTCCACAGCAGGTACTATGGCAAGTACTGGAGAACAGTCACAGACAGAAACTGTGAGGATTTCATCTACTGTGCATCTCTTGCCTATGGTTCAGCTGATGTGTTGAATGCAAGGGGTATTGACTCTGAGGTTGATACAAGCCTCAGTAAACACTTCGGTGGTGATACATTTGACTATGCAATGATTCATGGGTTCTGGGTGGCACACACATTCTACGGAGAAGGTACAAATCAAGAGTATCGACAGAACCTGCTCATTGACAAGACTGAAGGCTATGTTGATGGTGATGAGACTGATGTAAATGATGAGGGTTATGAACATACTGGCATTACATCGCCTGTTGACCCCATAAACCTTGCTGACTTCACCCAACTACATATCCTGTGCTTCTACACACTTCAGGAAACAAAGCGTATCATTGAAGAGGAGCTTGCAGGCTATGAGAATGCCACAGAAACATACAACAGTATTATGGCAGGCAAAGGTAGAATGAATTTCTCTGTCCCCAGGCTTGTAGAAGACTATGGTTTGTCTCCCAATCTATCTGCCAGCTACTACCGAGTTCCATTTATTGAAACGGGGATGCTCTCTTTGTATGTAAACTGGATGATGGGAAAGCTTGAATATAAAAAGTCTCCCAAGGATATCATTGCTGTAATGCATATAATGTATGTAATGAATTCGTGTATTGGCAATTCCATTGACACTGCAGTGAAAGGTGTAAATGCAGAGGACAGATATATCGCTATGAACTTTTTCATTCAACAATTCTTTGATTTAAATGTTTTCCAGCTTTGGGAGGTGCTTGATGACCCAGATGGTGATCATGACGGAGATGGTATACCTAACTGGCGTGATGAAGATTGGAAAAGAGATAATCAGGTGCCATGAGATGATAACACGTACTTGATATCTGTTTGATGGTAGTTGATTAGAATGAAAGTTATGAAGGGTTGCAATATGGCTGGTTGCAGTCCTCGGATTAAAGGAATTATATTGAATAACTCTCACCGGTTTATTGGGCACAAACTGACTTGAATCATCAATCAAGTCGAGTAGATTGACGGGCATGGAACAATTGAAACAGTTGTTGGCTGAGTCAAAGGTGATTGCCGTCTATGGAGCGTCCACCAACCCACAACGCTCCAGCTGTCGCATCACCAAGTATCTGATGGCAAAGGGTTACACCGTGTATCCCGTCAGCAAAGTGTATGCGGGTAAGAGGCTCGGTGGCAGGGAGATACTGCCAAGCATTGCAGATGTCCCGGAGCCAATCGACATACTCGATGTGTTCCGCAGGTCTGAGTTTTTAGATGAAATATCCATCGACACACTAAAGGTCAAACCAAAGGTGGTTTGGCTTCAGCTGGGCATATCAAACCCCGAGGTTGAACAGAAGTTCGTCGATTCCGGCATACAGGTGGTCAAGGATGTCTGCATATACAACGTTCATTCGGGCAAGGAAGGGAATATCTGATTTGAGCAGACAATACACAGGAACGGACACCAACTGCTTCGCGTGCGGAGAGCAGAATGAATACGGTCTGCAGATGAAGTTCGCCACTCTCGATGATTCGGTCGAAACCCTGTTTACTCCCAACGACAGGTTCCAAGGATGGAACGAAATCGTGCATGGCGGAATCATCTCAACCATGCTAGACGAAGCAATGTCCCATGCCATTTTCCGCCTTATCGGAGACACGGTCGTCACCGCTGAGATGACGGTTCGGTTCGTGCGTCCAATGATTGTGGGAAGACAGGTGCGTGTTACCGGCTGGATCGAAGCTGACAGGGGGAGACTCATAGAAACCAGAGCGCATATATATGACACCGAATCGGGGAAGATGGTGGCAAGGGGTCATGCTCGATTCGCTAGGGTCAACCTGGATCAAGATCCGGGAGTATAGAAAACATACAACAATAATTCTGTGTTGTCAGAGTAATCCTTCTGTGTTACTGTGATTGTATTATTAATCAAAGGAGGGCTGACTATGAGGAGAGTGACAGTATACACGTTGCTTGTTTTACTGTTTGCATATACATTTTAAAAGAAGCACCAAATGATTCATCAAGTGGTCAGTATGAAGTCTGGGATTCGAATGGAAACC
>CAZTGD010000043.1:0-14769 GCA_964613055.1 uncultured Caldisericales bacterium | reverse complement strand
TGCTTCATTGCTGACTATTTTAGCAGACTTGGGTTTCTATACTAGGCTAGCCCCTACTTAATTACAATTAGTACAGGAATGCGTTGACTAACAGTTTCACCATCCCCATCCGTCCAGGTTGCCAAAGATCCACCGTAGTATGTGCCTGTCTTTTCAAGCTCTGATGAGATTGTAGAGAAAGTGTTTGATATCTCTTCTCCAGGTTGGATTGTCATATCCATCATGCCAATGTCGAACCATTCATAGACATCATCAAAAGAGATCGTTATTGGTCTGTCAGAGTTGTTCTTTATCGTAAGCTTTGATGTTTTAAGGCTATTGGGCTTACATATACCAAAGTCAATTGTATCGTTTATGAATTCAACATCAGGTGGTTTTGCAGAGAAACAGTACATATTGCCATCCATATCACCGATATACAGGTTGCCTTTCCAAAGAGCCGGTGAAGATTGAAGCTGTCTGCTCCCAGAGCCGATCCTTGAGTGCCAAAGTATCTCAAGATTGTCACAATCAAGATTGTATATCCTACCATTATTTGTTGTGATGTAGACATGTCTTGCGTTGATAGAGGGAGACGATCGTACCTGTGATCCTAGTTTGAGCATCTTTATCTTTTCACCAGTGACACGACTCAGTATATAGAAATCACCATCAAGGTTCCCGAAGAACAGTTTACCATCGTACAGTGCTGGAGAGCAAACTATAGGTGAACCGGTATCATATTTCCAAGCTAGTTTTCCCTTCTCACCATCAATACAGTACATGTGACCATCGTTGGATCCAACATAAACATGATTCTCGAAGTAAGTGCCGTCGCTGTTGCTTTGTTCAAAGAAGAAGTTGGTTGGGGTGGAATACACAGCACCATCTGTCTTATATCTCCAGTTCTCCTTACCAGTCATGGTGTCTATAGCGTAAACATACTCATCAGTAGAACCAATGAAGATCTGATCACCGTATGGAGGGACGCAGGGAGATGAGTAAATCCTGCCATCAGTCATAAACTCCCATACCAGTTCACCGTTATCGGCAAGTAACGAGTAAACTCTGTTGTCTAAAGAACCAAAATAAACTCTTCTCTGTCTTGGTTCATCTGGATCAAATTTCTTCTCATGGATGATGGGTGAGGAAAAAACTGGACCGCCGGTTTGGAAACTCCACTCCTTTGCGCCTGTCTCTGCATCGAGACAATTCATATTCCCATCCGCAGATCCAAATAAAACCATGCTCCCACCAATACCCGTGCAACAACCGGCTGATGAGAAGCCGTCACGATCAAATTCTCTGAACCATTTATATGCTCCCGTTAAGGGATCAAAACAGTAAAAGCGATTTCCAAATCCGCAGAATAACAAGTCCCTGTTCAAAACCGGCGAACTGTCAGTTTCAAGTTCAGTCTCAGTGTACCAGTTGATCTTTAACTCATCAGTTTCAGGTCCTGAATGGGGTTGCGTAAATGATCGTCTGTCGTGTCCCTTGCCGAAACAAAGCCAATCATCAACCATCAAAGTGCTATTTGATAATACGTATGCCCTTACCTTCACAGGGACAACAACTTCGTCCCACGTTACATATAAATAATCTGAAGGCATACCCCCTGGAACCTTGTTTTCTATTGTAGCTATGGGTACTATTTTTTTCTCACCTGGACCCAACGAGAACTCAGATTCAAGTGCAACAAACCATTCTATATCCTCGTCAACCTTAATTTCGATTTCAAATGTATTTTCTGTTGTATTTTCGAGATGAAGTTCTCTTATATGATCAATTCCAAGATCTAAATCTATACCACCAAAATCAATTATCTCCGGTTCAATAATAATATCAGGGGGTGGGTCGCCAAAGCATATGAGTTTGTTGCCTGAACATACAATAACCTTACCAGTTGAGATAACAATTGGAGCTCGTATTTTCTTATCTGTTTCGTGATTCCATAGATATGCACCAGTAACGGTATCGAAGCAGTGTACCTTTTTATCCCATGTTCCAATATATAGTTTCTTTCCGCTAACAGATGGATGGCCTTCTATGTCTTCGAATAACTCCTTGTCCCAGATTAAATCTCCATCTGAAGTTGAGTAGCACCTTAGCATCCCATCATCGGAATATAAGAAAACACGATTTTCTGTTACAGCTGGCGAGACTTTAACTTTGTCATATGTATTGGCAAACCATAACTGTTCACCATTACTGGCTTGGAAGCAGTACAATCTTTTATTCATTGTCCCTAAAATTATCTTATCGCCTATACACGCAGGACTTGCAGATACATGATCACCTGTATCAAATGCCCACACTCTCTCTCCGGTGTCTAAATTTATAGCGTATAAAAACCCATCAGCACATCCGAAAAAAGCGTTTGAGGTGTTAGTTGCAATGGCTGTGCTAGCACTCTCATCTGAACCACTAAAAGTCCAGAATTCTGTGCCATTTTCTTTGTTTAAACAAAGGATCTTCCCATCCTGCAAACCAAACAAAACTTTCCCATTTGTAACAGTCACAGGTGAGGATATAGTTGAATCAGTTTCAAATTGCCATGACATGTCACCGTTCTTTTGAGAAATGCATGTCAAACCATTATTAGTTGGAATATAAAGCATTCCTCCAAATAATGCTGAATTATCGTTTACGTAGCCTTCTATTTCGGTATTCCATATTAACTCACCTGTTTGTATGTCGAAGCAATTTATCTTGTTTGTGTAGGATGGGGTGATGAAGACCTTACCATCTGAGACCAGTGGTGTTTCATTGAGTGAATCACTGAATTCATGCTCCCATAGAAGAGAAAGCATTTCCTCCTCAGGTCCACAAAATTCGCTAGAGCAGTTGTTTTGTTCTGGACTCCCACCGATTGTTGTCCATTGACAGCTGTTTTTACTAACAACAGGTCCATTGTCATCACTAATCTCAAGGCTTGAGTCTGTATAAACCTTAACAACAACGGGGTATTCAATACCTACTACTAGAAAAATGATCCTTCCCGAGTACCATTTATTGTTTTCCCTTAGTTTACTGTCATCAGTTGTGACAGTGAACTCAAGAGGAGTTCCCCCTTCAACTGTTTTAGATTCGTAATTTATTTGAAACCAATCACCCTCCTTTTCAATCTCTACCCCCAATGATATTGGCATTTCTACATCATCATTAGGCGGAACCGATATTCTGATCTTACCTGACACTGTTGCGTTTGGAGGTTGTTCTCCAAGATCAACAACCGATGGCGATACATTAACTTCAAATGGGATTGGGTTATCATCAAAACAGTGAACATAACCATCCTTTGTGCCAAGATATAGCTTGTTATAGGCAATGGATGGAGAGTAGCAGTCAGATTCTAGCTTCTCATGCCAAATCTCTTCACCAGTATCGATATCAAAGCACATAAGCATGGTGCCCATAGATGTATATACTTTATCTCCAGATGCAGATATTGAAGAAACGCCTTGTGCACCAATGTTTTTATGCCATGCTGGTGTTCCACCATCTTGATTCAAACAGTATAGGTCATATCCAGAGCTGAACAATACATAACCACTAGCTATCGTAGGGGTACTCCTAATTACATTGTCTGTATCAAATTCCCAAACGATTTCTCCCCTATCAACGTTTATACAATAGAGTTTTTTTCCGTCACACCCTACGTATGCGTTACTGTTAAGCACAGAAACAGAGGAATATACAGAGCCATCCAGTTTGATTGACCACATATCTTCTCCGCTGAACTCATCCAGACAAAGTAGTTTAAAATCACGAGTACCGACTATGACCATGCCATTACTGATTGTTGGAGATGACGTTATTTGGTCTTCGTTGTCATATCTCCAAAACTCCTCTCCACTATTCATATCCAAACAGAAAACGAAACCGTCAAGTGTTCCAAAAAAAATTGAGCTCCCCGAAACCGCTGGTGAACCTGCAATACCTCCGTTCCTCTTTGTATCGAACTGCCAGATCACCTCGCCGTCTTCAATATCCACACAGTGGAAAGTTCCATCAAGTGAACCAAAATAAACACCCTGCCCTTTTATTAATGGTGATGATTTTACAATATCTTTTGTCCTGTATTCCCATATCTTCTCGCCAGTATATGCGTCAAGGCAGTACATACGATGATCGTGTGAGCCAACAAAAACCTTGTCATTGACAATACTCGGTGAGGAAAGAACTGTATCACCAGCTTTAAATGACCAGAGATTTCTTACTCTGTTCAGTCTTGGAGCGTACTTGGGTTGTATCTCCCCCGTATGTTGAATATTCCTCCTAAACATATTCCACTCTGATTTTTGTTTTTCCCCAGCAATTAGATTTGAATCCACAACCACCCAGATGGATATAACTAATATCAGTACAAGTACAGCTGACACATACTTTCTCATTCAACGCCTCCTACCTATGTTACTGTATAAGTATATACCTTGAAAATAGGTGTGAAAGTTCAACCAAGTAAAAAATGTAAAATCAACTTATACTATTTCCTTACTTTATCGTAAGAATGTTCGGGTGTTGTTTTATGGAAGGCAGAAAAACTGTATGATTATTTTGTAATCAAGATTGTCTAACCCAATAATCTTCGGCTTGCTATGTTATATCATAGATCTTCCACGATGTGAATCCAACCACAATCCCGGCTCCAACATGTGTCAGTTAGTGATAGAGAAGTGTAATATCGGGAGTGGGAGTAGATGTTGCGGCAACTATAATTGATCAAGCATATTAAAAGAATTTTCGCAATGTCATAACACAATTGTTTATAAAACTATATATAATAACTTAAGAAGTGCTGACATAATAGCTCTCGTTGCTTTAATCAAATATCTAATAGGTGGAAGAATATGCCAACGGATGATAACCTAGAAACAATCAATACGCTTTAGACCCATGGGAATGCAATTGTAATATAGCATCCCAATCTTCTCAATGATATCTAGCAAGCGGAATGAGGAACACACGTACAACAGGAAGAAGGAAAGAATTGGTTCTTTTAACTGTACCGATGCTAACGTACAATATGGGCTACAGGATGCATACCTAAAGCACATATTGTTTATATAACCGAAGAAAAAGCGTATCTGACAGCGTTTCAAATCTGGGATGGGCCAGAAAAGGTCTTTGCAGTACACGGCATCAATAAAACTGGTAGCAATGGAGCACACATGATACAGGTGGGACATCTACACTACCTGAATCCCATCCTCTGTGCAAAGGCAGTCTGTTGGTGTGTGGGAAGTTCGAATTCAATTGTGTTGGTGTGATATTCAGCGGAGCTGGTATTGAGCAATATGACAACGTTAAACCTGATGGATTCAGTTTATACAAGCGTCACGTTTAGAGCTAAAGCGTTACACTCAGTTTGAAACCAGACCTTTCAAGGTTGCCAGCCAAACCAATTTCCTCTGTTCTCAGGGCTTTCTCGCTGTAGCGATTCTTTGCTACCATCTGGGCGTGATTGTTTATGCCACGCCTGGACAATTTTTCCAGGCGGTCGCTGGGCATGGCATCCCAAGTGTTGTCGATGTGTTTATAATAACGCTCGATATCCTTTTTGTCTGGATCGTGATAGGTGTTACGGTGTACAACGGCATCCAGTGGAAGTCGTGGCACCAGGTCTGGTTTCTCATCCGGATAACCTATGCAAACCAGTCCAGCAGGGAAAACATACCTTGGAAGATTCAGTATTTCAGCCACATCCATTTTCAGGATGCGACCTATGTAGTAAGCCCCGAGTCCTATGCTTTCAGCGGCTATGACAAGGTTATGAAGGGCGATGATGGCGTCCCAGTAAGATACAAACAGATTAATACCTTTGTTGAAATTAAACGGTGCTTTGGATGTTTCAAAGCGTTTTTTATTCCGATTCTGATCAGCCACCGCTATGACCACAAGTGGGACGTGTGACAATCCCAATGCTTTCTTCTTGTCGAAGTCATCGATGATGATGAGTGAGTAGCTCTGCAGGTTGCCAGCGGTAGGTGCTCGAACAGCCGCGCTTATAATGGTCTCAATATCCCCTTCGCTGACCATATCTTTCTTGAACCTTCGAACCGAGCGATGGTCCATCAAGCTCTGTATCACTTTGTTTCTGTTTCTTTTCATGGTGTCACCTAAAGATCATCACCTTTTCGGGTGTTAGACATCTTTGCGCGGGATTGGTTACAATCACTGAATAATAAGGTGACTTTGATGAGAATCAGAGATGTGTGCAATCAAGAAAGAACTTTCTAGGGTAATACTTTGAATGATATCAAATGTACGTAGATTTATTGAGAAAGGTTAATCAACCGGTGAAGCGTGTGGTATGTGGATCATAGTACCTGGACTTGGCATACAGCAACCCTATATCATCATCACTGTATGTACCTCCAAACCCCAGTGGCATGTATGGAGGGGTGGATGGTGGTGTCGTGAGGGATGTGTTTGTTAGTCTCTCACCAAAGGGTGAGTAGGTGTAGTCTGCTACTTCAACACCTGATGCATCCAACAGCTTGTATACAGTTCCCTGTACATCTGTCACTGGATAGTATTCTACCTCATCTCCACCACCTGTGCTACCTGGGTCTATTATCATCCTTGAGGGTTGGTAGTGTAACCCCCCTTCGCCCCCCTTATGAAGGGGGGACTTGGGGGGTTGTAGAGTGATTACTCTCATCCATATGAACTTCTTTTACCAATCCACCTGCATAGTGATACTCTATGTATTCTGTGTCTGTTGTCTTGGTTGTTTCTCGATCTATTCAATAGATATAAATTCAGAACTCAGAATTGCCTTGTATAAATAATTGAATGATAATGTTATCAAGCCCTTTGATCCTATCATACTCACATTATCTGTTTTGCTTATCATATTTAATAAAGTATCGATTCTTCCTTCAATGGGGATTGAATACATGTATTTGTAATCACGAGTGAATAAATCATCTTGAGAAACAAAAAGCAATTTAGACTTATTGCACGAATCATCGTAGTTTTCAAAGAAGAATATCCTTGAATTCATAATCCACCCATAATAGATAACACCTAAGTAGTTAAAATTATCCCTAAGCTTTAATATCTTGTCTTTCTTGGGATTATAACCATAGAGATATAGGTTGTTTCCAAAAGAAACAATACTTGATGAAGGTGATTTGTTTATTTGATCTATAAATGATTTCTCATTGTAGGGCTCTGTATTCCCGTTTCTAAAATAGTACACTTTATTGTCTATCTCTAAAACAATATTATCTCTACTTTTACTTGTATTTGAACCATGAAATCGTATGGTATCACAATCTTCAGTTTGAATATGATTACTACTTTTTATTTCAAATGCTTCATCAGATACATTATAGTAATGCCTGTCCAAAGCAAATATCTTTTGATTTGTGTAACAATAAATATAGTAATCAGTAACTGAGTAATCATGAGTGATAATTGGCTTATTTGACACAAATCTTCTGGTTACTTCACCCTTTTGATTATAACCTAGGAGTTCCAATTTATTCCTACTTAGTATAATTATATCGTGTGAAGATAATGTGATAATCGATTCTGAGTCACGAACAGGAATTATATACAAGTAATTTATTTCTGGCTTCGAACCTTTCTGAATTTCTTGAGTAGTTATCTTCTCATAATTATCTGACGTGTCTTTTATCTTATCGATACAACTAAAACATACGACTACATCAGTTTCATCGCCACAATCACAAAGAATACTGAAACCATCTGATGAATGACCATCAATGATTGTATTATTTGTGAATGAGATGATTTTCCCATCCGCAATATAGGAATAGATACATACATTCAAATCAGTTGATTCATAAACAAAGATCGTATCCCCTTTTTCAAGTACAGGAAGAGTAATGCTTTCAGATATACGACAATATCCTAAGAATGTATAACCTGAGAAATCACTTTCTATTGTAATTGGTATTGCATTCTCATGACATGAAACTGCGAAAGCACATGTCATGAGAATTAACATAGTAACGAACGGCACAATTATTTTACGGTTCTTCATCGTCATCTTTCTTATATACATAATCAGGGTCTCTCCAGTTTGGTATTCCATCGCCATCATCGTCAGCGTAATCTACATGCCTTAATCCAATCCAATTTTTATACCATTCGCCATAAGGTGATTCCTCTTCATTAATCATAAGATTGTACATAGCTTCAAACATACACACTTTATTTTGCCATTCTATTTCTGAATGTGTTGACTGATCAAAATATTCACCCATAGCCCAAATGACATCCCCCATACATAACGATTCCTCGTCAAATAAATATTTATGCAACTGTATGCTAAGAAAATGGTTCATTAATCCAGATGCCATAAATAAGGATGTTTCATCGTAGTTATTGAAAATGCTATCTTTCTTCAAGCCATTATTGCGCATTATTGTCATCATATCTCCTGTAACGCCAGCGTTATTAATCCAGTTGGTTCCAGTTGAGTCCTTTTTATACATCAATTGTATTGCTTGGGCAATTATTGAAGCTACACCTAAAGTAGCACCCGGAAGACCACCTAAAAACAAACCGACTATTCCAGCGGAGATCTCTAAGGCAGATTTTAGACCTGACCAATTGCTACTGTTTGCGTAATCTGTTAAGCTTGTGTCTCTAAAACCATTAGCTAATATGTAATGCATAGCCATAGTACCAGCTGTAATCTCAACAATACCAGCTTTAGCCCCTACAGGTGTATTCGTTCCGCCACCTTGAAATGAATAATCAAGCTTATACATACCATTTCCAATACTGTGATTGTGAAAAGCATTCCAAAACCCATGGGTCATAGCAAATAAAAAGGGATCTATACCAGCTGTTTCTAGCGAATTCCACATCGATTGACCTTCATCATTTTCATTTTGCATGTTCGGTTTTAATACCATAGCTACAGCGAACCCAATACCAGCAGAAAAGAAGAAGTCTGTGTATTGTTTACCATGCCTATGGTCACCATATGATTTAGTGAAATCGCTCCAATTATCTACATAAAATTTATCCATGGTTTTTTCAAAGAATTTAATATCTTTTGCAATATACTTTCCTAGACAAGGTGCTTCTCTAAGAGCATTATTCAGACCAGTTGCCATCTGAAAAGAATGAGCTTCTCCAGGGACACCAGCGAATTTGTCTACAAATAATTCACCTTGCCCGTTCATTTTGATAAAAACTTCTATTTGAGTATTTCCTATAGTTATTAAAAAACCACCTGTTGGATTTCCACTATCGTCTAAATTCGGTGTAAATCCATCTGGAATATAGTAGGTTTCACCATCACTACCAATGACTTTTTCTGGATTCGCTGAACATGGCAAATCCTCCGGTGGCAACAAATCAGAGCTGTCTGGTTCATAGTGTATGTCCTGGTCTGTGGTGGTGCATGGGTCTGCATGGTCTCCCTCTACCGGTGCATAGCCTGCTGGGTCTGCATAGAGGATTGGATTCTGGTGACAGTAGATGTATCTGTTCTGTGAGATGATAGAGCCCTTTGATCCCCTGTAGCTGTCCTTGGTAGTGAAGCGTGTGGTATGTGGATCATAGTACCTGGACTTGGCATACAGCAACCCTATATCATCATCACTGTATGTACCTCCAAACCCCAGTGGCATGTATATGGTGGGTGCAGAGTTGGTCAGTCTCTCACCAAAGGGTGAGTAGGTGTAGTCTGCTACCTCAACACCTGATGCATCCAACAGCTTGTATACAGTACCCTGTACGTCTGTCACTGGATAGTATTCTACCTCATCTCCACCACCTGTACTACCTGGGTCTATTATCATCCTTGAGGGTTGGTAGTGTAACCCCCCTTCGCCCTCCTTATGAAGGGGGGACTTGGGGGGTTGTAGAGTGATTGTTTTCATCCAAGGATAATGTTTTTTATTGAATCAAATCATTAGATTGGGTACTTCGCTTAACATCCCAATCGATATGTGATTCAATATCGGTTGGTCCGCCTATAACTTCTTTCCAGCATTGGATAATTATTGGATAGTAAGTCTTATGTAGATCCATGTTAATTCCATATGATGCTGGGATTACACAATAATTTATCATAGCTGAAAATAGATCGCCCAATAGAACTGATTCAATATTTCTACTAATGATATCAAAACTTGTAAAATGATTAATAAAGCCTATTTCAAGGAATTTGTTTGTGTAATCTTGTTTAGATAAGCCACTTTTCAAATCATTTTTTAGAAGTGACTTCAATAACAGTGATTCAAATAAGTCATTATCTGAATAAAAGATATTATCACAAGGTGATAATGATAATTCACCAACAATGATTTTTGGTATAAGAAGAGAGGAAATTGTAATCTGTATGAACCCAGCAGAAGCATCAAACCCACTGCCAAGGGGAACACCTGTCCACGGTATGTTCAATCTCTCTGTACTATCTGTCCTTACGAGGTAATGGAATGCAGTCCAGAATGAATGAACAAACGCATACTCAGCAAAGCTCATGCCAGAGTAAGTCTCCAGTTTCTTTCTTGTCTCCTGTGGGAAAAGCTCAAAACATGAATCATCTGTCAACACAGAGTCAGCAAGGGCATAACCCACGGCGAAACTGAATAGAATATCCCTTTGTTCTAAATTATCATATGCCTTTTTAACTAGCCTCGTATACATTTTATTAAATCGATTGTACGTAGTTTTAAATTTCACATAGTCTTTCTCTGTATTAACTAAATTAATAAGAGTTGGAGCTACTATTGTTGCTTTATTAAGCACATCAGTAATACTGACAACTTCTTCTGATTTGTAGGAATTATTTGGTAGTATAAGAAAGGTAGAAGAACCTTTATCGAAGATTATTCTGTCTAGAGTCGAGTAACTTCTGCAACCTACTATCGATATTAGCACTAACAGTGCTATACACACAAACATCATGAGTTTCTTATACATAATGTTTACCCTTTCCAACAAGACCGATATTATTATTGTAATAAAATTGGTCATATGTTACCTAGTTTGAAGCATTGTTTCGAATTTATATGTTATCATCTTATTCATCCCACCAGTATCTCTCTTCTATCCAAGCAATTAAGAATTCCATATCGAAGTTTCCTCCCATAATTGCATGCCAGAATGTTGTATATGTTTGAATTAGTGCTTCACCAGATGTAGTTCTGTTTGTTGCTAAAATTGGCCAAGTTAAATAATTTGTAACCGAAACAAATAAATCACCCATTAATAGCTCTCCTTGAAATGAATGAACGATATTTAAATGAAGTGATAAATAATGAGCACTAGTGGCAAAAGTCATTGAAGGCGTATTTATATAATCATGTTTAAGACCATTATTGAACAAAGTATCTCTCATTCCTCTTGTTACGCCAGCATGATTTAGTAAATCCAAAGAATCAGTTTTGTCTTTATCCCCCCCTCCTGTGAATAAGTTCCATAATGTTTGAAGAACAGTCACTCCTTTTAGATGTTTGGGAGCTAGGAAGTCTAAACCGAATATATATGATATCTTTCTTACCATATTAAAAAGATCAACTCCAGTTAAATGATCTGGTACTTCTTCCATCACCTCTAATTCTGCACATTCAAAAAAGAACCAAGTGAAGTATGCGAGTTGTGTTACTTCCACCAAGCCAGCAACACCGTTTATTCCGCTACCAAAGCCATCACCTTTGAATGCAATATCAAGAACTCTTTCACCTAAATCATTATATGAAGAATTAAAGTATGCATTCCAGAGACCTGATAGACATAATGTCTCAAAGAATGTAAGACCACTCATTATTCCGGAATCAATGATTTTTTGTATGTCCTTTATTTCTGAATCATCAAATAAGCTATACAACTCAGCACCTATTGCGTACCCTACAGCAATCGAATATCCCCAATCCCTATAGTTTAAGCCGTAGGCAGATCTTGCCTCATCATAAAACTTTAGCGTCAAGTAATCTATAGTATTATGAAATAGATTCCAATCATATGCGGCTAAATCGTGTAGTACACCATTCAATGCTGGATCAGAGAATGCATCATTTAAACCATTTGCAAGATCCCAGGATTCTTTTCTTTCATTATGGTCTAATGTTGGGTCTGATGAACCAGAGAATTGGAAAAAGAGCTTACCGTCTACAAGAGTAACAGTTACATCAACTGATATGTCACCAATGCTGATAGTAAAGCTACCATCTTCGTTGACTATTACATCGATGCCTTCAGGTATCCATGTATCAACACCTGCAGCATTCTTTTTACCAGATTTCTTCCAACCATCTGGATTCGCTGAACATGGCAAATCCTCTGGTGGCAACAAGTCAGAGCTGTCTGGTTCATAGTGTATGTCCTGGTCTGTGGTGGTGCATGGGTCTGCATGGTCTCCCTCTACCGGTGCATAGCCTGCTGGGTCTGCATAGAGGATTGGATTCTGGTGACAGTAGATGTATCTGTTCTGTGAGATGATAGAGCCCTTTGATCCCCTGTAGCTGTCCTTGGTAGTGAAGCGTGTGGTATGTGGATCATAGTACCTGGACTTGGCATACAGCAACCCTATATCATCATCACTGTATGTACCTCCAAACCCCAGTGGCATGTATGGAGGGGTGGATGGTGGTGTCGTGAGGGATGTGTTTGTTAGTCTCTCACCAAAGGGTGAGTAGGTGTAGTCTGCTACTTCAACACCTGATGCATCCAACAGCCTGTATACAGTTCCCTGTACGTCTGTCACTGGATAGTATTCTACCTCATCTCCACCACCTGCACTACCTGGGTCTATTATCATCCTTGAGGGTTGATAGTGTACAGTGAACAGCACTGTAGAGTGATTGCTTTCATCCATATCAGTATTTAGGGATATCTATCCAAGATGTTTGTTGAATTTATATGTAGCATACCAGGTGCAATAACAGTCGTTGTGTACATTGTCTTTTTGCAAATAATCAACATCCAGTCGTAGCAAGGTATTGCATATCGGATGTGATCGTTTATTTTCGATCTAGCTATCTTAATTGATTCACTAGGATCGTCAATTAGCACATAAACAATATCAGTTTCTTGTTCGTCAATATTTTTGTACATCGAGAAGACTCTTTTGTCTCTATCTATTCGCATATGCGCCAGTGGTTTGTATTCCTTACCTATGAAATATTCAAAGTCTTTTTCCTTTTTAAATTTAAGGTACCCACTTTCATAATTGAAAACACTATCCGTAACTGAATCCCAATAATTATCAATCATACTGGCATCATGTATTAGTGTGTATCTATCAGTCTTCACCCACGGCAGAGTTGCGTCCCTGGTTAAGTATAAACTGTCAGATGAAAGATGCATTATATTACTCGATCTAGGGTATTCACCAATAAATTCATGTATAGACTTGTAATATGAATCAAATGTGTAAACTACATTGCTTTTAACATCTTTCAATATATTCCAGTTATTATCTCGATATCCATACATAATTACTTTATCGTCACTCCTTACTGAAATCATATTTTTGTCAGCAGATAGAACAATATAACATTCAACTTGAAAATCAGTCAATTGCTTCGATAACACACAGGCAATCTTATTGTTGTTGATATCATACTCGATGCGGTATATTGAGAGATGATAAATATCATCTCTCATGTATACAACTCCGAATTCATATATATCATTACTTGTTGTATTGTATTGACTGGTCAATTCGATCTCGAAGTAAGCTAGTATATCATTTTCAGTCTTTATTATTTCAAACGGGTTTTCAAAGGAGTTATCCTTATAGAAAGTAATTACGTTATTATTTATTGTAATTGGGTAGAAGTACTCCAAGTATCCAACAAATAACTCAGTGCTTGTGTAATCCCTTACCTTATGTAGATCAATTGAATCAACCTTAAATCGAAACATATCTACGACACTAAAAATCGAATAAGCTACTAATATGAGGACGATCAAACAAGTAGCTAATGCCACCCATTTATTATACCGACATGATAAAAACATAGGTATGTTGTTTCTGTTTGTGCTATTATAACTATCTCTATTTGCCATCATTTTAAATCTATACCTATTAATAAATATTGGGATTCCAAGGATCCATATCAATTAAATCGGGGTATCCATCACCGTCACTATCTTTTACTGCCCATTCAACTGCCCTATCAAATTCATCGACACCCCATTCTTCACCTAGAAACATCTGCATGTATTGCCTGAATGCATCTCTAGACGCTTTTGGGGTTTCTCCTAATGGGACAAGTGCAAATGTAAAGTATTTGTCAGTAGCACTTAACCAATCTATGAATCTAACAGACCCGTCACCAAGCAATGATTCACTATATGTCATAGATAAATATCCTGAAAACGAACCTATTGTATAGAATGCTGATGTAGGATTCCAACTATCACCTCGGAACATGCCCTCATTTAGCATTTCATCCCACATGGACTCGGTTACCAAAGCCTTGTTTGTCCAACTGTTCTTATTATCACTCCCTAGAATTGCGCTTGCGATGACTGAGAGTACACCAATTAAAGGATTAGATAACCCCAGTATCGATCCTAAAGCTGTTGCAGCTTCCCCTAACTCGCTTCCAGCTTTATTTTGGCTATAACCTTCAATACCTTTACCCATATTTGTGATGATACCTAAGAGACCGATGTGTAGCTTTGTAAGCTTGACCAAACCTAGTTCTGATCCAATGCCGATATTGTCAGCGCTCCCTAATGTCTCATATGGTGTATCAAGATTAAATCCTGTAGAATTAAAGTATGTGACCCAGAATCCCTGTACCATAAGCATATCCATATAACCGTCGAAACCTAGATTGG
>CAZTGD010000042.1:0-16053 GCA_964613055.1 uncultured Caldisericales bacterium | reverse complement strand
TTGTCTTCTATGCGTTTGTTCTCTATAATGCAGTATTAACTATCTTCCATGCAATACTATCTATCACCTATTGTAATTTATTCTCTCTGCATTATTACCCAGCTTTATGTGCTAATATGTATGAGAAAAATACTATATACTGATAAATATGTTACACTTCAGAAAATATAGAACATATAAGGCGGTTAGGTACGATGTCTGATAAAGATGTATTGTATGATAAATGGCTCTCTAACGAGAATAAAAAAAGACACGCTTCTAGATTAGAACGTTTGAAATGGTTAGACAATGAATTTGGAAATCCAAGAGATTTATTATTTCACGGTGATCCATTATCTATTCATCTTTATGAGGAAGCAAAATGGTGTTATGTGGATGGTCATTTCTTGTCATGTATTCTTCTTTGTCAAGCAACTTTTGAGCATATGTTTGGCGGGGAGTTGAGTGTAAGAATGAATATTAGACACAATGCAGATGATCAATTCGTAGATCGATACAAGAAGATGAAAATAAATTTCCCTACCTTATGCGAAAATGCGTATAAATACGGTATTATCTCTAAATTACAAAGAATAGACTCGATGAGTTGAAAAAAAGGAGGGTTCCTATAACTCATTTTATACTCCCAATAAAAGGTTCATATCTTTCAAAAGAAACAATCGATATATACTACAAGAAGGGTGTAATAGCTGATAAATCTGATTTTGATGATTATGAAATTATTGAGTATGATGCAAAGGGATATTTATATATTTTAATCGATGTTGTGAAGAAGAAAGCATTTGAAGTTTTTGGTAAGTAGTTTCTAAATCGAAATCACAAAGGCTTAGACTAGAATAGAAACCCAAGTCTGCTAAATAGTTAGCAGTGAAACAGAAAAACAAGTATGAGTACCATTCCCATATTTCAGAGAAGAAATTTAGAGAAATAATCAAGTGTTTCGTATTTTATATAACAGCAGATAGAATTGCGAAACTGACTAATATCAATAGAAATACAATAAACAGATATCTTATGATGGTAAGGAAGAGAATATCCGAGTTATGCGAAGATTCATCACCCTTCAAAGGAACTGTGGAAGTGGATGAGAGTTACTTTGGAGCAAAGAGAGTAAAAGGAAAAAGAGGGAGAGGCGCAGGAGGAAAGACGAAAGTCTTTGGGATACTCAAAAGAGATGATGGGAAGGTATACACAGAGATAATACCTGACTGTAGCAGGAAGACCTTGCAAGCCATTATCCAAGGCAAGATAAATTCTGACTCAGTTGTCAATTCAGATGGCTGGAAGGCGGGAGCCTGCCCTCATGAAAATGGGGGATGGTTTGGTTGATATTGGGTATGGGAAACACTACAGAGTAATCCACAGCAAGGATGAGTTTACCATAGGGAGTAGTCACATAAACGGTATAGAGTCCTTCTGGTCATATGCAAAGCATAGACTAAAGAAGTTCCACAGTACACCCAAACACACATTTTATTTACATCTCAAAGAGACAGAGTATCACAGAGTATCGTTTCAACTTGCGTAACTCAGATATGTATACTATATTGCTTGTGGAGTTTGCGAGTAGACCTCTAAAGTAGTCTAGTCCGATTAAACCTTACCCCTTTTTCAAGTACAGGAAGAGTAATATTTTCAGATATACGACAATATCCTAAGAATGTATAACCTGAGAAATCACTTTCTATTGTAATTGGTATTGCATTCTCATGACATGAAACTGTTAAAGCACATATCATGAGAATTAACATAGTAACGAACGGCACAATTATTATACGGTTCTTCATCGTCATCTTTCTTACATACATATTCAGGGTCATTCCAGTTAGATATCCCTTCACTTATCCAGTAATGAAAGTATTCATTCATATATCAACACCATCCTTTCCTCTGGATGTGGTTTTCCAATATCTGGAAACATATAATGACACTCGCACACACCAACAAGGATTGTATCACTGACTCGCTACCCATTCAAGCGAATCATTGAATGGGTGTAGGTGTAATAACAATAATTGAAAAAGTAAAATCGTTTGGGTAAATTTGAAAGTTCTACTTCCTAGGCAACAACACAGACTTTTTCATCTTGGGCGGAGCCTCAATACCCAGAAGATACAGTATCAATCCAGTGACATCTGCCAGCACTCCACCTTCTGCTAATTCCCATGACTTGTCTCCCTTTGGTGGAACGAGTATGCATGGGACAGGATTTGTGGTGTGAGCAGTGAATGGTTGACCATTCTCGTCAAGCATCTTCTCGGCGTTACCATGGTCAGCGATAATGATGGTGTAATAACCATTCTTTTGAGCTGTTTCTGTGATTTGCCCAACACTCTCGTCAATTTGCCTTACAGCCTTTATCGCGGCAGGTATGACACCCGTGTGCCCAACCATATCGCAATTGGCAAGGTTGCATACAATCAGATTGAATTTCTGGCTGTTGATCGCCTCAATCATCTTCTCCTCAACCTCTGGAGCAGACATCTTTGGTTGAAGGTCATAGGTGGCGACAGATGGAGAGGGTACCATGATTCTGACCTCTCCCTCGTATTTGTCCTCTCGACCACCATTCAGGAAATAAGTCACATGGGCGTATTTCTCGGTCTCAGCGATTCGAAGCTGTGTGAGTCCAGCTTCAGAGACCGCACTACCAAGGGTGTCTATGATATCCTGCGCCAGCATCTGCTCAGTGAAAATGATTGGCAGGTCGAGAGATTGGTCATACTCAGTCATGCAAGCATAGAAAATATCTGGTTTTTTTTCTCTGTTAAAGTGTTTGAATTCATCAGCTGTCAACGCTTTGGACAACTGCCTTGCCCTGTCTGGGCGGAAGTTGATGTGGACAAATGAGTCTTTGTCCTCTATGAGTCCATTGTCATCGATGACTGTAGGCAGAACAAACTCGTCAGTTTCACCGTTTTTATAGGCATGTGTTATGGCTTCCTCGGCTGTGTCAAAATGTCTTGCCTTTCCACAGACCATCATGTTGTAGGCTTTTTCGGTTCTGTCCCATCGGTTGTCCCTGTCCATGGCGGAGTATCTGCCACACACTGTTGCAATCTTTCCTATCCCAATCTCTGCCATCTTCTGCTCAATCATTCGAACAAAACCAAGTCCAGAAGTGGGTGAAGCATCTCTACCATCAAGGAATACATGGATATATACGTCTTTAAGACAGTTCTCTTTTGCTACTCTCAATATCTCAAACAGATGCTCAGGGTTGGAATGTACACCCCCGTCAGAGCAGAGACCAGCTATGTGAAGCTTATGTCCCCGTGCACGGTCAACAGACATCAGCAGTGTTTCATTGAGGAAAAATTCTCCATTTACTACAGCCTGATTGATGACCGTCAGCTTGTGATAGACGACTTTCCCAGCTCCCAGATTGAGATGCCCAACCTCGGAGTTGCCCATCTGCCCTTCTGGAAGTCCAACCGCCAGACCATCAGCGCGAAGGGTAGTGGATGGATAGTGCTTCATCAGTCGAGTGACATTGCCTGCTCCCGCAAGGAATATTGCATTACCCTCACCAGGTTCCCCCAGCCCGTATCCATCCATAATAAGCAGGATTGCTCTTCTGTTCATATACAGATTGTATGGCATAACGTTTGTTCTAATAAGACAGCTGTTGTTAAGCATGTTAAGTTAATGTCTAATGATGTGTGTAGTATTCGAGTATAATTGTATTAAACTTGTAATATGACAGTGGGATGTATTTCAAAGCAAGGGGGTGTTGTTTGAAAATAGTAATAGGAATCCTGTTGACCATGTTAACCCTCTCTGGTGCGGTAGATGATGGCAGAGAGGCGATGAAAACCTCATGGAACTGTATAGGGGGTAACTCTGGTCACAACAACTATATACAAACAGACTATGATCTGGACCTTGAGAATGCAGAGGTCATCTGGAAGCTAGAGAACAAGAACATCTATGAGGTAGTATCAGATGGTGAGAGCCTGTTCATCATCTATGACAAACCACCCTTCTTCTATGATGCAAAGATTGAGTCACTTGACATTGCCACTGGAGAGACCAACTGGAGATGGAATGCGAAGGAACGCTACAATGGGTGGAGTATCTACAGAATGTCAACATTCAATGGCAAGTTGTATTACTCAGGTAATGAGTGTCTCTACTACTTTTCAACAACAGATGGAACTATAAGTTGGCAAATCAAACGTCCGTACATTAATGACGTATACACTGTGTTCTATGCACCCAACTATATGCATGTGGATGACAGGAGGAGGGTAATCTGCAATTCCTGTCCCTACATAACATCCATTGATGAGGATACAGGCGATTGGATCTGGACCAGTGAAGCTACTTCAGTGGAGTGTATATCATCAGCTGTTGTACATGAAAACAGGATATTCACAGCATCTGGTTGTTATATGAATCCACTTACGTCAGCAGGTAAGGTGATCAATACACAACCAGTCCGTTCAAAACTTGAGAGTGTCCAACCAGTAGTGTGTGGTGACTATGTGGTTATGCCAGACTGTGATGGGTTGATTAGATATGATTCTAAAACAGGTGATATTGTCAGTAACTATTCATTTAAGGGTAGGGGTTATATCTGGAATTCAGGTTATCAGTTTGCACTCACAGAGGATTGTGTATTTGCTAAAGGTGTTTTTTATAGTTCTGATGATTCAATCAATGCAGATTCCAATATCATCTGTATATCACACGATAACGAAATAAAGTGGTGTTATAATCATTTGTATGAGCATCACCCATATTGGAACTGTCCAGTTGTAATAGGCAATTCAGTGTATCTGTTTGGGAAAGAAGTCGAATTCACCGAAGGCACAGAAGATACAACCGTGACACCACACATAACCAAACTCTCATTAGAAACAAGGGCAGAGTTAGCACACATTGCACTACCTGAATCATACGGCTATGACTTCAAAAAGGTACCTTGCATTCTACACAGACTCTATGCATCGGGATACCTTTTTGTATTGATAGACATAGGTGAAGATGATGTATTGTACTGCATTGGTGTGCCTGAGAAGTGATTGAATTCTACTCTCTTTTCACTCCTCCAGAATCGACAACTGGTTGTCCAACTCAATGCCATACACCTCCAGATATGGGTGATAGAGATGTCTGTGAAGGATCATCTTGGTGGGGGGATGCCTGAGAGGGGTACCACCAGGTTCATCGGTAAGCATCCTGATAAATGAGTCTACTTCACTGTATGCAGAGGAGAAGGACTGAATGATACTGCTGTCGGCGCCAGCCTTAGAGAGATCGGTTATAAGTTGAGCACAGTTTTCTCTGTACTCCCGGCGCATATCCACAAACTCCTGCTTCTTTTCATATGCAATGTTATTGGGTACCCATATTGTTTCCACATCTGGCAAGTCTAATGACTCCTGCCAGCCGTCAGGACTGCCTCCAAGCGCTTCAACACAGGCGAAGTAATACGGGATTTTCTCAGAGACGGTCAGTGGATCAAAGGTATATGTGTCTTTCCACCTTCCAAGGACAGATTCCCTGTCATAGTCATCGGGTGCTACACCCCTTGATTCTGCAAGGCATGTACACAGTATGAAATCAACTGCCATGCCCTCATCAAACATGTCAACGAGAAACTGTGGTACTGGTCGTTTGCAACTGGCAAAATCCTCAGGAGCATCTGCGATCATCTTATTGGTAACACTCCATGGACCATACTCGTCAATAATTACCGAGAAACTTTCAGTTGCAAGCACCAGGTTTGCCATAGCCTCGTTTATAGGTGCTGGATCGGGTGGAGGTGCACCACAAGAGAGGGTGAATATCGATACAATCAACATAATCGTTATCAGTCTGCTCATGGATTGGATTTTAAGTATTATGAAAGTATTATCAAGCAACAATGTCCGATGGACTGGATTTATTTCCATCATAGGTTAGAATGGACGGCTGGAGGTTTGCCGATGCCTAAGATACTGTTTGTAACTGGCGGTGTGATGAGTTCTCTTGGTAAGGGGATCGTCTCAGCATCGCTTGGAATGCTGTTGAAAGCCAGAGGATTCGCAGTGACGATTCTGAAGTTTGATCCTTACCTGAACGTAGACGCGGGTTCACAGAATCCCTTTCAGCATGGCGAGGTATTTGTAACCGAAGACGGCGCTGAAACCGACCTGGATCTTGGGCACTATGAACGATTCCTCCGTCAGCCTCTTGGGCGGATGAACAATGTCACAACAGGTTCTCTTTATCAATCTGTTCTTTCAAAGGAAAGACGTGGCGATTTCCTTGGGTCGACTGTCCAGATCATTCCACACCTCACTCAAGAGATCAAATCCCGCATATTGGCATTGGCTGATAAGACATCATCCGATATTGTTATCTGCGAGATAGGCGGAACGGTTGGTGACATTGAATCGGGTCCCTTCCTTGAAGCCATTCGCCAGTTTGGCTCTGATAGAAACAGGGAGGATGTGCTATACCTTCATGTAACATATGTCCCTTATCTCAAGATTACCGATGAGCTGAAGACCAAGCCCACTCAGCACTCAGTCAATGAACTGCGTCGATCAGGTATAAAACCGAATGTAATCGCCTGCAGGTGCGAGATACCGGTGACTGAGGAGGTTCAGAAGAAGATAGCGATGTTTTGTGATGTCTCGTTTGACTATGTGTATTCTGTCCCTGATCTGCAAAGTGTTTATGGGGTACCTATCATGTTTGAGGAACAGGGTATGCCACAACAGCTGTTGAGACTCTGGGGGATGCTTCCAAAATCATGTGACATAGATGATTGGAAGTCGATGGTGTCACGGATGAAGCAACTCGAGAGTACTGTGAAGATAGCAATGATTGGCAAGTATTCAAAACTCACTGATGCTTATCTCTCGGTGAATGAATCGCTTAAACACGCAGGAATTCACAATGATAGAAAGGTTGTAATTGATTGGATAGAGGCAGAACAGCTTGAGAATGAATCAGCAGAAAAGGTACTCGATGGATATGATGGCATCATTGTACCTGGTGGTTTTGGATACCGGGGGATTGAAGGTAAGATAAATGCCGCCAAGTTTGCCAGAGAGAACAACGTTCCCTACCTCGGGTTATGCCTCGGTCTACATATGTTGATAATTGAGTTCGCAAGGAATGTTTGTCACCTTGAAAATGCCAATTCAACTGAGTTCAGAGCCGATACCGAGTATCCGGTAATCGATGTTATGACCGATCAGAAATACGTTACAGAGAAGGGCGGCACCATGAGGCTTGGCACTCAGCCATGTGATATTGTAGATGATACTCTAGCAAGCAGGATATACAGAAAGAAAAGAACGTATGAAAGACACAGACACAGATTCGAAGTGAACAACAAATACAGAGATGTCATGAAGGACAGCGGGATCGTGTTTTCAGGAATAAACCCCAACCTTGGACTTGTAGAGATTGCAGAGATTACAGACCACCCATTTATGATTGGTGTTCAGTTTCACCCAGAGTTCCAAAGCAACCCACTCAAACCACACCCATTATTCGAATCTTTTATTGAAACAATCATAAAACAGAAAGACAACCCCAAGCCTGACAAGCTGAATATAGAGTAAAACATGGCAAGAAAAACGATCTTCATCAAAGGTGCCAGAGAGCACAATCTCAAGGATTTTGACCTAACCATTCCAAAGAACAAGATGATAGTGGTGACTGGATTGTCAGGCTCTGGCAAATCGTCATTCGCCTTCGATACACTTTATGCAGAAGGTCAGAGACGTTACGTTGAGTCACTTTCTGCTTATGCAAGACAGTTCATTGGCATGATGCAGAAACCCGATGTAGACAACATTGAGGGATTGTCACCTGCCATCTCAATAGACCAGAAGGCAGGGTCTAAGAACCCTCGATCTACTGTTGGAACACTGACAGAGATATACGATTACTTGAGACTTCTGATGGCAAGAGCCGGTGTTCCTCATTGCCCCAAGTGTGGTCAGGAGATCCAAAGGGTTACGGTTGAGCAGATGGTTGATCGTTTGTTTGACGACTATGAGGGCTGGAGATGCACAATCCTTGGTCCAATTGTTCGACAGCGCAAGGGAAAACACACCGATACACTGAAGAAGATGGCGAAGTCTGGCTACACAAAGGTTCGAGTCGATGGATTTGTGTATGACATTGACGAGGATATCAAGATAGCCAAGACAAAACGTCATGATATTGACATAGTAGTCGACAGGTTGAAACTCAATGAGGACTCAAAAGGCAGACTGGCTGACTCCCTTGAGACAGCACTCAGACTCGGTGAGGGAGTATTGAGAGTTCAGGTATCTCAAAAAAAACAGGATGATCCTATTGAGATGATGTTCTCTGAAAATTTCGCATGCCCGAATTGTGATATCTCAATTGAAGAAGTAGAGCCACGTTTGTTTTCATTCAATTCTCCTTATGGTGCTTGTCCTGATTGTGATGGTTTGGGCAGGAAGCTAGTCGTGTCCGAGGAACTGCTTGTTCCAGATCCAAAGCTATCCATTGACGAGGGAGCTATAAAAGCCCCTGGCATGCTCAATAATGACAGCTGGAGTCACAATGTCATGAAACAGGTCGCTGTTCATTTCGACATTGATACGTCAATGCCGTGGGAGGAAGTTCCGAAGGAAAAAAGAGACATACTCTTTTATGGCTCTGGGAAGAAGACGGTCAGGGTTGAATGGCAGAACCAAAACGGTTCGACATACAACAGGAGGGTTTACTTCCCCGGTATCGTCAATACGATAAATCGAAGATACAAACAGACATCATCGCAAGGCATGAGAGAGTGGTATGAGCAGATGATGGTTTCTAAGCCCTGTTCAACCTGCAATGGCAAACGCTTGAAACCTGAAGCGTTGGCTGTAACGCTTGGAGGGAAGAATATAGCTGATATAACCTCAATGTCCATAGATGACTGCTTCAAGTTCTTCAATGAGATAAAATTGACTGAACGTCAAAAGACGATTGCAAAACAGGTTCTCATTGAGGTGAAGTCAAGATTGAAGTTCCTGCTCGATGTTGGCTTGTCATACCTGACACTCAATAGGGCGTCAGCAACGCTCGCCGGTGGTGAGGCTCAAAGACTAAGGTTAGCAACCCAGATAGGTTCGGGGCTCGGTGGAGTACTGTATGTACTTGATGAGCCATCCATAGGTCTTCACAGTAGGGACAACACCCGATTGTTGGCGACACTCAAGCGATTGCGCGACCTTGGAAACACGCTAGTTGTGGTCGAACACGACGAAGAGACCATTAGAACTGCAGACTTTCTCGTTGATATTGGACCAGGAGCTGGTATCCATGGTGGATATGTTGTAGCAACTGGATCAGTTGATGATGTAGCCAAGGTACCAGATTCGATAACGGGTCAGTTCCTTGCAGGGCAAAGAACCATTTCTGTTCCACGAAAAAGAAGAAGAGGTAATGGGCATACATTGAGCGTCATAGGTGCTACAGAGCACAACCTTAAGGGAGAGCGTATCGATATCCCAATGGGTACCCTGTGTGTTGTAACGGGGGTGTCAGGTTCTGGCAAGTCGACGCTCGTTGAGGATGTCCTTCACAGATATATTGCGAGGCGTTTCTATGGTTCTAGAAGACTCCCTGGCAAGGTTGAAAAGATTGATGGACTCAACCACATTGACAAGGTCGTATCGGTTGATCAGTCACCCATTGGTCGCACTCCACGCTCGAATCCTGCAACATACACAGGTGTATTCTCCCCGATAAGAGAACTCTTCGCCAAACTACCTGAATCGAGAGTGAGGGGTTATCAACCGGGCAGGTTTTCATTCAATGTGAAGGGTGGAAGATGCGAAGCTTGTAAGGGTGACGGTGTTAATAAGATTGAGATGCAGTTCCTGCCAGACGTTTATGTACCCTGTGAGATATGTCAGGGTAAGCGCTTCAATCGGGAAACCCTAGAGATTGAGTTCAAAGGGATGAATATCTCAGAAATACTCGATCTCACTGTAGAGGAAGCGGAGAAGCTGTTTGAGAATTTCCCGGGTATTCATAATAAACTGAAGATGTTGACAGAGGTTGGTCTTGGATACATAAAGCTGGGTCAGTCAGCGACAACCCTCTCTGGAGGTGAAGCTCAGAGGATCAAACTCACATCGGAACTCGCCAAACGTTCAACGGGAAGGACAATGTACATACTCGATGAACCAACAACGGGCTTACATATGGCTGATGTAGACAGACTCATACAGGTGTTGGGTAAACTCGTTTCCAAGGGTAACACCGTACTGGTCATCGAACACAACATGGATGTGATAAAGTCAGCCGACTATCTCATCGATCTTGGTCCAGAAGGTGGAGAGCAGGGAGGTCGACTTATAGCCTGTGGTGTACCTGAAGAGGTTGTTATGGTTGATGATTCATACACCGGGCAATACCTGAAACATGAGATACCTGAATCAAGGTGGGGTAAACCTAGTTGGGCGGACTTCGAGAAACCAGTGGAAGACAGCAAAGTCAGAAGCCCACGCCGAAAGGTTAGGAGCAGGAAAGCCACTCAGGAAGAGTTGGCAGATGAGATAATGGAGCAGTTTGTTGATACCATTGATGAGGATTGATATAAGGCTGTCTGGTTTATTTACCTGAAATTCAGTAGACAGGTTGAATTCAGACGTTATAATGCACATTCGGCGCCGAGATAGCTCAGCTGGTAGAGCAGTAAATTCGTAATTTACAGGTCAGGGGTTCGAATCCCCTTCTCGGCTCCAGTCACTTTTGTTCATGTTAAGGCGGTTTCTAGAACAACATTGTATGTAGCTTTCAACTCAGAATTTGAATGTTCAGCTCAAATCAAGATCAGCCTATATTCAATCATAATTTAAACCATATTTAATGTACTGGCTTGTTTATTTGGCATGTTCGAATATTCTATTATGCGGAAGTCAACTGCCGGAGTAGCTCAGAGGAAGAGCGGCAGACCCTTTATCTGCATCGCGGGGGTTCGAGTCCTCCCTCCGGCTCCAAAAACGACATTAACTTTTTCCACTTTTAGCAATTTCAATCAAGACAAAGCTCAACCCAGTGATAATATATTGTCGTGAAAAACCTCTTCCGAATTGAGAGTGTTGTCGATTATATCGAAGATAATCTAGACAAGCCAATAACGCTTGACGAGATTGCAAACAGAACATCCATGTCTATGTTCTATCTCATCAGACTATTCAATATGACAGTTGAAGAGTCCATCATGGAATATGTCAGAAAACGCAGACTAACAAGGGCTTCCAGAGAGTTGGTAGATTCAGACACATCAATCATTGATATATCTCTGGATTGTTGCTACAAGTCACAAGAGGCATTTACAAGGGCATTCAAGAGGATGTTTGGAATGACAGCCGCCAGATACAGGAAAAGGGGTATCCCAATTGCAACATTCGAACGTCAGAAACTTGATATAAGGTCGATTCTCGCAAACAGAAGATTTATGATGAGAGAACCAAAGGTGAAAAGCAAGGATGAATTTATGATCGCTGGTTTGAAGTACCAGGGCAGAAATGAACATGGTGAGATTCCAGCTATGTGGCAGAGATTCATCAGGGAGTATGAGGAGAAGAAACAATTTGCCTGTGGTCCATGCTTTGGAGTGTGTGATGAGCTTATAATGGATGAAAGTAACAGGGATTATGGCTCATTCAGCTATTATGCAGGGATGATGATAAAAGATATATCTGATACCCCAGATGAAATGATGCTCAAGATTATCCCCGCTATGAACTGGCTGATATTTGAGCATAAAGGCAAGCTGGGCACACTGGACAATACTTACAACTATATCTATAAGCAATTCATCCCTGACAGCAGATATGAACCAGCAGGGATCGATGTTGAGATGTATGATGAGCGTTTCATACCGGATTCAGAGGATTCGGTGTTTGAAATATGGATTGGTATCAAATAGTTGATTGGAGGTTGAGATGAAAGAGATCAGGATCGAAGACAAAGATGCGTTTGGTGTAGTTGGTATGCTGTATCACGGCAGGAACTTGAAGGGTGAAATACCTCAGTTGTGGCAGGATTTCTGTGATCGTGACAAAGAGATTCCAATGGATACTGTTGTGCCTTATGAGAGAAGCTGGGGTGTGTCGGTTATGGATCCCAAAGACATGGATTTGGGTCCGGAAGCCCCCTTTGACTACATCGCCTGCCTGGAGGTGAAATAGAAGACCAAAGCCCCAGAGGGGATGGTTTATCGTCAGTTGCCGTCTGCCAAGTGGCTGGTGTTTGAACACAAGGGTGGATTGGACAAATTCCCAAAAACCTATGATGAGATCTACATGAAATACCTGCCGACAACCAACTGGAAAGTGGGCAACTGGTGCCTTGAGATGTACGACAAGAGGTTTGATCCATCCAGCGATGAATCGGTGTGCGAGATCTGGATTCAGGTCTTCTAGCGCTTGGTTATATTATTAATCCCTCTCGCTAAGTTAACATCAGCACACAAGCGTGCTATGGTAAGTTAGGTCTATGAAAAACAAGTATATATATCGCTCCCATATTTCAGAGAGAAAATTCAGAGAAATAGTCAGATGTTTTGAACATGGTTTTACAATAAGGCAAACTACAGATTACACAAATATTTTTCTCATGTAAATGGGGGATGATCTTCTCCTTTATGGCTATAAACACTACAGAATCTTTCATAGTGAGAATGAGTTTGCAAGATGAAAGAGCCATGTAAATGGTATTAAGTCTTTCTGTAGATATGCCAAAAGAAGACTTGCAAAATTCAATGATTTGCAGAAATCATACTTCATATTTCACTTGAAGGAGTCTCTGTGGAGATGGAATATGAGAGTTACTGGCAAGAGGATATATCATATCTTACTGGAGAGATTCAGGAAAATACCACTCTAAGATTTTCGAGAGCCTAATATATAACTGGAACTGCTTTCATTGAGAATGTTTGCCTTTTAAATATTTCGATATTCTACTTGTGAAATTTTGAACATGGAATATCTGGTGTTAAACACCCCTGTTCTGTATCATAGAAAATCCTTTCTCTTCGGAAGTAAAGGTGGAAGAGGATGATAAATCTAATCCCTTATGTAAGTTCCACTTCCCTTATCGTTTCATAAGAACAACAAATAGATCTGCCTTCTGGGAAAATATGGGGAGTCATCCCAAAATCAAACCGTCATTAGGGTCCCCACTGGGAAGCAGTGCTTCCCTTCCCCCCTTGACAGGGGGATTTGGCTGGAGTGTATCATCAGGGAGATATCTAAAAATCAGCCCCTCTGACAGGGGGGTAGGTGGGGATGTGGTAGGGGGGGTTGTTATAGGGTCTGCCTATGTCATTGTATGTCCACTCTGTGGTGCCTATGGTGAATATGTCAGTATGATCTCCTTGGTGTCTGATACCCACTCTACCTCACAGCCCAGTGATTCAGCAAGGAAGCGCATTGGAACCATTGTCCTGTCATTGATGATGGTGGGTACTACCTTACCGTATTTGCTCATATCCTTCTCAATGAGTACGCTCTCACCATTCACCCTGGCAGATGGATTATCAATCCATAGAGTCACGGTGTTTCCAAGAAGGGTGCATTCAACTCCTTTGCTGTATGGATCCCATGTGGCCAAACCACCCAGCGGTTCCACAACATATCTTGCTGGAAGGTATGTCCTGCCTTCAATAATAGTTGCAGGGGCATCAAGAGACAGTTGTCTGTCTCCTTTCAGGTATGTGTTGCTGTCTATTTGGAATGTGATTGAATTGGAAGGTAGGCTCAGTTCTACGAGTACTGTTTCTGCATCTTTATCTTGTTTTCTCTCAAACATATTGCCATATATTTTGCCTTTATAAACAGTGTATCGTAAAAGATCAAACACTAGTGATTCAAACTTCGGTATAGAATACTGATTGAGCAAAGAACCACTATTGCTAAGTATGTTTAATGTCGAATAGTCCGGTGAAAGACCCCACAGTTGATCATCATTGACAAAGATATCAATTATGATGTCCTTTGTATTTAATGGCTCATATGTCCACAGCAGTTTACCATCAATGATACTGTAACAACTAATGATGTTGTCATTGTCAATGCTGTATATGTTTTCATAGACCCATCTGTTTTTACTGTCTCCCAATTCAATCTCACAGTCAATATCTCCAGTTTCAGTGTTTATCTTAGTCAGGGTCTTGCCGGTGTATTCACCTGTGCTTTTGTCTATGGTCTTTGTGGAGTCACTCAACAGGAAACAATAATCATTGCCTGCAATAATATAGTTTGGGTCTAGCTTATAATCATTCTCCCATATCGTCTCGCCCTTCTTGAAATCAATGCAGGATAATGAGCAATTTTGGTCAAACTTGCTAACATCAGATTTTGAGATTATGCGATTGTCTGAGATAAATGACCCATATGAAGGTATTTCCCATATTTCACCCGATTCCAGGTCTTCAATGTAATAATGTTGGTCTTCGTAGTTATATTGTTTGAATTCTGATTGATGAAGACAATATTTGTTCCAGGTTTTTAGGATATAATATTCATCCCTTTCATTAATTGTTTCCCCATTAGTGGGATCTACCTCAATGACAAAAGGTCTATTTTTTGATTCATCAACAATAGTCACATACAAAATATTCTCATAGTTCCAAAGGCTATGAATATCTAATAGGTCTGCTTTAGCAAAATGTAGTGGGGCTATTTTCAAAGTGAACTGTGGTGTAATTTCCTTTTCCCAGAGAACAGTGCCAAGGTCTATATCCTTGCATATGAGGTAAGAGGAGTAGTAATGAGTCCAATACTCATCACCTTTCTCTATGGTGTGATGAATATCTTCGAAGAATAGATGGTTATTGATTATAGCTACATCACTATTAGGATTTGAGTAATTGATCAGATGGGACGTCAATGGCTCTATTTCCCGTAAATGCATGTATTCATGGCTTTCTGAATAACAGACAGAACATGTGCATATCAAGATTAAAGATATTAGAAAGACCGAACAGACTGTAATAAATGTTACATTCCTTCGCATGCTACCTCCTATTAAACATACACTTAAAGCTTTGACATTGTTCATCATTGGTAATTCTTCATGTACCATTTCCAGAATGCCCACCAACCCCTAATTAGACCTGATCCTTCTGCACCATCATAGTATCCCTTAGCAAACCATCCAACACCTACACCGCTTTTATCTTCGTATAGGACGAGGGTTGATCCTGGTTCGAAAATATTTTCAACACCCCAATCTCCTGGAGCTATTGGATTGCCTTCTCCTATCGTAGCTACATATTCTAAACCACTACCCATTTTTGGATATGATTTATATTGTGAATCACCGTCTATACTTAATCTATAATAACCACGTAAAGCACCTTCATCATTAAAAGAAGGCACTAACAATTGTATATCACCACCAGTGTAATTCCATGTCTTCTGATGAAGACTTGTATTTGATTGACCCCATACAGACCATGAATTACCCCAACTTGTGTTTTCAAGTCCAGGGGCATTGACCAAGCGAGGTTCACCAAAGGTGAACTTATATGCCATCAAGTTGCCTTCTAGTGACGCTGCAAACTCAAGATCATTTACTAATTCATCAAGTATTTGATCACACATGTCATTCATCGCCTCTTCCCATTCATCATTAGGCGCAACCCACTCACCATTTAATGCGTCTAGGTATGGTTGCCCATATTCATTTACTATAATTTGTTCAGCAACATCCTGGGGTAGGGGTATTTTACCTGCTGCCAGACATCTCTCACAGTATTCCTTGTACCAATCAGGGGCATCTTCAGGGATCTCATAATCATCTAAGATGTATTTCAACTGACCTACAGGACATGGCAATGGAGTTACAAAATCAACTTCCTTTTTGTCACCGTCATCATCTTCACGCTTCTCATCAGGTGGTGCAGTAGCCTCAGCTCCATTCCTGGGAGGTAAGAAATGGTTCTGTACTGTACCACAGTTCCTAGGTTCCCTGGTCTCATTGTTATCGAGGATGATTGGTCCATCTCCCCCACCTATGATGTTATTCCCTCTGGAATCACCTGCCATACCAGCCATCTCTTCAACAGAAAGC
>CAZTGD010000041.1:0-16353 GCA_964613055.1 uncultured Caldisericales bacterium | reverse complement strand
ATACGATTTACCTCATAAAAGGATTGTGTACTTGTTATGTACATAATGCCGTTGTAAGATTATAAATTCAATAAGGAGATTAGAAGAATGATAGTTGAACGTTATAATACAACAACTTACGATGTTCAAACAATATTATCCTGGATTAATGCGGGGCAAATTGCAATTCCAGAGATACAACGCCCATTTGTGTGGAGCTCTACTAAGGTAAGGAACTTACTTGATTCACTCTACCGAGGTTATCCGATTGGTTATATGATCACGTGGCAGAACCCAGACATGAAATTAAAAAACGGTATATTATCAGAGGGAAAAAGAATACTAATAGATGGTCAACAGCGTATAACTGCATTGATGTCCGCAATTCTAGGGCACGAGATTGTGACTGAAGATTATGAAAGCAAAAAAATAAGGATAGCTTTTAATCCACAAACTGAACGCTTTGAGGTTAGAAACCCCGCAATTGCTAAGGATTCAGCTTGGATAGATGATATTGCAGAGAAAATATTTGCACCAGATGTGAGTTCTTACTCTCTGATAAATCAATACAAAGCACGAAACCCAAACATTGAATCAGATGATATAGCTCATATTTTTGATAAAATAAAAGGGTTAGCTAATAACCGTATTGGATTTATTGAATTAGCATCTGATCTTGATATCGATACGGTTACTGAAATATTCATTAGGGTCAACTCGGCGGGAACAGAGTTGTCTCAAGCGGATTTCGCCATGTCAAAAATTGCAGTCAATGAAAACTATGGTGGAAACACATTGAGAAAAGCTATTGACTATTTCTGTCATCTTGCTGTGAATCCTCATGACTACAAATCTATAAAACAGAAGGACAGAGTATTTGCAGAAACGGATTACTTTAACAAAATGAGTTGGCTAAAGAATGAGAATGATGACCTATATGACCCTGAATACACAGACATGTTGAGAGTCGCATTCACTTCAGAATTTAGCAGGGGAAGATTAAAAGATCTCGTAGCATTATTGTCAGGTAGAAATTTTGAAACCAAGGAATATGTAGAAATAATTGCAGAGGAATCATTTACAAAACTGAAAACGGGTATCTTTAATTTCATGAATGAGACTAATTTTAAAAACCTTGTTATGATTCTTAGATCAGCGGGATTCTTGAAGAGTAATCTTATAACCAGCAAAAACGCTGTGAATTTTACCTACATTATTTACCTTAAAGGCAGAAAAAAGGGTATGGAAAGCAGTGATCTTCAACGTTTGATAAGAAGATGGTTTGCACTGTCAGTCCTTAGAGGAAGATATTCAGGTAACCCTGAGTCAGTTTTTGACCAAGATATTCGAATGATAGAATCCCAAGGTCTAAGTAGTTTCACTGAACTGACAATAAACAATGAACTTACACCATCTTTTTGGACTGGCATGCTTCCACAACAAATGGAAACCTCATCATCCAGAAGCCCTTATTTTATAGCATATCAAGCCGCCCAAGTATGTTCAAAGGACAAAGGTTTCCTGTCCACAAATATATCTGTTGCTGATCTGTTATTGCACAAAGGTGACAAGCACCACCTTTTCCCCCGTAACTATCTGAAAAATAAGGGAATGAAGAGAGGCAAATACAACCAGATTGCAAACTATGCAATAGCCCAAAGCGAAATAAACATCACAATCAGCGATACACCACCAGAGGTTTACTTTGCAAGACTCAAAGATCAATGCAATGGTGGTGAAAAATACTATGGAGGGATAACAGATGAATCAGAACTCAGGGAAAATTTCAGACAGAATTGTATTCCTGAGGGTGTTTTGGACGGAAAATACCTTAATTATGACGAGTTTCTCATTGAAAGAAGAAAATTAATGTCTGCTAAAATCAGAAAATGGTTTGAATCATTGTGATTATTGGATAGATTAGTATTTAAGCTATTGAACATGAGGTGCTGAATGGCAAATGGATACAAGAGAAATGAGCTGAACCTGACCGAGGCTGAAATAGAAGAGATTACAAAGCTGGTAGCCGAAGGCACACCACTCCCAGACAAATACAGATTCCTTCTTTTTGAGAGCAAGAGACAGGTGGAGCTTGTCTGGAACGGCAAATCGGGGGATGTGACCAGAGTAGCACTGCCCTTTCAGAGCATCGAGCATATAGATGAACCCAGGGTTGGAACAGACCCACAGAAGCTTGCAGTGGGGGTTGATCCAGCCACGGGCAGACAAACCTCAGGCTGGACAAACAAACTCATCTGGGGAGACAACAAGCTCATTCTTTCGTCACTTAAGAGTGGAGAAATGAGGAAACAGATAGAGGATGCTGGCGGTCTGAAACTCATTTACATCGACCCGCCGTTTGATGTTGGTGCGGATTTCTCTATGGACATTGAGGTGGGAGGGGAGTCGTTTACAAAACATCCCGGCATAATAGAGGAGATCGCATATCGAGACACGTGGGGGCATGGCACGGACAGCTATCTTGCTATGATATATGAAAGGCTGAAGCTCATGCGTGACCTGCTGGCAGACAACGGCAGTATATATGTACACTGCGACTGGAGAGCTAATTCATTTTTAAGATTACTTTTGGATGAAGTTTTCTCCTCCAAAAACTTCATTAATGAAATAATCTGGAAAAGAAGATCTGGCGTTCTTGCTCAATCAAAACAATTTGGTGTAGTGACTGATTCAATATTATTTTATTCAAAAAACAATAACTATATATTTGCTCCACCTTTATCCAAGGAAGGAACAGAAGAATATGTAATCGAGAGATTTAAATATATTGATGAATCTGGAAGAAAGTATAGGCTTAGCCCAATTGTTAGTCCATCATATAGTCCTACATTAGTTTATACATATAAAGGATTCAATCCACCAAAGAATGGTTGGTCATGCTCGCAATCTACAATGGAACGATGGGACAAAGAAAGTAAACTGGTTTTCCCAAAAAAGAAAACTCAAAGAATTCAAAGGAAACAATATTTAGATGAGTGGAACGGTAGACCTATACAATCTCTTTGGTACAAAATTCCACCAATAAACCCTCAAGCAAAAGAAAGATTAGGGTACGCTACCCAAAAACCAGAGGCGTTGTTAGAACGTATAATCAAAGCAAGCTCCAATGAAGGTGACCTTGTAGCCGACTTTTTCTGTGGAAGTGGCACAACCCTTGCTGTTGCAGAAAAACTTGGTAGAAAATGGATAGGCACAGACCTTGGCAAGTTTGCAATCCACACCACACGCAAACGCATGATTGGTGTACAGCGTGAACTGAAGCAGGAGGGTAATCCATACCGCGCCTTCGAGATTCTCAACCTCGGTCACTACGAGCGTCAGCACTATGTGGGACTCGACCCAGACTCCAGAGACGGTCAGCAGGTAGCAGAGCTGGAAAAACGTGAGCGAGATTTTGTGGAGCTGATTCTTTCTGCCTATCACGCCCAACCGGTAACAGGGTTTGTTAACTTCCACGGCAAAAAAGCTGGTCGCATGGTGGTGGTTGGTCCTGTCAACTACCAGGTGGATAGCTATATGATAGACGAAATTTTGCTTGAGTGTAAAAAGAGACGAATCACAGGCGTTGATGTGCTTGGTTTTGACTTTGAGATGAGCCTAGCTCCAGCAAAGCAGGAGGAAGCCAGAGACAAGGGCATCGATCTGTCTCTTCGCAACATACCACGTGAGGTCTTTGACAAGCGTGCTGTGGAGCGTGACCAGGTGGTTTTCTATGAGGTGCCATACATCGAGATTGACCACAAGCTAAAGGGTGACACATTCTCAATCAAGCTGACTGACTTCGCCGTGTTCTATTCACAGGATACAGACTTTATTCCTGCTGAGGATCTGAAGAACAAACGGTCAAAGGTTGTTGTTGAAAAGGGTAAAGTGATTGAATATTCAAAGGATAAGAACGGTCACACCCACAGCAAGGTGCTGACCGACAAGTGGACAGACTGGGTTGACTATTGGGCGGTTGATTTTGACTATGAACGCAGGAAAAGCAAGGGAGGCGACTTTATTTTTGAGAATGAATGGCAGTCCTTCCGCACAAAGCGTGATCGGTCTCTGGAGCTTGAGACACCCTTTGTGGAGCTTGGCAAGGATCGCAGGGAACGCACGGTGGCTGTTAAGGTGGTGGATATATTTGGTAATGATACGATGACAAAACGCAAGATATGGAGATGGTCTTAAGTGTGGTCAATCCTTCATGCTGTCATGTACAAAACCACCTTTGTCATCTCCCCTCTACACTCCGTCATTCCCGCTCCACACTCCGTCATTCCCGCGAAAGCGGGAATCCAGTGAACACCAAAACACACTGTTTTCTATTCAAAGACGTGGGTTTGACAATACTCCTTCGTTTATTGTGGCTTAACTTGACAGCTATGCTGTGCAGATGTATATTATATGTAGTAGCGCGTACCAAGCCTCTGATTCAAGCTCAAACCAGGTGCGCTTTTTTATTATGTGCAGGTTATCCAACCCACTTGACACCGTATGCAAATGGGTGTATAAGGACGGTAGCAACTCCCGCCGGGCCTCTCGACGATGCAGAAATCGGGCGGGATTTTTTTATTTGGGAGGTTTTATGAGTAACTTAAATGAATTTTTAATTGTGCCAAAAGATGTTATAGGTTTTCCAAATGACTGGGAGAAGTCACCTTTATGGACTGATGATGAGGAATCGAAAGGAGCTAAACATGCCACTGTCTGAAGAGTTCCCAAGAACGCCGTTTGAGATACTTGATCCAAAGCTTAGGTGGTACCCAGGAAGAAAATTAGAAATGGATATGGGTAAAGAGAAGCTCCTTCCACCACTTGTTCCAAAATTACGCCAACTTGTAAAGAAGTGGCGTGAGAATGGATACGAAGGAGCTTCTGCAACCAGCAAATCACTTTTGAACTGGTGGTTTAAAAAAACTCATTTAGTAAATTCTGGTGGTGTTGATCATGAATTCAAGTACTACTTTGCGCAACGTGAGGCAGTTGAAACGGTCATATACCTTCATGAAATAGAGGGAGTTAAGCAGTCTAAAGAGATGGTGAGATTCACAGGTGATGATGAGGTCACTGAATCACTGTTCCCTCAATCTGAAAGCTGGCAAAGGTATGTCATTAAAATGGCTACTGGGTCTGGAAAGACAAAGGTATTGGCAATTCTGCTCGCTTGGTCATTTTTTCACAAGACGTATGAACCTGATTCGACTATGTCAAGGAATGTTTTGGTAATTACACCCAACATAATCGTGCTTGATAGAATCAGGAAAGATTTTGATGGATTGAAGATATTTTTTGAAGACCCGATTCTTCCAGATGATGGTTTTGAGGGTAGAGACTGGAGACATGATTTCCAGTTGGATGTTCACATACAGGATGAAGTGCATATAACACAAAAAACAGGCAATCTGTTTGTTACAAATATCCACAGGGTTTATATGAGTGACGAAAATGAACCCTCTGCAAATGATGAAAATACAATGGAATACTTTTGTGGGTCAAAACCCGTTTCATCAACAACAGACTCAACCGTTGATTTGGGAGAAATTGTTAGGGACATTGATGAGCTTGTTATCCTAAATGACGAAGCACATCACATACACAATGAAAAACTCGCGTGGTACGAATGTATTCTCGATATTCACAATAACCTTATACAAAAGGGTACTGGTCTTTCCATGCAGATTGATGTGACAGCAACTCCAAAGCATGAAAAAGGATCAATATTTGTACAGACTATTTGTGATTATCCTCTTGTTGAAGCGATTGCACAGGATGTAGTCAAGCATCCAATCCTCCCTGATGGTCCAAGCAGAGAGAAACTGAAGGAAAAGAAGAGCATTAAATATGTTGATAAATACAAGGATTACATAGACCTTGGAGTACAAGAATGGAGAAAGGTTTATGATGTGAACAAGAAACTGGGTAAGAAATCTGTGTTGTTTGTTATGACCGATGACACACGTCATTGTGATAGGGTTGCAGAGTATATCGAATCGAATTACAGAGAGCTTGAAGGTTCTGTACTTACAATTCACACAAAACGTAATGGTGAGATTTCTGAAGCGCAATCGGGAAAGAAAAAAGATGAGTTGGAAAAACTGCGTGAGCAAGCAAGAAAGATTGACAGCTGGGAAAGTCCTTTTAAGGCAATTGTTTCCGTAATGATGCTTAAAGAAGGTTGGGATGTTCGCAATGTTACAACAATTGTGGGGTTGCGAGCATACTCCTCAAAAAGCAACATACTCCCTGAACAAACCCTTGGTAGGGGACTTCGAAGAATGTTCTTTGATATAGAGGATTCAGACGAAACAACAGGGGATGACCAGGAGTTATATGACAATGAATTGCTTTGTGTAATTGGCACAAAGGCATTTATGGAGTTTATTGAATCGATCAAGAATGAAGGTGTAAAGCTTGGTTACAGGAGGATTGATCAGAATACTGATCCTCTGTCAGCTGTTGTTGTAGAGGTTGAAAAAGAGAATGAGGAAAAACCAATTACTAAGCTTGACATGTCATTTCCAGTTGTAACTCCAGCCGTAAGAAGAGACCTTAGCAGTATCAAGGAGCTTGATGTTAGTGAATTTGAGTTTAAGCCAGTAAAGTTAAAGCAATTTTCGGAAGAAGAACAAAAGGAGATTGTATTCAAGGATTTTGAAACTGATGCAGAGGTTTATCGAATAACGCTAGATAATCCACAAGATGCTGACATGACAAATATAATCAAATACTACATCAGAGACTTAGATAGAAGATATCATTTTGGGAGTGCTTTGAAAGTAGAGCTGTTTGGGAAACTCAAGACATTTATTAGAGATTATTTGTTTGGTGAAGAAGTTGACATAGATGATCCAAATGTAATACGAAATCTGTCTGAAAATATTGTCCATAAAACAATTGTTGACACATTTCAAAGATTTATCAGCGATAAGATTATTAAACCTAACGTATGCAGGCCAATCATAAAGCATATCAAACTATCTGATACAAGAGCTTTTAGAAAAACCAAGACTCGCAGGCATATATACAGAAATCCAAAAAAGTGTGCTTTCAACATCATAGCATGTGATAGTGGGTTTGAGGTAGAGTTTGCGAAGTTTCTCGATTCCTGTCATGATGTAATTAAATGGACATACAACTACAGAGAGCAAATGGAGTTTTCAATTGATTATATCAAAGTTAATGCGCTACCCGGCAAGTATCATCCTGATTTTATGGTTAAAACCAGTGACGACAAGGAATATGTAATAGAAACGAAGGGGTTAGTTGGTATAGATGTGCCTCTTAAGATGGAAGCTTTAAGAGAGTGGTGTGAGAACCTTAACAGAGTGCAAGAAGAAATTGAATATGACTATATCTTTGTGCCGGATACAAGTTTTAAGAAATACAGACCAACAAGCTTTGATGATTTGATTGAAACGTTTAATGAATATAAGTGACAGTTAGCACGTTAACCTTATACATAATCACATGTTAAACAGCAGACAGAAATTATACTACAACCCCTGTATCAGTAAGGGTTTGTTAAAAATAATGAATCCATCTAAGTTAGAAATCTAACTCACTGAAAGAATCAATATTCCTATAACATTCGTGTATTATTATCAATAGCTCTTTCGGATAAAATATCGCGTGCTATGATAGCATTTGCTTTTGAAACAAATAACAAAAGGAGAAAAAGAATGAATAGAAACAGACTCAAATGGATTACGTCAATTGTGTTGATTTCACTTTTGCTGACAACAACAGCAAGCTTTGCATCAGGTGAAAGCGATAACGGGCTACCCTTGATAATAGAGCTTGCTCAGGAAGATATTATTGAAGTTACGGATGGTGATACATTCAATATAAAACCAATACATGAATCACTACCAGTAAGAGAGCTAAAGAATGATGATGATTACGTTCCAATCAGGGTAGCTGGTATTAACTGTGCAGAGAAAAGAGACCAGGCAAGCTGGCTATCTGCTAAACACTTCACAGAGGACTTCCTTGGATCGAATGATCCTGAAACCCATACAGAAAATCCAGATACTCAGGAAAGAATAGAGTACATGTATCAAATCGAGTACATTGGCAATGGTGACAACAACAGAGCATTAGCATTTGTAACACGTAGACCAATACAATATGATGATAACACAGAGAATGAAGACGTCGAAAGTGATACACAAGAGGATAGTGATTTAGTTCAAGAAGACCTTGGACAGTCTCTCATAGAACACGGACTTTCAATACCAGCGCTATCTAGATTCGTAAGTGATTCGGAATACGAACCATACAAAGAAAAAGGCAAACAATACACACAAGCAGCAGTAAAATGCTACAACAGCCCACCGGAAGGTGATACACTATGGGCAGTAGACAACCTTGAGGATAACATAAAGCTAGCATTGACACCATACAGCGATGATAAATCTGATGATGACAAATGTTATACCAAAGGGAATAAAATAACATTGTCGTGGAATTCTAACCCTTCAATAGAGTATTTAGACCTTGACGGCTATTCTTTGATGGATGAAAATGCACCTAGTAACTGGTCAGATCATAGATTCTTCTTTCCAGATGTAACACTTGGAGTTCACACTTCAGAAGTAAGAGTATGGCTTCATACCCCGGATCCAGATAAAGATTTTGACCACTGGATTATATATAATGAAGATGGTTCATATGATTTACTGGCACTGTTATACCACAACTTTATTACCAAGGATTCAAAAGGTGAATCTATATTCCTGCGCAACCCCAACAGACAGATAGTATTATGGAGATACTGGAACGGAGAAGAGACAGTAGAGCCTGAAGAGATTCATATTTCACTTGATTGAACATTCATCAACTGAGATAGTGATATAATTATACTGTTAATATCATTGACAAAGTTGGTAGTTTGCTAAGGTTTACACACTCCGCAAGGTGTATATCCTTTGTTGATAGCCTCCTGTCTAGAGTAGAAATATACCTTATTTTCAGTTGCGATTTTTTTGACATAATTACAGGTTAGAGTGTGAAACTTCTTTGTAGAGCTATTTCCTACATACTGTGGGTCTTTACTGCTCCCACATTTCTTACACTCGGCTGTAAAAGATTTAGACAAAGAGTTGCAATCATCAATACCAACCTTGTATCTAAAGGTTTGACTCGATCCAGCTTTACAGTCATCAGGCATTGTAAAGAACAAGAATACATCTTTTGTTTTACCAGGTTCCAACTCGAATGTTTCTGGCTTTACATTATATATATTACTAGAACCGTTGATACTGATTGTCTTCGATTGATTGTCACAGTTGTTTCTAACCCTTATAAGGTATCTTCCTTCTTCTCCTGGGCAATACTCAGAAATAAGTTTGGTAATCGATGAAGCAGTAACATCACAACAGTTACAACTTTTACATTTACCTTTGAAACCCATTATCAGAGAGTCACAACCATCTACAGACATCTCTACAATGAAGTTTACTAGTGATCCTGGTTTGCAGTTCTCAGGCATTGCTAGCTCTACATCAAATATCATATCTTCTTGGGGGGCTATGGTTGCACTTGTTGGGGTTATGCTTTTTACGTTCGATGAATAGAGTTTACTAAATACAGCTTTTACATGCTTCTCTTGTTCCTTGCAGTTGTTGATAACCCTTATCTCATAAGTATCCGTTTGCCCTGCACATATCTCAGGAGTACTTCTGCTGTTAGTGGTGATATCCATATCACAACATGTACAATCCTCACATGTCAGCGAAAATGATTCGAAATGACTGTCACATACTTCCTCTTCATCATCACTGTATGCAAACACATGAAACTCATATACAGGTTGTTGACCATCAACACAGTCTTCAAGCATCTTCGCAGTGATTTTTACTTCTCTTCCAGTTCTTGCAGGCAGAGTAAAGCTTTCATAATCAAATGTTAGATCACCATGGTACTGCTCCAGTACAATGGTAAGGTCTTGATCATAACAATTGTTCTCTACCCCATATTTTAGAATAGCCTCTTCGCCTGGACAGTATGCCTCAAACCTTTCTAAAAATTCACAGCTTATATCACAACACGGTTCACAATCTGTACAAAGCAATTTAAAGGTCTCCCATTTTTCACCGCATTCAAGTTTATCACTGTCGTAGGCAGTTACGCTGAATCGGTAGCTTGATGAATATATACAGTCATCAGGTATGGTGCAATAAATTTGAACTGGTTTAGAATCTCCTGGTGATAGTGTAAATGAATCATCATCTATCGCAATTTCTTCATAATAATCTGATTCGTACTGCGGTTTAATGCTGAATATCATTGACTCATCTTCACAGTTGTTTGTTATATAGTATTCAAGAAGGACTTCATCACCTTGGCAGTGTTCTTCTTCAATATTGATTGTTCCAAACTGAGTACTGAAATCACAACAGGTACTACAGTCATTGCATCTTATCTCATATGATTCAATCACGTCATTGAAACACTCTTCTCCAGAGGTATCGTTGATTACGAGATGAAATGATAGTTCAACCGTATCACCTTCATCGCAATCTTCCGGCATCTTTATTGTTATTTCCTTACTCTCGGTTTGTTCTGGTCTAAGTCTATAAA
Organism: uncultured Caldisericales bacterium; assembly: GCA_964613055.1. Lineage (GTDB taxonomy): Bacteria > Caldisericota > Caldisericia > JAAYUI01 > JAAYUI01 > JAXGMQ01. Next base: position 5,784 of record CAZTGD010000041.1, on the reverse strand, counting down.
CAAAGACAGGCTTCTTTGATGAAACAACTGTCGCTTCTGTATCAACAGTAAGTTCCATTGCTAAACCTTGGTCGCACTCATTCTTTATTGCTACTGCTAAATCTATTGTATCACCTGGACAAGCTGATTTAGGTACACCAGATATCCTATAGTCAAAGTCACAGCAAGCCTCTTCTTCCTTACAACAACACTCATCATCTGGTGGGATTGCCTCCCATTTGATAATCCAATTATTTTCATTTACACAGAACTTAGCGCAATTACCCACACCGTATGTAACAAGATTTGCATCAGCCCAGTCTACTTCATCTGCATTGATGGGCACTAAAGGAACTCCTGGACCACTAAATTCGATTGTTTCTTCTGTTACACAATCATAGGTATATGCCGAATAATAACTATTCATCCTAAAAATTCTCAAGCAGTTAGTCCATTGACAACCGTCATCACAACAACGTATACTCACTATCTTTGGTGGACAGTCGGGAATAGGAATGCCTGTTTGACAGTCTACTTGGATTACTCTGAATGCTTCGATGACTTCATCCTCTTCACAATCAGGAACTGTGAATCTACCACTGAAAAGTGGTTTTCTTGCAACACCACTGATAATGTCGGCTTGTTTTGGAATTGTATAAGGAGAAACTAAAGGTACTGTTCCACCTGTCGAGGGGTCAAGCATTGCAGTCAGATTGAAATCCTCTAGGCTACTTTCAAACTTGACACATACTTCATTATCACAGTTGTTAGTAAAGAATAGTGAGTCAAAACCTGCCACCTCTCCAGGTGTTAAACAAAGCTCTGCTCGATAGTTTTCATACTCGAATATGCTTTGTGTCCCACTGTTGTTTTCTGAAACCATTATTGGAATGAGCATATGAATATCATCACAGCATTCATCAACACAACAGTTAGGGTAAGAGCTATATAATGGATTCCATGCAACAAGCTTTCCTTGATCGTCTATACAAAACTCTACACATGCAAATCCTCTTGTCGTGTATGTTGAATTGTACCAACTTTCGATATCATTGTAGGTTCCATCTGAACTTGGCAGTTTTGCATATTCGTCTTTTGAAAATGCTGCTGGGTATAAAGAAGCATTGGTTGTAAATGCCCAGTAAGACCCTTCATCTTCAATATGCCCACAAGACCAACTGCATTTATCTGATGATTTCTTTTTATCATCATTACAGTATGGTCCATTACAGTTTTCAACATCAAAAACAAACACAGGTATTTTGTTTTCAGGTAACCACCTGATGTCTTTTGCACCTGTATTCTCACTTATAAAGCGGACAGGTAGTTGAGTATGCCCTCCACCATTTTCATCAGTTTCAACAAATGGCACAACATTAATATTGGTCGGGTCAATTTGCTTCTTTATTCCATCTACAACAGCAGTTGGGTTACCAATCCACAATTGAATATCAATGAAATCGTTGGGCTGTGTTCCATCTGCATATACTATTCTTGGTATGGACATATCTACATGTTTTTCTTTTGCATCCCAACCTATGCTTGCGCCTGGTATGTTGTCTGTTATGTCCCTGGGACCTGCACATGTCCTTCCCTCTGATATTACAGGATCCCAGTTGAGATTTTTGTTACCCATAATCTTGCCATTAATGTCGACCAATCCACCATCATCAATAACATCAAAAAAACTCTCATCAGCCCAGGTCACTTGTGCATCAAGACTGTCAATCTGAAAACAGAGGAAGAGCATACATTCATTGTCACAATCAAGAAGTGTTCCCGGTACTTCTCTGTGTTTACATTGTGGTGTTGCACATACCTGCTCAGATGAATCCAGCTCATTATCTCCCTGATCCACAACCTTGAGTATATAGCAGTATTCCTGATCATTAACAACACCTTTATGTATGTAACTAGTATCCTGTATTGCGTAATCAATCAATGGGTAGCTTTCACCAGTAGGTAGAATCATCTCTGGCATATACCATTGTCCTGGATATGCATCATTCCATGTTAAAAGTACAGCACCACATTTGCCCTGAGCATTAAAAGCCAGATCATCAACAGATTTTGCATCTGCTGGAGCTACAATAAGTGATGTCACTATAAGCGACATGGTGAGTAGACAAGCAATATACTTCCTGATAGTCATAATGCACTCCTTATGTTTTTCTCAATGTGAATTAGGGTCATCCTAAAACTGATTATATATAATTTGTTGATATATGCAATATCTCTATTATGGATATGTTGGACGTATTCTAATTATCGAAACCAAAATATGCTCTGCATTAAAGAGAGTATTATCTTATGAAAATCTAGAAAGATCATTTCTCATATCCCAATACTTGATATATTTCTTTATCATTGTTATATTTAGAGAGTGGCATAAGGAGGTTGCTATGAAAAAAGTAATTATATCTTCAATTGTAGCGATTATGGTATGCACTTTTTCGTTGTTCATAATTGCTTGTAACAACCTAAACAAGGATGTTTATGATAGGGCTCAAGAGTTATCAAATCGGTCACTATCTGATTACGGAGGTGTGGGTTTACGTAAATCAAATAATCTAACTCTAACAATGGACATTTATGAATACGAAATACAATATAAAGAGGAGGGTAATAATATACCATTATCTCTAAAAGATTCCTGCGAAGTATACTTCTTAGGTTTATTGAGCTATCTCAAAGAGACTGGTAGATACAACATTCATGAAGAAAGATTCGCCGATGATTTTGAATCTATGTATTGTAGTTTACCTGATACTGATGGAGATGAAATCCCTGATGTAGTAGATACTGATGATGATAGTGATAGAGTGTCTGATGCTTTAGATGACGACGATGACAACAATGGTTGCCTGGATTGGGATGAAGCAGATGGTAATGTTGGTGGTGACACAGGATATATTGGTCAAGGTATGTTCAGTGGTGGTGGAGTAAGATTTGCTACAGGCTCAGGAAGAGGTACTGTCATAGGAGAATATGTTAAACGTGTTGAAATAGATCACAGTAATGAACCTGGTAGTAAAAGAGATATAGATGGTGACGGTATAACAGATTATTATGATTCTGATGATGACAATGATACAATCCCTGATTCAATCGATGATGACGATGACAATGATGGTTGCATGGATTGGGATGAACTGGATGGTAATGCTGGTGGTGATACAGGAGCCAAGCCTGGAAAAGGTCAAGGAAAATATAATTGTGGCGGACAAAGGCATGCTACAGGATTAGGAAGAGGTATTGATGTAGGAATTCCTGTAGAAAAAAGAGTATGTATAGGCAGAAATGGTGAAGATGACCCACTAAAGGGTGTAGACACAAGTATATACGACAATGGAGAGTAACTCTCATAAATATCTAATGGTAGTTAATCAGAGACCTTAGCTTTCTTCATTCCAGTTTATCGAAATAAGGAGGTTTAGATGAAAAATAGTTTGCTAAATGCAGTTGTCGGATTTATACTGACTATTCTCTTTCTGGGTATTATTACTGGGTGTAGTGGAGAGACTACAGATAATTACAGCTATGAAGGGTATGATGAACAGAGTCTGAAATTATCATATAGCTGGGTTGGTGTCGGTGACACATTTGGTGCAGGCCCTGTCAATACATCTGACCATGAGTCGCTGGCAAAAAGAATATTCGAAACAAGGGAGCAATTCGACGCTGACAACGGTGGTGCAGGAGCATTCTGCTCTAATCCTTGCATGCGTGAGAAGTTTTATGAACAACTAAAAGATGATATTGATGCAGATCCAGATCTGGAAAGAAATGAAGATATGCCAAATACCTTTACTGACATATTTGAAGATACTTTTGGTGATCTACCAGATCATGATACTGATGGTAAACCAGATATAATAGATGAAGATGATGACGGTGATGGTGTCGATGATGACAGAGACGATGATGATGATAATGATGGTTGTTTAGATAAGGATGAGGCGGATGGAAATGCTGGAGGAGTGAACAATGAAACTACTGGTGAAGGAAGAGGAGAAGGGAATAATAAGGGTGAATATGTTGACCCAACAATTGATCCTGGAGATACATCAAGATTTGATGATGGGTTATAATACCAATTGATTTCAATCAGAATTACATGTTGATATAGACATTGTAGACTTCACAGAAAAATTTCAGCAGGCATATGGGCAACTGCCTGATAGGGATAGTGATGGTACGCCCGATTGTATAGATGCGGATCCGGATGATCCAACTAAAGATGCGTACCTAACTACTGAGAGTGCTATTGAATTGTTGACTCCATAGGCACAACAGAGTGGACATACAATGACATAGGCAGACCCTATATCAGCCCCCCTCTTCGAGGGGGGCTGATTTGGAGATGCCCCTTACAAGGGGGTGCGTTGTAGCATAGAAGCCACACATGGGAGACTCTATTCATGCCCCCCTCTTCGGGGGGGGGATGTCCTGCAACGCAGGACAGGGGGGTTTACACACAGGACAGGGGGATTCAGATTCCTCACCCTCTTCAACCCACCCTTCTGAAGGCACACTCCATTCCAGCCCCCCTTTTGAAGGGGGGACACAGGGGGGTTGCCTAGACTGGAACACCCTCTCAAGGGAAGAACAACAGACCCTCAAGAAGCAAATGCTTGAAGACAATGAGAAACCACAGGGAGCAGAGAGCAATAAGGATGATGAAACAGATGAGGGATGATGGATCATCATATGCAGACATAGCACATGAACTGGACATTACAGGATACAGTCCAAAGAAGGCAGACAGCTGGTCAGGTGTTGCTGTGTGGAAGATATTGAGGAGGGTGTAATCAGATACAAAGAGATCATCTATTCAATTGTTTAAATGATAATGTAGTGCATATCAAGGTGGACACTTAGCGCAGTATGAGGTGAATAGGTTTGTTGACAGGTATCTGTCCCCTCTGTCTGGAAACACCGTAACGATGTTTGAAAACCTCTTCATCTTGGCAATCTTTAGCGATGCAGCAAATGCAAGACCAGATGACATTCCAACAAAGATTCCTGACTTCAAAGCCAGATTCCTTGTTTGTTCAAAGGCTGTCTCATCATCGATGTAGAGCATATCATCAATGCAGGCAGGCTGGTATATCCCAGGGGTCTTTGATATTGTTAGGTTTTTAAGACCCTGCATGTTATGCTCTTTGTGTGGTTGTACACCAAACACCTTTATGTCTGGGTTCTTCTCTTTCAAATATCTTGATACACCCATCAATGTACCACTGGTTCCTATACCACAAACTAGACAATCAACGTTGCCCTCAGTTTGGCTCCATATTTCAGGTCCTGTTGTTTCATAATGTGCTTGAGCATTGGCTGGATTGTTGAATTGATCGAGATGGTGATACTTCTGTGGATATAAACCTATCAATCTATGCACTTCTTCAATAGCACCGTCTGTCTTACGTGCTCCAGGTGTTATTATCAGCTTAGCTCCTAGAGCCTCCAAGATTCTTCTTCTCTCAACACTGACACATTCAGGCATACAAAGAACTGCCTTCATCCCTTTCACAGCACATATCATAGCTATTGCAATCCCTGTATTACCAGAAGTTGCTTCAAGTATATCAGTTTCTTGCGATAGGGAGGTGTTGGCTTCAATGTCTCTGATCATATACAGTGCAGTTCGATCCTTAATTGAGCCACCAGGATTACACCCTTCCAGCTTTGCATATATATTTACATCCAAGCAATTGCCCTCAGATGAGACAACCTTTACAAGAGGTGTATTGCCAATGGCACTCGTTATACTCATAGCGAAGAAGACTAGCAAATATACTGACT
>CAZTGD010000040.1:8257-16699 GCA_964613055.1 uncultured Caldisericales bacterium | reverse complement strand
CTGAATGTATACTCGCTAATTCGTGAGTGCTTCACATACTTGTTTGTTCTTCTCAAAACATGACTCCTTTACACTATGTAGTGTATTTAGGTAGTCAAGACCCTTTAACCTTGTGTGGTTGCTCTATGTTAGAGTCTATTTATACACTAATGGATTATTTACTTGCTGATTGAATTACTGATGTGTCTTATGAAAGGATGTTTTATATATGCTTTTGCTGTAATTTCTCCATTATTCATTAGTGCGTAAAACGCACTAATTAGTTAAATGACCATATCATTAATATTTTGAAGCGAAATGCAAAATTTAAGATGTCATTTAATATTTCAAAATGCTTATTATTGATTTACGGAAAATAGATTGTATTATACCAATCTATACATTGGTTGTATTACGAGGAGGATATGTGCCTTTTAATGCTCATAGTAAGAATGAAAATGGTGAAACCCATCTACTAAAAGATCATTTATATTCTGTTGGTTTAATTGCTAGAAAGAACGGTGATAAGTTATCAATTGGGGATTTAGCTTATTTCACAGCTCTTCTTCATGATCTCGGCAAATATGGACACAAATTCCAACGAAGATTATTAGGATTAGAAACCGGGATAGACCATTGGTCATTTGGAGCATCGCTGGCGGCAAGATACTCAGATAGCTCATATGCATTCGCAGAATCAGCAGTGGCGATTCAGGGTCACCATATTGGATTGCAGAAACTGAATAAAGAAGCCATTGTAGAACTAGCTGACTACAGTGAATTAACAATCAATCACCCGTTAGGGCTAACGATGTCAGAGTCTGATGGACAAGCTATAATTGAAACAATGAATTCAGATGGTGTAGATGTCAAGATACCTGTCCTGAGCATAAAGCGTCACACAAAGATATCGGATATGCTCGATACAAGAATGCTCTTTTCAACTCTTGTGGATGCCGATTTTACAGACACAAGCAGTCACTTTGACAGTATTCTTCAATCCACTGCACCAAAACTGAACCCAGAAAAGGCATTGAAAGAACTCGATAAGTACATCAAAGGATTCAAAGGATCGTCTCTCGGCGATAAATCTATAAACATCACAAGAGAAAAACTCCGAAACTCGTGCATAAGCAACGCATCATCAAAAAATGGATTGTTCACACTGTCCGCTCCCACTGGATCAGGTAAAACCCTTTCGATGCTGTCATTCGCACTTAAGCACTGCATTGCAAACGATCTTGACAGAATAATTCTTGTAATACCTTACCTCTCCATAATTGATCAAACCTCTGCCATATACCATAAGATCTTCAAATCAATACTCAGTTTTTCCCCAGAGTATATCTTTGACCATCATTCTAATTCTCAGATATCAGAACCAGAAGTAGATGAAGTCGATTATGCAACCAAAGCAAAGCTGAACACACTGGCTTCGAATTGGGATTCACCGATCATTATCACTACTAGCGTCCAATTCCTCCAATCTCTTTTTTCAAACAAACCTTTTGCATGCAGGAAACTCCACAACATGTCACACAGTGTCATCATGTTTGATGAGGTTCAAACCTTGCCAGCCAGACTCATATTACCTACTCTTTCTGCACTGGCACGACTGTCCGACAGGTATAACAGCACAGTTGTTTTCTCTACTGCAACGCAACCAGCATTTTCTCACTTGAGTGGAGAGGTTTGTCAGTTGAGTGATTACCAGTGGGAACCACAAGAGATTGTACAAACAAGCGAGAAACTCTACTCAAAGTCCAAGCGAGTGAGGACAGATTGGTCAATGGTTAGGGGCAGAGTAACCTATGATGACGTTTCAGTGAGCATCACATCACACAAGCAAGCCTTATGTGTGTGCAATCTGAAACGACAAGCGAGAGAGATAGCTCAATCAGTGAGTAGTTTATTGGGAGAAAAACGTAAACATAAGTTGCTCTACATGTCGACTGAGTTACCCCAAGCCCACAGGATGAAGGTCATCGAGGATGTCAAGAGAAGACTTGATCAGGACTCAGACTGTCTATTGATATCAACTCAGTGTATTGAAGCAGGCGTTGATATTGATTTCCCTGTGGCATATCGAGCACTTGGACCACTGGATTCAATCGCTCAGGTTGCGGGTAGATGCAACCGTAATGGGAGAAATGAATATGGTATCATGTATGTATTTAAACCCAAGGAGGAAAGCCAAAGAACCCTATATCCAGGTGACGACTATGCCAATGCATCAGCAATTACAGAGTTAATGCTGAATGAGATGGGCGATATAGACATTGAAGACCCAAAAATATTTACTCGCTACTATGAAAAATTATATGATCTTACTAAATCTCAGACACTGGGATTGGAATTCAGAAATGCCATAAAGAGCGGTGATTTCGTTAAGGTGGCTAAACTGTACAAGATCATTGAACAGGACACTGTCAGCATAATGGTTCCATATCACAAGCTCGCGTATAAACAATTAGCCAATGAGGTAAGGAGAGAAGGGATCAGTGCAGACTGGATAAGGAGAGCTTCATTTCACAGCATTCAGATTTACAGGACGAAACTCCCCAAATACAAAGATTACATCGAACCTGTTCCAATCAACAAGAAAAGGATGTCAACAGATTTCTACATATACCTGCATCCAGAGCACTATGACGAGAAACTTGGATTGGTGGTTCCAGATACAAAGGAGACAATGTGTTGGTGAAAGGTGGAAGAATATGAAAGGCGATTTACATTCAATTGAGGTTTGGGGAGAATTCGCATGTTTCACAAGACCTGAACTGAAGGTTGAGCGTTACAGCTACCCGGTCATGACACCCTCTTCGGCAAGGGGAATATTTGACTCAATCTATTGGAAACCAGGATTCTATTGGCAGGTGGAATCAATAATTATCCTCAACCCAATAAGGTATGTGACTCTAAAAAGGAATGAAGTAAGTGATAAAGCGCCGTCTGATAGGACTATTCAAGCGTGGATTAGGGGCGTCAAACAACCTGAACCCATACTTGCAGATGGAACAGGGATTGACAACAAAGTCAGAACTCAAAGGCAAACAATGGCTCTCAAGGATGTCAGATACCACATAACAGCTAGACCTGTAATAAACAGAGATAACAATGGAAAGCCAATAAAATCCGTAGATGAGCAGTTTATACGAAGGGCAAAGGCTGGAAAGTGCTTCCAGAGACCATACCTTGGATGCAGGGAGTTTGCAGCATTCTACAAGCACATCGAAAAACCCATCGAAAAGGGTTTAGATATCGATATGGAGATTGGATGGATGACATACGACATTTTCAACCTGAATACCAGTGATCTATCAAACAATCGTATGTATAGTATATTCTGGGCGGAGATACACAACGGTTTACTGTCTGTGCCACCCTTTGGACATGACAGCGTAAAAATGGAACGAGTGAGGGAGCAGAGAAAATGATTAATTATCTGTTAGAATATGCTAAACAACACAAAATATACGCCGAATCTGGGTTTGACACAAAGACTATTAGGTGGAAGGTGTGCATAGATGACAACTCTTATAAGCCGACCGTTATTTCTGTTCCCGGTGGCGAGGAGTTGATAGCTCCTTCCTTCCCTCAAAATGTTTTACAAGCTGGCGGGATGAGCCACTTCATCGTAGAGACTTGCAATGTGGCTCTTCTGTACAACAAGAGTGGGGATTTTGTCAGCACATCAAGGAAAGACATCGACAAACATGATTACTTCAAGACCATGATCGAGGAATGCGCAAGTGAAACTGATAATGTAGCCATCAAAAGGTTACTCAGATTGCTTGAGGATGAGAGTCAGCTCTTGACAGTAAATCAAGCATTGAGGGAACTAAAAGCGAAACCAAATGAAAAGGTCGCTTTCCTTTATGATAATACACTCATCAACGATATTGACTCTATTAAACGTTGGTGGTTAAAGAGATGTAAGTCCGTAGTTGGTGAACCGGAAGAGGCATATCTGCCTGATTTGGCTACGGGCACTTTAGTATGCCCAACCCTCAAACATCACAAGATAAAGGGATTACCTGAAGGAAGGTCAACAGGTGATGCCCTTGTTAGTATGTATGGAAAAGCCTTTATGTCATACGGCTTCGATGGTTCAGAAGCGGCTCCGTTTTCAAGAGAGAATGTAAAAACATACACCACAAGCCTCAACAAACTCATCAGGGAGAACAGCAAGCGTATAGGTGGTGGACTTGCTGTATATTGGTTCAAGCATCCACCGACAGTAAATCCTATTGAGATACTCGATAAACCGATAGAGAATGAATCAATTGGATTCAGCACTCTTAAGAAAAAACCCAAACTGGATTACATGGACGAGAGCTCAGAGGAAAAGAGTGCATCAGCGATAGCACAACTGGAAGAGGCTCTAGATTCAATAAACAAAGGGAGGAACCCAAGAGACCTAAAGAACGAGTACTACGTAATAATCATGTCAGGGGCTTCTGGCAGGGTAATGATTAGGGAGTTTACAGTTGGAAGCTTCACGAAACTCATCAACAACGTGAAACAGTGGTTTGATGATCTCAGAATACAGATGGTACACAGCGACGGAGCAGTAGGTGAATCCAGACCGTCGAGTTTCTATACTGTGTTGAGATCGCTGTATCAAAAGGAAAAGGTGAAAACCAATGATATTCCCGGACATACATTCTCTAGGCTGTGGAGTTGTGCTGTCAACAACAGACCCATACCAGCTAAGTTCTTAGACATGGTTGTTGGTCGAGTCAAGTCGATGGTCAGTGCTGGAGACAATATGGATACTACACATGCTGGAATCATTAAGATGTACCACCTGCGAAAAATACGAGAAGAAGAAGGACAGAAAGGAGTTGATGAAGTGACGAATAAGTTGAATGAGGAAAACACCAGTTCTGCCTATCAATGCGGTAGATTGCTGGCGTTACTCGCATCTATCCAGGAAAAAGCACTGGGCGATGTTGGGGCAGGCGTTATTCAAAGGTTTTATGCCTCCGCAAGCAGTACCCCTTCGCTGGTTCTGGGAAGGCTTGTTCGATCCAGTCAGTACCACCTGGATAAGATTGGTGGTGGATTGAAGGTAACTATGGAAAGAGAGATAGGGGATGTTATGGTGCGCCTGGGTAACAGCATACCAAAAACACTGACATTGGAAGAACAAAGCCTGTTTGCATTGGGTTATTACCAGCAGAAGGTGGAGAGAACAAGAATGATCAACGAGAAGAAAATCAGTAAGGAGAAAGCTGATGAGTAAGGTAGTAGAGAACAGATATGATTTCCTGTTTGTGTTCGACTGTGAGAATGGGAACCCGAACGGTGATCCAGATACTGGCAACTTCCCCAGGCTAGACCCTGAGGATATGCACGGGCTTGTATCTGATGTAGCCATCAAGAGGAGGATCCGTAACTATGTTCAAGTGGCTATGGACAACAGGATGCCCAATGCCATTTTCATCGAACATGCGACCAATCTCAATAGAAGGATTCTGGAGGCACATGAACAGACACCAGGCGGTTATGACCCCAAGAAATCCAGCAAAGATAAGGTAGAACTCGCCAGACAGTGGATGTGCGATAACTTCTATGATGTGAGAACCTTTGGTGCTGTGATGAGCGTAGGTGCAAACGCGGGTCAGGTTAGAGGACCGGTACAATTCTCATTTGCCAGATCCCTTCATCCCGTACTACCAATGGATGTCACTATCACTCGAATGGCTATTTCCGAAAAAGTAAAAAGTGCCAAAAACAGCAAAGAATACCTTGAGTGGGAAAAAGAGCACGAGGAAGATGAACTCAGGACAATGGGCAGGAAGCAGCTAATCCCATACGGACTGTATGTGGCAAAGGGATTTATAAATCCTTACCTAGCACAAGACACCGGTTTCAGTGAAGATGACTTGAAACTGCTATGGCAGTCACTAATGGGGATGTATGATTTAGACAGGTCTTCGAGTAAGGGTATGATGACATCAAGAGAGCTGTTAGCTTTCAAACACGTCGGTACGGATACAGACTCTGAGCAACGAATCCGGCAGGCTAAACTCGGCTGTGCACCTGCTCACAAACTTATCGACCTCAATGATCCCGATTCACCAATCGCTATTGAAAGGATCAGCGACACCAAAAAGCCACCCAGAAGCTTTAAGGACTTCAAGATCACATCTAACACATCCAAAATACCAAGCGGAGTTGAATTGTTGACGAGTTCAAACCTGATAGCATGACTGAGGAAAACTCAGAAATTCAACTCTCTGCAATCTCTCAATACAGCTACTGCCCAAGACGCTTCTATCTGATATACCTCGAAACTGAGTTTGAAGACAACACATTCACTCTTCAGGGAAGCCAACTTCATGATAAGGTGGACAGATCTGATGAGTCGAACAGTATGCCTGGGGTTCGGATAGAACGCGCTCTCAGACTGCGGTCAACTGAATATAACCTGTACGGCAAAGCTGACATAGTCGAGTTCCGAGAAGATGGAAGCATTTTCCCAATCGAATACAAAAGAGGCAAGAAGAGACATCAGACACCCGACGACAGGCAGTTATGCGCTCAAGCCCTGTGCCTGGAGGAGATGTTCGATAAACCCATTGAATCAGGGGCTATCTTCTATGGACAATCGAGACGAAGAAGAGATGTTCACTTTGATGCGAGATTGAGGGATGAGACTATCAGCACCATCCATTCCATTGCCGATCTAATCAGAAACCAAGGCATCCCACCTCCTGCAAACGACAGTAGATGTAGACACTGTTCGATAAAAAACATCTGTCAGCCATCTGCATTATTAAAAGCTGATGGTTTCAGTATGAATGACATTTTCTTGTTAGATAAGGAGGATTGATATCCCAAACAAATACGGCAATACGCTCTATGTTCAACGACAAGGTTCATTTATTCGACTCTCTAATGACACTATTGTCATCGAATCAGAGGACACTGATCCATTTCGAACCCCAATATCCAGCTTTAACTCTCTGGTCATGTTCTCTGGTGTATCTGCAAGCTTTCCTTGTCTGGGCAGGCTTATTGATGAAGGGATATCAGTTGTTTCTCTGAGCTATGCAGGCAGGTTCAATTACAGGATATATGGACCAACGAGAGGCAATATCCTGTTGAGACTCTCCCAGTACGATTCATATAAAAGCGAGGAGATATCGGCATCATTAGCAAAGGTGATAGTAGGGGCAAAGGTAAGAAACTCTCGCTTCCTCATATCCAGAGCATTTAGAGATGCAGTTGATGATGATGCAAAAGATGCGCTCGGGGGATGCAGGGATAAGCTGGAGAATGCCCTCAATGCTTTGAAGGACAAGATTCACATTGATAGCATCCGAGGTATCGAGGGTGAGTCTGCGGCATGTTACTTCAGGGCTTTTGGCAAGGCAATAACTAATCGAGGGAGTATATTCAAGTTCAACACACGCAACCGACGACCACCAAAGGATCATGTAAACGCACTGCTTTCATTCCTTTACTCTATAATGACACATGACTGCAGGTCTGCACTAGAGAGTGTTGGTCTTGATCCACAGCTGGGTTTTCTACACGAAGTTAGACCTGGCAGACCCTCCCTCGCCTTGGATCTTGTAGAGGAGTTCAGGGCTCCTTTCTGTGACAGACTCGCCCTGAACCTAATCAACAGAAAGCAACTCCAGGGTAAGCACTTTGAAAAACAACCAGGAAGCGTATTACTCAGTGAAGAGGGGCGCAAGATTGTGATAACAGAGTTTCAGAAACGTAAAGCAACGCATATCAAACATAGCCTGTTCAAGCATGCTGTGCCAATTGGGCTAGTTCCCTTTATCCAGGCAAGGATTCTTGCCAGGAAGATTCGAGGTGAACTTGATCTCTATCTGCCATACATCTCGAGATAGGTTATGCGCAATGAACTCATTGATCTACTCTATTATACGGAGAAAGACAGTTGAATGTACTTATAACGTATGATGTAAACACCCAAACAGATGCAGGTAGGAAAAGGCTTCATATGGTAGCAAAGATATGCGAAGGCTATGGCGTACGAGTTCAGAGCTCTGTTTTTGAATTCGACATTAACAGAACGTCCTTTGAACGACTCAAACACAGACTCTTGGGTACAATAGATATTGACAAAGACAGTCTCAGGATATATTTTCTAAGGGGTTCCAGAAAATCATTCATAGAGACTCACGGCATAGACCACTTCATCGATCTTTCGGGACCACTGGTGATATGAACTGCGAAACACAAGCGATAAATCAAATTGAAGAGCTGATTATGCGTGAAACATTTTCTGGGAACACATCCGTTTGGCAAATTACAGACATTCTGGTTCGCAGTCTCTGTTTCACGAAAACAGTGTGTTTGTTGCTGTTTTTATGGTTAAGTTGGATAAATACTGTTGTAGTACTTTCTGCCAAATGCCTAATATACGGGCATTTGATGGTGTTTCACCCGGTCTTTTGACCGGGTGTGGATCGAAAC
>CAZTGD010000040.1:0-8157 GCA_964613055.1 uncultured Caldisericales bacterium | reverse complement strand
GTTTCACCCGGTCTTTTGACCGGGTGTGGATCGAAACCGATATACTAATTCTGCATTGAGATACATTATCATAGTTTCACCCGGTCTTTTGACCGGGTGTGGATCGAAACCTATGTATAAATTGCATAGAATATAACTGAAAGGAGGTTTCACCCGGTCTTTTGACCGGGTGTGGATCGAAACTATTTGGAAAACGAAATCCATAATTGCTTCGGGCAGTTTCACCCGGTCTTTTGACCGGGTGTGGATCGAAACGATACAGAGAGAACGAAAAAACTAGCCTCAAGGTTGGTTTCACCCGGTCTTTTGACCGGGTGTGGATCGAAACTTTCATCCATACCATTCCAAGCGTCACCTGGAAATTGTTTCACCCGGTCTTTTGACCGGGTGTGGATCGAAACACACAAGCTATAAACTCCTTCCATGACTTGAAAGCGTTTCACCCGGTCTTTTGACCGGGTGTGGATCGAAACTCGTCAGCGAGATTGCTATCTAAGCGAGGAGTTTTCGTTTCACCCGGTCTTTTGACCGGGTGTGGATCGAAACTTTAGGTGGTTTGCTATAACCTACCTTTTCAAAGCGTTTCACCCGGTCTTTTGACCGGGTGTGGATCGAAACATTTGCTGACAGCTCCATCACTCCTCCGTCCACGGTGTTTCACCCGGTCTTTTGACCGGGTGTGGATCGAAACTGGAAAACTAGGTTGGCATGAAGAAGCAAAGACTGTTTCACCCGGTCTTTTGACCGGGTGTGGATCGAAACTACTAGCATCATATTGCCAATAACTATATGCTAAAGGTTTCACCCGGTCTTTTGACCGGGTGTGGATCGAAACCCAAATATTTATCATCATATTTAATGTTAATACACGTTTCACCCGGTCTTTTGACCGGGTGTGGATCGAAACTGTGGCAGACCATTTCAAGAATTGCACCACTGGACGTTTCACCCGGTCTTTTGACCGGGTGTGGATCGAAACGAATTTCAATAGAGCTATTAAGAAAAGGATTGTCTCACACTACCAACATTGATAAATCTAGATGTAAAAACACATCACATACTTATTGATTCTTTGCTTGCTGATTGAATTACTGATGATTCCTGTTTTGCCTGTTCAGTGGCTAATTAGAAATTGTGGCAATAAACAAACCCGCTGTCAGCCGAGACTGCCCATGATACGCTCATATGTGTTCTCGATTACCACCAGATAGAGTAGGGCGAAATCGAAGC
This sequence comes from uncultured Caldisericales bacterium, assembly GCA_964613055.1. Lineage (GTDB taxonomy): Bacteria > Caldisericota > Caldisericia > JAAYUI01 > JAAYUI01 > JAXGMQ01. Next base: position 6,927 of record CAZTGD010000040.1, on the reverse strand, counting down.
AGAACTGGACATTCTCCTTTGAGATCATGTAGGTCTTCTGCTCCCTTGTGGGTTCAAAGCGTTGCAGGTCAAAGTTGAAACGGACGGTTGGGGCGATCGATTCGAACTGGGCAAACCTCTTGGAGTCTATGTTGAATTTGCGAATCCAGAACCTGAGCAGTTCATTACCTGTGATGCTGGTGGGGTTTCCTTTCAAGTGGATGCCGTAGTATCCGAGCCCAGCGTAGAAAGCCACAGCGATGTCCTTCATGGCGGAGCCGTGATGACCAGCAGCTATCTTCTTCTCAGCTCTAATGAGTCTTCCGCTGGCTTCCGTGTGATGAATCCTCGATGGCATGTGAGCAATTATATGCCCTTGTTTCATTGTTAGCAATAGCTGATGTCAACACTGATGGTAACAGGAAATTAATATTTCAGTCAACCCTACGCACTTGATAATTGCTCGAATTTCCTTACCATCTGAAGCACAAGCGAGTCAATGGAGGATGGTATGAATAGAATAGCTTTTATTCTGTGCCTGTTACTGGTGATTTCAGTTGTTGTTTCGTGCGGGAACAAAACGGTTGAGATTGGTTCAGACAACAACAAAGACACTGAAATATCAGAAGAGGTAGAAGAAGAACGTGAACCCAGGGAGCTTCAGGAAGCCGATCAACAGCCACCATTGTGGGTTGCATATCAGGATTTTCTAAGCATACAGTCAGACCTTCCTGCCAGCCAACCCCTGAAAGATAACAGTCAGGTTCAGCAGGTCTGGAGCAAGATTGAGCAGGAGAGGGCTTCATGGGCAGAGAATCCCTATCCAAGTCTCACAAACGCATCAATCGATGACATCTATAAAAACTACATTAATGTGGAACCACTTTACACTCAATTCGCCATAAATTCACTTCTATACAACGGCGCATCGTTTGATGTCATCAACCAGCTTCACCAGCTCAAAAACGACAATCAGGCTTTTGTAGACAAGTTCAATGAGATGCTGAGGTAGTGAAGGACAGGATAAGACTCTCCGATGGTGGGGGTGGACTAGACTCCAGAGAATTGGTTGACCAGATCGCCTCTGTCCTGAGCAACCCCGTGCTTTCGGGGCTTGAGGACTCAGCTATACTGGATGGAGTTGAAGGCAGGGTAGCTTTCACAACGGACGGTTTTGTAGTGAAGCCGACCTTCTTCCCAGGTGGAGACATTGGCAAACTCGCCGTGTGTGGCACACTCAATGATCTGGTTGTAATGGGTGCCAGACCGAAAGCATTGTCGCTTTCGCTGATCATCGAAGAGGGTTTCGCCAGAGAAGACCTGATGCGGATTGTTACCTCCATCAAGGAGACGGCAGGAGACACCCCGGTCGTCACTGGCGACACCAAGGTTGTAGAGCACGGTAGTGCCGATGGAATCTTCGTGATAACGGCTGGTGTCGGCGTACAGCTTAAGGGTGCCAATCCCTCTGCCAGCAGACTGACTGAGGGTGACAAACTGATTGTCACTGGCAGTGTCGGTCGGCACGGAGCCTCTATCATGGCAAAGAGAGAGGAGTTGGGATTTTCCTCTGACCTCCTCTCAGATGTTGCCTATCAGGGCGATATGATTCTTCCCCTGTTTGAGTCGCTGGGTGCTGATGTGAAGGTGTGCAGGGACGTCACACGTGGCGGGATGTCCGCCATATTGTCTGAGTTTGCCCATTCCTCAGATGTTGGTATAGAGGTGATGGAAGCAGACATCCCAGTTGATCCTGATGTGAAGGGGTTGTGTGATGCACTCGGTCTTGACCCACTGACGCTTGCCTGCGAGGGCAGATCACTCATAGGTGTTTGCCCGGGAAGACAGGATGAAGCGCTTGAAATACTGACGGGAAATCCTCTGGGTAGTGGAGCTTGCCAGATTGGAGAGGTTGTAGCTGAACACGCCAGGATGGTGCACCTGAGAACAACAATAGGTGGGGCGAGAATACTTGAGCCACCGGCGGGTGAGTTACTCCCACGCATCTGCTGAGTTACAATTATTATAGAATGAAGGAGGATTGATATGCTGTGGTATCAGTGGGTGTCTCTAATAATCAACTCAATTATCGCTCTAGGAGCAATTTGTGCATTTTTGTATTCAAAGAAAACGTTTGATACAGTACACAAGAATAACAGTAGAATTCTCCAAATGCAGGCATTTAATGAATTAACTAAGTATTACAAAAAGCTTGGTTTACATGATATTGTGAATTCTTTTGATGAATTGAATCTCACAGCACATTTTGAGAAGTATCCTGAGTATAAACAGAAAAGACAAGAAGGCACAGAGTATGATTTAAGCGATAAAATTAGAGGACAATATGGTCAACCAAAGTGGGAGAAAGGGTTGAACGATTTATTAGTTATTCTGCTACATTTAAGTAAATTGTATTATTTTGTCCAAGAATTCAATCTTTTTGAAAAGACAATATTTGCTTCTGTATATTACAGAGATGTAATAATTATTGATGATAATGTCGGTGATGCAATAACAGAACTCAAAGATGAATATCCATTGTTTGAGGGTTTAGATTTCAATGATCTTGTTACAATATACAAGAAGTTACTTAATAAAAGCGAAGATTATAACATGGGACGTTTCTCTATTCATGAATGAATACTAACTGATTCAAAAGTAATATGGAATGATTCACATAAATTAATTTTGAAATATCTGAAAGTGATGTAACAAATTTCTTCTATAGTAAGAACCTTTTTGAATCCCATCACTAAACCAAACCTTCACCCAATCGTTTTTGTGTTTAACACGTCATTGAATTATATTGGGGAACACAAAGGGAATGGAGGTGACCTATTATGACAAAGAGAGTTTTTATTTTCACACTAGCAGTATTATTCATATTCACTGGTGCCTATGCTCAGACGAGCGGGGAGCATGAGAACACACAAACGGCTGACATCATGAGGTTCATATGCCTTGCCAGGCATGATGGCAACACGGTTCATCTGTCCTGGGAGAGTATGCCAATGGCAGACAGCTACAGGGTTCACTCACCTTCAGGTCAACCAGCCGAGGTTTCAAAAGGGACTACTGTGTTCATGGATGATTTCACCTGTGACCCTTACAGGAATGATTTCACGGTTGAGGTGATAAAGGGTGACGAGGTGATAGCGGTTTCTCTGACTCATCCCGTTTATGATAGAACGCTGAACACACTCAGATACAGGGTGGGGAGCACTGAAGTGACCACATGTGGTTGTACTGCACCAGAGATGAAAACACCAGTTCAGCTGATTCACGGGCAGGCGTTTATATCCGTTTTCAGTTTATCAGTCTTAGATTGCATTGATGTGAATGTCAATGCTACCAGTCGATATGCAGAGATTGAAATGAGTGGCACGCAAATCAAATGCTGGGCCGACAATCCGATAGCCAAGGTCAACGGAGCAGACGCATACCTTGATGCCAGTAACCACGCTGTAACACCCGTCTGGAGGGGCGACGGCCTGCTTATGCCGGTTCGTTTTCTAGCGACACATCTGGGAGCAGAGATCCTTTGGTTTGCACTAGACAGGGAGATAACACTGGTCTGGCAAAATGACAACAATCCCTCACTCATCCAGCTGACAGTAAGCCACGTTGACAGCGACTCACACATGGTGGTTGCTCTTGATAATGTGGGTAACACATTTTCAACCGTGCCGACTGAGATCCTTCAACCAGATGACAAGTTTACCCTGCCTTTCAGGCTGACTGATGGCAAAATTGGTAAGGATGGCGTCACAGAGATTCAATCGAAGGGTTTAGTCAAATGCCAAGATGATCTAAATAAATGTAACTACTTTATGGATAAATCTCAACCTGAGTCAATATCTATTGACTATTGGGACAGAAGAAAAAGAGAGAAGACCGACAAGGAGCTTTCTTACGATCCTTGTCTGGAGGGTATCTGTTCAACTTGTGAAGGCTCATATATTAAGCTCTACTTCAATAGTGAAGACAATGAGATAGCTTTCTGGGAATATGATGTCTTTAAGTATGATGCTGTAAACTCTGAGTTTAAAAATCCTTTTTTTGATACGTTCATCAACTTACAAGGCTATGTAATACCATATGATAATTCAATCTATGTCGATTATGCCTGCTTCCGCTTAAGGGCTGAATCACTTCCAAATTACTACTTCTGGCTTGAAGACGATAGATTTGATTTTAATGAAATGGAAGAGTACTGCTACTACTCAATGGATTGTCATTACACTTGGCTGAATAGAATGATCATTGGAGAGATAGGCAGATGCGGGTGTGATGATGAATCCGTTTGGGAGTGAAGTATTGGGATGCACCTTGCCTGCCATTTAGATGATTATTTTACCATTTTAGAGATGTGCTTCTTCTATACTGGATGATCAAACTAATGGACAACAACTCAATCCGTGTTACAATGATTCCTGCTGGAGGTTGACACATGGATGACACAAGAAAACAGAGACACGGATTGATATCTGCCATTGAGACGGAGCGGAAATCGAAGGTGCTGGCATACATGCTGTCCCCACGCGGGGCGTCTGTTGCAGACGATGTTGTGCCACCGTTGTTCCATCAGATGATTACGATAGGACACGTTGAAAAACTAGACCTGTTCATCTCAGCGCGAGGGGGGTCACCCGAGTCGGTCTGGCGAGTGCTTTCGCTGTTGCGGGAGTACACAGATCACCTGTCCGTCATCGTCCCCGGTCAGCTGTTCTCGGCTTCCGCGTTCCTCGCACTTGGAGCCGATGAGATTGTAATGACACCACTATCTGAGCTTGGACCGATGCACATCCAGACAATGAAGGGCGACCTCGAAGAGAAACACTTCATCAACCCGTTTGAGATCATAGAATACATGCGTTTTGCCAGCGAGTGGGATGTCGACACCACCACCGCCTTCGACAAGATTGAGGAAGACCCACAGATCATCGGCAAAGCCATACGCGCTTACAGGCTTGCAGAGCATGTCTGTACAAAAGCTCTTGGATTGTCATCAAGGAAATACTCTAAAACCGATTGTGAATCAATCGTGGGTGAATTCATCAACGGTTCGCATTCCTCAAACCTCCCCTTCACTCCCGCAGACTGCAGGCGGATGGGACTGCCCGTCACCAGGGTTAGCCAAAATCTGGATCGCACCATAGCGTCACTGCAGAGTCTTTACATGAAAACAATCAGCACACCCATGCCAACAGACGCATCAGAAGGTACTGCAAAGCGAGTTATAACACCTGCCATCCTCGAAACAACCCGACTCACTCTCGTACACAAACGCCGACTGGAGCATGGCCCAGAGGGGAGCATCAGGGAGACTCCAGGCTGGGGCGGATGGATGGACGACACCATTCAGGAGGCTATGTAGTTCGGCATACACTGCTCCGTTTTTGTTGACACAACGCTAGCGCTGTAGTATATAATTCCATTCTGTAGGAGAGTTGGCTGAGCGGTTGAAGGCACTCGACTGGAAATCGAGTAACTGGTGGAAACTGGTTCGGGGGTTCGAATCCCTCACTCTCCGCCATAAATGTAACCCCACTGAATTGTCTTTTGGCAGTTGTGTTAAACAGCTTTTTCAATATATAGGGGCATTATGTACCTGACACACAATATATTCTCCATCATTGACCACTCTTTTCTTCCCTTAAAAAAATGGACATCACACTCTCCCTGTTATTCAGGTTTGACCAGGAATCCAGGGTAGGTCATTTTACTTTTGGATTGAATTTTAATTAATATCTAATTGCTACTGAGAATTCCACTGGATTCCCGCTTTCGCGGGAATGACGAATAAGAAAACGGGAATGACGGTTATAAACGCAGGGTGGATGTAGAGGAAAACGGGAATGACGGAGAGGGGAAAGGGTATAAAGAAAAGGAAAAAGTGTATGACGGGGAGAATCCCTCTGTGCGTGATAAGCAGGTTTGTAATTAGTTGTAAATTTGTGTATGTGTTAAGGGCAAAACGCACAAAAACATCCCATCCCAGTGTTTCCCATTTCTGTGATGAGTTATTGCCGGTGATACTCAGTTAAACCAATATGGTGTTTTTAAATTTATTCAAATCAAAAACACAGTCAAATCAATCGGGCAAAAGTTTCCGTTCACGAAGGACACCGGCAACATCGCATCCCTTCTCGGTCAGCTTGAGGATTCTCTCGGTTGGTTTCTTTGGGTTGGTGACATAATCAGCCAGGGCAAAACCGATTAGTTTGGAGATAGCCGCGTCAATCTCTTCCGTCTTTTCACCCTTCATGTAGTCGCTGAATTTCTTTCCGGGTTTTGGTCTGGGGTCAGGGGACTTAGTGTTGCCTGGTATGAAGCGAGGGGTATGTCCGGGGAATTTCTCACAAGCGCGTAGTATCTTAATCTCGATGGGTTCAAGGTTGGCAACAATGAAATCGGTGTCGCTCTTGCTGTGGCTGGTTAGCTGATCATTTGGCAGGCGAGACTCTCGAATCAGATCAATGAGATCCTCCTGAACCTTTGCAGAGCTCTCTCGGATGAACTTGTTTGCATCCTCAAGACTCTTTATGGATTTTGCCACCCTTTTGTCCAGACTCGACTTGATTGAGTCGAGTGTTTTTTCTGACGCTCGAGCGTATCTGATAGAGATGATTGTAGCCAGAACTCCAACGATTATCGATATTGAAGGGATTATGTAAGACGTTATCAGACCAGTGAAATCCATCTGTCTCTCCTTTGAATACGCATGAACCAAGTATATACAGCAGTTGGGTACATGTAAAGACAACATCCTTACTCTATCACATGCGAACAGATGTTCGGAAGAATGAGAAAAAAAGGTTAGAATGTTAACGAAATATTATGATAAATGTCAAATATCAGCGATATCAAAGTTGTTTTATCATAATCAATGACTTATCATATATTCATGTTTGGAATCAGTAGGTTAATGTGAGTAGATTTGGGATA
>CAZTGD010000039.1:0-16810 GCA_964613055.1 uncultured Caldisericales bacterium | reverse complement strand
GTTTAAGCAATAAATTATTTCGTCTGCAGCCCTTAAATGGTTTTTTCCATCTTCCCATTGAATTACATTTTCTATTGCTTTTTGTCTAAAAATAGAGCGATTTTCAAAATCATCTATATATTTATTTGAATAATAGAGACAACTATGCTTGACAAAGCAATGAATATATGTTATTTACTTCTGATGAGTACGATAATGCGGTGATCTTATGAGTTTATATGAACAAGTGAACCACTGAGAGTACTCATACGTATAGGTTTTATAGGAGGCGGAACATGCGAAAGTTCGTTGTTTTGGCGCTCGTGATTTTGATGATAGTCCCCGTTTTCGTATCTGCAAATACAGATATTTGTCAGATACCAGACCTGGAGAAGTTTGAGGGAAACCCAATAGTTTCTGCTAGGAAACCGGGAGCAGACGGAAAGAAGTATTTTGATTCTACAGCAGTGACCGACCCTTGCGTTGTTTATGCTGACGGCAAATTTCACATGTGGTATACGGGTTATCATACCTGGATAGGTGATTCTGGCAGTCAGGCATACATTGGATATGCCGTTTCAAATGACGGTAAAAACTTTACACGGGTAGATGGGAATGCAGGCGGTACTGAAGCACCAGGTGCTGTCTTGTCCCCAGGTGAAAACACCGATTTTGATGGTATGTCAGTGTTTGCGCCTTCGGTTGTGTATCAGGATGGTCTTTACTGGATGTTCTATGTAGGCAGAGATTCTGAAGACAATACATCAATAGGTCTTGCAAAGACAAAGACTCCCATCTACTGGCAGAAACTTGGTCAGGTAATCAAGCCCACCAATGAAAACTCATTCGATGGGTATCAGGTTGGCTCTTGTTCGGTTATCTACGATGACGGTAAATGGAAGATGTGGTATGCGGGTCAGTCAAAGGTCGACTCAAGATGGAGGATTGGTTATGCAACGTCCATCCTCAGTTCCCCAACCAGCTGGACAAAGATGAACGGTGGCAAATCCCAGGGCGCAGTTCTTGATATTGGTTCAAGGGTCACTGATTTTGACAGACTGTGTGTCAGACATCCTTCAGCTGTCAAATCCGGCAACTGCTACTACATGTGCTATGATACCTCAATGAGAGACAAGAAAAGTTCAAAATTAGGTATTGCCACATCTCAAAATGGTATGGATTGGGAGAAGAGGAATGTCATTCTGGATGTTGGTCAGGTGGGTGAGTTTGATGCCAGATTGGTTGCCAACCCATGCCTGATGAAGGATGGATTGGTCTATAAGCTTTACTACTGCAACCATTCAGATGTAAATTCAGGGATTGGTCTTGCCACGTCGGGTGATATGCCAACCAATATAGGTTCCGGTATCTTTAAGGCTGACTGCAAGCTGGGTGATGGTTTTGATTTCTCTCTTGGAAACAAGACCACTGATCCCACTCTCGCAGACCTGAAGTTTGACTGTGGTTATGGTCTTCCTCGTATGTGTGGTCGATTCATCAAGATGGACACTGATTTTGAGCATGCGGAGTGCGTACCTGCTGATGGATACCCAGCCATAACCTCAATAAACGAGAAATGTGCTGAGATTCGCGAGGGTGAAACATATGCATTCAAGACGATTGGCGATCAGAACTATGCCATCATCAAGATAACTGGCATGTGGCAGGACCCAACCGACTCAACCCATTGGGAAATCACTATCAAATGGAAATATCAGGCAAATGGTTCAAACTGCTTCATAGCCGGCTCAAGTGATCCACCAAGACAGCCATACAATCTATCTTGCCAATCTGGTGATATGACCTGTAAACTCACCTGGACATGCGCCTTTTCAGCATCCGACAAACAGATAAGCTACTATGTTTATCGAGCAGATGATGAAGACGAAGCACGTGAGTCAACAAGACCGATACATGATTTCCCCGTTTCGGTATGTAGTTTCACTGACCATGGGCTGGAGAACGGAAAAACGTATTATTATATAGTAAGGTCAGTCGACCAGTATGGCAATGTTTCCGAGGCTTCAAACGAATGCTTCTGCACACCTCAGGCTGTTCATCCGCCTTCTTTCCCCATGCCCCCTGCCTCCGGCGTTGAAGGAGAGGGGACAATGGGAAACCCATTTATAGTTCAAGAAAACCCATTTTCGTTCGACTGGTGTGGGTTCCCTCCCAGTTCCATAGTCATAATCCAGGGACATCAGTACACCGCTGACGGTTCTGGATGCATCCATGTCATTCTTGATCTGAAGGATGGGACGAATGCGATTGATTATACAGTAATAACTCCTACAGGTGAGTCCTTCTCCGATACCGTGTACTTCGAGATAAAGGATACCTCCGTTCACGTTGAACTAGTTATCGGCAGTAAGATCATCAAGAAGAACGATCAGGAGATAAAGGTTGATGTTGCGCCCTATCTGGATTCCTCAAGCTGGAGAACAATGGTTCCGATAAGGCATGTAACAGAAGCACTAGGAGCTATTGTTAAATGGGATGGAACTCAGCGAAAGGTTACTGTAACCATGTATTGTGGTACGGAAGTGCTCAATAAGATGGAGATGTGGATTGGTGAGAAAACCTATTTAATCAACGGTGTTGCAGATACAATGGACATGCCACCTGTGATCAAGTATGATAGAACCTATGTTCCGTTTAGATTTGTTGCAGAGGCAATGGGAGCAACAGTAGGATGGATACAGGAGACTCAAACAGTAACTTATGATTATACCCCTCCCTCCAACTGTCCATAACAGTTAAGAATAATTAAGACTTAACCCCCGTAAAGACATTTGCGGGGGTTTTCTTTTATTGCGCATAATCATGTATATAACCTATTGTTTTGTAACCCGACATCAAACAAGGTGTCATAGTATACACAGAATATGGAAGGAAAAGATATTAGTGAGATCAAATCTGTGTTGAAGATGCAGAAGAGCCCTGTTCATGCAAAGGTAGACATACTATCGGCTTTGAAGAAGAGAATATATGAACAGAAGATTACTCGTGTAGTGGCAGGCTGTTTTGGATTGCTTGTTGTCGCGGGTACCCTGGTAGGATTTCTTATACGGAGGACAGATGGAGCTTGATTCAGTAGCGATTCAGAAGGTGTTGCCACATCGTTTCCCATTCCAGATGGTTGACCGTATTGAGTCAGTAGAACCTGGTGTAAGCGCTGTTGGTATAAAGGCGGTAACCAGCACCGAACCTCATTTTCAGGGTCATTTCCCAGGTATGCCTGTAATGCCGGGTGTTCTAATTGTTGAGGCTATGGCTCAAACTGGAGCTATCTGCGGTTTGCTTATCCCAGAATATGAGGGGGCTGATACTCTATTCACAAGCATAGATAAGGTTAGATTTAAAAAACCCGTAGTGCCAGGTGATTTGTTAAGAATCAAGATTGAGGTTACGGGTATGAAGATGGGGATATTCAAGTGCAACGCTTTTGCTGAGGTTGACGGTGAAGAGGTCGCCAGCGGTCAGCTGACAGCCGCGCTTAAGAAAGATGTGAGGTAGGTTGTGAGAGCAGGCATCCTTAGTCTAACGAGTTACACACCCGAGAGGGTGATGACAAACGCTGATCTTGAGAAGATTGTAGATACTTCTGATGAATGGATAGTAACACGTACTGGTATCAGGGAAAGACACATAGTAGCCGATGATCAGGCGACGTCTGACATTTCAGTTATCTGCGCAAGAGAAGCACTTGAAAATGTGGGTCTAGAGCCAGAGGACGTGGGGTGTTATATTCTCGCAACAGCTACACCCGATATGCTGTTTCCATCCACAGCGTGTCTGGTAACTGCGAAATTGGGGATAGACAAGCTGGATGGACCGCCAGCCTTTGACATAGCCGCGGGATGCACCGGTTTTATATATGGTCTGTCACAAGCAAAATCATATGTTGAGTCTGGGATGTATGAACATGTTGTTGTGATTGGAGCTGAGTCACTGTCCAGGATACTAGATTGGAATGATCGCAACACGTGTGTGCTATTTGGCGATGGAGCGGGATGTGCAGTTGTTGGAAAAACAGATGAAGGTGGAATAATGGACTGTCTGCTTGGTTCTTGGGGAGCGGGTGGTCATCATCTGACCCTTCCCGCAGGTGGCTCTCTCAATCCAGCTTCACAGGAAACCATAGATAATCGGATGCATTATGTGCACATGGATGGCTCAGATGTGTTCAAGTTTGCAGTAAGAGCCATGGGGCTTGGATGCAAACAGATTCTAAAAAGAACAGGTCTGTCACCAGATGACGTTGATTGGTTTGTCCCTCACCAGGCAAATATCAGGATAATCGAATCCGCTGCAAAGAGGCTTGGTATAGAGATGGATAGGGTATTAATTAGCCTTGATATGATAGGTAACACATCGGCGGCTTCTGTGCCGATGACCATAGACTATGCGCAGAAGAAGAACCTTTTAAAGAAGGGTGACAAGCTCCTGATGGTTGCATTTGGAGCTGGTCTAACGTGGGGAGCGAGTGTAGTAGAATGGTGAAGAAATCGTTAAATGGTGAGGTCGCATTGGTTACGGGAGCATCTCGAGGCATAGGACGCGAGATAGCAGTCAGACTCGCTGAAGAGGGTGCAACGGTTGCGATAAACTATCCCTTTACAGCGGAATTTGAGAACGCAAAAGAAACCGCCCGACTAATCAGAGAGAAGAACGCTAAATCTGAGCTGTTTGAGGCGGATATATCCAACTTTGAGTCAAGCGAAGAGATGATTGAAGACGTTGTATCTAAACTCTCGAGGTTGGATATTCTGGTTAATAATGCAGGCATCACTGCAGACAAACTCCTTCTGAGGATGAAGGAGAGTGATTGGAAGAAGGTGATTGAGGTCAATCTGACAGGGTGTTTCAACTGTACAAAGAATGCCCTCAGACCATTGATGAAAACCCGAGGATCGATCATAAATATATCGTCTGTAATAGGTATTATGGGCAATGCAGGACAGGCCAACTATGCCGCATCGAAGGCGGGGATAATCGCCTTTACCAAATCGGTCGCAAAGGAGATGGGCGCAAGAGACATCAATTGCAATGCCATCGCGCCCGGTTTCATAGAAACGCCTATGACCAAAACGTTGACAGATGAGGTAAAGAATGATTACCTGTCAAGGATACCACTAAAGAGATTTGGCACAGCAGAGGATATTGCAAACATAGTTGCTTTCCTGGCGAGTCCGCAGGGGAGCTACATCAATGGTGCTGTAATCGCTGTTGATGGAGGGTTGACATAGATTGTCAAACCAAGAAGAAAAGGAGACATAGCAATGACAGACAATGAGATCTTTGACCAGATGAAGGAAATCATCGCAGACAAGCTTGGTGTTGATGCAGACAAGGTTTCAAAGGAATCTAGATTCATGGAAGACCTTGGGGCGGATTCTCTTGGATTAGTTGATGTAACAATGGAGCTTGAAGACAAGTTCGATGTTACTATCCCAGATGAAGATCTTCCAAGTATCACGACCGTGCAGGCTGCGATTGATTATGTAAAAGAGAAGGTAGCGTAAGCGGAGAATCATGAAAAGGATTGTCATAACTGGTATTGGTGTTTTGTCACCAATCGGAACCGGCAAGGAAGAATATTGGTCTTCACTGAAATCGGGTAAATCAGGTGTGTCTCAACTTGAGGGCTTTGACACAGATGAACTCAAAGTGAAGATCGGCGCTCAAGTCAAGAACTTCAATCCTAAAGACTACATGGATCCAAGGGATATCCCCCGAATTGATCCGGTTACGCAGTATGCGATAGCTGGTTCTGTGATGGCGGTAGAAGATGCAAAGATCGATTGGGATGTTGTGGACAGAGATCGAGTTGGAACCCTTATATCTACAGGTATTGGTGGTCTCCAGACAATCGAGAAGAACATCTTACAGATGAAGGAAAAGGGTGCCAGAAGGGTATCCCCATACTTCATCCCAATGATGATTGGCAACATGCCAAGCGCTCAGGTGTCTATCAGATACAGCCTTAGGGGTCCCTCGTCCAATGTCGTTACGGCTTGTGCAACCTCCAACTATGCCATAGGGGAGGCGGCAGAGATCATCCGCAGAGGCGATGCGGACATGATGCTTGCAGGTGGAGCAGAGGCTTCACTCATTCCAATTGGCATTGCTGGCTTCGCAAACATGAGAGCACTGTCAACTCGAAACGATGATCCCGAGCACGCCTCCAGACCATTTGACAAGGACAGGGACGGATTCGTGATGGGTGAAGGTTCTGCAGTACTCGTCCTTGAAGATTACGACAAAGCCGTCCAGCGTGGAGCGGATATCTACTGTGAGATATCATCTGTAGGTTATTCAACGGATGCACATCACATTACAGCCCCTGACCCAGAGGGTTGGGGTGCAAAGCAGTGTATGAAGGTCGCCATGAAAAAAGCTGGTATTGAGCTTGATCAAGTTGATTACATAAACGCTCATGGTACTTCAACCCCGCTCAATGATAGAGTAGAGTCAAACTCTATTGCTGAGCTGTTTGGAGAGCATCTTCCAAACATTGATATAAACTCAACCAAATCAATGGTAGGTCATCTGCTTGGTGCCGCAGGTGCTACAGAAGCAGCAGCGGTTGCTCTTCAGATCAAGAATGACACCGTTCACCCTTCAACGAATTTCTTCGAAGGTGAAGAGGGATTCAAACTGAGACTTGTAAGCGAAACCAAGAAGAGAAAGATTAGCTGTGCCCTGTCGAACTCATTTGGATTTGGTGGACACAACTGTTGTCTTTCCTTTAGAAGGGTTGATTGATGTCTGCAGAAGATAACCAAAGCAAGAGCGAAAAAACTGATGAGATCAAGTGCAAGGGATGTGGCAAGGTTCTTTCTGAGAAGGAATTACAAGAGAATACCTATGTTTGTCCTAAGTGCGGATTCCATGCTCATCAACCCGTAAGAGATCGAATTAAGTCATTAACCGACAGTGACACCTTCACTGAGATGTGGGGTGATCTTGTATCAACAGATCTCATAGGTTTCTCGGATTCGATTCCATACGCAGAGAGGATTGAGAAATACCGACAAAAGACCGGTGAGAATGATGCTATTGTAACTGGAAAGGCTTCAATCCATGGGAACGATGTAGCTCTTGGTGTTATGAATTTCAGATTCATTGGTGGTTCTATGGGTGTGGTTGTTGGCGAAAAGGTACTTAGGTTGGCAGAGTTTGCCAGGGAGAATAAGATACCGATGATCATTCTCTCCCAGTCAGGCGGAGCCAGGATGCAGGAATCCGTGTTTGCACTTATGCAACTCGCCAGACTATCAGGCGCTATCAAGCGATTCCAAGATGATGGAGGTCTGTTCATATCCGCTATTGCTCATCCATGTACTGGAGGTGTCTCAGCCTCCTTTGCAATGCAGGGAGATATCATCATCTCAGAACCGGGCGCGCTTATTGGGTTCGCGGGACCAAGAGTCATAAAGGATACAATCAAACAGAGATTGCCAAAAGGCTTTCAAAAAGCAGAATTCCTCCTCGATAAAGGTTTTGTAGACAAGGTTGTCCACAGGGAGAATCTCAAGTGGATTCTCGGCAAACTCGTCTCGATGTTTGTAGGCACGCCAATGAAGGAGGTTAACTGATGATCCACCTTGACTTTGAGATGCCCGTTGTAGAACTTGAATCTAGGCTTGAAGATTTTAGAAAACAAGCCATCTCGAGATCGGTAGACCTCAGTTCATCGATTTCTGCTGTTCGGATGGAGATAGAACAGAAACTAGACGAGATTTATAGCAATCTAACCCCGTATCAGATTGTTCAGGTTGCAAGGCATTCATCACGTCCAAAGACCATTGACTATGTGAGATTTCTTACCCCTGACTATATCACCTTGCACGGTGACAGACGATTTGGTGATGATAAAGCCATGTGGACTTCTGTTGGTACGATGGATGATCAAACCATATTCCTCATCGGTCAGAGCCGAGGCAGGAACGCAAAAGAGAACAGTAATAATAACTTTGGTATGGCGTCCCCCGAAGGATATAGAAAAGCGATGAGGGTAATGGAGCTTGCAGAGAAATATAAAGCACCCGTTATCACCATGCTTGACACACCTGGTGCATATCCAGGCATTGGAGCTGAAGAGCGTGGACAGGCTGAAGCTATCGCAACCAATATTCGGGATATGTTTGGTATTAAGGTACCCATTGTCACCATCATTATCGGTGAAGGTGGGTCTGGTGGAGCTTTGGGTATAGGTGTAGGTGACAGGGTGTTGATGTTGAGGAACTCGATGTACTCTGTAATTTCTCCCGAGGGGTGTGCGTCTATTCTCTTCAGAGACGGGACACGATTCAGGGAAACCTCGAGCATGCTGAAACTCACAGCCACCGATCTGCTTGAACTGGGTCTGATTGATGAGATAATTGATGAACCTATAGGTGGAGCACATCGATCTCCCATTAAGGCAATGGAGCTTGTGAAGAAAGCGATTAAGAAAAATCTGCTTGAGTTGAGCAACATATCAGGCTCAATAACTGAGCATAGATATCAAAAGTATAAGAATCTACCACCAAAACTCTAATCGTATCACATTTTCAATCATGAGGTGATGACTCATCGATAGTCCAATTATTTCTATTGGAATAATTATAATGTTTAGAATCCTGTAATCCACAGGGATTACCGGATTTTTATTATCTCGCGTTTTGGTAATATTGATGTATAGTTTCTGAATAATTGCCGGTTATTCGCATAAAAACACATATGTATCAAAGCTTGTATTAAAAGCAATATAATCAAACAGCATTTTGTAGCCATCATTGCATGATCTCTTCACAAAATAGTAATAACCTACTATCTATGGGTATTTGTTAAATTTAACGATTGATCGCTATTTACCTATAATACCATTATTATAGTACTTATAACAATGTTATCAGTATAAAATACATGTTTTATAGGATATGCATATGAAAACACTCGATAACTATATATGTATCATATTATCTCTACTGTGATAAGACAACACGTTCGTTGAAATCTTATTTTTAAAGAATAATTTTGGTCATAATTGTGTATGAAATACCGTATAAACCTGAATATATGGCATAATATTATATGAAAACGAATTACCATTATAAGTGTATTTGTTCATTATTTGACACAATTATATGAGACATTTTCACACAGTTATTAGTTAAAGGGGTTGACAATCATTTTGATACCTGCTAAACTTCGTTTGATAAGCATAATAATACCTGAATGGCAGGGGTGCATGGCGGCAGTAAATAAACGAACAGTTTTAATAGCAGACGACGAAGAGGGTATAAGAGACCTGCTTGGAGAGATCTGTGAAGATGAAGGATGGAGAGTCATACTCGCATCTGATGGAAAGCAGGCATTGTCAAAGGCCAAGAATGATCACCCTGACGCTGTTGTTATGGACGTTCGTATGCCAGAGTTGAATGGTATTGAAGCGTTTTCCAAGATGAAGAAGGCTGGCTTGGACGTACCGGTTATCCTCATGACTGCTTATGGCTCATCTGATGTTGCTATTGAAGCGATGAAGCAAGGCGCATATGATTACGTAACAAAGCCTTTTGATATTGAGGAGATGAGGCTTCAGATACGCAAGGCTTTAAAGTTACGTGAACTGACGGCGGAGGTGTTCACCCTCAAGACTGGATTGACCGCTGGTTATAGGCTTGAAGAGTTGATCGGTAGTTCATCTGCAATGCAACAGGTTTACAAATCGATCGGTCGAATCGCAACCTCAGATGCAACCGTACTTATTCGAGGAGAATCCGGTACAGGCAAGGAAGTTGTAGCCAGAGCGATATTCATGAATTCTGACCGCAAGGACAAACCCTTTGTAGCAGTCAACTGTGCGGCAATACCCGAAGGTTTGCTTGAATCTGAATTATTTGGTCATGAGAAAGGTTCATTCACTGACGCTGTATCTCAACACAAGGGCAAGTTTGAACAGGCGGGAGAAGGCACAATATTCCTTGATGAGATAGGTGATATGGCTCTTCAGCTTCAATCGAAGGTACTAAGAGTACTTCAGGATAAATCGTTCGAGCGTGTCGGTGGCAAGCATGTACTCAGCTCGGAAGCTAGAGTGCTTGCGGCTACCAACCAGGACCTTGAGACACTCGTTAAAAACAAAAGCTTCAGGGAGGATTTGTACTACAGGCTCAATGTAGTCACAATTACCCTGCCCCCGCTTCGAGAGCGCAAGGATGACCTGGAAGACCTCATTGATCACTTCATTAAGAAGTACTGCAATAAATACGACAAGGTTATAGCTGGTATTTCACCTCAAGCGATAAAGCTCTTAAAGGCATATGACTGGCCCGGTAATGTTCGAGAGTTAGAGAATGCCATTGCCAGAGCTGTCATTATTGCAAACACACCCCTTATTCTCCCAGAATACCTACCACATACTGTCGTCAGTTACAAAGCCAGAGATCCCATGTTTGAAAGCAAGGGCGAGTTGCCAAGACTGCACGATGCAGTTGGAGAACTAGAAGCGGGTCTCATAAAACGGGCGTTGAAGGAATCAAAAGGCAATCGAACAAAGGCCGCCAAGATGCTTGGAATACCTAGGAGGTCGTTGTACACTAAGATACAGGAATACAATATAAATCTTAAGGAGCTTGAACCTGGCAATGAAATATAATGTAGTTTCAAGCGTAACAAACGAGTATAGAATGGATTGCAACACAACCGTGTTGCCAGTTTGTGAAAGGAGCAAGTAACATGAAGCGTTTACTTGTAATCGTATTGACAGTCTGTTTGATGATGTCTTTGACCGTTGTGCCGGCGACGAACGCCGATGTGAGAACGGTAAAGGTCGTCCCGTATCCAACTACAGCAGGAAAACTAGCCTCATACCACATTTCATTCAATGTAACAAGGCCACTTTCTGCAAATCAGGACTCTATCTCCATAACACTCCCAAAGGATACCATGGTGCCCGAATATGTATCGTCTGCTGTGATCTCAGTCAATCCTCAGAAACTGATTGACGCCGACTATGTGCTTGACTATGACACCGGTGAAATAGAGTTTATCGATCCACTACAAGAAGGCGATCAGGTAATAGCTACGTATTATTATACACCTGACAGAGCTGATGATTACACTACTTTATCCCAGGATAAATATAAACCATATTCAATTTCGGCAGACCCTGATGCTGATTATGATGGTTTCCCTATGCCATTAAATCCAGCATGGATCAGTTTCTATGATAGATCGTTTCCTGATGGTGATTCAAGAAATAACAATGGTATATTTGATCCAGGTGAGTGGTTGTACGAAGACAGAGATCAACGTATGGGTGGTGCGGCAGGCGCTGGTCGGATTTCACCTGGCGATAGAAGATTGATGGTTATACATGATGTATTAAATGCGGGAGCACCTGCTAACACAGATGATGGACCTAATTTAGGTGAGTTGGATGCTCGACAGAACTCCTTTGTTGCACCAAACGATGGTGATTGTGGAGGTTGCTCTCAAGATACTCCACTTCCAAGTTTCCCGATTAATCCGCTTATGATTATCAACCTGATGTTTTTGGATATGGATGGTGATGGCATATATACAGAAGGCGACTTTCTCTTCGATGATGTAAATATGAATGGGATCGCAGATACTCCGGATATCATGCTAACCGGAATGCCCGAACTGTTAGCTGGAAGTCTTGTTGGAGCCAAAGATCCTGATGTTGGGACAAATCCAGCTAACGTTTCAGGAGGAGGGGGTTTTTCGCTTGAAAGATTCTACGATGCAGCCACAGCTGGAGTTCCATATAGATACCTTGACGGAACTGGGGGAAATCTACTAAAGAATAATATGTATGATCCAGGTGAATACATATATAGAGATATAGGGCCATCATATGACTACACAGTAGATGCTGGTGATGTAAGAGAGACAGCAGTTTCCTGGGTAAGAGATAATGGTTATGGTGGTGAGGTGGAGTTCTATCCGGTCGGCTCTGTTGTGCAGGTAGGAGATGCAGACGTAGGACAAAGACTTGTGGAATTCAATCTTGCAACTGGGCTTGAAGAGGGCTACTTAGACCTATCAGCTGATCAGGAGTATGACCCAGGTGAACCGATATATAGAAATGCCACAAATAATCCTAATTTTTTTGGTGACAATGTTAAAGTAGGCTATGAAAGATTATCCGGTTGGTTGCTGTCTGCATATAGGGCGGGTTCTCAAGTTGAAGTTGGAGATGTTGATTTAAATTATTCAATAGTCCGTTTCAACTCACATCCAGTAACAGGGATTGGTCCTGAAAGGATAACTGTTAACACTCTACCTGGACCACCAACAAACAATGCAGACGAAATTAATATACCTAACTACTATTGTAATCCACTATGGAAAAAGAACACAACAGCAAGCTTTGATAACTTTGATGAGGGAACTTATGTTGATGAACACTATATAGAACCTCACCCAACCGGTTTGACTCCGGATCCCAGAATGAATATGATTCAAGATTTCTTTGTATACAGAGATAATGATAAGGATGATAGAATTACGGTTGGTGATGATAGGCTATCGGATGTGTTTCATTACTTTGGTATAGTTAATCCAATAACTCCACCAATACCGGGTTCACCAGGAAGAGTTAACTACTTTGCAAATTCTACTGTTGTAGGTTTAGATGGTGATGTAAGGTTAAGGAACCCAGCAATTAACGATCCCCGTGCTTGGAGACCTTTACCATTATTCCCAGTACCTGATGTCTATATGCACACCGACCAATATGCATTACAACCTAGTTTTATTTCTGGACCTAATCATTTTGATCCACACGAATTTATATATGTTGATGTGGATCAAAATAGACAAATATCGATAGATGACATTCGACTAGATGCAGTTGGTGTTACTTCTTTTGGTCAAGCACTCAAAGCTACTTACGAGGTGCCAAGACCATTATCCAATTCAAAAACGAGTTCACAGTATCAAGACAGACATTATGGTGCGACTTTGACAAAAGGATTCTTTAAAATAGAGGACAAGGTTATAGTTCCATATGCCTCTGCTGGGCAAGATTTCGTTGAGTTAAGTCCAAAAAAAGGAATTTCAATACTACCTACTTTGGAACCACCAAGACCTAATGTAGATTTCAAAGCAGATTACTTTAAAATGCCATTTAAGACAAATCTTCAGGATTCAGGAACATGGTATTATAGAATTACTCCGGAAAACATAATTGGTGAAGGACAACCAAGTGAACCTTTGGAAATTAATTTAAATCAGGGTAGCGGTTACAACACCTTGCGAATATACTGGGATCCAATACCATACGCTAGATTCTATAATATCTATAGATCAAGGAACCCAAACTTCTTCCCTGAGCATTCATTTGTAGCCAGTGTCGCAACACCCGGTTGTGAGTATATTGATTTTGGAACACCAACCTCGGAAGGAACTCTTCCTGAGTCATACAATGCATCATTTATCAAACTCTGGAGGATAAGGGATGGTGTGAAAACTGAACTCGTTGAAGCTAAATGTTCAGACTATGAGATCGATCTTGAGTCTGGTTTAATCAAGTTCAATAAAGCTTTATCGCCAGACGATATTGTACTTGCAGATTACAAACATTCACCTGGTAAGCACTCTCTTGGACCCAGTAGCGATCCGTGCAAAACAGTAGGACATCAAGATGAGCAGTTGTATGTGGACTTCAATCAGGGCGTTGGGAAGTTTATGCACAAACCTGTTGTTGAACCCAGCATTGATCCATCAAGATACTGTCTAAGCATATGGAGAGCTCCGAGCATATCGCCTGATAGTGCATATCTATTAAAAGAAGGTGTGGATTATTTCATAAACTATGAAAAGGGTGAGGTGAGGTTTGAAAGTCATGTTGTCAAAGAGGGTGATGTGATTACAGCTGATTATGACAGCTATGAAACGGTAGTAGGGGAATCACTTGTAGAGGCAACTCATTCCAGCGTAAAAACTGCCAAATGTTCTCCACATGTTCTTCCCGATTCCTATACTATCTATAAAGCTGTCAACCTTTCATCTTCTCCACAGATAAAGGTGACCTCTGGACCGAATGGACACCAATTGGTGTTTACAACACCTATCGATATTGCTGTTGACCAAGACAATGATACCTCAACACCTGATGTAGTTGTTACACTCAACAAACCAGGTAGGAATTTTTCTGCAGATGCTGGCGCTGTCAGGAATCCGCCAAAGGCAGGTTCATATCAGCTCTGGGTATCTACATCTCAGGAACAGACACCAATACTCTCAAGTCCATACGAGATAACAGCCGATACCACCAGTGAGAACATGAAGCTTAAGATCATCTCGCCTCAAGTACCTCCACAACAACCAAATGATCCACCATGTGACTGCAAGGACGCCGCAGGTACTGCAGGCCAGGTCATGTCAATCGCGGCACAACTGACTGACGGATCAAATGGCATTTCGGGTGTTTACATACGCTTCCAGATAGACGACACAGTGAATCCACCATCTACATTCAGTTCATCCAATCTTGTGCAAACAAACGATCAGGGTCTGGCATCAGTCGTACTCAATCTGTCGGCAACACCTGGAGTTACAAGAATTAAGGTTTACCTTCAGGACGACCCGTCAATCTGTAGGTGCGTGGATATCAACACAGGTCCTCCAGTTGAGGTTGACAGGATTGTTATCTCACCAGGACCGACATTGGCACTTTCACCTGGAACATTGCAGCAATTCACAGCAACAGCCTTCAAGGCAAACGGTGCACAGATTCCAGGCGTTGAATTTACATGGGCGTCTGATTGTGGTTCCATAAATCAGGCAGGTCTATACACTGCACCGGTTGATGCGGGAAGCACATGCCATGTGTTCGCCAGAGCGCACGGTAAAGAGGGCATGACAACCGTGTCCATAGTGTCCAGACCATCCAGAATAACAGTCAACCCACCATCTGCCATTGTTGCCTCTGGCTCTCAAAAGCAGTTCACGGCACAGGCGTATGATGATATTGGAAATCCCATGAGTATCCCGATCAATTGGTCAATCGAACCAGCGGGTTTGGGTACATTCACATCTGATGGTACATTCACAGCTGGCAACATCTCTGGTACGGGAACTGTAAAAGCATGCTCAGCTGGAGTGTGTGGAACAGCAACTGTAACTGTCCAGACAGCCGGCAACATCACATCGGTCAAGGTAACACCTGCAAACGCAACAATGAAGATTGGTCAGACACAGCAGTTCACAGCCAAAGCGCTTGATCAGAATGGATTCGAGGTCCAGGGTGCTAGTTTCACTTGGATGGTGCAACCATCAACAATGGGTACCATCAGCTCAAACGGATTGTTTGTCGCATCGAGCCCAGGAACTGCAATTATCACAGCCCAATCGGGTAGTGTCACTGGAATGGCTATAGTCAATATTGTTGAGATATCCAGGATAGAGATAAATCCGTCTGGCTTGACCAAGGTAGCCAGAGGCGATACTCAGCTGTTTACAGCGGTGGCTTACAATACAGCAGGCGCGGCGATACCTGGGATGAACTTCAACTGGTCAGTAACCCCTGCTGGTGTTGGTACACTCACACCATCTGGCTCGACAGCTACATTCACAGCTACAGGGATGGATGGGCAGACAGCAATCATAATGATCGAAGCCGCTGGACTGACGGCAACCGCTCAGGTTCAAATTGGAGCAAAGGATTCCACCCCACCAACCGTCACTTCATCACCAGACTCTGGTATCAAAGACGGTGAGACCGCACTCGTGGGTACAGGCCAGATCAAGGTAAGTGTCAGTGACTCTGAGGGGATTGCAACCGTTTCCGTCAATGGTGTTCCAGCCACATCGGATGGTCAGGGTAACTGGGTGGCAACCGTCAATGTCAACAAGGGTACAAACGAATTCATAGTCAAAGCTGTTGACAACAATGGCAACGAGGCCGAGGAGACCATTAGGGCTTATGGTTCCTATCAGACAGAGATGATACTCAACATTGATACTACTCAACCATACGCAACACTGACAAAGGATGGCACAACCTCTCAGGTCAAACTCAATACGGTGCCAGAGATATTTGAAGGTAGAACATATGTGGGTTTAAGAGACCTTGGTGAGAAACTTCTTGGAGGCACTGTTGTATATGATGGCAATACAAAGATGATCACCATAACCATAACAAGATCCAATGGTAACAAAGACGTTCTACAAACTGTTATTGGGCAAAATGACTTCAGAGTTACCAGAACAACACCCACAGGTCAGCAGACAGTTGAGGACTATGTGCTTGAGAATCCACCATATATCTCCAACTATCCATATGCATCTCACTTCAAATCAGTCAACAAGGATAGGACGATGGTTCCAATGAGAAGCATTATAGAGGCAGTTGTTGGTAAGACTGTCGAACAGACAGGTCAGAACTCAGTTGACTATGATTCACTCACAAGGAATGCTACGTTCAGGTTTATCCCGTAGTTGTAAATAATTAACTAACTACAACAGAAAAACCCCGCCCTTTCGGGCGGGGTTTTTCTCTATCTTCACCCAGGAGATGTGATTGCAAAAATCTAGCCCCCTGATTGAATTCTAGTTAACTATTCTTCAGTTTTCTTCTTTTCGGGTTTTTGGCAGTTGTTTTGCCACGAGCTCAATAATATCTTGTGATTTCAAGTCAACACCAGCCCTTTTGGCTGTGTCCTTCAGTTGTTTCTTACATGCAGGGCACGCGGTCATAACAACACTGGCATACTCAGCAAGACTTCTGGCTCGCTTCTGACCTATCGATTCTGCCATCTCGGGATTGGTCATGAGCATGTCTCCGCCAGCTCCACAACAAACAGACTTCTCA
>CAZTGD010000038.1:0-17346 GCA_964613055.1 uncultured Caldisericales bacterium | reverse complement strand
AAATGGGGATTCAACTTGAGAAAGTATGATATGTGTATGCTATACTTCTGAAAGAATTTAGAGAGAGACCGTTTATCTAGTCTGGACCCTTCTTGTATATGTAACCCATTACAGACATACAGGTTGGCACTCCATCAGTGTATATCAATTATGCTAGTGTGAAGGGTGAGGTTGGGAGTTTTACTCAGTATCAGTAAAGTAATTACACCCTCCCCAACACCTTCCACACAGCAACACCTTGTCAATCTGAAGACTAAAAATGTTATAGTAGCTAAGGTGTACCTTTATACGGGAGGGGTATGATTACTTCATATTACCATTTTTTTCTGTAGGTGTAATTTAGAATTCAGTGTTTCTTACTACATAACCTCTAAGGTTTATACGTAAGTGTTATTTCCTTACTCTCTGCATCCCAATGTGTCTGGCATCCAAAGTTCTCTGCAAGGAATCTAATAGGTGCAAAGGTTCTGTTATAAATAATAATTGGGTTACATCTGAGTAGTGAGGTGGATTCTGGTGCCGATATTTTTTACATTGATCTTTGGCAATCAGGACAGATTCCATATATTATCAAACTAGCCGAGGATATAATATAGCCAGTGCCTTTGGATAAACGACTTTCGTCTATATCCATATTAACACCCATCAGATCAACCAACTTCCCACATCTGGTACATGCAAGATGGGCGTGTTTCTCAATATTACCATCATAGTGAGACGCCGCGTTGATTACGTCCAAACGCAGTACCCTTTTCTCTTGTACTAGGATACTCAGATTCCTGTAAATGGTTGATTTGCTGATCTTTATATCCCTTCTAACAGCTTCATCATATATCCAATCAGCAGTTGGGTGAGTATCGGTTCCTTGGATAATCTCTAGTATAGTTCTCTTTTGCCTTGTTGTTCTTGTATTATTATGATCGTCCATAGCGAAAAACAGATATCAATGACAAACAGGGAAGTTGATTATAGCAGTTTTCGTTGGATTATCCCAGATAACATCACCACCGATTATATCAGTTACAAATCTCAGCGGGACCATCATGCTTCCGCCAATGATGTCTGGGGCTGTATCCATCTCAACCCTATAGTCATATTCTGTCATTACTACTCTTGCTGTCGGAATGCCTTTTCTGAGTATGATGCGTTTTGGTCCGAGCTGGTATGAAGCTTCAAACGTTGTTGAGTTCCATTGGACATCAGCTCCAATAATCTCACCCAGTTTCCTAAATGGTATCATCATCCTATCATTCCTGATCTGTGGTGCGGCTGGTGACACAATGTTTTTTTCTGAAAGTGCATGAGTAGGTACACAACCAGAAGTTGCCATCTCTTTGACCCTGATTGTTTCATTATCCAGTTGGAACAAAGCTTCAACCGGCTGAACACAAACGAGGTGAAGTTTTGCTCTGTAAATGACTTTACCATCAACAGTAACATCCATGCCAAGACTTACCTGTGAGCCAATATCCAACTCTGACGGTATGAATAATCTCATCCTGCAATCAATAGATTCACCGTCAAGTGGCTTAACCGGACCTCCAGTGCCCATGAAACAATACCCATTAAGGCATCCCTGGCATGACCAGATGGGTTCATCTGTTTGTGTGTCTGGCATTAGTGTACCCTGGGCTATTCCTGAATACTGCTCATGGATGTAGTAATCCCAGTCAACGATCATGCCCCCGGTAACCATGAAAAGTTCTTCGAGATCAAGTCTGCCACTCGCCTTCATTGCTCCGTTTGCAGGCAAAATGAGTAGCGTTAAAACCAGTGCAATTAGAAAGAGTTTCTTTAATCGTAATCGAATCCTACATACCTCGCTATTATAACAACATCTCTCATATCTATTATTCCATTCTCATCTACATCAAATGGGCTGTCCGCAGTAGTATCACCCAACTGCTCGAATATAGCATCGATTTCAGATAATTCAATTATCCCATTCCAATTGAAATCAAGCTGAGCGAGAATGTTATCAAGTATGATAACAGAGCTAAACTCAGTGTCTTCAAATGTGAAATCAATTGAAAGTGGAAAGTTGTAACAGCCATAGTGTTTCTCAGGAATTCTCACATTTGTTGTTATAGTTTGTTTCTCGTTTGGTCCAAGCTCGATTGGATAATCCAAGATCTCTCCGTCTATTTCTAACATCCTGTCCAGAGGGTTTTCAATTGTCAACTCAATGCTTCTATTGTGAAGATGCCCGGCAAGAACACGCTCAGGTGATTTAATATTAAGATGATCCCTAGGTTCAATATCAACTCTAATCTTTGCTTCATCACTATACTCAGAAAGGACGGTTATCGTTACTTCCTCTGTATGGTTATTAAATCGAGGTTTTGTGGATGGGTTTGTGTCTGGTCCTACCACAGATATATCATCTGATGTATAGCAGGGATTATCATGCCATTCGGCATGACGAGGGTTGTAGAGCTCAACATACCTTTCTCCGATTCTCTGCCTGTCAGTATTATCCCAATAAGACGAGCGTTCATTTATCCTGTAGACGATGACACCCTCAGAGGGTATTCCTTCCCAGAATGCGTCAATGCCAGTTTGAGTACGGTACTCTATTCCAAGTATTTCCTTGGTTCCAGCAATTGGAACTTTTATATAAGCACTTTTGTCATTGGTTGTTACGGGTGGAAGGGTGAGTTCGTAGGAACCAACACCCTCAATGACTTCTGGTTCAATCCAACCAAGCATCTCTCGATGCAGTCCAGTTAATCCCTGTCCACCATGTCTGGCTACCATAATATCATAATACGTGAAAGGGAAATCGCATTCTTCCATGTCCTTATAAGGACCACCGCAATCGTAGTCGTAGAGATCTGCCAAGCCATAAAGGTGCCCCACCTCATGAGAAAGAACCTTTGACCAACCTCCATAATAACTCATATCCTCTGTAACCAATACGAAGCTCAGCAGTATTTTCTTATCGTTAGTTTCATCTGATATATCTAGATTCCACCTCACCGGCCAAAATCTATCTTGTTGTGGAAAGTTAGTGTATCCCTCGGCCTGTCCAGCAACGACAAAACAAATAGTTGGGTTATTCAACCACAGTATCCTATCCTCAAGACCAGGGTATGAGTAACCGTCTGTCATATCCACTTCTAACCCATCTACTACTGCTTGATCAAATATCTCTCTCACTAACTCTCTCATATGGATATTCATATCATCTTCGGTATCCTGGGCATAATAATTAATGTCTTTAGAGGCTCTGAACCATTTATCAGGCTGATAGTCGCCGGGTCGGACACCCTGCTTTCCCGATGAAGCTAGATTCCAAAACTTGTGTACCGACTCACATTCGGTGCCGTATGTGTTTTTCCATATTTCATCAACTGATTTGAAGTGAGGTTTATCAGGAAAATCAATCATGATTGTAGTTAATTTGAGGTATTCATCATCGTCTGTGTTATCTGAGAGAGTGGTACTTACTCCCGACAAACTAATCCAAACCAAAAAGAACAGCACAAGCAAAACATAAGTGATTTTCTTGTTCATGCTAAGATTCTAATTTACGTGTGAAACAATTCAATAATGGTATAATTTAAATCTAACTAAAACAACTGAATCACGCTGAATAGAAGTCTACATATATTGTATACCAGTATTTTAACCACACCACTGAAATTTCCTTTACATGAAAATATGCGTGTATAGACTTCATTAGCAAGACATCAAAGTGAAAGGGGATACATCACATGTATACCATAATTTCAAAGGAGGATCTTGCTGACAGGATCTGTAAATATGTCTTCCTCGCCCCGGGAATAGCAAAGAAGGCAAAGCCAGGTCAGTTTGTGATCATTCGAGTTGATGACAAGGGTGAGAGGATACCTCTCACAATCGCTGACTCGAATCCGTCCAAAGGCACGGTCACGATTGTTGTACAATCGGTTGGTACCACGACTAACAAACTTCATTGTAAAGAGGCTGGTGACAACGTGAATGATTTGGTTGGTCCACTTGGTTCTGCGTCACATCTCAATGGTTTCAAGAACGCTGTATGCGTGGCTGGTGGCGTAGGTATAGCCGAGATTCATCCGATAGCTCGCGGACTCAAGGGTGAGGGTGTAAACGTCACTTCTATCATAGGTTCCCGAAACCATGACCTTCTTTTCTTCGAGAAAGAGATGAATGAAGCTTCAGATAAGCTTATAGTCACCACCGATGATGGTAGTTATGGCAGGAAGGGTCTGGTCCTCAATCCGCTGGTTGACATGATGAAGGCAGGTAGACCAATAGATGTTGTGTTCTGTGTC
This sequence comes from uncultured Caldisericales bacterium, assembly GCA_964613055.1. Taxonomy (GTDB): domain Bacteria; phylum Caldisericota; class Caldisericia; order JAAYUI01; family JAAYUI01; genus JAXGMQ01. The sequence goes on along the minus strand of CAZTGD010000038.1, from coordinate 13,069 downwards.
GGTCCCGTAATCATGATGCGTGAGGTTTCAAAAGCCACAAAACCATACGGTATCCCTACATTTGTTTCGTTGAACCCAATAATGGTAGATGGTACCGGTATGTGCGGAGCATGTAGAGTGACGGTGGGCGGCGAGACTAAATTTGCCTGTGTTGATGGACCCGACTTCAATGGGCACGACGTGGATTTCGATGAACTTATGGGTAGAATCTCAGCGTTTAAGGGAGAGGAATCTCGATCATTTGACGAATGGAAAGAACACAGCTGTGATTGCAATGGCGAAGGAGGATGCACATGCCACGAGAAATAAAAAAAGAAAGAATCCCCACAACCGAACTACCCCCAAAGGAAAGAGCAAGGACATTTGATGAGGTCAACTGCGGTTACACTCATGAACAGGCTGTCGAAGAGGCAAAGCGTTGCATCCAGTGTAAAAATGAACCCTGCGTGAGCGGATGCCCCGTTGAGGTGCCCATACGTGAATTCATTGAGATGATCGCAAACGATGACATGGCGGGGGCAATCACAAAGAACAAAGAAAAAAATAATCTCCCTGGTATCTGTGGTCGAGTATGTCCACAGGAATCACAATGTGAGGCAAAATGCACCATGGGTAAGATGGGTGATCCGATCAACATCGGGAAACTCGAAAGGTATATTGCAGACTGGGAGCTTAAACACAAGAATGACGACGCATGTTCAGTCGGTCTTCCAAAATGTGAACCATCTAAAGGTAAGAAGGTAGCGGTTGTTGGATCTGGACCTGCTGGTTTGACATGCGCCGGTGACCTTGCAAGGATGGGCTATGATATCACGATCTTTGAAGCGCTACACAAACCCGGTGGCGTTTTGGCATATGGCATACCTCCCTTCAGACTCCCAAGGGCTACCATAAACGCAGAGGTTGAATATGTGAAGAGTCTTGGTGTGGATATCCGTTACAACCAGATCATCGGTAAGATACTTTCAATTAAGGAGCTGTTTGAAAACGGTTACTCAGCTGTCTTCCTGGGTACTGGTGCAGGGTTGCCCTCATTCATCAATATTCCCGGCATAAACGCCAATGGCGTATTCTCTGCCAATGAATACCTAACCAGAATCAATCTCATGAATGCAAAGAGATTTCCTGAGTTTGACACTCCCGTCTGGAAAGGCAAGCGTGTTGCTGTTGTTGGTTGCGGTAATGTTGCTATGGACTCCGTCAGGTCTGCACTCAGATTGGGAGCAGACAAGGCAATGATAATATATCGAAGATCAATAAAAGAGATGACAGCCAGACAGGAAGAGCACCATCACGCTGAAGAGGAAGGTGTTGATTTCAACTGGCTGACCAACCCAACACGCATAATCACAAACGAAAAGAACTTTGTTAAGGCTATTGAACTCATAAAGATGGAGCTGGGAGAGCCAGATGACTCAGGCAGACGAAGACCCATTCCAATTAAGGGTTCGGAATTCATAGAGGAAGTCGATACAGTTGTCATTGCTCTGGGTACATCACCCAACCCACTAATCCCATCTGTTACCCCTGAACTCAAGACCACACGATGGGGAACCTATGAAACCAATGATAAACTGATGACTAGTTATCCAGGCGTTTTCACGGGTGGAGACGCTTTGACTGGCGCGGCAACGGTAATTGAAGCCATGGGCGCAGGAAAGGTTGCGGCAAGATCGATTTCTGAGTATATTGGTAATTGATGAAGAAAGCCGAACTTTGGCTACCTGAGAATAAGAAAAATGTCAGATGCATCGCCTGTCATAGGCGATGCATCATTTCACCAGGGAGGAATGGTTACTGCAATACAAGGGAGAACTTTGATGGAGTGTTATATTCATCAACATGGGGGCACATAGCCGGTGGAGGTTCTCTTGACCCAATTGAAAAAAAACCGCTTTATCATTTTCATCCTGGCACAATCGTTTACTCAGTTGGGGGTTGGGGGTGCAACTTTCGATGTGGAATGTGTCAGAACTACCACATAGCGCATATCGTACCCAACCTTAAACTGCAGGATATGGTTTCTCCAGACGAAATTGTCAATGATGCAGTTAGCAAGGATGCAAGAGGCATCGCCTTCACCTACAATGAACCCGCTTTGTGGCCAGAGTATATCCGCGATACATTTAGATTGGCAAAGGGTAAGGATTTATACACTGTAATCGTTACGAATGGAACATTTACTCGGGAAGCACTCGATTACATAGGGCCGTATACAGACGCCTCAGCAGTTGATATAAAGGGCATGTCTGAAAGTACGCTATCACACATTGGTGTTCAGGATATCGATCCAGAGGACATACTCGAAAGTATCATCTATGCTAGAGACAGATGGGGTGCCCACACCGAATGCATCACAAACATTATCCCCACTATCAACGATTCCGATGAAGAATTGAATTCGATCGCAATGTGGATTCGAGACCATCTGGGTCCCAGGATTCCATGGCATGTTACACGCTTCTATCCAGCCCTTCGGTTTACACATCTGATGCCCACAGATCTTTCAGTGCTTCAAAAGGCATACAGAATAGGTCTTGACGTTGGACTGTCCTATGTTTATATCGGCAATATCAAAAGTCCTTCTGGCTCTTCTACCTACTGCCCGAATTGTCATTCAATTGTAATCGAAAGAGATGGATACTCTGTAACTGAGAAACTCACAGTCAACGGTCGATGCACTCGCTGTGGCGAGAATCTCCAGATCATCGAAGATATCTAATAGTGGACAAAGCAAAGATAATACTTGCCTCGAAATCACCAAGAAGAGTATCCCTTCTCTCTCTATTGGGAATTCCATTTGAATCAATATCAGTAGATGCTCATGAGGTATCACTGAATACTCCACATGATACCGTCACAGAAAATGCAAGAATCAAAGCCAAGAAAGCGTCAGCTTTATATCCAAACACACCTGTCCTCACAGGTGATACAGTTGTCGATCTTGAAGGAAAACAGATAGAGAAACCATCGGATATTAACCACGCTCGAGAGATACTGATTAGACTGTCTAGCAAGACACATAGAGTGGTCAGCGGTGTAGCCATGTCTTTCGGTAATCAAGCGATTGAGATTCGAACAGCTGTCAGTATGGTTGAATTCGTTGAACTGACAGATCACGATATTGATAAGTATCTCCACCATGTGAATGTCACCGACAAGGCGGGGGCATATGGCATTCAGGAATATGGGTACAGATTAGCCAGAAGCATTAAGGGTGAATTAAGCAACGTAATGGGTTTACCACTGACTGTCACATTCGAGTTGATTAGGCTTGCTTTCGAAAAAGGATTTGTGTAGAATACCGACATGCCAAGGAGAAAAACGCCTGAGTCTGCAGTGTTAATAAAGGGTGGTTCCAGGGGGGCTGTCGTTTTGTTGGATGATCAGTTCAGGATGATGACGGTCTTCAATATGCTGGAAAAACGCATAAGACAAAACAAGGACTTCCTATCGCAAGGTACTCTGACAATAAACCTTAAGAATCGCCACTTTACATCTTTGGAGTTCAACTACCTGTCCTCTGTACTGAATTACAAATACGGTGTCTCGATATGCACAGACAATCCACCACTTACACAAGAGGATAATCCAGATATAAGGGAAGAAAAAAAGCAGACCACTATCCAGGAACCAGAAAGACAATCCAAGAAACCTAATATCAATGAATGCAAGGTTATCAAGCACACTCTAAGAGCGGGACAGTACGCAGAATCTGATGGAACTATAATTATTATCGGTGATGTCAATCCAGGCGCTGAGGTAAAGGCTGGTGAAAACGTTATAGTTTATGGGATAATCAAAGGCAGAGTCGAAGCAGGATCAAACGGTGATAAAAATGCATATATTGTAGCTCTCGACTTTGAGCCAGTTCAGATAAAGATCGGTTCAAAGATTGCCACTTCACCAGCTGGTCATCTCATGAGGCAGTTGAGACCACAAAAGGCATTCATTCATGAGGACTCTATCGTTGTAGAGTTCCTGAGATAGCCTTCATTCCGGCGGTTGCCACAAATCATCTTTGTCATTAGAATAAACATATGAGAAAGAAACTTTTCCTTTGGCTTGTAGTTTTCGCCTTGTTACCAGTTTTATCATTGTCTGCAGGCATATCAGAAATATCGCTTCAGATAGATAATGAAACGGCATATGTTAATGGTGTTTCGACTCAACTGGATTCACCACCCATAATAATCAACGGTCGGACGATGGTTCCCATTCGGTTTATTACTGAGTCAATGGGAGCTGAAGTCGGATGGGATGGACAGACAAAGACGGTCACAATATCCCAGGAAACACCAGACATTTATTTTGACGATATGGGTTACAACAGATGTCTGAAACTGATTGAATCAGCGGATGAATCTGTCCTCATTCAACTGTCGACAGAGATGACTGGAATTCAAGCGTCTGTAATTGAAGCAAGCAAAACATGTCCACAGATTCATATTCTGTCACATCCAGATATTCCATTCGATGAAGAGAAACTTGAAATCGGCGGGGTTGATGTTCGATGGACTGACAACAAAGTCTCCTTCTGTGTGATAGACAACAAAACGACTCTAACCATTCCCTCAAGCGAAGATGGGATTTATGTAGAACTTGCTGATATTAGTGTTAGCTCCAAACTCATGGATCGTTTCAAAGACAGTTGGGACTTGGCTCAGGAATCTATTGAGAGGGAAGATTTGCCACCACTAGGCTTTATAAACGTATCACCCAATCCGAAGTTTGGCATAACAGAACCATTCTATGTCTCAAAATATGAGATGAAGATAGAGGGTATGGATAAGGGTGACGTTGGATACAATGAAAGTTACGTGGCGGAATCGAGACCAGATGGGACACCGTGGACAGGGCTGACTCAGGTGGAGGCAAAGAAGGCATGCGAAGCACTTGGGGAAGGTTACTCTCTAATAACAAACGACGAATGGATGACCATAGCGCACAACATCGAATCGGTTGAGAGGAACTGGAGTGACTACCAAACTCACAAGGCGGGAAGGAGTGACGCCAGGCTAAACGTTGGCAATGTCTGCCGATACGGCAACCGTGGCACAGGCGCAAGGATCGGTGTTGGTCAGGGGATGACGTACTATGGCGAGGGTGTAATTGAAGCAAGCGATGACGATGAGCAGGGCTGTTATGGCTACAAATCATACAAAGCTGGGGTGTTTGGTGATGTCCCCAAACCAGATTTGGATAAGAACCGTTGGAACGAATACCGAAGGACACACTACCTCTCCAACAGTGAGGTCATATGGGATTTCTCAGGCAATGTCTGGGAGTGGACTGACTGGTATGTGGAATGGGCAGAGGACAGGGCGCGCATAGATGGCAAGATCGACGAGAATTATCTGGAGATTAACGCCTGCAACACATTCAGCGAGGTGATGAAAGCAGAAGACATCCAAAGCCTCAATCCAGACATAACAGACACCTCAAGGTACACGGGTGAAAACTACTACCCAGAGGGTGATGATATGTTTGGCATCAAGGCTGACAAGTACACCAACTACAACCGCCTTGGTAGATTCCACCCAACGACAAAGGACAGGACAGCAGGCGTTGCCATGCGTGGATGCAGTTGCATGCACGGTGACTCAACAGGTGGTATATACAGCATTGCCATGGGTTACGGACCCAACCCCGATCATGTACAGTGCAAGGTCGGATTCAGATGCGTGTGGAGACCGCCCAGCAATTAAGTCCACACATAAAGAAATCAATCAATGAAGTGAATCGGTTCGGAGCGGATGAACAGACCACCACCTATGGATAGCTTGATGGTTGCAAGACCTATTATGTTTGGGTTCCTGATACCGGCATGTGGTGAGATGACAAATCGAATGGAGCGCAGTTGATACTCCCCCAATCTGGCGTGTTCGCTTAGTTTGAATGATACAGCCACCGAAGAGAGACGCTTAAGGTCCTTTGGTGAACACTTGTTTATCAGGAAATGACCAGGTACAACATCCTCAGGTATCCTCATCCCAGGGGGTAAAACCAACCTGAATGTCGTGTTCAGATCAATATCCATCTCCCTGGCATCAAGGATGAAGCTACAGGCAAACGTATCTCCATACTTCAGGCTGTCTATCTTTAGCGACTTAATCAGGCTTGACTCATAGCTCCTGTCAATGATGAATGGCTTTGACTCAATCATCTCAGGCTCTGAACTGGTCATAAACCCAATGCTTATAGTGCCTGACCCAATATCATACTGCTTAGTCAGAGAGACAATTGATATGTCAATCTCCTCTAATGGATCAACATCTACAGGAGTAACCACAGTGAACACATCCCCATTCAGTTTATTCAACTTGCTTGAACACTGTCTTCCGTTGACATACACAACAACTGATTTATTGCCCTCACTGACATCCAACCACTTGGGAATGGTGAATGTGATTGTCGATGCTCTAGCGTCTAATGCACCACCCTCACCCACTGTAAAACGAGAATCAAAGGACAGTCTGTTGTTTTCACAGTTGTAGTATCCATCTACAGTTGGTTTGGTTATCTGCGAACAGGGCAGAACAAAGGCGTCTGATTCAACGGGTGTTGGTTCAGGTTCAGTGGCAACGCGGATCTTGTATCTGCCAGGTGTGGCGGGGGAGATGATACCTAGAATTTTAGACACGTTCAGATCAATTGGATTGTACCCCTGTCTCCAAGCTTCTACATGTACTGGTGAACGTAGCTGGAATAAACATCTTTTTTCATCCTGTATCATGATTGGATACGCCATACATTCAGAGCAAGGGTTGTAACCTGGTGAACAAGCATGAACATATTTCATAGTTATTACCTTCCTATCCGATCTGTCCCTTGGCAGTGTCGGCAAAACAGTCCCCATTATCCAGCAACCCAATCCCGATGGGTCTTCAACGAGTCGACACGGTTGACCATTATTACAGAGTTCAGAACAATCAAAGAAATCAGTAGTAACTTCATGTTCATCCAATATCTCATAAAGCTTCCCAACCCTCTCCTCTTCTGGATTGTCATACTTCTCGAAGTACTTCTCATTAGGAACAAACCTTGGACTCTCATCATATCCCTTTATCACAAACTCCTCACCGCACACATCATCCCAGTCGTCAGAAGCCTCTTGTGTGGGAAACCACACCTTCACCCAATCATGTGTATGAATATCTTCATTAACACGCATGTATATCTTGAAAGCCGTTGGAGTGTTTGCCCTAGCATGACCCAACCTCTCCCCCGTGATATTCAACTCCACATGCACAGGACCCAACACAGCCTGAGTACTCCCCAACCCAAACACAATACACACCACAACAGCCAACAAAAATGATACAACCACCCTATACGCATACAAGCTATACCTACACTTATTCTCATACTTATGATTACCCTTATATCTATACAACACACTCACCCCCTTCCATCTTTGATCATGTACTATTATCTCTTATTGGCATTGTTCCTCAATTCAAACCAGGTAATCATTCTGTTAAAACAAAAGGGCATTATGCACCTGATACACACAATAAGTTCTCCACCACTCCTCTCTTCCCCTAAAGTGGTATCACCATCCCAGTCATCCCAGTTTTCCTCTACGTCATTCCCGCGAAAGCGCGAATCCAGTGTAATTCTCTAACACATCTGTCCATAAATAAATTTTTCAAATATCTCAAACGCTACCTGTTTTTTTACCCTGAATTTCTGGTCAAATCAGGAATAATGAGGGGTATCTCCTCCGGGGGTGATAAGGGAGAGACTTGCAGTTTATTTATGAAACCTGAGTGTATGTGTTAAGGGAATAATGCTTAAACAAAATGCTCGATTCAGTGTCAAACCTGTTGATGCAAATAATCTGCAATAATAAGGAGTGTTGATATGGCTGAAACAATGAAAAAAACGGGTGTGTTTGAGAATATGCCAGACATTGGATTTAAGATGATGACATTTGTGATGAGGGTGATGGATGTGTTCATGCCCAAGTATGTGACAGACAGAGTGGGGTGGTTTGAGATAAAAGAGGGTATGACGCTTGTGGATTACGGTTGCGGTCCCGCCAGATATACAAAACATTTCTCAGATAGAGTCGGCGACAGTGGAAAGGTCTATGCTGTTGATGTCCAACCACTTGCAATCAGATACGTTGAGTCTGTTTTGAGAAAACATGATTTACACAACGTGGAGACAAGACTTGCCGATGGATACAACTGCACCCTGCCTGACAATACGGCCGATGTGATATTCGCGCTGGACATGTTCCACGGGATTGCCAACCCGAAGCACCTTCTCTGTGAACTGAAACGAATTGCAAAGCATGATGCAACGCTTGTCATCGATGACGGTCACCAGTCCCGAGCCGAAACAAAGGCGAAGATTGAAGGTTCTGGCTGTTGGAAGATAACCCATGACGAAAAGAGTCATCTCAAGTGCAAACCCTGCTAGAAGAGGTTTTTCATTGTCGTCAATAGCTAGGTGCATCATGAGGGAATTATCTTGAACTGCTTGATTAACCGCATAGAATCAGTTGCATGGTGAAAACGACCGTAAAGACAGTTACTCTCCTTCTGATTGTCATCCTGGCTACCTCCTCTGCTTCTGCATTTATTAGACCAGAGTTCAGCATGCCTCAGAGGGGACTCAACTCATACAACTCTGCATGTGTCTCCTGGAGCCTTCCAGAAAATCTGGCATGTCCAAAACCACTTCCCCTCAATGAGATGGTTCATGGTATAGCTACATGGGGTGACCTCATCTATGCGACAGGCACAAATGGCTCACTGTTCTGCCTAGCAAAGGATGGCAGGATCATATTTGCAGTTAGGGTTCCAGAGAAACCAATCGGCATCCCCTTGATAGACAGTCAAAATGCATATGTTATGACAAGCAAAGGGATAATGATTGCCTTCGACCGTGTGAGTGGTGAAGAGGATTGGCGCATTAAGCTTGCAGAACAGGGAAGCTGTGACATCACACGATACGGAAACACTGCCGTCACATGTTCTCCGAATCAGATACACTGCATAAGCATCACAAACGGATTAAGGAAGTGGAATGCTGAAGTGCCAGGGTCTCAAGCGCCTTTATCTGTTTCGATACTCTCAAACCGAGTAGTGGTTAACCATCTATCGGGAATCATGTGTATCGACCTTGTTGATGGCACAATTCTCTGGCAACACAAAGTTGAGAGACGGTCAGAGAAGATGGCCTATGTAAACATACCAGTAATCCACTATGATCGAGTGTTCATTCCCGACTCAGATGGAATACTCTACTGCTATGGGCTCTATGACGGCGAGGTTATATGGAGCAGGGATATGGAGGGCATACCCAGAGCCCCTGTGACAACAGACGGAGGAAGGTTGTGGATTCCCATAGGTGACCACATAGTGTGCATGAATGCTGTCAACGGTGATAACATATGGGATGAGAAAGTAGCCGATTGGGTGTTTATGACCCAGTTGATCAAGAGCGGGGACAGGCTTTACGGGGCAGGACAGATGGATGGCATTCATGTTGTTTCTGCAACGGATGGGGCAGTTATAGATACACTTCCATTCACAACAGGAACCGGACAGGAGCTGTGTGTGGGTGGTGACTACCTGACAGCGGTGAATGTTGGAGCAAAGAACTACCTGTACATATATGGTCCCTCTGCTCGATAATCTTTTTCATCACCTTTACCCATAAATTAATAACGGGCATTCTTTGAGCTTGCAATAAGCTACGCTCTCGATATGCCCGTATAGTATTTGATTCATTCGAATCAATAAGAACTAACGACATCGAAATGCTTAGATGTTGTCTATGCCCCTTTCGCCTTCTGTAGGCGGATCGATGTTGAAATCCACGTTGATGTTTGACAACCTGAAATGTGAGTACGTTCGAATCTTGTGTGCACTCTGAAAGACTGAAATCTCAACATCTATCGGTACACCGTTTAAATCACCTTCTTCAACACATACAAATGCTGTTAGGTCAATCAGAAGCTTCTGTTCAACTTCTTCTCCACCAAGGTTTGTCATCTCCGGAACCACAGTCAATGTTTCCAGGCGTCTCACCTCTCGCGAACCGATTGTAAACAACCCTAGGTCACTCACATAATTTGATGTTTTTAGCGCTTGTCTGGCACGTTCTGTTGCATCATAAATACCTTCGAATACATGCTCGAAACCCATGTGTTTCTTGTCTGTATTTTTAAAATATCCCTCACCGAAATCAAGCCACTGTTTATCACCGATCTGGATACAAAAACGCCTTTCTCTGTTTTCTTCGTCTCCGTTTTCTGATTGACTCAATGCAGACATATCCTTTTTATATGAAGTGCTGAGTTCAGCTTTTAACCGATCTGGAGCAATATAACTACCGAGTTCGGTTATCGTTATCAATCCTTTAGATTGACCATGTTCAAAGAAAAAATCAAATGATCTAAGGTGGTCAAGTCTAAGCTCTGTGATAGGCGAGGGTTGACTTTCATCATGCCCCAAGAGTTTCATGTTGATGTCATGATCACTTGATGGATATATCGCCACAACGGTGTCGGTATAGGTTTCATATCGGTTCACACTACAGCTAATATGGTATTCCTTTCCCGCTTCCAAATTTGGGAAAATGTAACCTCCAGATATCTCTGTCTCACATTTCAATTCACCAAGATAGACCATCACACCTGAAAGGGGTGATCCTGTAGCTTCATCATATACAGTACCTTGGATGTATACAATTTCATCATCGGGTATCTCGGTACCACAACCTGTAAATCCAATAAAAGAAACACAAAGCATCGCGCTCAATAGAACGACAGTCATATTTCTGCTTTTCATAAATCCTCCTTCGACTATCCTAGCAGTATCATTATTCAGTATATCAAAAAAAGTTCCGCTTAATAGACACTTAACGTGAATTTTCACAGGATATGATAGCTAAATGGTTGACCCTTATATATCTTATGCACATGTCTATCTTTGTTGAACGATCATGTCAGGAGGATAGACTCTATTGGAATTTCATGTATTGAGGAAATAAAGGAGCGTAGCATGAGAAAGAGCTTGAAATCAATAATAACGTTCACACTACTTGTGGGCTTGCTGATTACATCTGTAGGAAATGCATTCGCCGTCATCGGACCTGTTCACATAGAGATGAATATAACCGGTGATAGGCTTGGTCCAGCAAGAGCCAACACTGTTACTGCGTTCAAGATCTATATGCGAATAAACGAGGACATACACACTCATGATTGGATAAAGATATGGTTCCCGATTGATGAGAAATCGTGTGACCCAAATGATATCTGTGGTGAAGGACTTGAGATAAAGGGTATAAAAGAGAGTCAAAGGTTCGTGCCAAACGATGAATACTTCAAGGTATACACCAATGAGGAAGAAAAGAAGATAGGCAAGATCTACGAAATACTTGACGAACATGAAGTAAACACACGCTTTGGTGAGTGTAGCAAATGTGAGGAGCCTGAAGGCAACTGCAGAATAGTTATGGATGAGTCGGGTCTGGGTTGCTGGCTGATGGGTACCGTACTTCCTGCTGTCCCAAGGGACCAATCAGACAGGAAAGAAAGACTGACACAAATCATTAACAGCACATCCATCGGATACTCTCCCTGTAGTGAGTGCCAGGGATATCCACTCATTGTTCAGAGCTGTGAAGAGCGTTCTTACTCTGTAAATTCTCCTGTTCATGTCGAATCATGGAGACAAGGTTACAATCCAATTGACATCAATACCTCGGAGGCTACGGGGATCCTGGTTCCAGCGACTCCTGGAAGATATAAGCTTAGGATCGCTCACGGTAACGAGCCAACACCGGTTGAGTCAGACGCTTTCGCGCTTCCCTGTTCCATGCTTGAGAATCTGTCCATGGAACTGCTTCCTCCAGATCTCGGAGTTGAGGCAGGCATGAGATTTGACTTTGATGTTGGTGAAGGCGGCGCTTTGGACGCTGGCAGTTCACTTATAATGGTTAAGTTCCCAACTGACTTTGACCTTCCCAGAAGAATAAAAAAACCCAGATACATCAAGGTCAACGGTGTCCCATGTAAAGCCAATCCACAGATCGCCAGTCAAACAAACGTTCTTACTATCATCACATCAAGCGACATAGATAACCTTGGTCACTGCACGATTGAATTCGATGAGAACTGTGGAATCATAAGCCCGATGTCCTCTGGCACATACGAGGTTCAGGTTTCAACTCAATCAGAACCTGAGTGGGTTGCCACAGATGTATTTGTTGGTACCAAGCCATCAGTTGTAGTAACACCTCCATTTGAGGGAACTCCATCTAGCTGGAAGGCTGTTGGGCTACTTCCCAACGGCACAGAGATAACGAACGGTACAGAGATAGCGATAATCTTCCCAGAAGGAACAATCCTTCCAAAGAGTATAACAGCCGACACTATAATGCTTAATAAGAAACCTTACTCTGGCAGTGTGTCAGTTCGTGGTCAGGAAATAAGACTCATCGCAACCGATGATTCCAACGGAACACTTAGGATTGAGATCTCCGCTGATGCTGGAATCGTCAACCCACCCCAGGGTGAATACGAACTCAAGTTCAGCGTTGGTGGAACAGAGACAGTTTTTGAGAGCTTCACAATCGAGCCATCTGTAGCCAGTGTCGTCAACTTAAGTCTTTCAGAGACACAAGGTTATGAACCGTGTGAGTACAGATTCACATATATACCATCAACTAAGGGTGACTTAAGCGTTGGAGACACATTAACCATTGAATTCCCAGAAAGCTCAATAATGCCTGAGTACATTGACCCAGCGAAGGTCTCTATCGATGGCAAAGCTGTCACTGAGGTTACTATTGATGGATATAAGGTCACTGTGATTACCGATGTTGAAATTCCATCAATCACCGGTAAGGAGATTGTTTTTGCAGAGGATTCTGGTATCCAGACACCACAGAATGCCGGTACTTACTACCTGATAGTAACAACAGACAAGGATGATCCAGCAAAATCTGAGAATTTTGGTATAACACAACCCAAACTTCAAACGATAATCGCCTTCAAGGACCCTGACGATCCAGACGGCTGTAATGGCTGGTACCAGACACCACC
>CAZTGD010000037.1:12173-19514 GCA_964613055.1 uncultured Caldisericales bacterium | reverse complement strand
TTGCTAGCAAGAGCATATATCATATCTTGCCAGAGACATTCAGGAAGATGCTACTCTAAAGTTAGCGAGAGCCATTTATTATGTGAAGTGCCTTGTAGTCAAACCAGTGAAGATGGAAATAAAAAATGTGATTGGATCTCTAGATTTCTTAACTCTTAATACAGAACCCTTTTAGCAAAAATAATGAGATAAATTTTGATATCGATCTAATCTAATCTACATCGTATACATATAAACCCTGGATATTTAATCATTCGGTTGTAATCATCCTTATTGATACGTTTGAATTCCTCCGTTGGTTTCGCCTCGACCAACCTCTCGATGACAAAACCTGTTTGGTGAAGTGCTTCTGTGTATGCTGTCAGTGGTCTCATGAAGAATGGAATATCGACAGGGAAACCAAAACCACGCCAGGTAACATTGACCATCTTCTCCTCAAAGTAGCTGTCCACGCGTCTGTGCATGAAGTATTCGTATGAGGGATTGCCAAAGGAGAGGATGAAGTAGCCATTCTCTTTGAGTACTCTAGAAACCTCTCTGAATGAATTGTTTAAGCTTTTCAGGTTGTCGGCAACCAATGGCATCAACACGAGGTCAAACAGATCATTCTTAAAGGGAAAAGGCTTGTCCAGATCGAAAACCATCACAGATGCACCAGTTCCTTCAAGCCTCTCCTTGGCGTGCTTGATCATGTTGGGGCTAACGTCAACCGCTGTCACATCCGCACCGCGGTCTGCCATCCATCTGCTGTACCAGCCTGGACCGCATCCTGCATCAAGGGTCTTCATGCCCGAAACAGACGGCATCAGAGAGATTGTTGTTGGTCTTTCAAGGTATGCATTATGAGGCTTGGTGTCTGCTTGTCTGTGAAAGGCTTCAGCCAGCCGGTCATAGCCATCTCGAGCTATAGGCTCATCCTGTTTGTTTGACATTCGAAGCGAGTATAACACACAGGTAACTAGTTGTCATCAGTTTTAATTCGGATATTACTAAACACCGTCCAATCGTCGGCATTCATCCAATCGACCGACCACAGTGAAAATCCTGATGGAAAGTTTTTCTTTGATGCGGTCCAAAAATCGGTTATTGAATCTGCTTCAATGTGAAATCCCCTTCTGCTCTTATCATCCAGTTTGCACCGCTCGGATTCAACACTGCCAATTGGGATAATGTGACTGTGAGAGATGCTACCGCCCATACAACCTTGCTTTGTGAACCTCATTCCAGCTCTTCCAAGCAGATTCAGTTTTTCAAAGAAACGCTTCATTTCAATCTCTGGTGTAATAAATCCATGCTCTTCACAGTTATTTCGTCTGTCCACCCAGTAGTTCTGAGGCATGAAGACATCACAGTATTTTGCGAAGGTGTGGTAGGGGAACCTGAAGTGCTTGATCAACTCAGCAAATGTTGTGTAGCCCAACAGAATATCGGTGTTCAGAGATGTGAAGTAATTGTGCATGTAAGAAACTGGATTGCCGATGAGTTCAAGGTGGATTTCAGCGTTTACAATCAAGCCATTCACACCAGATTCGATTATCTTCTGTGCACACTCAACCTCAGTCAGACTCGAATCCCATTTCGACTCTCCATAAACAAAACACCAACCGATTACTTTTATTCCAGATGATTTCAGCTGGACAAGCAAGTCATCAAAGGTCATACCCTGGCGGTTAAGCCATCGAGAAATCAATGCACCGTCTCGTAACCAGAAGGAGTTGCTGTCGCTGAGTTTGATGGCAACCCAATCAACACCGGTATCCTCAAGCCTTGAAATGAGGGTTTTGAAGTTAAGTACTTCGTGGATTTCATTTACACCTTCATCATTCTCCCATGACAACTCGATCGTACCGTCAGATTTATCGACTATGGGCAGGTTCCACAACTGCCATATCCAAACACCCTTGCCTTGGAGATTCCTCGATTTGGTTTGAGTGTGGTTGTTGCAGGAAATAAAAAAGGATAAGGCAACAGCAACTACCAGCAGGGCAACGCTTATGTTTTTTTTATGCGATTTGCCGTTCATCTTATTCCATACAAATTGTATTTCGATTTGTCACCTGAATCAGGACAAATTTGATTGAATTGACTTCAGGATGCGACCCTTAGCAAGATTACAGTATTGTCTGTCAATCTCAACACCCACTCCGACACGTTTATTCGATTGGGCTTCGACGAGTGTTGTACCACTGCCACAAAATGGATCAAACACCACATCGTCCTCGTAAGAAAACAGTTTGATACATCTTTTTGGCAACTCTCTTGGAAACGGGGTAGGGTGACCAACCCGCTTGGCACTCTCACCGTTGAACGTCCACAATCCGTTTGTCCACTTCATAAACTCATCGCGTGTTACCGTTGATTTCAGCGAGCCAGTAGATTTCTTCCATTGTCCCTTGTAGAAAATGACTATCAATTCAACAGGTGCTATGATGTGTGGCGCTGACGCTGACATCCACGACCCCCACGCCATTCTCCTACTTATATTGCCTTCATTCCATATGATGGTTGAGTGATAGCTCCAACCTGCTTCCTTTGCGATAGTGGTAAGGTCAGCCCCGACACTCTGATGCCCTCCCTTGTTTTTATCCAATGGTATGTTGAGCAGAAACCTCGCTGATGGTTTACTCCAACAGTAGCAGTTTGACATCCACTGTCTTGAGAATTTCAGGTACTTCTCGTAACCCTGCATGTCGTTGTGAGAGTTGTAATCCATGCCGACATTATATGGGGGTGAGGTGACGATGAGATCAACAAACTCATTGGCAAAGAGATTTGCCTCGGTGCAATCACCATTTAAGAGATGAATATCAGATCCTGAGAAAAATGGTTCTATGGAGGTAAGCTCTTCGATTGAACTAAATGTCGAGATCGTCTGCACCCTCAAGTGATTTGGATCGCATAGCCTCAACATATTTTTCAAGATTTACCTTGATTGTTTTATCATGAAGTGCAAGCATCCTTCCTGCAAAGACAGCCGCATTCTTAGCACCTGCTGAACCCACAGTCATGGTTGCCACTGGCACTCCACCTGGCATCATCTGTGAATAGAGGGCGTCGAGTCCTCCCAATGGAGAACCCTCTAGTGGTACGGCGATCACAGGTACATTTGTGTAAGCGGAAACAACACCCGGTAGGTGCGCGGCATATCCAGCCAGGCAGATGGCGAGTTGAACACCTCTGGATTCCAGCCCCTTGGCTATCTCTGCTGTCCTATCTGGTGCACGGTGGGCTGAGGATACCTTAACCTCATAGCCAATGCCCAGTTCCGCCAAAACCGCGGTCGCCTTCTTTGCGGATTCAAGGTCAGATTTTGAACCTAAAATTAAGCATACTCGTACGTCCTCTGGCATATCTTCCTCCTATGTCACATCTGTATTGTCTGCCGGCGAATCGGACCTTTGATGTCATCCGGTACGCCCTGCCCAGGGCTTGTCTGAGCGTCCTGCCGTTTCCAACACAAGCAAGCACACGCCCACCGGAGGTGACCAGGTTGCCCGATTGTTTGGAAACACCGGCAAAGAATATCCTGCTTTCCGGTTCCTTCCTGGCACTCTCTAACCCCTGGATTACCATGCCCGTTTTTGGTTTCTTTGGGTATCCCTGCGATGCCAGCACCACGCAGGCAGAAAACCCCTTCTTTGACTTGATTTCAAGTGAATCGAGTGTCTGGTGTTTCACCGCTTCTACGATATGGTGAAGTGGTGTTTTCAGCCTTGACAACACCACCTGTGTCTCTGGGTCACCAAATCGACAGTTATACTCGAGAACTTTAGGACCGTGTGATGTTAGCATTAGTCCGAAGTATATGATCCCCAGGTATTCAATCCCATCATCCCTGAGTCCCTGAAGAGTAGGCTCAACAATCTCGGCAATTATCCTGTCGTATGTCTTGCCATCAATATCCGGTACGGGGCAGTAAGCGCCCATTCCACCTGTCATTGGTCCCTTGTTTCCGTCATTCAAATGCTTGTGGTCTCGGGATGGTAGGAACGGTTTGATGACCTTTCCATCTGTTACTGCCAGTATCGATAGCTCCTTGCCTTCAAGGTACTCTTCGATGACAACTTTGCCCTGTCTCCCCTCGCCCAGTGTTGCATTAATGGCGTTTTCTGCATCGTATCTGTTCTCAGCGATAGTGACACCCTTTCCCCCAGCCAGACCATCCAGTTTTATGACAACAGGGAATGTGTGTTGATCAACAAACTCGAGGGCTGTTTCGTCTGATGTGAAACTCATTGCATCTGCAGTGGGGATGGAGTGTCTGTTCATGAATTCCTTAGCAAACGCCTTTGAGCCTTCCAGTCTAGCACCGTTCTTGAAAGGACCAAAAGCGAAGATACCCCTTTCCTTCAGGAAGTCTGAAATACCCTTGCACAGGGTAGCTTCAGGTCCAACCACCACTGCTGATACATCAAGCTCCCTGGCTTTATGAGCGACAAACTCAAAGTCTCCTGGGTTACCATCAATGATCTGCGTATCAATGGACATGCCTGGATTGCCGGGCATGGTGTAGCAATGAGAGTACTCGCTGAGTTTCCATGACAGGGCATGCTCACGCCCTCCGTCACCGATTACAAGATATGATTTGCCACTACTCACTGTTTTCTCCTTTTCTCAGACCTTCGCCATTCGCCTTCAAACTGGCTTATCAAGTCAAGGGCGTGGTCGGGTGACGCCAGCAACATGTCCACTTCAGCGTTCCTGCTCATGCCTGAGTATGTCCAGTTGGTTGAACCAATCCATATCCATTTTGCATCAAATATTGCTAATTTACGATGAAATAGGCGTGAAGTGCCATCCCAACGTACGGGGAAGTTCCTACCTTCAAGGTGCTCATTCTCCTCCCTGTCATCAACTATTACCCTCACATCCACACCCCTGTCTTTGGCTTTATCCAACTCGCCTGCTATCTCCTTGTGGGTAAATGAAAACATCTGGATGAGTATCTGATGATCAGCACTTTTAATCAGGCTGAATATGGTCTTCTCAGCGGTTTCATCAAAGAAAAAATCAACGGAGTCCCATCTACTGGGTGTATATAGCAATGTGATTGCAAACACGAGCAGGAACACAATTATTATTGCAACGACCTTCGTTTTGTTCACTTTCACTGGAAATAAACTTTTCATCTACATGGATTCTACCATGAGGGTGAAAAGTTGCAACTTTGAGAAAGGATATTGTATAAATACTATATATAGTCATAATACAATATTACAGGGAGTCAGAGTATTAAGCATATAACCAGATAGTTCAAGCGGGTGATATCGGAGTACCAGAGGATTATCGAGTCAGCGTCAGTGGAAGGTAGGTCCATTGTCAACCTGAGAAGAGACAGACAGAGGGATAGATTGCCTTATGCCAATCGTAGAATACTCCAGTTTGCGGACCTTTTCTCAGTGTTGGACAGAGAACAGACCGAGTTGATTGACCTATGGCATATTGAAGATAACTCACCCTTAACTGTTACCAAGAGACTCAGCGTATAGCGTTCAACGCTGTATTGCAGGAGGTTGGAGGTCGCAGGATTGCTATACCAATTCCGTTACCTGCTGTACCGATAATTCTTTCTCTTGCGCTATCGGCAGAATCGGTTAGGATTTGTGCATGAGAAAAACTGCGATTGCTCTGATAATGATTCTATTCATAACGGCTGGATGTGGTGGTGCAGACGCTCCAGATAAGACTGATGTTGTTGATGACCTTAAAAACGAAACCGTTGAAATCCAACAAAAGGATTACCTTACCTATCAGTTTGTAATGCCAGGAGAAAACACAGGCATGTGGCCGGTTGGGGTGCATGTACCAGAAGGGTTTTTTGTAGATGAAAGGTCATTTGAATCAAGCGGTTCGATTGCAATTATCAGCGAAGACGATACAGCTCGATTTCAGTTATCTGTCCTCACCTTCAATGGTAACACAGACGCGTTCGTCCATTTTGACCAGGTCATTAAAGGTGACAAAATGAAAAGTGCAACCTTTGTTTCAGAGAGTCACAAGGGTCCGGTGTACGTGCCATATCCCGGCGAGGAGGACATAACCCATTGCGAGTCTACTTCGGTTCTTGCAGATTTCACCCGAGAGGATGCTGATGGTAACGTTTTCATAGGCGAGATCAGGCTATACTGGTTTGATGTACGCGCGGTGGAGCGGGAGAGAGCCTCTGCTTCGATGGGCATCTTCATGCTCAGCGAGTCCTCCGAGGACGAGTGGAGCGACTCCCAGCAAGCGCTGGACACCATCAGGAAATCCATGCTTCTGCTTCCCTCCAAGCGGGAGATAGACGGCAAGATGGGTAGGGCTAACGTGGAGGGTGACTTCGAAACCAAGCTGGTGTTTGCAAGGGATGAGCTTGAATACAAGCTGATGCAGATTAGGGGGGGGTCTATGCCTGCTCCCGGATGGCAGACTCTGCTTGAGACGATGGTGCCGGCATACGGTGATGTAGATGAAAGCTTTTATCTGGTTGAATTTGTCGACACCCCCTCGGGACTGCTTGACCACCCGGAGGTCAGCGGGATGACGGTTGATCCGAACCTGTCACGGGAGCTGTTTTACTATCTGAAGGACGACCGGTTTTAGGGTGTCAGTGTCTTATTCATAAACCACTTTACTATCTACCGTAAGTTCTCACTTTTTTCATCTCATTCCCATACTCTTCCTTCATTCCAGCTCTCTATATGTAATTACCTCTTTACATGTATCTATCCAGATCACAATAAGTCATCCCATCTTTCTATATCTCGTATTAACTTTCTATATATCATATTAGATTTCCATATATCGTTTTATTTATCGAAATTATGTTATAACTTTCTATATATCGTAAAAAATTTCTATAAATCATCAATACTTTCTATACGTTTTTACTACTTTTCATACGTCATTCCCCCCCCTTCCATACGTCATTCCCGCGAAAGCGGGAATCCAGGTAAAGTCAACACAGTTTCAGTCCCTTCATTGGGATTCTCAATAACTCAAAAGTGATTGGCTATACTCTGGATTCTGGTTCGAGCCAGGAATGAAAAGAGATAGATTCCGCATCAAGTGCGGAATGACACAGGTGTAGGGTTGCGGAATGACACAGGGAGAAGCGTTGAGAGGATTGTTAATTATTATTCTCTTTACAGCCGGTGTCTTGGATTAACTTTTCTACCTTTTCGATCGTGCTTATAGCTTGTGTATTATTCTGTTGCTCTGCGAGTACTCGCGCTTTTTTGATGTCCTTTTCTGCCTTTTCTTTTTGTCCCAGTTTACAGTAGTAAACACATCGATTAACATACACCTCAGCATAATCAGGTTTCAACTTTAACGCCTTGTCGTAGTCCGCAATCGCTTCCT
>CAZTGD010000037.1:0-12073 GCA_964613055.1 uncultured Caldisericales bacterium | reverse complement strand
ATCCCTCGGTTATTATAAGCTTCAGCATAATCAGGTTTCAACTTTAACGCCTTGTCGTAGTCCGCAATCGCTTCCTTATACTCACCCATATTACCCTTGGCAATCCCTCGGTTATTATAAGCTTCAGCATAATCAGGTTTCAACTTTAACGCCTTGTTTAGATTTGAAATCGCATCTTTATAAGCACCTATTTCATAATTCATAGTGGCGATAGCCATATAGAAAATGTAATCCTTATTTTCTTCTTTTTTCTCTAGTTTATCAACATTGTATTTCTGAACATTACTCTGTTGTTCCTCTGGTAGCAATTCAATATTGATTGCAGAATTACATGAATTAGCTCTAGCAAATCCATACGGGTCATTAAACAGTTTCTCTTCGTTAATCTCTAAAGAAGACAGCTCCTCAAGCATTTTATCTTTCCCACCACCCCATATCCTTATTTGCTTGAAGTGTTTTTTTGGAATAACAGGAGTATTAAAAACGAGAACTGATTCCTGTTTATCAGTTCTTCCAATAAGCTGACCTGGGTAATAGAGATAAATACATGTGCCAGGAGACCAGATACTGCCAATTTCCTTCAATTCTAATCTATCCCTATAGTCATCATAGTCTCTGTACCTTTCATCAGATTTGTCTGTCAGGAAAACGACACCATCTTGCTCAACTCTTATTGATAAACAGGCAAAATATAATGCAACAAGATGGCTTTTAGTAAAATCAATCATTATTGTTGCGGCACCAATGTGCTGTTGGTGTGCTAGTATATCAATATCAGATAAATCTTTATATTCCATGTACTTTTTTCGTTTTATACGCAAGAGCATTTCTCTCTGGTAGTGGAACATGGCTTTCTTTAAATCGATATTATTGTCAATACTTAGATTATTTTTCAACTGCCTGGAAAGACCACATTCGATATCCCATTTTATATCTCTCTGTCCTCTGAATATATAGTTATCCCTGTTTTTTTGAGTGATGTCTTTGATTATGTTTTTGTATTCATCAAACGTTCTGGCAACGAATTCCTTTTTCTTCTTTCCCATAACTGTCCATTATATCCGCCCCTAAACACCTGTCAAAATAAGGATATATAAAGATAAGGGTTTGGCAAATTACGGTTACAGAATTGTTGAGCTGTAACTAAAACAGGCTATCAGAACCCCGAGTCAGACGAAGACACGGGCTTGGAGAGGATAGCCCTGCCAATCACCTGAGCTCCTTCCATAGCTTCAGTCTCACTCAGATGATTTACTGCAATACGGATCGCCTGAAGACCATGACTCTCTGGTACAAACCATGAGCCTGGAAGCACCAACACGTCATTCCTGGCACAAGCCATAGCAAGCGCTTCACCCGTGATGCCAGGGGTTTCAACCCAGATGGTGGTGGAGTCGCTGTTCCAGATGGTTGCCTTGTTGCCAACGATTCGGCTCAGGGTGTCGGTGAATAACTTCTTGAGGGCTATCATGTCCTTTGACCAGTGGTCAATATGCTTGTCAAAGGATAATGAATTCAGCAGTTGATGGCTTGCCATCTGAGGAAGTGGAGCAGATGGACCCCTCTGGTGACACTGCAATCGCTCGAGGTGCGAGATAACGCGATCATCAGCACAAATGTAGCCTACTCTCAGCCCCTGCCCCAGCAACTTTGAAAGTGTGGATGTGGTGATGACCATACCGCTGGTGTCAAACGTTGACAGTGATGTATTGCAATGATTACCCAGTCTTACTTCAGACAGGTAATTGTCCTCCAGGATGGGAATGTGTCTGCTTGAGGCGATATCAATAAGTCTTTTCTTGTGTTCGATGCTGGTGGTTACACCTGTGGGGTTGTGTGCGTTTGGCTGTGTGTAAATGAGCTTAATTTCTCGACCGTTGATCGATGACTCAAGAGCATCCAAATTCATACCCTCTCTGGTCATCGGTATCTCAATGATCCTACAGCTGTTCCACTTGAGCCACCTGATGGTCTGAAAGTATGTTGGTCTCTCGATGATGACGGTATCACCAGGCCTTGTCAGCAATGACAGCACAAGCGAGTTGGCGGACGTGCCACCATCAGTGATGAGGATGCTCCTTTGCCTCATATCCACACCTGATAACGCCATCCTCTGCTTGATGGAGGAGATGAGTGGTGGATGACCGTACTGTAGCACGGTGCCAATACTATCCATACCCCTGGTTCGGTTCAGTTTTGATAGTATCTTTGTGTATTCCCTTGCCAGCGTTTCATTCCCACCGTATGCCCTGAGGAATGATATGTATTGTGATTTATCGGAAGATCTTGGAATTACATATGCTGGCTGGTGATAGCTTTTTACAAAGGCATCAGCCCATGGGAAACCAGCGCCAATTGAGGTTATCCTCCTAGGTGGTAGTTTGCCGATAACAATAGAACCCACACCAACCCTCGATTCAACAAGCTCCATCATAGACAACAGTTCATAAGCTGAGACTATGGTGTTTCGATTGACACCGATGGATTCGGCTAGGTCACGCGTTGAGGGTAGTCTGTCTCCTAGTTTGATGAAGTCGTCAGCGATTAGGTTCTTTATTCCATCGGCGATCTGTTTAGGAAGACTGGTTGAACTGGATCGGTCGATGGGTATGTACACTTTCTACTCTTTGCCTATTCCAAAACGGGCGCAGTCCTTATCGCAACCATGGCATTTGATGGTTTCCTGTTTGCGTGTTCTCCACCATATCAAGAGTGGGATGATCAGCAGGAACACCCATGAGTACATGAGCACGAACCTGAACTCTCTCCAGAAATTTTCAGGCGAGACGAGTGCTATCATGGCAACCATAACCAGATAGGCGAAGATGGCTCCAATGCTTATTGATGCCCATGGAGGCACATGCCTTCTCAACAGTCCATAAACGGTTACAAACGCTATTGAGATTGGTATGGCGATTATGTTCATGGGGCATGGGTAAATAATGACAGCTATCACCAGAGCGAGAGTGGTGATGAGTAGCAACTCCCACCATCTGTAGTGTCTTATACCTGAGAGGAAAACAGCCACAGCCGATGTCCTACTTATACACCCGATAAAGGGTAACAGCGTATCAACCAACCAACCCGTCATTACAAATATGACGGCAACAGCCGCTGTAACAACTCCGATTTCTGCGATTCTAGCTGTGGATAGGCGTTTAGACTTCGCTCTTGTTTTAGGTAGAAATATCTCAAATATAAAAATGAATACCGCTATTGAGAAACCAAATATCCAGATGAATGGACTGCTGATAATTGCCGTTAGTATGTTATCAAGTCCAGATAGTAAAAACCTCAGAACATCATTCAAACTGGAAATGATGATAGCTATGCCTAAACCAACAACCAGCAGGACAATGATCGTGGTGAAAATACCAGCGATAACACCATGTTGTTTTTTTCTCTGGTTATCTCTGGTGAGTTTGGTGATGTCGACAGGATCGCTACTCAAAGGATTCCAGCTCCCCATCCCATTCAGCCATTCCTCCTACAAGGTACCCGGCATTGTAGAAAAACCATTTATCCACAAGGTTCTTTCCCAGTGCAATATAATCTGTATCCTCATACCCAATGATGACGATGGGCGTGTCACGTCTGATGGGCCATATGTCGTATTTCAGATCTTCAAGTGGCATGTTGATTGAGACTGGTATGTGTCCTTCGATGTAATCCTCTACTGAGCGGATATCAATAAACTGTGGCGGGATATCTTTGAGGATAGACTCGCCTCCCTCCCTCATTATCTCCTTCACATCGCCGAGGTCATACTTGTGAAAGAACCTATTCTGAGCGACTTCGCACACATCGCAATCAGCACATGCGGCGGCGACCTTCGCCCCGTCAGACATATCACTGACTCCCAGTATCTCTTTCAGAGTTTCTCCCTTATCATCCCAATCCTCGGTGAGTCCCTCCCAGAAACTGTCGAATGATCGAATTATCTGCCACTTTGTTTGGGTAGGGATCCACAGCCAAGATGTCCCCACAGCTATGACGAGGGCCAGCGTCACGATGACCGTCCACCGTCTGCTGGCCCATAAATCACTAAACCATGCTCGTATTTTTCGAGCTAGTCTCTTCATGCTCTACTCAATTCCGTATGCCTCCGCGACCCTTTCGGTGCTGGGCATGTTGATGATTACCTCTCCAAAGCGAGTTAACGGGATCTCATGTTTGGGTTTCCAGATAACCTCTGCTCCAAACGCCTCTGCGATGAAGCGGACAGGGACAAACAGTCTGTCATCTATTATGTCAGGTTTGACGTTGGGGTTGTTTTTATCGATTGGTGTTTCAACGCCATTGATCTTGGCGGTTGGATTGCCAAGCCACAACTCAACCTTCTTTGCTTCGTAGGAGAGTTTATTACTGAATTCGATCTCTGGTAGTGAGAAAGTGGCTTTTCTTTCGTCTCCATCCCAGTCAATTGCGCATTCGTAGGTTACACCATGGTCCGGATTCAACTGAGTCAAAGCATTCTCGCCAACCCATCTGAGTGGTACGAGGGTTCGATCATTCACTATCTGTGCATAAGGCTTGATGGGAACGGTTGCCTCATCTACGAATCCGAAGAATTTCTTCAGGATGATTCGTGTTACGTGTGTGAAGATGGGTGGAGGGTCAAGAGCATTATTGATCGTCAGAAGCAGTTCAAATTCCTTGTCACTATCGATTGCACCATACTTATACACTTTTTCGCTCTCAGCATCTGCAATCCAAATGTTGTATTCCATGTCGATTGCGGCGGCTACCATACGATTGAGTAGTTCTCCGTTTTCTTTCTTTGGCTGGAACTCATATAGTAATTCGCCGTATTCATCAGTGATGACAATGCGTTTGTTGCCCTGGTCGACAATATAATAGCGGTTAGGTGAGTCATCATTGAAGTCCGGAATGATGTAGACTGGCTTGTCATACTTAGTGCCATCATCACTGCCATCCCACTCCATGACATACTCGCCGTTCCTTCTGAATTTCTGAATCCTGTTGTTGCCCGTATCAGCTATGAGTACATAACCACGTCTGTCTACAGCTATTCCTTCTGGTGTGTCAAACTCTCCTTCACCTGATCCCTTTGGTGCCGGCTCATTCTCATACCCCTCGGGAACGGTGAACCTGAGAAGCCCGTATATGTCGCACTCAACAGCATGCTTGTCAAAATCGATGGATGGTGGGTCGTAGCGGTTGAACTTGTTGCCGTCCTTGTCAACAACATAGTTGCCTATGTCGTCATATATCTCTGTTTCAGATGCATGCCATGGGGTCAGCAGTTCATCCTTTGAGGGGTCACCAATGGGGTGGTGGGGAACGGAATCAGGATTGAATGTAAATACCTTTCTGAGTTTATAATCTGTTACTGCAAATACATCTGTTACGCGGCAAACGGAGACAGCAATCAATCCTTCGTAGTCCCATCCAGGACAATCACCGTTGGGTTCGTGTTTGATGAAGTCTGTCAGGAAGCTTCCATTGAGATCGTACTTGATAACGCGATTGTGAACGGGATCGGCAACATATATGTAATAACCAAAGGAGTTGGATGCCACACCAAATATCTCAACACCTTCCTCAGCCTCTGTGCCTGATGGGATATTCAGGGTAAAGGTTGCGAGTACCAGCGACAGTATCAGCACCGAAAATAGTCCAATCTTGAGTGATTTCTTCATTTGACCACCTTTTCATGTATTGGTTTGAAATAAACTAGCAGATAATCCACGGTAGTTCAATTGAATGTCAATTGTATTTGACTAAAATTTGTTTAAGCTGTGTGTGGCAAGAAATATTTTGATGCTCTTTCACCGGATATTGGATGGTTGAGATGATTCGTGAGTTTTGTTCATTGCTTTTTTCTCATATAGAGAAACATCGATTGATTTTGGGGTTTGATTGTATCTTACTATTCTAGTTCATATACAACAGGGACGCCTGAAAGCGCCCCTGTAAAAGAAAAAAATGAAAAACTACTCTGGATTGACCTAGAACTCAAACGTTACGTTCACGTTTACCCTGTACTCAAGATCGCCGGCTATGATGTTCGGTGCAACTCCACCACTTTCCTCGGCACCTACTGCGCGCATGTCACTCTTGTCATATGCCATGGGAGGTGCTACTGGGTCGTATGTATTCAGATGGATATTGCCGACTCTTGCAATCTCGAGATCATACTCACCCAGCGCGATGTCAGCCTTGTCGTGGGCGTCTCTCATTGCAAGTACAAGAGCGTCGTTTGTGAGCTTCTCTGGGTTCTGAACGCCGTAGATGATCGTACCGATGTTATTCACGCCATTGCTTGTTGCCAGGTCAATGATGTCACCCATCTCCGCAAGGTCGTATCTGACTACCTGCAGTGTGTAGCTGGCTTTGTAGCCAATCATCTCATTCTTTCTGGTGTCAGGATTCCACTCATAGGCTGTGTCAAGTCGATATGATACCGTTTTCATGTCGTCCTCGGTTACACCGGCGTCCTTCAGCGCATCTATGAAAGCGTTGATCTTTGTGTCATTGTTTTGCTGGGCTTCTCTGGCGGACTTGTTGTTAGTTGTGATGGTGAAGTTGATGGTGAACTTATCAGGTTTTGCGGTGACAATGCCTGTGCCAGTTGTTGTGATTATCCTCGCTTCATCATCTGAACCAGTGTCATTTGGAGTTATGCTTGCCCCAGCGACTCCAAATGCTGACACGCTCCCAACCAGTATCGATCCTGCGATAATCGCTACAGTTACTAGTAATGTCTTTTTGCTCATCTCTGAGCCTCCTTTTTTATTGTTTGACCCTATTACAATCCGGATGCTCGAAATGTTCAAATATTGTGTTGCACTCACTTGAATAGCAGAGATTATCAGTTACTCTCTAATGCGTGAGAAAAATGATGCAAATAGATGTTGACACCCTGGGGAGGATGCTTTCAGAGTATCTTGTTACACAGGGGTGGGTAGAAAAGGTAGAGGGGAACAACATAACCCTCAATGAAAACGGGATACGCAAACTCACCGGACCACCATACTTCTTTGATTTGTCAAACCCAGATCCTGACATGTCTGAGCAACCAGATGACGAATCCATGACACAGAGAACCTTCACTTGGTATCAGAAGGACTTCACCCCAGGCAAAACAAAGCAATCCACTCGAAAGAAAGCCGGGTCGCAACAGAACGCTGGCATGCATGAATGGAAGCCTGGTCAACTTGGATCCCCGACAAAGATAGGTTTTTCAGGATTCCAGAGCGCAGGGCAAGGTCAAGGCGCTAAGAGACCACACCAGAAAAAGAGTCTAAAGAAGGGGAAGAGTTCGGACAGAATAAAGATGAAATCCAAACTGCCACCCATTGCCAGAACGCGCAAATTCAAGGGCAAGAAGAGAAGCAAGTAATAATCAGCATTTATATCTGAGTTTTGAATACAAATAACAGTTAACCTGTCGGTGGTCTTTGGATGTTAGAATTCATTCATGAGATCAATTAAGTATTTCCTATTAGTCATAGTAGTTGTTGCTTATGGATGCGGTGGATCACAGGCAGTCCAATCTACAAGCATTCGCAACCTTGAAGAGCTTGCAGTAACCGGTTATCACGCAACAGGACAGTCATGTATGCTGGATCAAATGATGGCGATCCCAGTTCGAGAGCAGGTTGTCTGCATCAATTCGATGGATGGTGTTCCGGCGTGGAAGTATGAAAATACCGTGGACAGGGCTTGGACATGTGTTTGGGTAGTATCCGGCAACAACCAGTTCCTTGCGGGTTTTGAATCGAGTGAAATGGAGAAGGTGGTCAGACTGTCACGTGGTGGAAGGATTTTGGAATTGATCAAAAGTGAGGAGTTTGGGTCAAAACCAGTTTGGGTAGAGGATAGATGGTGGAGAATGACTGAGACAGAGTTCTTTGCCGATGATGCTGGTTTTGAGATACCTGAATCGATTCCAGTGTTCATATATGCTAATGGTCTCTTTGTCTATCAAACCGTCGAAGGTATCGTGGAGGCGAGAAACAGCAACGGAATCGCACAGTGGAGCTGGGCGCCTTCTGAAGACAACTTTCATGGAGTACTATCTGATCTTGGTTGGTGCATTGCCTTTGTTTCAAGCGACACTCTGTATGCAATCAATCCAGAGTCAGGAGAGCTCCTATGGGAGATTGAAGCTGATGTGAGTGTCATGCCCAAGGAAATAGAAAATGGAATGGTGTATGCTGATGGAAAATTTATCAAGAAGGTCAATCTAGTTGGCGAGGTGTATGAGACGATGGAGCTTCGGTGGAACGCTCTTGATTTTGAGGTTGCCGATGATGGCGTTGCAGTGCTGATGCCAGACAGGTTGATGACGTTTACTCATGGCTGGGAACTGCTGGAAGACCTTTATATCAACCCTCAGATTGACGAACTGTATGTACTACCCGAAAACAGGGTCGCTGTGTGTGGGTATTCGCAGATTTTCTATCAGTCGAATCCTGAGAAAGAGTAGCTTGCTTTCGATATTGTTTTGATGTTTGGATAATAGTGATCTTTTTGATAAGTATATCTTTACAGCAACTATTTGTTGGAGTGAATCTAGATGTTTTTGAGGGTTACATGTAGTTTATTATTATGGTTATAGTTGAATTATTCTATTAGATTTGTTTTCTGAAAACACTAGCTTTTGGCTAAGGTTGTGAGTTTACTGATGATAGATTGTTATACTCGAATTATTGATTACAATGATTGGTTCAGGAGGTGCTTGTATGAGAAGAATGATTTCGATTGTGATTTCAGGTTTGATGGTTGTATCAATGTGTGCTGTGTTTTCTTCATGTGGGAGTACATCATGTTCACTGGATAGTATATCTCTTTCCCTAGACTCATATCCAACATTTATCCTTGACGATGAAGCAATGTCTACTATGAGTGAACAACAGCTTGAAGAAAAGAATGCCACCATCTCCTCTCTTAATAGGGCAATACAAGACAGACCAGAGCTTGCCAGCATGCTTTCAGCAGACATGATAGACGGTGGTAGCAATGACTATGTGTATGAGGGTGGCGAGTCATTTCTAAAGGTGGTGGGA
This sequence comes from uncultured Caldisericales bacterium, assembly GCA_964613055.1. Lineage (GTDB taxonomy): Bacteria > Caldisericota > Caldisericia > JAAYUI01 > JAAYUI01 > JAXGMQ01. The sequence goes on along the minus strand of CAZTGD010000037.1, from coordinate 3,038 downwards.
GAGTTTGCAGATGAAAACTACAGCAAGGCAAAAAGCATGTTCCCAGAGATCACCTGTGATGAGTTCTATTATCACACAGCATATGCTTATGCTGTGTGTAATCACAATCCAGAGCTATTTGAAACACCATACATAGATTCGATGAATACAGAGAACCACAGTATCAATTACTTTATACCAACATTTGACCAACTCATGTCCTCTGCCTTCTGGACATCATACTGTTCAGTTAGGTTTGGGATAGAATATGATGATGAAATTCCTTTTGATGAAAGGTTCGAGTGTGATAGCCTTGACAGTAATATCACCTTTGAATTGTCTATGATGCTCCAGATGGGCACATTGAAATCGGTTATGAGTGGGGATATTCCAATAGGAGAGATAATTAAAACTTACCCTGTAAAAAATAAAGTTCTATCTAACTACATGACTACGTATATCAGGAAAAAGCTAAGGGAATATGGTATGAAGAACGTTCGAACTGATAGCGATGACTTCTTCACTCAGTTGGGAACTGAAGCTTTTTATATGTCATCTGTAATTGAAGATTATTTCGATGTTTCTAACTTTATAAAACTGGGTCATCGGGGTTTTTCATCTTCTGCATATCTAAGTGAGTTCACTGAAATAAGACCAAGCCCAGGCTTAGGATATGCATCATTGATCTGTGCCGGTATTGGTGGTGAAAAGGATTGGGCATTTGAAGACATCATGGCAACTCGATGGGATGTTATTGCTTGGTACTATTCTAATGAAATGCGAATAACTGCTCCTATTAACAATAATCAATATGAAAGAAATGGAACACCCTTAGTCCTAACAAATAATGGATTTGTTAATATCCCTGACACAAATTACATCGATCATAAGGAGTGGGAACATGCGAATAAAGAATACTTCGAAGAAAACTGTCCCTAAATTCAATCCTATTATCACATTGGTTTTGTTGGCAATTGTGGTTATTATGCTTTGTTTGCCATACGGTAAGTATTATGCATCTGATGAAAAACTAGAGATGAATCTAAGAGCCTCTATGACTTCGGTATATGAAGAAATCAATTTATGTTGGGATGATGTATACCCCAATCAGTGGTACTTGCCTGAAACTTCTATTGATAAAGAAGGTGTATTTAAGCCTCTTGTAGACTTTGGGATAAAAGAGACGACATTCTCTACATGCCCTCAAAAAAACCAGAATTATTACAGAATTAAAGTGGTAGATGGATTGTCAAACGTTATAGGAGTATCAGAAACCGTTTCACCAAAGTTCATGTCGCTGATCGATAAAAACATTGATGATGATTGTGAGTGTATCCTTGAGATGATTTATCAAGTTGATCAAAAGAACGGTAGAATTATTATGACTGATGAACCAATATCAGAAGATGTAAATGAAAATTCTCTTCCAATAAATGACAATGGTATTATTGATGTGTGTCATGGACTCCCTCTATTCCATGAACCTATTGTAAAAGACTATAGAATGTACATCAGCGAAAAGGACTTTGTAAATTCGATACCGGGCGCTCACGTCAAATACAATGATTGTGGATCAACTTATGATCAATTGGAAATCTATATGCCAAGGACAATCTATTCATACATTGATGAAAAAGAGTCTGTACACTTCTACAAATATGTAATGTGGAAGGGTAAATCTTACATTCATGATACGTACAATGATGTTTTCATTGATTGCCCTTCACCATTTATTGACGTTGATGATGCTGGAAACGAGCATTTTATGATTCCAATAAGAATAATTGCTGAATTAACAGGTGCTACTTACATCAAATTTCTACCACAATACAAGATAGTAATATTGAACTATCCCATAACAAATTGTGGTTGTGAGATGGATGATAGCAATGGTTATAAAAATGATGATTACGATTGGGACATACTTATAGACTCTGTTACTGTTGGTGATGAACCAATTGATAAGAAAATCTTCTCAGTGGACGACTTAGATAGCGATACATGTGTATCAGGCAATAACGGAATAATTGGATTTGATTTCTCTATTGTCAACAATAATTCATTCCCGATTAGATTTGTAGTTGAGTTCAGCGAAGAAGGGAAGGCATTATTCCCTGAAGACTCACTGACAAAACTCATCAATGGAGGACCATACGAAGTTAAATCAAACAATACTTTTCCCAAAACACGTGTTGAATTCTATCCATGTAATAGAACTATTGATACAATAGCTACTTTGATAACAATAAGGCTTGTCTATGACAAAGGTGCTTTTATTGAAAGTGATACATGCAAAAAGGATGTAGTATTCAAATACTGTGATGTATGCAATGAGATTGCTTATGGTGTTTCCCCGCACCTAGTGAAAGAAGGTGAAGAAACGGTGGTTGAGTTAGAAATAACTAATGAATGCAGTAAACCAGTTTCTTTCTTGATTAAACCTGGTGATTCATTGATAGAATATGATTTCCCCACAGAAGAGATTCAGATAGGCACATTCGAAACAGAGACAGTCACGGTATCATTCATAACCCCCGAGAAAAAAAAGGTAAACCAGGAGACCTTTGTTTTATGTAGCGTTTGCAAAGTACGGCATGGGGAAAAAATTAGTGAAGAAGAGTTGTTTGTTATATATGATGAGTGATTGATTGTTATAATTACAATATCATTACAATTGTGGATCTGTTTAGAATGTAAAATAATTATCCCGACCACCTGGTTTATCTATTATTATAGCCAGACATCCCTACGTTGGGCGTGCATATTATAAGGTGATTACTTATAACTCGCCGTGTCGTGCCTTATATCAGCATGCTCTGTCCTCTATCTGCATATCCCTTACCTTATACACCCCTTCAAACACCCTGTAAGGCTCTGTATTAACAACTCTTCTTGAATAGGTGTGATTATAAACCGAAACGGCACTTCACCCCTTCTGTGCCTTGTATCGCTGTATTAGGTATTATTATAGGGTCCAGACTAGATAAACGGTCTCTCTCTAAACTCTTTCAGAAGTATAGCATACACATATCATACTTTCTCAAGTTGAATCCCCATTT
>CAZTGD010000036.1:0-21903 GCA_964613055.1 uncultured Caldisericales bacterium | reverse complement strand
GAACCAGTGCTAACAAATAGACTCTTGTCTTCATTCGTCATACCTCCTAAGGGTTGATAAACTGTTTTTCTTATCTAAATAGTACAGTAGTATTATTTGAAAACAACGAAAATGAAGTATATTATATATAAATAGCCATAGCAATAGTGCTCATTTGACAGTAAAATTCATTAAAATGGGAGTTTATTAATCAACTACTTTTTGCGTCTAAGTTCAGCTTGTACTAATTTAGATTTGATCTTCTGAGCTGTGCGTGTTCGGCTTGAAGGTTGAGGTTGGTCATAACCTTTGCCCTTCTGTAGCAATTCCTGCTTCAGGATGGCGATTTGGTCACGTATGCTTGCGGCTTTTTCAAACTCGAGCATAGAAGCTGAAAGATTCATCTCATCGGTGAGTTGGAGGATGACAGCTTTGACGTCTTTCTTGCTCATACCCTCAGGCAAACCAGTTTTATCATATGTCTTGCCTGGTATCTTAAGCATGTCCTTGATCGCCTTTCGTATGGTCTTGGGCTCGATATCATGCTCTTCATTGAAAGACTTTTGGATGGTTCTTCTTCGGTTTGTTTCATTGATTGCGTATTTCATGGAATCGGTCATATCGTCAGCGTACATTATTACTTTACCTTCAACATTCCTTGCGGCGCGACCGATTGTCTGCACTAGCGCAGTAGAAGATCTGAGGAAACCTTCCTTGTCAGCATCAAGTATGGCAATCAAGGACACCTCTGGAAGATCAAGCCCTTCTCGCAGAAGGTTGACACCCACAATCACATCAAACACACCCTCCCTCAGTTTTTTGAGTATGTCTACCCTGTCAAGCGTCTTTACATCTGAGTGAAGGTAGCACACCTTGAGCTCCTCCTTGAGAAGGAAGTCAGCGAGGTCCTCTGCCATTCGCTTTGTCATCACGGTTACAAGCGACCTCTCGTTCTTGTCTATCCTCTTTTTGATCTCCGTTTTCAGGTCATCGATCTGACCTGTTATTGGCTTGACCTCAACCTTTGGATCAAGCAATCCGGTTGGTCTAATGAGTTGTTCGACAATCTGGTCAGATTCCTCCCTCTCATAATAAGCTGGTGTTGCCGATACGAAGATAACCTGGTGCATGAATCCCTGAAATTCATCCCAGTTAAGCGGTCGATTCTCAAGTGCTGAGGGTAGTCTGAAACCATGATCAATGAGGTTCATCTTTCGAGCCCTGTCGCCAGCGAACATACCCTTTATCTGGGGAACGGTCATATGTGATTCATCAATAATCATGAGTGAATCATCGCTGAAAAAATCCATCAGTGTATAGGGTTGCATACCAAAATCCCTACCTGAGAGGTGCATGCTGTAGTTCTCAATCCCACTGCAGTAGCCGACCTCCCTGAGCATCTCAATGTCATACTTAGTTCGCTCTTCTATTCTTTCCGCCTCAAGTGGCTTGTTATTAGATTGGAAGTACTTAATCCTCTCATCAAGCTCAGTTACTATCTTTGGAACTGCCATATCAAGACGCTCTTGAGTTGTAACAAACTGCTTGGCAGGGAAGAACATGAAACCACCAATGTCTTCACTGGTAGAACCAGTTATTGGGTCGAGATTAGACACCTTCATGACTTCGTCAAACTCAAATTCAACTCTTACGGCTGACTCGCTCTCAGCTGGCCATACATCAACCGTTGAACCCTTTACCCTTATGTTGCCCGGTTCAAACGCAATATTGTTCCTTGCATACTGCATCCCCACTAACCCATGAATGAAGTCGTCTCTCATCAGCTCCTGACCCGTTTTCACGGATAAGAGCTGTTCCTTGTACCCTTCAGGGGATTCCCATCCATATATACACGATACTGAAGCAACCACGATCACATCTCGACGCTCAAGCAATGAACGGACTGTCGAATGTCTCAACCTCATTATATCGTCATTGATGTCGGTCTCTTTTGCAATATACAAATCCCTGCTGGCTACATAGGCTTCGGGCTGGTAGTAGTCATAGTATGAAACGAAGTATTCAACAGCGTTGTTGGGGAAGAACTCCGACAACTCCGAATATAGTTGTGCCGCAAGGGTCTTGTTGTGAGCGATCACCAGCGTAGGTCGATTGACTCGATCGATTACCTGCGCCATCGTATATGTCTTTCCAGAACCGGTCACACCGAGAAGCGTTTGGCGTGGTAAACCTCTCCAGATACCATCGGTGAGTTTCTCAATGGCTTGAGGCTGGTCACCTGACGGTGTGAAATCTGATATGAGATTGAATTTATCTTCCATACGATCGATTCTAGCTCGGATGGGTTACATATGAACCAAAAGATGTGTATAATCGTTATATATATGTCAAGGAGGTTGACATGAAAAGAATTGTTGCTGGATTACTGATTGTTGTACTCACAATTGGAATCACTATCACAGTGAATCGACCATCTTTGGTTTCTGGAGCACAGACAGCGGAAGCTTTGTTTGATATGATAAACGATTACCGAGTAAGCCAGGGATTGGCTGAAATCAGCTGGCATACCGGTTGCTACACGGTTGCATACGACCACACTCAGAACATGCACAACACATCACAGCTCTCACACGTACTCAACGGTAAAGGAGTGGAGGACAGACTCAATGATGCTGGTATCGAATGGTCATGCTATGTTGAAAACGTTGCATTCAATCAAGGACATTCTGACCCAGTGGCATCAGCACTCTACCAATGGAAAACATCAGATGGTCACAGAAAGAATATGCTGAGTGATTGCATAAACGCAGGTGCTGTTGCAATTGTCTTCTCAACTGTAAAAGGGTACTACTTCACATTCCTTGCCATTGAAAGCTCGGTAGAGCAACCGCAAGGCTCCAGCAAAACAATCAAGCACACAATGAACAAAGACGAGAATTCACCAACCTACACCATGACCTTTCAAGACACGGGAGAATCGAATCTCAACCACACCTGGAGCATTGACTATAAGAATAATGCAGACTGGATTGACATATCTCCTGAAAGTAACTCAATTTCACCTGGCGAAACCTGTGAATTCAAGATAGTTTTCACACCAACACACCTGACTGCCGGTGTCTATAAAGCTGACATCATCTTCAGCAGTGAAGCTGGCAATCATACTGTATATGTTGAACTCACTATAGTTGAGGAGGGAAAAGGTACTGTTGAGCTCTGGATTGGAAGCGAAATAATGCGAGTAAATGGTCAAACTGTTCGCCTTGACGCACCTCCTCAAATAATTAATGGACGAACTCTCGTTCCTGTCCGAGTCATCTCAGAGGCATTCGGAGCTGACGTGGGCTGGGAAGGTGAAGAGCGAAAGGTGACCGTTACTCTTGGCAAGAGTTGCTACATAGAGATGTGGATAGAATCATCAACTGCGTTTGTAGATGGGAGGAAAGCAACCCTTGAGCCACCACCCACCATTGTCTCAGGCAGAACGTTTGTACCATTCAGGTTTATCGGCGAAGCCCTTGGTGGGACTGTACATTGGGATGGAGATGAACGAAAGGTCACAATAGTCTTATCGTAATATAATAATTCCAGCCGATCGGTCATCCGATCGGCTGGATAATCGTCTACTGGATTAACAATCCTACTGACAACTCAGGATTATTTCTCTCAGATCAAACATCTCCATCCCCAACTCCTTTGCAAGCTTTCCAGCCTGTTTTGAGAGTTGTTCCTCAGATATTCCCAATTTGACAGCAACACTTTCCAATGGAATGTTGTTGGTTTTACAGTATTCTGATACATTATCTTTCCCCATAAGGTTTCCATTGTTGCTGGCAAGACCACTTCCAGAACCCAGTCCTTGGCCTTTGCCGGAACCAGAGCCTTGACCCAAACCTTCTCCCTGTCCTGTTCCTGAATCAGCATAACGATCGGTTTCCTGATTCTGACCCAATCCTTGTCCCCGATCCTGTTCATTAATATGTTCAGACTGCTCTGCCTGATTCAATTGCTTTCCTTCTCCATCACCAATCCCTGAATCGTATTTTTCGTTATCATTACCTCCATAAAGTGTCTGTGTATCGAGATCATTTCCCGTATGATTGCCTTCTTCATCATGTTCAAACTCTCTCGGTTCAAAACCCAGACACGTGTCAATAGCAGTTCTGATATCACTCATCTCGATACCAAGAGCATCTTTTATATCGCCTGCACTGTCATCCAGCTGAGCATTGGTAAGCCCCAGTTTTTCAGAAACACAGTCAACAGGTATATCATTGTCCTCAAGGAATGCTTGAAGATTGAATGATCCTCTGAGTGTGTCACTGATGTACTCTATATCTTCAGTTTCATTTTCAATGATTTCTGCATTGTTTATGGTTTCATTGTGATCATCATGCCCCTCGTGATCTCCATGATAACCATTTCCTTCACCCGCTCTGTTCCCTGGAGGATTCCATACACCACCACATTGAAATGCATACACAGTGATGAGAAAAAGCACAACGAACAGAATGCCAACAACAGCATACGGTTTGTACTTCATCATTTCGCACCTCCCTTGTCCCAACCAAACTCGAACTCAAGAGTGCCTGGAACTGGACATTCGTCAATACACCTGAGACATTCAATGCACAAACCTCTATTTACATTCTTGACAGTGGATATGGGCAGTTGATATGGACATTCATCATCACATTTACCGCATTCGATGCATTTCTCCTCATCGCGAGAAATGCCAGTCGCTGAGATCTTGCCAACAGGTTGTATTGCACCACCCAACGGACAAGCATACTGACACCACGGTCTCTCGATTACAAGACTCAGCGCAATAAACACACCCAGTATTATGAATCCCAGAATTACTGTATCATGACCTAAGGTGAACAGAGCATTGTAGGGGTCAAGTGATTTGAATACAAAGGTGGCTTTGATGGTGGTCATAACAACAATGAACACCAGTACCGCATACCTGAACCACCGAAGAGCCTTATGAACTCCCAACGGAAGTTTTATATCTTTCTTCCAAATCTTCTTCCTAAGTCGATAAAGCCATTCCTGAACAGAACCCATTGGACACATCCACCCACAGAAACCTCCGCCAAAGGCAAAGACGGCTATAACCAATGCGGCTAAAACTACTAAGTTTGTATCACCCGCTCGTCTGAAAAACTCTCCAGTCTGCGCTAGATGTGGCAACAGAGCGATTGAACCCATTGGACATATGCAGTCTATGGGACCTGTTCTTCCGGACGCACCGTGTTCAAGCGTTAGATGGAGGTATGAGTACCTTACAATAAACGCTACGAATAACGCCTGTGACAGATACCTAACGTACCTCCACTTAAACCAACTTCTTTTCTTTGCCATATAACCGGCTCCTTTGCAAACTACTACAACCTATAGTACACAGAAGCCGGCTTTACTATGTTAAATATTAATAAATTAAGAGCTATTTCGCTGAGATAACAGCGTAGAGACACAGCAAGTAACCGATGATCCTCACAACTATCAGCACCCAATCAAATGGTTGACCTGAAGCCAACCAAGCAATACCGTCTCCACCGACTATTGCGTTAGCAAGCTTAAAGGCATGACTGATTGCAAAGCACAGGAAACCAATTCCAATATAAAGATAAGCATGAGCATCTGTCCGTTGCCATGAAACCAATCCAAATATAAACACACCGGCCACCATAATCAGATTAACTACATAAAGCCACATATCAATCCTCCTTTGTTAGGTTGATTATTACTTCTTGTCCTGTTTCGAGACCAGCTTTTGTTATGTCAGGTTTGCTGATCATCACTTCGTGATCAGACAATTTTATTCCCTTTACACTCAGTGGTACGTTATTTATCACAGCCTCTACAGGTGAGTTTCCACGAAAGGACTCCATCTGTTTTAGTCTGTTTCGTGAAATATGGACAGTTCCTTGTGTAGCTGTCAAAGAAGAATTCTGGGTCACTTTCGCTTTGAAAGTCAGAGTGAATCTGTTCGGTTGGTAAACCCTATAGAAAGTTGATCTGGTTATCAAACTACCTGACGGATCTTGAAGCTTGATTACACCTTTTGAAAGACAACTGTGAAGCACGGATATAAGATCTGATGAATTAATATCAAGATTCTTGCTTAAATCACCAATTGTTGGACGTGATTTGCTGTATTCAATGATTCTGTTGATGTATTCAGGCATTATATTGTCCTTAGTTATCTGCATAGTTGGTTCTATTACCGAGTTGTCAACATCGCTTGAGAAGGATACAGCAGGGTATCCCTCAGCTGTAAGTGATATCTTATACAATTCGTCAATGATATCATTTGTTATAGATATCTTTCTGGTTGATGTCGTTTTCTTGTCATCAGATAATTCGATTGATCCGTGTGAGTACTCAGCGATGCTCTTAAGCAAACTTAATGGGTCAGTACTACTAACGGGTTGAACCAGTTGCCCATCTTCAAAAAATATCTCTATGGGTGAGTCTTCTATCTGAATTGACAAAGAACCTGTATAACCCAACTTATGCAAAGACCAAGTAAAATCGGATATGTGATGATAGCTTACCTTTAATTCATCTAACATGAGGTAACTGTACAACAAAAATCGGATTTTGTCAACAGTTCTCTCAGCACTTCAACAAAAAATACATGTAAACACTAATTTAACATGGATGCTGAATTCAAGTTATCGACTTCATTTCTTGCAGTTATGTTTATAGATATTGGCTAGACCTGGACTCGTTTTTTATAAAATCGCATCTCTGCATAGGAGTGAAAGAAGCCCATTCGTTCATAGAGTCTTTTGGCTGGATTCCCGTGATCAACATGCAGATACACATTTCCATCGGTCTCATTGAGTGAGAAATCCATTATCTGCTGACCAATACCAAGACCACGTTCTGAACTGTCTACTCCAACGAAAAGCAAGCAATAAGCGGGTATATAATTTGACATACCAGTTGCTAACATAACCAAAGCACCCATAAGCTCACCATCTAGATGAGCAAGAACTACGAAACCACCATCTGCAGGAACGCCTGTCAGTGAATCGATGATCCCCTGTCTTGTATCCTTTAGTGCATCATGGAACGGTCTCATATGTTTAGTGAGAAATCTGGATAGATCATCCACATCTACTTTTTTTTCGAGTTCTTCCAAAGACTTAACCTTGGTTAATTCAACATCGACTTTCTCTGGTCTCATAACCCTCTTGATATTGCCTTCTGGTACTGGCTCTGGATCGGTTATCTTGCCAGGCGCAAGTATTGGAGCCGCATTGATGTTTTCATTTTCTAGAAGGTTGTTGATCCTCTGAAATGATGCCAATAGCATGTTTTTCTGCCATACATCGATTTTTTCTAGCTCATCAAGTAGGGTATCCTGTAAAAGGGGAGGATTCTCAGATAGTATATCACACCCCTTTTCAGAGACAGAGATGACTCTCTTGACTGGCATATCCTTGCCCTGTTCAACAGTAACTAGTTCAAGTCTGATAAGTCTGTCAATTATCTCTCGACCAACACCAGCAGCTAACCGAAGTTTCTCACATAGCTCTTCTTCTGTGATCTTTTCGTGGGCATCCACTTCTTGAATGATTACAAGTTGAGCAACAGTAATACCATACTTATCAGCTAGCTTTGAAGCGTATCTCTCTGCTGTACGCATGAGCCTTCTGATCTCAATCAATAGCTTAGTTTCGTTATCTTCTTCTACTTCTTTCTGCACAAGTCCTCCTTTTGGAATCCCTCCATGCTACCATGACCAGAACGTTCGATTATAAAATTAAGATGAAACACATAATGCTCAATACGACAGTAATCTAAAGCAAAACAAGAATTTATTGAACATTGAGCAATATGAATCAAGCTAATGATATATAATACACACAAATAATAATATTTCAGGCTACTCCTCTTTTGGTTTTACATACAGAATACCTGGCAGGTCACGGCAGTTGGAAATCCTTTCTTGTCCGTCATACCACAGGTATGTAGAACAACCGCCATCTAGGTTGAACGCATAGTTTACACCTATTTCTACTAAAACCTTACCCATTTCCTGAACCTTTACACTATCAAGAAAGTTGACCATGTATGCCTTCCCCTCACCGTCAATGCCAAAGGCTGTTCGTCTTGCAGTGCAGTTAAGGGCTTGCCAGTTTTTATGATTCTCTCCACCGGGATTCCAATAAGGCTTGCCGTACATAACGAGTGTGGGTGAACCACCAAAGATGAATTTACTATCACGCCATTTGGAAAGGTCAACCTCATTGTGTTCAGTGGGAGCCCAGTAGATATTGATGTGAAGACCCTCTCTAAGATAACCTTGAGGCCATCTCCAGGCATAGGTTCTCTCCCTGTTTGTTCCCGTGTAACACAGGACATAAGCACCAGTTGGCACCATGTACTGACCTGTTACGATATCTGTTACCACTCCACCTTGAATGACTACATTGACAGAATCCTTGGGTGTATAGTAGTTCCAGTCATCTGTATACAGCACCGTGGAGTTTGTTGATGTTGGTTGGTTGAGTCCACTCACATGAATAGTCTTCAAACTCGGAGGAAGCAGATCCTCCTCAACAGCCCCCATCATCTTGAACCTGAGTCTGCCAAAATACCAATTGCCAGAGTTTGTTATACAAAACTGTGAACCAGAGTTGTAAATTCGAATTGCCTTTGTGTCCCGAACTATTGTCGAGTCAAAGAGATAGTTTGACCAGCCACCCGATTCATTGTGGAATGGACCATTGATAGCGGCGGTAGCACCTACATAACGGGCTATGTTGTCTGGGTCATCCCGGTACCACATTCTCTGCTTGGCAAATGCCAATCCTATCTCTACTGGCTTTTTAATAGTATCTATCTCAACATAACTCAATCTGTAGTTCTTTCCATCCACCGTTACGGTCTTCTCTATCCAGCTGATATTGTCAGGGGTGTTGCTCTGAGTTGAGCCAACAAGATTGGTAAAACTCGCTGTTGTTATAACAACGAGAGCTATGAGTATCGACCTGATTATTATCTTCAAACTTAATTTCATTCTTCTTCCTCCTTTCCCTATTAAACGGATAATACAGCATATCGGTTCAAATAGTTACCGAAGAGCTTATTAGAGATGATTTAAAGATGGAACCAGAATATAGTTTGTTTGTATTTAGTGGGTTGTTAGAAGTTAACTGTGAATGTAAGGATAACAAATATACTGGTACATATGAAGAGAATAGCACTGGTAATTGCAATTATGGTTACGCTATTGTCAGCCTGTGGACGTGAACCATCACCAAGTTCGGTGTCAGGTGATGATGTTGCTTTGCCAACTCGAATTCAGGTCGAATCAACCAAAACGATGGAGGACGGACGTCTGCATCTTAGAGGTGTTAAGGACGACACTGAACTCAGCTTTATACTTGACGAGGATACCAAAGTCTATTTTGATGGTCCCCGTTCACTCACTTCCATCACAAAAGACCAGGTCGTATACCTTGAGGGTAAAAACACATCCTGCATCGATACAGCAATAATCATCGAATGGCCAGGTATAAAGCGAGTTGATTCTCAAGAGATAATAACAACTGAAGATAGCGTACCTGAGATGGTCTCCGGTTATCTAGAAGAAAGACATCCTGAGCTTGGGATAACCCATGACACCGAGTGGGCACTAAAGATCGACAAATATGAAGATAACTGGATTTATCAAAACAAGGGTTACCTGCTCAGTGTAAACAGTGACGGATTTGAATATCCGGCGTATACCGTAATGATAATGCCTGATCTTGACTCACAGGCAATCTGGAGCGGTCGCGTTAACCAGTACGGCGAAGTGGAGGAGTATCGTTATGATCAACCATAGGATTATGGTAATAGCATTATTGATAACATTGTTGCCATTGGGATGCACTCAGCAATCAGCACAGCATGAATTTCATCCCATAATGGGTATTGTAGCAGAAATGGACGTGGATAATTCTAGTTTTGTTCTTACAACACTGCCTCAATCCGAAGGTTTGCCGTGTGTCAAAACACCAATTGAGTTCGACGAAAATGCTGAAATCTTAGATATCGACGGCAATGTTACCACTATTATGAAGAACTATGATACTGTCGTGATCGAAGAAGGTAATAAAGTTAATGAAAGGATTTCCGCCCTTAAAATCATCATTAAGAACAGCGCAAAAGCGACAACTTCCTTGATTTCACAAGACAACACAACAAAGTACAAGATACCAGCCTTGGAAACACCTGGAATACTATTGGATCAACTGAAGGACGAATTGCCGGTAGGATTCCCTGCTTCAGCCTGGACAGCCTTAGATCCTGAAGAACACCCTTCTCTTGATAATGCATCAATATTAACAATAGTAAATAATAACTGGCGGATATACCTTATCTCAAACCCTGCAACCGAAGAGGTGTATTCTGCAACCGTGACTGAATCAAACGATACAGTATGGAAGGGCAATATATACGAGGATCGCCAGGTAGTGAGCAAGTAGGTATAAACCAAAATATATTTCTCAATATGTAATGTGAAATTATTTCAAGATTTTATTGAATTTAATGCTTGATCGATGTTCATGTCTACTTTGCAACTGAATATCTTGCATTCATCGAGGTTCATCAACTCTATATCGCAGATACAAACGGCTTTTGGCTCTATTAGCTTTCTCTGATATTGTAGGCGGACCCACACAACCTGTAATCACTGATGATCAGCTATTTGCATGTTTCAGTTCTGGTCTATACACAAAAACATAACAGATACAGTAGATAGTTTTGATTCAAATACACACAGCAAGTTGGTTTCGAACTAAAGCAAGTAGTAATAAACCATATTGGATTGAATGGATGCAGGAATAGCAAAATCTGATCCAGGATGCAGTTATTGGTGCATAAGACAGCCAAATTGTTGTACTTCAAGCAGATGAGATAAGATGTTTTGCTCTTAAGGCAAAAATGGAGAGGACTCGAGTATAGTCGGAAGATGTGTGTGAGCATGCTGTCTGAAAGATAGATGAAACCATAGGACAAATAATGATATTCAAATCATCTGTTTATGTACGTAAAAAGGTATACTCTTCTCAAACTCAAAGAAAAATGGGTCAGCTTCACCGCTACAAGCTAGAAGCAATTAACATACCGATACAGGTTGAGTTAATACCTAAACTTAGAAACCACACCCCGGTTCAATAGTAGGATGTGGTTTCTAGTTCCACGCTAGCTTGTTTAATCAGTTACTCAGTGACGCTGGCTTAGCTTACTCTCTGCCGGTTCCCTCTTGAACTATGTGTACGGTTAATGGTCGTTTTCTGATGCTGACGTCAACATTCGGGTTTAGAGTTCTCTCTGACCTGCCATCCATATCAGTAGCTCTTGAGAGTAGGTGGTAGGTACCACCGCCGTTTGGTGGTGATGAAAGATGCATTGACCAAGTCTTAGTGTCCATGTCAACTTTTGCTTTCAACCATGTTACTCCGCCATCTGGCGAAACTTCAATAGTCTTTATCCTTGCCTGTGCTTCATACTCACCCCTCAAAAGGTAGGGGGTGGTTAGAGTGTCCTGGTCTAGAACATTCAAAAACCATGAACTCGGAGTAGGATCACTTTCAAGGTCCATGTCATTCCCGCCTCCAGAAGATGTTGCTGGGGGTGGGGGTGGTGGGGCTGCAACGCAACCGCCGCCGCCGCCTCAAGCGAACGTTCCGCCAAGTACAATGGACGCGGCAACGATGCTGAAAGCGAATACTGCAACTAACGCAACAAGTGAAACTTTCTTCATATCGTTGTTCCTTTCCGCTCATTGTAGAGCAATTTTTATAGAACAATTCTGTGTTTTATCTAATGTAAGTCAATAGACCAATTATGCATATTCTTTACCGAAACAGAGGGTTGTAGACATGTAACAAGATAATTATGTAAACTACACACAGAAACACCGAACATAATTTCGTACTTAAAATCTAAAAAAGTACAAACCTATTATGGACACTATTACTTGCGTTAAACAAGCGCCGATCAAACAACATTAAGCTATAGCTTTCATGAATGAATGGTTAGTCCCAGCCAAGTATGATCCTTGCTTCTTCTTCGCTTGTTGAAAATTTCATTAGTTTTTGTAACCCGCTTTGAAGTGCCACTCTTGTCATCTGGATCTTCGCTATTCGGTCGTCTACAATTAATGCTATTTTTTCCAATCCGCTTTCAACCATACTTACACCAATTTCTTTCAACAATTCTGTAGCAACAGTATCAGCCGGTTTAAACTGTTTTTGGTTCACCATAAGCGTCCAGGGTTTACCACCAAACTTATTTATCTCAATAATCACAGCGTTGTAGTATTCCTGAGCATCGTCAATAGTCCAAGCACTATCCCATGTGGTTTTCATTCTATTTCTTTCAGTATCAACAAAATCAATCTTGTATCCCATCTCTGGTCCTTTCTTGTTCAATAAATCTATTAAAATCTGTATATCGTGACATACATCTCGAAACTTCAGACATATATCAATCCCAGCCTAGGTATTCCCAGGCTTCCCTTTCGTTATCAACAAACTTCAGTTTCTTGTAAGTACCCGCCTTCATTGCAACTCGAGTCATCTGAAGCTTGGCTACAGGAGATCCTGAGATCACAACACCCTTGTCCATCCTCTGCTTGAGTATCCATCTACAAACATTAACTAGTATGTCTGATGCCTCTTGAGTGGCTAGATTAAAATTTTTCTGATCAACAAGTACCGTAAATGGTTTCCCGCCAAAGCTATCAATCTTTTCTTTGTATTCTTGTTCGTAAGCTTTTGCATCATCTATCGACCAACTACCTTCCCATTCGATCTTTAACCTGCATCTTTCCCTGTCGATTATCTGAACCTTGTAACTCATACACATTGTCTCCTTTCAATCATTTTACTATATTGATGGTATTAAAGTCTTTATTAAGAAGCAATTAATCTATATGGGTGATTTGAATATAGCTGTAAGTTTCCTCCTCCAGAATTTTATATGAATATTATTAAATGTACAATTATCATCTGAATTCATACTATGTACTCAAAAGAGCGCTAATATATCTATAAGAACTGGGTGAATAAATATGAGTCGGAACAACTAACTAATTTATACCTATTGATCAGATGTCACTAGAAGCTTCCTCAGCACCTCTATCAATTCATCTATCCTCTCCCTGTTTATAGAGTAAAATTGTCTGTGACCATTCCTTCGACAGGTTACAAGCTCCTGGTACTTCATAACCCTCAAATGCTGTGACACTTTTACCTGAGAAAGATTAAGTCTCTTCATTATATCATTGACGCATAACTCTCCATATTCAACAAGTAAACGAATTATCTTCAATCTACTCGTTTGCGCGATGGCTTTCAGACCACCCTGAAAACTTGAACCCATTCCTTCCATAACTGGTAAGTATTTTAGAAGAGTTTCTCTGTTGATAGAAGGGAGAGAAGCATATGAAACGTTCACAAGTTGTTAATATTTGCATCGTTGTAATAGCCTTGATGTCATTTGTGAGTATGACACCAGCGGTAACCATAAAGATAGACACACCACCTTCTGGTATGCACACACGCAACAAAACTCTTTACATCAGAGGATCGGTGTCTGATAAATCCATAAACACAGTCGAATTATTGGTTGATGGAGCGACAATAGACAGTTTGGATGTTGATTGTATTGAAGGGATTTTTGAAGCTGATCTCCCACTTACAGCTGGGAAATCATCCATAAGTGCACAAGCCATGGTAGATGGAAATTATATTGAAAGCGGTGTAATCGTATATAGAGATTGTACAATTTCATGTGGAATTAATTCAAGAGATGCAATTCTAAATGCAGAGGAGCATTATCTTGCTCATCCGCTAAGGATTATCTCCAATCACTCAATGATACCCTTAAGGGAGTATGTGAGATTATTCGGTGGTGAAATTGGTTGGAACAGTGAAACAAAGAGCATAACGGTTTCTGTTGGCAGAAGAGTGTCCAGTGTCGCTTTGAATAGCTATACGGCAATCGTTGATGGTAAAAGTATAGAATTCAAACCGGCAGTAACCACTATTGATGATACCGCTTATGTGCCTTCTCGACTATGTGCTGAAATGCTAGGTGGTGGTGTAACATGGGATGGAGAATTGAGGATGGTTAGCGTTAGCGTGCCGTAGGATAGGTGTGATTGTACACTCAAAACCGAAAAGATTTTCGGTTTTTTAAAACCTCATCAATACTTGTCTTGTGCTCATATATTAATATATTCTTATGATATCTGCTCTTTTACTCTGTTATACAGGTTTTGTACCCGCATTCATATTTTAATATAATTTATATTTCGGACACATTTACGATACATTATCTACCAATGTAATGCTGATGGCATTTTCCGTATTGACATGATAAATAAAATTAACTACGATTAGGACCATGCGAATGTATGCCACTCTGAAAGCTATTTCTCTGGTTCTCCTTTCATTAATCATTATCTTTGTTTTCCTATCATTTTCCTCTCCACATGTCCCTTTCAGCAGAATCAGAATTGAAGGAGCACAGAGGATTGAGATAGGAACAATCAGGGATTATATCAACAGCAAAACATGGATGGGTTTGGTCCCAACTTCGACCAAGAAGTATGTTGATGCCTCTGAAACGCTAGGCCCCCTCGTTGAAAGGATAGATATTGATCCTAATTTCTTTTTTAGAGCTACGGTTACAATCAAGGAGAAACAGGACACTTTCGTTCTCTGTCAGGGCAACAATATGGCGCGTATCGCTGTAGACATCGAAGGAAACTACATTAGCGACATAACGCCTTCTGATGATGCTCTTGTTGAATTATCGCTTTTCAGCAAAAACCCTTCCCAGGTCTTTGATCTGGAATGCCTAAATAATCATCAGTATCCCTTCGAAGCGAATATTGATAATATTCCCAAAGAAATACGACCATATCTAGTACAAGGTGTCGTAGCAAAGATACTCCAGACACGGGACTCCATGGGTTTTACATTTATGAATTTAATCGTAAATAATTCTACTCGCTTTCTTTATAAGAATCATCGGGGTGAGTATATATTTGTCGGTCCATCCAATGATAATCCATTATTTACAATTGAAAATGGCGATATTGTTTTTGCTGATCCTCCAGAAATTGAGGAAGCTTCGACCGAATACACAAGCAAGAAAAAAGATCCTAAAAAAGCAGAGTATATTATGTACACAAAGGTGAACCTCGAGAATGCTCAGGGTATATTTGCTGAGACAGCCCAGGGATCAATCGTTTTCTTTGGTACAAATAACTACCTTGACATCAAATTTGGTGCGCTGGGACATCTAGCTGATGATCTCTTTATGAGGAAAGAGGACATGCCCATATGTATCAAGCTGGATATCCCATACCAGGTAACAACCGTGCCCAGAAAACCGGTAATTGGTAGCAGTTGAAACTAGAAATCATCTCTGCTACAATTGATTGGTTGATGACACGGTTGAGAAAGGACTATATCTATGTCAAACGCTTTTGACGTGTGGGAAGGTACAAATGCCGTAATAAAAGTCGTAGGAATTGGAGGTGGTGGCAACAACGCCGTTAACCGCATGATTGAATACGGGCTGGACGGTGTTGAGTACATCGCTGTCAATACAGATACACAAACTCTCAGGATGTCCCTTGCTCCAAACAAAGTTCAGATCGGTCCAAAGACCACCCGTGGACTTGGTGCTGGCGCCATGCCAGAGCTTGGAAGAAAGTCCGCCGAGGAGAGCAAAGACATACTAGCAGAGATGCTCTCTGGTGCAAACCTCATATTCCTCGCCTGTGGTATGGGTGGTGGTACTGGTACAGGTGCTATTCCAGTTGTTGCAGATATAGCCAAGGAGCTTGGAGCACTAACAATAGCTATTGTTACAAGACCCTTCAGCTTTGAAGGTGACAAGCGCATGATAATTGCAGATAAGGGCATCGAATCGCTTCAGGAGAATGTCGATGCGATGATCACCATAAGCAACGATCGTCTATTTGAGGCAACCAATAAAAACACTCCACTGACAGAAGCATTTCTTATGGTAGACGACATATTGAGGCAAGCGGTTGAGGGTATCACGACCATCATCAACGTCTCCGGTCTCGTAAATGTTGATTTTGCAGATGTAAAAACCATCATGAGCAATGCGGGGACAGCCTGGATGGGTATTGGTCAGGCCAAGGGAGAAAACCGCGCTGAGGAGGCGGCAAATCAGGCTATTACCTCTCCACTCCTTGACGCTTCACTGAAGGGGTCAACTGGTCTTCTAGTCAATTGTATCGGTGGTAAGGACTTCAAGATATCCGAAGCCAACGAAGTCGCCAGGCTGATAACAAGAAAGGTCGAGGGGAGCGCAAACATTGTTTGGGGAGCGGTGATTGACAAATCGCTTGAGGACGAGCTAAAGGTTATCACCATTGCCACAGGCTTCGAAGCTAAGCAGACCTCCGATCGCGCCGGAATAACCATAAAACCAAAAATCAGGAGCGGTGATCTTGATGAGCTCGTATCAGGCAAGGAACTAGATATCCCACCATTCCTTCAGAAAAAGAAAGGCGCTGGTGGTAGCTGAGGAGCGTCTTGCGAGCATCAGGGAACAGATAGACATTGCCGCCAGGGAGGCGGGAAGAGACCCGAGCGATGTCACACTGATTGGCGCCGCTAAGTATACAGAAACCCTCGTAGTTGAATCTTTTGTTAAGGCCGGTCTTTCGCATATAGCCGAGAACTACGTACAGAATGCCGATCGATGGAAGAACCATAAGTTAAGAAATAAAATACATCTTCACATGATCGGTCACCTTCAAGGCAACAAAGTCAAGCCTGCGCTTAAATCATTTGATTCAATAGATACTATTGACAGCATAAAGCTGGTAAACAGGATTGACAATCTAACAGAATCAGATGTTGCTGTGATGATAGAAGTCAACATCTCAGAAGAAGATTCAAAGCACGGCTGTCCTGTTAATAAATTTCATCAGTTGGTTGACCATATTATCACTTTAAACCACATTAGACTCAACGGCGTTTTTACTATGTGTCCGATTGATGCCACTGGAAAAACACGTAGAAATATCTATAATCAAGCAGAGATGCTGGCATCCGGATTAGAGCAGAGACTTGGTAGGTCGATGGATAGATCATATGGCATGTCAGACGATTACAAGATGGCTATCGAATGCAAGGCTACCCAGATCCGTCTGGGGAGAGCCCTGTTTGGAGGTATATGATGGGTATAGGCAATTGGTTCAAATCGCTGGTCGGATTAGACGAGGAAGAAGATTTTTATGAAGAGGATGAAAACGGGTCTTCTGATGTAAGCGAAGAGATAAAGTCAGCAATATCAAAGATGACTGTGGTGGTCATCAAACCCACCTCCTTTGAGGAGGCCAGAAAATCTGTAGACTCCCTCAAGCAGGGAAAGCCCATCATGGCAAACTTCGAAGAGACTGAATCGGGTATTGCTAGGCGATTTATTGATTTTGTGTCAGGTGCCTGTTACGCACTCGACGGTATGGTCGAAAAGATTGGAAAGAATGTGTTTCTCTTTGCTACCAAGGATATCGCAGTGTCATCTGAACGCCTGCGTATGTGGGATGACAGACCGAAGAAGCAAAACAGCGATTTTGGCTCGTTCGAATAGAAAATAATTATTAAGGGATAGCCTATGAAATCACATGAAATAAGGAAGAGTTTCCTTGATTTCTTCTATGATCGTGAACACTACATACTGGAAGGCGCGTCACTCATTCCTTCAGATCCGACAGTGTTATTTACACTCGCCGGCATGTTGCCCTTGAAGTCCTTTTTCACGGGTGAAAGAAAACCTGTTTCTACAAGGCTTACCAGCTGTCAGCGATGTTTCAGAACCAACGACATCGACAACGTTGGTAAAACCAATTTCCACCACACTCTCTTTGAGATGCTGGGAAACTTCTCGATCGGTGATTACTTCAAGGAGTCAGCAATACCCTGGGCATATGAATACCTTACGGGAGTTGTCGGTCTACCGACAGACCATCTGTTGATATCAGTGCATCCAGACGACGAAGAAAGCCTTTCTGAATGGATGAAAGTGGGTATCTCACCGGAGAAGATAATCAACGACAGAAGTAACTTCTGGATGATGGGTGATGTCGGACCATGTGGTCCTGATTCAGAGATCTACTTTGATTGGAACGCAGGTGAAGATTATCCACAAAAGGATGGGTATGTGGATCTGGATGATCCAAGGTTTGTTGAATTGTGGAACATCGTGTTTACACAGTTTAATGCGAAAAAGGACGGTTCGAAAGAGCCCCTTCCTAGAAAAAACATAGACACCGGGGCCGGACTGGAGAGGATAACCGCTGTTTCACAGGGTATATGCTCGAGCTTTGAAAGCGACCTTTTCCAGGGGATTATGATCGCTATCAATTCCTTTACAAAGGTTGAAGACACCCAAAGGAAGCGGATGATTGCAGACCATGTTAAGGCGGTAGTATTCCTTATTGGTGATGGTGTGTTTCCAGCAAACGATGGGCGTGGTTACGTGCTGAAGAGATTGCTAAGAAGGGTATTGCTAGCAGGTAAGCAGCTGGACATCAAGGGAGTCTTTGTATCTCAATTGGCAGAATCGGTTATAGGTAAATACAAACTCGCTTATCCACTGCTGGATGAGAGAAGAGATGCAATAAAAAAAATCATAGGCAATGAGGAAAAGCAGTTCATATCTACACTGGATATGGGTATTGACCTTCTAACAAACAAGATGAAGAGTCTTGAAAGGGGTGATACCCTGGATGGTGAAACCGCTTTCAAACTATATGATACATACGGTTTCCCACTCGAACTAACCGTTGAATACGCTGGAGAACGCGGTATAGATGTCAATACGAACGAATTCAAAGTGAGGCTTTCCGCTCAGAAGGAGCGAGGTAGAAAATCCTACACAGGACAAAAATCATTTGAGAAAACCAATTCCTACATATCCTTCAGGGACGACACGGGTGAGTCAGACTTTGTGGGTTATAAGAATAAAACGCTTGCAGACGCCAAGGTGTTGGGCATAATCAAAGACGAATCATCCGTATCCTCTGCATCAGAAGGCGATACTGTTCTGTTCAGCACGGACAAGACACCATTCTATCCCGAACAGGGAGGTCAGATTGGAGACTCTGGAATAGCTTATTCAGATAAGGTCAAGCTAAAGATACTTGATACAAGCACACCCGCCCACAATCTCATCCTTCACAAGGCGGAGATAGTGGCTGGGCATTTAAACGTTGGGGACTCCATAGACATGGAGATAGTCGATGTAAAGAGGAATGATATAACCCATGCCCATACTGCAACTCACCTTATCCATTCAGCCCTAAAAAATGAACTCGGTGATCACGCAAACCAGGCTGGCTCGTGGGTTGGGGAGAACGAACTTCGATTCGATTTCACAACGACTGAAGGAGCGCTTTCAGATTATCAGATAGCGAGGATAGAGTCACAGGTTAATAAAGCTGTCTGGGAGTGCATACCCGTTGCCACTCGAAATATGGGCATAAAACAGGCTAAAGAAGAGGGAGCTGTCGCCCTATTCGGCGAGAAGTACGGTGAATCAGTCCGAGTAATCACCATTGGAAGTACATCAAAAGAGCTTTGTGGTGGTTGCCACGTTGATAACACTGGAGAGATTGGGATGGTCAAGATTACATCCGAGTCATCCATTGGTGGTGGCATAAGAAGGATTACCGCGCTAACTGGTATTAAAGCACTTGCTTACACCCAGGAAAAGGAGCATGCGCTGAAGAATATTGCCGATACTCTTGGCACAAGTGTGAGTGATGCCAACTCGAAGGTAGAAGATCTGCTGTCCCAACTATCCTCAGCAAAGAAGCAGATAAAGTCAATGACAGAAGGCGCTGCCAAATCAAAAGTCAGTGGACTGACAGACAAAGTTGTTTCAATTGGTGGGGTAAATGTCGTTGTTGAAAGAGTCGACGGGTTCGGCACCAAGGAGATGCTCCGCCTTTGTGATGAGGTGCTGGAGGAACTTGGGAGTGGTATTGTCGTTCTGATCGGAAAAAGCAAAAAGGGCATGAACCTTTCTGTTGTCAGCAAGGATGTTCCACCAGAGAGAATTCACAGCGGAAAGCTTGTGGGTTCGGTGGGCAAGGTTGTGGGTTTCAAGGGTGGTGGTCGCCCTGATATGGGACAATCTGGCGGCATTGACCCCTCTAAAGCCAACCAGACACAAGACGAATTCCGAAAGCAAATCAAGGCTTTGTTAGAGGGATAGCCATGGATAAAACCAATTTCGGCAATACATCCCTCAGTGTTTCAAAGCTGTGTTTTGGCACGCTAACGGTTGGACCACTTCAGGCAAAGTTCGGTATACCGAGGGCTGTTAAAGTCTTTGAGTACGCGTGGGAGCGAGGTATCAATTTTTTTGACAGCGCTGAGTTGTACGGCACACAGCCATACATCGGAGCACTCTCGAATCACATCAGGCACGAAGCTGTTGTTGTCACCAAATCCTACTCAGACACCGCCGACAAGATGAGGGAGTCTGTGGAGAACTCACTTCGTGAGATGAAATTGGACTCCATCCCCGTCTATCTTCTCCACGAACAGGAATCCTCGCTAACCCTTTCTGGTCACCGCAGAGCGCTTGATGTTCTTCTCGAATACAAACAGAAGGGACTCATCCAGGTTTTGGGTGTCTCGACTCACACCGTTGAAGTTACCAGGGTTGTTAGACTCCTTCCTGAACTTGAGGTTATCTTCTCCATGCACAACATCGAGGGTTACGGCATCAAGGACGGCACTCGCGAGGACATGGAAGATGAGCTCAAACAGGACTATGAGGCTGGATTAGGCGTGTACCTTATGAAATCCCTTGGTGGTGGAAAATTGCTTCATCGCGCTCGAGAAGCCCTAGAGTATTCAAGGGATTACCCCTATGCCCATTCTGTTGCCATCGGCATGAAGGATGAACGTGAGGTTGACTACAACGTTGACCTGTTTGAAGGAAATGAACCGACTACATCCATTGGCACGGTTGAAAGGCAGATGTTCGTTAGCTTCTGGTGCAAGGGGTGTGGTGATTGTGTTTCAGCTTGCCCACAAGGTGCCATCTCGATTGTGGACGAAAAGGCATGTATTGACCATTACAAGTGCGTGCTGTGTACCTACTGTGTTGATCAATGTCCAGAACGCGCACTGCGGATAGTCTGACATGGTAATAGTCGCCTTTGACTACGGTGAGAAGAACATAGGCGTTGCTTGCTCCCCTGACGGTGTGTTCTCATTTGCAGTGTGCAGTGTATCCAATCGAGGTGCGAACAAGACCATACATGAGCTGGTCAGCATCATCAAAGACAAAGGGGCTGAGTTGGTCGTGTTTGGCTACCCCGCCATGGGCAGTGAAGAGGAAACCGAATCAGCCAGGAACGCCAGAGAGTTTGCAGAGTCTCTTGAGCGCACATCGGGAGTGTCCGTGGAGTTGGTGGATGAGAGCTACACATCTGTAGAGACGCGAGAGGTGGGGCACAAGCTTGGCAAGAACGACCGCAGGATGAGAGGATCCAAGGATGCCATAGAAGCCCAGCTCATACTGATGAGGTATCTGGAGCGGTAGTCTACAGAATTTCTTTCTTCATATAATGTTTGTTTGCCTATTATAATTATCCTACCTATTGGATGTCTACTTTTTCTTCTCTTTCGAGGGTATTCCAGTCTAGGCAACCCCCCTGTCCTGCGTTGCAGGACATCCCCCCTTCAAAAGGGGGGCTTGAATGGAGTGTGCCTTCAGCAGGAAAGTTTGAAGAGGGTGAGGAATCTGAATCCCCCTGTTCAGTGTGTAAACCCCCCTGGGAAGCTTTGCTTCCCTTCCCCCCTCGAAGAGGGGGGCTGTTAAGCTGTGGTACAACAACAGTGGATGCTAGGTATGTGCCTGAGTAGTACTCTTCCT
>CAZTGD010000035.1:0-21956 GCA_964613055.1 uncultured Caldisericales bacterium | reverse complement strand
TGCTTCATTGCTGACTATTTTAGCAGACTTGGGTTTCTATACTAGGCTAGCCCCTTCATTAATCTCTTTTCTTTACCATCTAAATAAAAGAAAACCCCCGAGAAGCTCAGCCTTTCGGGGGTTTGTTGATATATCAATTGCTATTTTGGGATATTATCCATATTACCTATTCTTTTCCCAGATGATCTCTCCATCCTCAGCATTCAGGCAGATGACCTTCAAGTCGTCATGTCTGTCTTTTGCCTGAGTCCTTGCGGTGTAGATGAGTTTGCCATCTGTGATGGCTGGTCTGTTGGAGATATATTGATGACCTGGGTTTACCTGCCATACTTCATTGAGATCTGTATCCACGCATATGATCCTACCGTCATCTGTTCCAAAAACGATATTACCATTTACCTCAACAGGACTCGACCCCACAAACGCACTCTCACCGGTGTCATAGAACGCCATCTGTTCCCATGAACCATCAGCAAATTTAAAGAGACCGCTATACTCCTTCTTGCTTTGAGCGCCAACATAAACATTTCCATCATAAAGCAGTGGTTTTGATCTAGACCATGTTGCATGATGCATCCAATCAGAGTTGTTGACTTCAAAACCACTTCCCATCATCGTGCCATCTTCAGCACTTATCTTGTAGAGGAGACTGTCATAGCTTCCGAAATAAATGGAACCTTCGTATAGACCTAGGTCGCACTCGATAGCGGCACCGTTCCTGTTACCTGGAGATTTGTCTGAATCCCAAGCATATGGACCAGAACCGTATGTTTTGAATGACTTCTTCCAGGTGCGAGACTTCTTTCCATCCTCCAGCTTGAGTATCTCAACCTCACCAAAGAAGGAAGCAACAATTAAGTCATCTCCAATTATAAGAGGTCTGCTAACAACCCATCCGCCGAACCAGTAATTCCAAAGAAACTCACCATCGCTGGAGTATACCTCAATGGTTCCCTTGCCAGCGTTGACGCCAGTTGTTGGTACAATCACATAACCATCACCATAGCGAGGTTGACCAAAAACACCCTTTGTGATAGGCATTTTCCATTCAATGTCACCGGTCTTTGCATCTATCTTGTGGATGTGACGGTATGGGAATATATCCGTTGCTAGTACTGCATATATCTTTCCATTCTCTTCGTCAAGTTCAGGTGAAGAGAATACATGGTCGGTTGTTTCAATGCTCCACACCTTAGAGCCAGAATCAAGGTTGAGAGCGTAGAGACCACTGTCACCCATTCCGGTAATGACCATTTCCTCATACACAACCGGAACCAATGACTGGAAGTAGCCACCTGCTTTTGTTTCAGTAACATTCGCCGGCATTACGAATGCGAGACCTACGAGTGCAACGAGTACTGCTATTACAACGATCTTTTTCATGCTGTTCCTCCTTAGCGTGCCATGATTCTAAATATCTAGCAGAAATCAGTCAAGGTATGGAACTGGTAAGGTAACAATAAAATCAGGTAAAATGAACGGCTAGAAACCTCGTGCTTCTTTCCTTGTTTTTTATCGTGAATTTGTAGATAGTCTCACTCATGAGTGAAATGTCTGGATACAAAGGTAGAGCATTTGATGCGCTAAAGGCTCATTCCGCAAGGGTTTGGGCAAAGGTTGATATTGAAACCACAAAGGGTGTCTTCACCGGGATAATACTCCCCCGTGCTGAACAGGCGGATGACCTTCACGTTGTGCTCAAGCTGAATACGGGTTACAACATTGGTATAGCAGTTGAAAATATCAAATCGATAAAAGAGCTGGGATACAGGGAAGCCAAGTACAAGATACCAGAACAGGAGTTTCCATATGATGATTCCAGAAAGAATGTAACGCTTCTCGGTACTGGTGGAACAATAGCTTCAAGGCTGGACTATAGAACAGGAGCTGTCATCCCCGCTTTCAGTCCGGGTGAGTTGTATGGTGCTGTCCCAGAATTAGCGGACATCTGCAACCTTAAAACA
The DNA here is from genome assembly GCA_964613055.1 of uncultured Caldisericales bacterium. GTDB lineage: Bacteria > Caldisericota > Caldisericia > JAAYUI01 > JAAYUI01 > JAXGMQ01. The sequence goes on along the minus strand of CAZTGD010000035.1, from coordinate 19,992 downwards.
GAGAAGCTGTTTGGGGTCTTCTCAGAGAACATGAGCTGGGAGCAGTATCGAATCCTGGCAGAAGCCATAGGCAGAGAGATAAACCGAGGAGCAGATGGGATTGTCATCGGTCATGGAACTGATACGATGCACCACACAGCCGCGGCTCTTTCGTTTATGGTGCAGGATTCTCCAGTACCTGTGATTATGGTTGGCTCTCAACGATCATCTGACAGACCATCCTCTGATGCGGCATTCAACCTTCAGTGCGCATGCAATGCATCAGCCAACGGAGAGATAGCCGAGGTGTTGGTGTGTATGTTTGGACCAACGTCAGACTCATACAACCTGCTTCACAGGGGTACTCGAGTTCGCAAGATGCACAGCTCATACCGCTCCACATTTAGAACCCTCAGCGATATTCCCGTTGGCATGTGTACACCCGACAGTGTCTCCCCCATAAAGAAAGTCTTTAAAAGGAGACGGAACGATCGAAACGTCAAGATCGACACTGCCTATGATGACAGAGTAACAATAGTGTACTACTACCCAGGCATGAAACCAGACATCATTGATTCACTTGTTGAACGCGGATACAAGGGGATCCTCATCGCTGGAACGGGTCTTGGGCATGTTAATAAACCTCTGTATGACCCCTTAAGAAGAGCCATCGATTCAGGTGTCCATGTGTACATGACCGTCCAGACCATGTGGGGCTTTGCGCAGATGTATGTCTATGATACGGGCAGGGACCTGCTGGATATGGGTGTTCAGTCGGCAGACAACATGACTCCTGAGTGTGCTTATATCAAGCTGGGTTGGGCGCTGGGACACTCACACGACCATGACGAGGTCCACAAGCTGATGGTCGAAGACATTATCAACGATGAGATCACGGAACGAGAGCCACCCGATGGTTATCTGGTATTCCAGGGTGGACTGCCGGAGATTGAAGAATACTTGAGTAAGCATATTAAATAGTGATACTAAGCGATATTTAGTTAGATCAGGTTATATAAAAGTAGTTTTTTTGGATTATGACTTATTATATTATGCTTCTGCCTTGTTGGGTTGTTTATTTGTTTTATATATTTTCACACTGTCTTTTAGAGTCAATCTGTCTTCGACTTTCAGATTAATAATTCTATTCTTCCATTTGCGTAATAGACAAAAATACTTGTCATGATTCTGTATGCTATGTATTGTATTTGGGTGTTCTGGTATTTGCATTTTTGCTTCATCCATAATTTCATGTCCATTCTTGTCTTTTGATATAGTAAACTGGTTTAGATATCTAAATATTGGATCGTTTGGATTGATATTGAATTCTTGGACAACTTTCTCTTTTATCTTGCCTGTCATTTTTCCCACAATAACTCTTTTTCTATTATTATCGCAACCAAAAGGGAATTGATAGAACGAAAAAGCATCAAAAACATCTGAATAATAATAAAAAAGGATACAAATTCCCAATACATCCCAGAACTCAACTTCTTTATTGAGTATCGTAATAATGTATTCAAACATGTTTAGTACATTTTTTGCTTGTCTGATTGTTCTTATACTTTTTTCAGCAAATTCAGTATTAACTCTTTGACTTATTGGAATCCCTCGATTTAGTATAACACAATGAGTTGCTGCTATTCTTTCATAGTTTTTTGCAAGGTATACATTTTTTTCCTGTCCCTGTATTTTAGGAAGGTAAGTTGGAACATTGATCATCTTCTTTACATAACCATATCCATCACCACCAACTTTTTGAGATATTGAATTTGCAGTTGCATTCTGGTCAAAGGCAATGATTGTATTTATTCTTGGGAGATCAGTTACCAATCGGATGATCTTCAGCATGGTGAGTGTTTCACTAGCCTGCAGTCTATCCATGTCATCAATAAGGATAATAACTCTTTTATTTAATTTATTAAGATTGTCTTGCAACTCATGTTTGATTTCAAAGAAATCATCATTTTCCTTGCTATTTAACAAAACATCGGCTAACTCGTCAGTCAGATCTCCGATCGAATTGAGCATAGGAATTAAATTCCCACCGATCTTTATCGCTTTTGACAAACAGAGTAATCCTTTGCTAATACTTTTGTTTATTTTTCTATTATTGTGTTTATTAATTACTTTAGCAAGTCTGAAGAAGAATGATTCGATTATCTTCTCCTCTGACCCAAAGAACCATGGATCAAACTGAACAACGATTGGCATCTCTTTTTCCAGCACTTTTTTGTTTTCTGCTTCATTCTCTTGTAATTCCTCATGAAATAATTCATAATAATGCTCTTTATTAGTTAAATAGCATTTGACCAAGTTGAGCATGCTTGATTTCCCCGAACCCCATGAACCAGAGATGCCCACTGATATGTACTCTGGTGAATTTTTCCCTGCAACGAGTCTTGCATATCTCTTGGCGTGCTCTTTGAATCCGAACTTATCGTCTTTGATGGCATCTATTGCCATATCATCAAGAAGTATTTTATCATTCTCAGCCATTGTTTACCTCCAGTTTCTAATTCTACAAACACTGTTAGATATTTGCAAACTGCCTGACATGTGCATTATTATGTACGTATAATCTATACAGCAGATGAGAGGATACATATGAAACTATTTACAAGCATCTTTCTGTCAATATTTTTTATATCAATAATACTCACAATAGGTAGAGTTGTTCTTCCCTCTGTCGTTGCCGAGAGGGAATGGAAACTGGGAGACAGGATTGTTCCAGGACCTTTGCCCCCTGATCACAGGGTTAAGAGACCGATACTGTTAAAGCACATTGATATCGAGTATGGCAGTCACAAACACCAGAAGCTCGATTTCTTCAAGCCGTCTATCTGTCGCGATCAGGATGTGCCATTGGCTGTGTTTATCCACGGAGGTGGATTCAAATCAGGTGATAAGGGTGGGTTGATACGCAATCCCGTGATGATAATGTTATCGCAACTCGGATTTGCAACGGCGTCCATTAACTACCGCCTCTGTCCAGAAGCGAAGATGCCCGTTCAAATACAGGACTGTAAACTCGCTATAAGATATCTGCGTGCGCATGCAAACGATTTGGGATTTAATCCTGATAGAATAGGACTGTGGGGTTCATCTGCTGGCGGGCATCTTGTCAACATAATCTGTACTGCAGATGATAACGATGGATTGGAGGGCGAAGGTTATCTTGAATATTCTAGTGGAGTGTCAGCGGTTGTTGGGTGGTTTGGATCAAATGACTTCACGACCATGTTTAACCAGATTGATAGAAATAGAGCGTTGGCACACATCGAATGCCTGTTTGGCAAGTCAAGCATCGAGGAGTGTTATGACCTGGCATACTCAACATCTTCTATTGCGTATGTCTCGGAAGATGATCCCCCTCTGATGTTGATTCATGGTGACAGAGATGATGTTGTTCCCTATGCTCAAGCGACACAGATGGTAAAAGAAACTTATGAAAGTGGTTCGAATTGTGTTCTGATCTGCGCAAACAATGGAACTCATGGATTCAAACCCTCTGATAAGAACAAACCCCTTGAACCCAGTTTTGATGAGATATGTAGACTTACTGTTGCACATCTTGCCAGATACCTTGAACCAGAGTTCTTGGGAGATCTGAATATGGATGGAGCAATCAACATAATGGATATGTTTGAATTCGCTCAAGTATTTGGAATGAAGGGCACAGATGAAAACGGTAAACCAGCTTCTGATGCATGGAATCCACTCGCTGACCTTAATCCAGATGGCAGGATTGACATTGATGATTGGAAGTTGCTTCTGAGTATCTTTTAATCTTAGAGTCTGCAATTTTTATTGTGGATCATCCGGTGATGAATAGAATCTCACCGATGAAAAAGCAGACTAACTTTGATGATATAGAATATTACAACAAGATTGGCTTCAAGTCGGGACTCGAGATACATCAGCAGTTGGATACGGATAAAAAACTGTTCTGCAGATGCCCTGTGGGTTACCAGAAGACTGAACCAGACGGCAGGATTGTTAGGCATATGCGCCCAACGCTTTCAGAGATGGGTACATATGATGGTACTGCATTGATGGAGTTCAAGACGAAGAAGGAAGTGAATTACCTGCTGTACAGGGATTATGTGTGTACGTATGAAATGGATGACACACCCCCATTCCCAATCAATCAACAGGCTCTTGATTATGCTATTGAAATTGCATTGATGCTTAATTGTCAGCTTGTAGACGAGGTTCATATAACCCGAAAGCAGTATCTTGATGGTTCAATCCCAACTGGTTTTCAACGAACGGCTATTGTTGGCATAGATGGTTGGATTCCATATAAAGGTCGAAAGATACGTATTCAACAGCTTGCCATCGAGGAGGACTCCTGTAGAGAGGTATCAGATATTGGACACAAGATAACCTTCAAGACCGACAGATTGGGTATACCTCTGGTGGAGATCGTCACCTATCCAGACATGAGGACACCTCAAGAGTGTGGTGAAGTGGATGAATTGCTTGGAAGGCTGTTAAGGGCTTCTGGAAGGGTTAGAAGAGGCATAGGAACTGCTAGACAGGATGTGAACAGCTCTATCACTGGTGGACCTAGGATTGAGATAAAAGGTGTACCAAAAACCGGATACATCCCCCCACTGCTGGTAACAGAGGCACAAAGACAGCTGGCTCTTTTGTCGATAAGGGACAGGCTGTTGAGGAATGGACTCACATACAACGAGAAGTTGAGTCCTGATTTGAAAGAACAGGATCGACTGCATGAGTTAAATGAATTGAAACAGAAACAGGTTTTCGATGTTACTCGTCTTCTAAAAGGCACGTCGAATCTGGATATTAAAAATGCTATTGCCAAAGATTTTTTGGTATATGCAATAAAACTAGTGCAGTTTGAGGATGTACTATCGACAGAAGTAGAACCAGACCACACATTTGGTGATGAATTTGCTGGAAGAGTTAGAGTAATCGCCTGTCTTGACCAGATGCCCAACATAACCTGGAAGTCTGCGGGGAACCTCTATCCTGGTGATTGGGAACCCATTCAAAGAGTTATATCAGCAAGACCCAACGATGAAGTGATTCTCGTTTGGGGAGATAAAAAAGACATTGAAGTAGCCGTCAATGAGATTCTGCTCAGGGCAAATGACGCCCTTGAAGGGATCCCAGAGGAAACCAGACAACACATGCAGGATGGTTATAGAACAGACTTTGAGAGGATATTACCAGGCCCAGACCGCATGTATCCGGATACTGACTCACCACCTGTCAGAATATACAAAGATCGAATTGAACGTATTCAGCAGATAACATCCCAAAGACCGTGGGAAAGAGAAGAGAAGTACGAAAAGTTGGGAATACACAAAACTGTCGCCAGAAAGCTTGCCATCCATCCCAGAGCAAAGCTCTTCGATAGATTGGTTGATGCTGCCTTCAGACCTTCCTTATCTGCAGAACTGATCGTTAACTGGATGACCCACATTAGACGCGTCTTTGGACGAAGAAAGCTTAACTCTATAGATGAAAAAACAATCGTGGATGTTGTTTCTTCAGCTGTTAAAGATAATCTGCCAAAAGAGGCGATAAAGAATGAATTATTCTCTATTGCTGGCGATCCTAAGTATCTATGGGAACACCCCGATCCAGCATCAGGCAGTGATATTCAGTTTATAGTTGATGATGTCTTGGATAGAGCAGAAAAGGTTGTTTTCACAAAGATAGAAGCTAAAAAACGTTGGGTAAAAGGTAGGGTCATCAGATCTCTTTTTGGAAGAGTTGATGGTGCAAAGGTATCATCGATGATAGAGAAAGCACTGTAGTATAGGCTGACGCATGTTCTCATCCCCTTAACACTCGGAGACGATAAAGTTTGCTGATGCCTGTACGAAATTATTAGGGACTAAAAGCCTAAAAAGTTAAGATTATGGTTGGTGATACCTAAATCCAGCTCCCTGATCCTGACTGTAGGAATTGTCGGGATTTCTATTAAAGAGCTTGCTAATTGTTCCTGCAATCCATCCTAGAAACTTAGCCAACGGACTCTCACCTTCGCTTGAGATACTCACTGAATGCCTCCTTCAAGGCGTTTGTTGCCCGTCTTTATAACTGCAGTGTTAGATAAAACAATAAAATTATTGTTAGCTTATTTAACTAACCACTTAAGATTAAACGCGGACAAGAAAGAATATACGGTAGTTCTTGTCGACTTTGATGTGTTTTACGGCTTTAAGCCTTGATTTTTTCAACTCCTCGGCAAATTGGTTCAAGTCAGCGTAGTACCTAGTGTTATCACTGTTTACTCTAGTTTCGGGGTTGATTGAATCTTTAATGCTGTCTGGGATACCAAGCAATGTGGACAAAAGAACCTTTCCGTCTGGTTTAAGGTTTTCTCTTATACGCTTGAGGAAAAATACTCTGTCTCCGCCAATAATACCCTGAAGAAATTGGTCGGCTATGATCCAGTCATAAGGAGGGCTCGGAAAACCTCTATGTGTCATGGCATTGCCATGGAAGAATGTAAGATTCTCCGGGCATTTTCTTTCATGACATATAGATAAAACGGTTTCGGAGAAATCGCACGCCTCGACTTGAATATCATGATGTGTAGCTATTACAAAGGCAATCTCGCCTGATCCACACCCAACCTCAAGTATTTTGGAATCAGGCTTGAATTTGTGTTTCTTTGCCCATCTCAGGATGTATGAGCGAGATTTTTTTGATTCAACCGGCCACGCTTTTACACCTTTTTCAAACAGCTTCTTGTACGTGGGTTCCATGTCATAATAGAATTTCCTCACGTCCCCTCGTTTTGCCACATTCACCATCCTTACAGAACGCTTTCGTTTCAACCATAACAAAAAGAGATTGAATTTAAAAGGAAATCCAGAATAAATGATACCTATTATTTCTTGCATTGAAATAAATGCAAGGCAAAATAGCGTTGTGAATAGGATACAGAAATTACTCAGCAAGTTTAATAAAAAACTGCTTGGTGTGAGAACCATTGTTATTTCTATCGTTACGGTACTGGTGAGTATGTTCATCCTCGCATCAGTGGTGACAATAAATCTAAACTTAGTCGTTAGTTGGAGTAGTTACTGGCAGAACATCTGGGGTCAGTTCTGGAACCTTATTGTATACCTGATTGGGGGAAGATTCGCAACGTCAATCACATTTGAGGGTTGGTTGTCAATAGGTATAATAAAGGTCGCATTCAAAACGATCATATCTGCTCTAAGTGTTTTAGTGACAGGTTTCACTGTTGCGGCAATAACCAGCTATATGGTAGAAAAAATCCTAAGGAGGTTGATGGGTATGAGCCTGCCTGTACTTATGAAACATACGGTCGTCTGTGGATGGAACCCCAGCGCTGAGTTGATAGTTAAACGCATACACGATGAGGACCCTGATGAACCAGTGGTCTTGGTATGCGACAGAGACAAAGCCCCCATGACTGGTAAGAACCTATATTGGGTAAGAGGCGACCACACAAAAGTAGACATGCTAGAAAAAGCACATATTAAGAAAGCCAACACAGCTATTATCCTTTCGGATGTAGAATCTGCTGGAAACTCAAAAGAACTTGCTGATGCACGGACAGTACTATCTGTACTCACTGTAGAGAACCTTCATCCCGAAATTCATTCAGCCGCAGAGCTTCTTGACCCAAGCAACGAAAACCATCTAAGGCGCGCAAATGTCGACGAAATTGTAATTTCGGGTGAATTATCTGGAACAATACTGTCAAGGGTGTCAGAGAATAAAGGTCTCTCAAGAGTAGTCAAGAGTCTGCTGACCGTTGGCGAAGGCAGTGAGATCTATCGACTGACAGAGCTGCCAGAGACCGTTAATAGTGGCAATTTTGGTGATCTTCATGTCAAGTTGTACAAGGATAGTGGTTACATTCTTTTAGGGTTTGAGAACGAAAATGGTGATGTAAATATTTCACCCCCAACAGGAACCAAGCTCCAAGATGCCACGGCTTTGTATATCATTTCTGAAGAAAAACCTGTACTAGTCTAATTAATAACTTGAATTCAGCATTAAATTTTATATATAAATGTATGGCTATCGATGCAGGTTAATTCGACTGCTAGGCAAGCAACCAATCGAGTTATCATTCATATAGATTAGCTTGTAAGTTTATCTTACATATGATTCTATATCCGTCTTTCTTGGGTTGATAAATTGCATACAGATTCTAAACTTATGAATGGAGGTGAAGATGCCAAAGAGACTCTTCCTTGCCAGACCCTGGTTTTGGGTTGGCGTTGGCGCCTTTATTCTGGTTATGCTTGCTGGCTACATGTACAGTGTGGTGATGAGTGGTATAAAACCGATATCAATACTAGCGATTACATCCGAGCCAACGGGTGCTAATTTATACTGGGATGATGAGAAAATTGGTGTTACACCTTATAGATTTGAGTTCGAAGGAAGGATGTGTGGTAACCTCAAACTCACAATGGAGGGATATCAGGATACATCAAGCGTTATAGATATCGATCGAGGTGAGAGTGAACGAATTAAGTATCACTTGATACAAGACACATTTCTTAAGGTTGAATCAGATCCACTAGGTGCAAACGTCACTATTGATGGTGAATTGTGGGGTTCTACACCATGCACGCTGGATGGATTGATTGGCCCCGGTCATCACACAATCAAGGTGGAGAGGTTGGATCTCTGTTTGGGTGAAGTGGAGAAGGACATAGATTTGAAACTGGGAGAACCATTTACAATAACTGCCGAGGAATTTCAGTTACCGAAGCTAAAACTACTCACAATGAATTCTGATCCACCTGGTGCTATGGTGGTGTATGGAAAAGAGGAATGGGGCAAGACACCCCTGTCTATCTGTTTGGCTTCTGAAGAATATGCAATCACCTTTGTCAAAGACGGTTATGTCACAGAAGAGAGAACCATAGAGCTAAACGCAGACAAGAGTCTATTCGTTCAGTTGTCAGATCCGGTTGCATACAAAAAACGAGACCACTTTGAAGTGGATGCAAGCAATACCGCGGATATTATGGCCATTGCCAGGAAACCAAGTGGTACATCTCCGATATTCGGTAAACCTGTCAGGATGGGGAAAACACCCACTCATTTGACCACAAATGAGTTGATGGAAAAAGCGAATATCTCTATGAAACCCTATTCATACATAATCACAGCTTCAGCGTCTGGCTATCAATGTGGTATCACAGAGATGCGAGGACCTGGTCTCGTCTATTTCAATTTTGATGAACTCAGTGCTTCGGCAAAAAGCAGTCAGGGTGCATACAGGTTATACTCGCCAATAAGTGATAAGGATGATGGATTGGTATCGCCTGATTCAAGGTATACTATATCAGCTGACAGGAACAGCGCGACTCTGACTGAGGTCCTCTCTGGTAGAACACACGAGTTGTATCTTGAAGCAGATTATGCAAGGAATGAGTTTTTATGGTCCGATGACAGCAGATGGTTGTGGTTTTTCAGGAACAACAGTGGAGTGAGAGAGCTGGTCAGATTGGATACAAATGACTGGGAGGAAGATTTAATCGATTCGATAGACCTGTCGCAGATACCTTCCACAAAGGGTTTGGTCGCTGACAATGTTCTTCAATCAATATCTTCTCTAGCATACTCAGAGAATAAAAACAGGCTTTATTATCTGGTACCAGGCTCTCAGAAAAAGAAGCTAACTCTGGTTTCTAATACTCCCGGCGGCGGGAATAGATCAGATGTAGCCGTTAATGTTGTTCCCCTGGTTGATGATTGGTCTTTGTGGTTGGAAGAGCAAGATGTATTGAGGATGACGGGATACTTCCCCGGTTTGGTGCGTTATGAAGGCTACTATCTCTTAGATTACAATGAGCCTGTGCATTTCGAGATAATCAATAACCCAAATGAAGAATCTGAGATAGGCGATCTGAAACAACTTTCCTGCGGAATGACAATGTTTCCTCGAGCCGCTTTTGTAAGAAGCAAGGGCAGGAGTGTAATCATCAGCGCAAGACTCATGAAAGGGCTTCGAATCATCTTTATGTATGATTCTACAAGTGATGAGTTCGAATTGATTGATGTTCTAGCTGAATGATCCTATCCTATCAATCTTTAATCAGTTCAAGAAGTTTGCTTTCGGATAGAATCTCCACGCCAAGTTTCTGTGCTTTTTCATACTTACTGCCAGGATTGCTACCAACAACTACATAGCTTGTTTTTCTGGAAACCGAACTGGTAACCTTGGCACCTAGCAATTCAAGTTTGTTCTTTATTTCATCACGAGTCATTGTATCCAGAGTGCCGGTGAGAACGAAACTCATATTGGACAGTTTGTCTGATTTGGTCACACTACGGTTGCTCATATCAACACCCTTACCCCTAAGCTTGGATATGAGTGTGAGGTTTGGTGTCTGGTTGAAGAAAACCTTTACTGATTGAGCTATCTTAGTGCCAACTCCATCAATGTCTTCAAGCTCCTCAACACTGGCATCCATTAGTGATTGGATGTTCCCAAACCTTTCTGCCAACAATCGGGCGACCACCTTCCCAACCATCGGTATGCCAATGCCCGATAGCAGTTTTGTCAGTCCCAACTGCTTGCCTTTTGATATGTTTACAATGATTTTTTCAGCTAGAGTGTCGCCCATCCGAGGGAGTTTGAATAAATCTTCTTTTGTTAAGCTGAATATTTCAGCGATACTTGAAAGGATGCCCAGATCAACGAGTTGGTCGATCATAACCTCACCAAGGCCGTCTATATCAGCGTTCCCACGACCAAGAAAGAACTTGACACGTTCTTTGAGTTGAGCTGGACATGAGGAGTTTGTGCATTTAAGGTATGCAGAGTCCTCTTCACGGATTGTATCTGAACCACATACTGGGCAGTTGTCAGGCATTGTAAATATCTTCTCACTCCCAATCCTCTTCTCCTTGATCACCTTAACAACCTTGGGTATTACAGAACCAGCCTTTATAACTATGACGTGATCACCCACTCTGACATCAAGTTTATGCACTTCATCCTCGTTATGCAGTGAGGCGCGTGCAATGGTAGAACCCTCGAGGAAGACAGGCTCGAATTCCGCAACTGGTGTTATTATACCAGTCCTTCCAACAGAGAGTTTGATGTCTGTAATTACGGTTTCCTTCTCTTCGGCTGGAAACTTATAGGCTATAGCCCATCTTGGCTCATGTGATGTTGCCCCAAGCGTTTTGTGGTGTTTTCTTTCTTCTATCTTTACCACAGCGCCATCTATCTCAAAAGGATGATTGAATCTTTGACTTTCAATGTCTTTGATCTGTTTTATAACATCCTCGATTGTATCTGCATGGTGAGACATAGGTACGACCCTGAAACCAAGACTCGTTAACCGGTTGAGTAAACCCGTTTGAGTCTCTGCCATTTCTTTGCCTGCTAATCCAATATCATATGCATAGAAATCGAGGTTCCTATCGGCTGTCACTGATGGATCAAGCTGTCTGACAGAACCAGATGCCGCATTTCGAGTGTTTGCAAATGGTTTCTGACCGATCTCTTCACGTTCGTGGTTGATTCTTTCAAGCTCTGATTTACTAAGAACCACCTCTCCCCTGACTTCAATTTCCTCTGGATATGGTGGTATGAGTTTGAGCGGAATGGTTCTGATCGTTCGAAGATTCCCTGTTACATCCTCGCCTTCAAATCCATCACCTCTTGTTGAACCTATAGACATTGAACCGTTTTCATACCTCAAATTTACAGCCAGACCATCCATTTTTAACTCTGTTGAGTAAGTGAAACGATCTGAAACAATACGACTCACCCTCTTTTTAAAATCAACTAACTCCTCTTCACTGAAGGCATTACCGAGTGACAGCATAGGTTTAGAGTGCTTGATTGTAGAAAACCTTGATTCAGCCTTCTGCCCAACCCTCATTGTTGGAGAATCGAGTGTTATGAGTTCAGGATGTTCATCCTCAAGATTTTTTAACTCCCGAAACAGAAGATCGTATTGATTGTCTGAGATATTTGGGTCTTCTAGAATGTAGTATCTGTAATTGGCATCTCGAATCTTCTCTCTTAGGTCGGTTATTCTTTTTTTGATATCCATACTACTGGCTGTGGCTTAATGATTTTTTAAATTTGTTCGCTGAAACCAGCATCTCTTGTGCATGTTTAAGAGACACCTGAGAAATCCTGTCTCCACTGCCCATCCGGGCAATCTCATCAATACAGCCCCTTTTCTCAAGCTCCATACAATCTATTGAGGTTTCACCATCCTTGACTGACTTAACAATTCTCAGATGTGTGTCCGCGAAAACAGCAATCTGAGGGAGGTGAGTGATACATATAACCTGCCTGTTTTGTGCCAACCGAGCGAGTTTGCGTCCAATCATCTCACCTATCCTGCCACCCACCCCTGCGTCAACCTCATCAAAAACGAGTGTTGGGATTGAATCCACCTCAGCCAATATGACCTTCATCGCCAGCATGATACGAGAGAGTTCGCCACCCGAGGCAACCTTTGAGATGGGTTCGGGTGGTATTCCGGGATTGGTAGAGATGTAGAACTCCAAATGATCTAATCCCGTTTTTGTCATGCCTGCTTGATTGCCATTGATAGTGCAGAAAACATCTTCGGTCGGTTGAACCTCATTTTGGACTATCTTGAATGTTGACTCACCCAACGCAAGATCGGATAACTGAGATTCAATCAGCTTTGACAATTTGTTTCCAGTTTCTTCCCTGGTCTTTCTTATCATGAGACCCAATGAGCCAGTCTCTTCTCTCAGTTTTTTTATCTCTGAGTTTATTTGGCCAAGTCTATTCTCTGAATCCTTGAGTTCATCGATCTCCCTCTGATACTTCTCAACTCCTGCAAAGACATCTTCCAGGCAACTACCATGTCGTCTTATCATCTTTTCAAGTTCAGCCAATCTCATTTCGATCTCTTCAAGTCGGTCTGGATTGAATGACAACTCACTCAGGTAATCAGCCAGCTGAACACTCGCTTCGTTTGCGCTGGCTTCGATAGTCGCCATATGGTTTGCAATCTCTTCTGCAGTTGAGTCGATGCGTTTTAGTTCCTGCAATTGCTTGCTGGCTAACCGCGATAAAGACAATATCCCCTGCAATTCATCCTCTCCATCTGTAGCGATTTTTGTATTGCCAGCCAGCTCTGCCAGTTTCTGAATATTATTAAGCCTGTTCCGCTCCTGTCTCAGTTCGTCTTCTTCTCCCACTTGTGGTTTTATCCGATCGAACTCATCAAGTTCGAATTGGATGAAATCGATACGTTTCAATCTTTCTTCGTCCTGTTGCTGAAGTCTGCGAAGGTCTGAAGTGAGTTCAGTAAGTTTGTCAGTCAATGATTTAAAGTTCTCAACCGTTTTAAGATGCTTCCTGCCTGCGAATCGATCGAGCATACTCAATTGAATTTGTGGGTTCAAGAGGGATTGAACTTCAAATTGTGAGTGAACATCGACCAGCCTGGATACAGCTCCTCTGAGTGTTGAAAGGGTGCTTGCCACCCCGCTCAATCTTATTCGACCCTTGCCTTTATTGTCCATGCTTCTACTGACAATCAACTCATTTCCATCAACTAAGCTTGGGTCATCCAACAAATCTTGCTGTTCCTCATTCAAGTTGAATACAAGTTCTATTGTTGATTTTTCTTTACCTGGTCGTATGGAGTCTGACTGCCAGCGTTCACCCAAACCCAACAGTAGAGCACCGACAAGGATGGATTTTCCAGCTCCCGTTTCACCAGTTATAACAGTTAAACCATCATTCAAATCGAGGGTGATGTTTTCAACGATTGCAAAGTTAGATACAGAAAGCCCTGTCAGCATGTCTACCTGCTCCAGTCAAACTTGGTTTTCAGAACATTGAAGAAATTTTTATTGGACATCCTTATCAGTCTGGCAGTGTGTTTTGATCGAGTTATATTAATTCTGTCGTGTTCTTTGACCATATCGATCACATCTCCATCTGCAAAGAAGGAGAACCTTCCCGAAGGTGAGAGGAACTTTATCGTCACTTTCTTACTTGATGGTATTATTATCGGCCGGTGGCTGATTTTATGTGGACATATTGTCACAATCTCAAAATTGGAGCAGTCATGGTCAAGAATGGCACCACCAGATGAAAGGGCGTATGCAGTCGAACCAGTTGCTGTGCATACAATCAATCCATCCGATCGAGTTATGCCCACAGGTTGGGAATCTATGTACAGCTGTGCTTCTACGAGTCGGGAGTCTACATCTCGATATATATAGACATCGTTGAGGGAATGGGTGCTTGATACTTCATTCCCTTCTCTGATGACTACCGCATTGAGCATTTCCCTCGATTCAAGTGTGTATTCACGATCAAGTAACTTGGATAGAGAGTTGTATATCTCGCTCTCCTCGACCTCTGTAAGATATCCGAGATTGCCCAGATTGATACCCAGTACCGGAATATCAAGTGGTGCTGATTGGCGAACAGCACGAAGGAGGGTCCCATCTCCACCCAACGATAACACTACATCACACTCCATCGGGAAGCTATCTGACATTTCAATGTCAAGAAGATTACATATTTCAGGTGTAGCATTCACCTTGACATCGTTAGATATCAGCCAGTTTGCCGTGTCACGAGCTGTCCTGATTATTGAGTCTGTCAGATTTCTGAAGAACAGTCCGATGGTCATCAGTTGCCGACTTCCACAGCCTTTATAGTGTTCTCCATGAGCATTGTAATCGTCATTGGTCCAACACCGCCTGGTGATGGTGATATTGCATGAACCTTATCTTTTACAGCATTATAATCAACATCACCACAAAGACTTCCATCATCAAGTCTGTTAGTTCCAACATCAACAACCCATGCACCTTCTTTAACCCAATCAATCCCAACCATCTTTGGTCGACCAGTTGCAACAACCAATATGTCTGCGTCTCTGGTGATACTTGGTAGATCAACTGTTCTTGAGTGGCAGATAGTGACGGTGCAGTGTTTCTGGATAAGCAATATGGATACTGGTTTTCCAACAATATTTGATCGCCCTAGAACTACCGCATGTTTGCCTTCAAACGGAGCTGAGTATCGCTCAAGCAGTTTGATGACACCTGCTGGGGTTGCAGGTAAGAATACTGGGTCTCCTATCATCAAACGTCCAACAGAGAATGGATGGAAGCAGTCAACATCCTTCTTTGTGGATATCCTTTCGAGTATCGTTTGCTCTTTTATGTGATCTGGTAGTGGAAGCTGAGTGAGGATGCCTGAGGTTGACGGATCATCATTCAACTTGTCAATGAGTTCAATAAGGTCTTTTTCTGGAGTGCTTTCAGGAAGACGAATCACTTCTGAATCTATACCTATCTTCTTGCATCGTTTTTCCTTCATACGAACGTAAACAGCAGAAGCTGGATCATCGCCGATCAACACAGCTGTGAGTTTTGGGACAACACCCTCTTTTTTGAGATCACTTACCCTCTCCTTTTGGGTGTTTGTTAGTTCCTTTGCCAGTTTCTTACCATCTAGAAGTATGCTCATTGCTACATCCTCCTATTGTACCCCAGATATGTTGCCATCTTCATCAACATCAATCATCTCAGCGCCTGGGATCTTTGACAGCCCTGGCATCAGCATTGTCTCCCCGCATAAAGCTACAATAAATCCTGCTCCTGCAGAGATCTTGACTTCCTTGATTCGAATTTTAAAACCTGTGGGTGCACCAAGGAGTTTCTTGTTGTCGCTGAAGCTGTATTGTGTCTTTGCCATACAGACCGGCAGATTTGAGTATCCGAGTTTCTCTATACGTTTTATATCAGATGATGCTTTGCTTGTGAATCTGACTTTATCAGCTCTGTAAATCTCCTTTGCAATAGTTTCGATCTTTTCCTTAATCGGGCGTTTATATTCATACAATTGATGGTAATCGGGGTTATCACTGTCAATTGAACAGATAACCTGGTTGGCTAACTCAATGGCACCCTCTCCGCCCTTCTCAAAGTTCGTGTTAACAGCACACCTTACGCCCTTCGCTTCAATCAAACCCCTTAGTTTATTGAGTTCTTCTTCGGTGTCGCCTGGGAATTTGTTGATTGCGACAACTGGTTTGATGCCGAATTTTTTTATATTCTCAATGTGTCGTTCAAGGTTGCAGAATCCGTTTTCGATGGCTTGAAGGTTTGGCTGGTTAACAACCTTCTTGTTTATCCCTGCGTTGTATTTCAGAGCTCTCAAAGTAGCAACGATGACTATAGCAGAGGGTTTAAGGTTCTTCGAAGGAGCTACGATATTGAGGAACTTCTCTGCACCGAGATCAGCGCCAAAACCACACTCGGTCACGACATAGTCAGCGAGAGACAGCGCGAGTTTTGTTGCAACAACAGCGTTTGTACCATGGGCGATGTTTGCAAAAGGTCCCCCATGAACGAACGCTGGTGTGTGCTCGAGTGTTTGAACCAAATTTGGTTTGATGGCATCAACCAACAGGGCAGTCATCGCGCCCGTTACATTAAGGTCGTTTGGTGTGACGGGTTCACCATCAGTTGTGTATGCACATATGATCCGACCAATTCTCGCCTTCAGATCGTTTAGGTTATCGCTCATACACAATGTAGCCATGACCTCAGATGCCGCTGTGATTATGAATCCGTCATCCCGTGTAGCACCATTGTTGTCGCCAAGTCCAACTATTATCTCTCGCAGGGCTCTGTCGTTCATATCAAGAGCTCGTTTCCAGGGAATCTGGCGAATGTCGATATCTGGACTGAGGTTGAATTTCACACGGTTGTCAATGCATGCAGACAGCAGATTATTTGCTGAAGTGATAGCGTGAAGATCACCGGTGAAGTGAAGATTGATATCAGTGCTTGGAACAACACATGACTTGCCACCCCCAATGGCTCCCCCCTTCATACCCATGACCGGACCAAGCGAAGGCTCTCTGAGCGCAATTATGGGTTTTTTGTTGAGTTTCGAAAGTGCGTCACCGAGACCGATTGATGTGGTAGTTTTACCTTCACCGAATGGTGTTGGGTTGATTGCTGTGACAACGATGAGTTTCCCGCTCTGTTTCCCTGTCTGTCGTTTGAGCGCGCTATTGCAAATCTTGGCTTTAAATTTACCAAAACTCTCAATGTCGTCTTCACAAAGCCCTATACCTTCAGCGATTTCCTTTATGTTTCTCATTTAGGCTCCACCCTTGATGATCATCTCCAATAGCCAGTTACCAGCTAGTATTAGTACTGTGTTGAAGATGAGGAAAATAATGTAAGAATAGATTTTCTTTTCCTTCTCCATCGGCTCCCACCACAATGGGAGAATGAAGAAAAGAAGGATATTGGTGATAATGATTACCATCCACAACCAGGCTCCTCCAATAATGATGTGATAAATGATAGGGATGAAAGCACAAAATAAAGCAGAGTTCCAAATACCCTTCCAGGGCATTCTTTCACCGGTTATCATGCTAGCGATGAAAGCTGATAGAATCGTTAAACATACAGCTACGATCAACAGTGGAATGTTAAATCCCAAATTAAAATGAAACATCACGCCTCCTTAAGCTATTCGCTTCTCATATTGTCTATGGTAACCTCACAAGCCTTCTGGGCTAAGGGTAACAAATCTCTGCGTTTTGTAAACAGATAGACACTTACTGCAATCAATATGATCGTGATTGTCAATCCCTGTGAGAGTGGTGAACCAATAGAATAAGCAGTGGTGAATGTGAACATACTGACCGTGTCTTTTCCCAGCACCAGCAGATAATCGTATAGAACATTTACCCCAACTATACCGACGATACTCCCCAGGATTATGAGTACCCGATTCTTCAACGCTGTTTTCTGTCTGAAAGCCCAGATGATGATCATGGTCAAAGCAAATACAATTACCATCAATCCAATCCTTGAAATGACTGGGAGCAGTATCTTTAGTATAACGGACTCAGCAGATGTGTAGAACCCTGGCAATTCCACTCCTATAGGGTATGTGATATTAGATAGCATCTCGTTGATGCTCATTATGCCATTTAGTCCTTCAAGGATGCTGGGAGCAATAACAAAGCCAGCCGCAAAACCAATAAGGTGTTCCGGTATACACTCTCTGATCTCCTTCACCCACCTAGAAAGGAGTGGTGCTATACCGATCAGTATGGCTACTACCAAAGATCCCATGAGTGTTGTCGATATCCATCCGGTTGAGCCCCAGAATGCCAAAGACCATAGACCAGCTTTGCTTGTGTAGTCAAAGATCATTCCGCCAATAAAGTACGGAGCAAGCCAATATATTGCGCCCCAAATGGCAAGTTTTCGATATTCTCTGGGCGTCAGGAGATACGCTACTATTCCCGCCAGTACAATTAGGGTTGGCATTATGAATATGCTGTATGGTATTTTTTTCCGTTCGATTGGTTTGCTTCCAGCATCACAACTGGCGTCTTCAGCATAAATGTATGCTGTATATGTACCGGTCATTTCTGCTTCGGCTTCATATGCGAAGTTGGGATTGCTGGCAGTCAGTTCCACAACTCGTATCTGTTCGTTATTGGGATCAAATACCCTTGCGAAGAGCTTGCCTTTAGCATCTGCACTGATCCCGAATATAAAACGAACCACCTGTCCAACCTCTTCGACTTCAAACTGTGAGAAGGCCATCTTTCCAGTAAAATCTCTGACAGTTTTAGCTGTTTCAAATATGGTTATGTCTCCGGTTGCGGATTCTCCAGTTACCTCGAGTGTGTAGACACCAGCCTGTTCAGGGTAACATAACAGGTTGAAAAACCCCCATAACTCTCTTTCATTTTTTGATAGTAACTCTAGTGACTCAATGCTTGCCTGTTCTCTGGGTGACAGGTTTTCTGATTCAGGGTAGTTGATGTAGACATAGTCATGTTTGAGTGTATCTGAATGAAGGCTTTTACCACTTGGATCTTTTAGTTCAATGAACAAGTCGCCCTCTTCTCGAGAGAACAACACTGTTGCTCCAAAGGGAAACAGATTTGAATCAACATGAAAGGTGTACTCTCCAATCGCACCTGACTGGTCAATAAAGTTGTTGTATACCGGTTGAACCTCACCCACATCGATATTTGCCGTGCACCCTGACAGTATCAGAGCAAGTGATACGATCACAAATAAAAAAGTTGCTTTTTTTCTCATCAAGTGAGATTTTATAACATTTACTACAGATGTAAATTAGTAAATGCACACTAGACTTCATGAGATTTTTGCGTATGATAACTGGTCATGCCAGATGTTGGGAAGAAAATCGGTTATGGTTGGTCTGCTGAGGTGTGTGATTGGTCTTCTGATAAGGTTATCAAGCTCTTTTGGAAGGATTATCACGTTCATCAAATTGATCTTGAAGAGACAATCACAAAGGCTGTTTACGAAGCTGGTCTACCAGCTCCGAAGATGTACAGCAAGGTTGATGTTGGAAGCAGAACTGGGTTGGTTATGGAGAAGATTGTTGGCCCCTCACTTATGTCGTATATGCCATCTCGTGTGCACATGATGAATTCTTTTGCATGCAGGCTTGCCAAGCTTCACCTTCAGATTCATCAAGCTAATGTGTCAGGATTACCTACCCAGAAGGACTTGTTCCGGGATTGGATTGAAGACACTCCCTATGTTTCCAAGAGGCAAAAAGCTGTTGTATATGAATTGATGGAACGTCTACCAGATGGTAACAAGCTTTGTCACAATGATTTTCATCCACCCAATATAATCGTTACAAAGGACGGTTGGAAGGTTATTGATTGGGTGGCTTCAAGGATGGGTGATCCTCTAGCGGATGTAGCATACTCTGAGATGACCATCAGAATGGGTGATCTTAGTATGTTTTCAAAGAGGGGAAGGCTTCAGGTGAAGATGGGAAGACTGCCTTTCAGCAAACTATATCGAAGGCATTATCTAAAACTCACTGAGGATGATCATAATCGGATGAATAATTGGTTACCGGCATTGATAAGCGCCAGATTCAAGTATCAATTTGAGTCTGAGATACCCATACTGAAACGCATGTTGAAAATTAGAATACCCGATTAACCGAACATTCATTCAGTGTCTAAAAGT
>CAZTGD010000034.1:0-21987 GCA_964613055.1 uncultured Caldisericales bacterium | reverse complement strand
ACGTTCACGTGTGGTTTCGTTCGTTCGAATTTCTCTTTGGCCATTGTTTGCTCCTTTTGGCACCTATTAACATCCAGGTACTCTACTGCCCCAGAAACCATCTATGGCAAAGGCATAACGCACCCGAAATTCCTTTTCGTGCTAATGGTCAATATATACAGAGTATCCTGCCAATGTCAACTTAGAAAAGGGTTACAAAAGGAAAATCACCAGAAAAGACACCTCGGATTGAGAAACCTATGATGGAGCCTACGAGCAGACTCGAACTGCTGACCTCTTCCTTACCAAGGAAGTGCTCTACCACCTGAGCTACGTAGGCAATGGGATTAAGCTTGGTTGCGGGAGTTGGATTTGAACCAACGACCTCCGGGTTATGGGCCCGACGAGCTACCAGACTGCTCTATCCCGCAATGCTTGCGCCATTGTATACTCAGCCAGCGTAATGTCAACAAGACCGTGTTAACAAAGGTTGTCGATTGAAAAACAAGCTATTGTTCGTTTGAAAAGATGTATATATCACCTAGCTGGATGCAATTCCTTTGAGATGCCAACGAGTCAATAATCCCGTTTACATTATTCTCCTGATTATTTTGATAAACTACACCTTTGATTATTATGAAGCACATATCGGTTCTAATCAGGCAGGCCTTCATCTCTATGGCTGTGCCTTCTATTTGTTCTGTCGGATATATGTTCATTGATTCTTGTAAAAACTCAACGGACGCTTCTGCCTCGTTTAACTCACTGTATTGAGCGTTAATAACCGGTAGAACTGATTGATATAGAAGCTTCTGTCTGACCACATCTCTAAACTCTTCTCTAGTAATACCCCATCCGTATAGCATAACATCCAGCGGAGTGCCAGATGATTCGATATCAGCGATTGCATAATCAATCTCCAGATCTACTTGTCCTTTAGAAACCGACAAACCGTTGTCACGTGCTCCCAACATGAAATACGTATTTTCTATCACGTTTATCTCAGCGAGAGATTGTAATTGGTCTTCTGGTTTGTCACTTATCAATCCCTTCAATCTATTCTCCTCTATCTCAATCTGTCGTCTCGTTACAGACATACCGTCTATCGAATGAATAATATCAGCTTCTGTTTCCTTTGGCATTCCAGAAATAACAACACCCCACTCCTTTGATTGCGAAGAGGCATCTGAAACCTGACTCTCATACTCTGATATCAAGGTGCTTATTGTATCCACTGAATTGAGCGGTCGGGTTTCTATCATTACAAAAGAAGCCTGTGGGTTGATCACGCCATCCGACCAACTGGCAGGTAGCACAAGGGAGATAGAATCATCTTTAAAGGTTTGCCCACCACAGGAAAGTGTTAAAAACAACACACAGAAAAATGCTATACAGGAAAATAAAAATCTCTTCATTCTACTAACCATAAGTCTTTTTATTTTCTAGGTCAACTGGTTACGATTGAACTGATGTGAAATGATGATAATATGATGAGTATGAAAAGACTCATTTTAGTTTCATTTATTGTCCTGATTCTCATTGGATGTGGGAGTGGAAATGCTGATTTAACTTGGGATGATGTGTATTCAATGGTTGAGGATGGATCTTATCAATCTAAAATTGACCAAGCAATAAGCGACATTGGACCAGGAACCCACCCCGCATCGGTTGTTTTAATTGATTATTTCAGCCACTGTTTCTCTGGAGAGTATGAAAAGGCATGGGGGCTAATTGACAGGAACTCTCCATTCATGACCGACAAAGGAGACCTTGAGAGTTTCGCTAACGCATGGGAACAGAATAAAAACGAATACGATAATCTGTCAATAGATGGGCTTGATATAGAAGAAGAGATAGCTGGTACCCGAATGATAGGCGTCTTCTTCAGCATAGACGTATATGACACTTCTCTGATGAAAACTTATAACACCAAGGGCCAGTTTGAGATGAGCAACGTCAGTGGTGAGTGGAGGATATTCAGTTCGAAGCCACAGAGTTAATTGAATGATGCCGGTCAATCATAAAAAACGGGGATAACACCAAATTCAGCTGGCAGAACTCTCTTTCCATCTTCCCACTCAATCACAATATTACCTAGGATATTATCGAGCTGTTCTTCCTTTTCAATTGGTGTACCGCATTCATATAGATGCTGTGTTAATACTATTTATTTTTCTTTTTCCCTATTATCGCGCTAAGGTCAAACTTCTTGTTGGAAGATGTTTTTCTTTTTGTATTCTCTTCATTTATCATGTTATTCTTATTATTCCTTGCTTTTTGTTGGACTGGTTTCTGTTTCTTTTCAGAACCTTGTGGTTGTTTTGCTTCTCGATGCTCGTTTACAGACACAGATTGAATAAAAGCCTTATCCATAACCGTCACTTCATCAACGATAGACCTGAGATCATCATGTGGTGTTTTGCCACAGAAAAGGTGGACAACTACACCCTCGCTTTTAATGACGTTTAAGGCTGGGATGAAATCGGAGTCACCTGCTAGAATCGAGGCATGGGTTATTAATCCCTTTGTTGCAAGCATCACCAGGTCCACGCCAAACATGAGATCAACACGTTTCTGTTCATAGATAGGATGACCTCTCTGATCTTTACCTCTATACTGCAGTTGACCAAGTCTATTCTCAAATCGAGGTACATCCTCCAGTTTCCTGAAAAAGCTCGTTCTTTCATCGTAAAATTCTTTCTGCCAATCAGCTGGATCCTCTACCTCATAGGGAGGGCAGTGATAGTAATAACTCCTCAACAAATCGTGCCCCTGAGACATCCTGCCCGTTAATTGCTTGTAATCAATGATAACACTCTTCCACTCATTCTTCAGAAGGGCATCAAGATATCCCCCATCAATAAAATTTGCGATTCTATTCATCATGCTATGAATACTATTCCGTTTTGTGGTATATGCAAGTTTAGGTTTGAAGAGTGGTTAGAGACAGAATTTGTTTTTGACCCAATTAACGGCTTGTTGCCACTTATCTGATTTCACATATGCCTTTGCAATCGCGTGCATCTTTGATATGTCTTTACAGCTATCAAGGGTTATTGATGTTGTCAACAACGGATTGATCCTGTGGTAGTCATCCCCCAGGATTGCACCAGCTTCAAAGGTGTCTTTTTCAGAGGTTGAACCATCAAACAACATGCCCAACAATGGCAATGATGGAGCTCCATTCCCACCCTTCAGCCAGAACAGGTAACCACAGTTATAGGGATTCTTGATGTTCCTCTTTGGGATTCTATTCATAACAAAACCCGTACCAACTGAAAACATGACAACATCATCTCTATGTATCTCCTCGTGAGAGTCAAGAGCCTTTGCTAGGGCAAACATGGAGGGATTGTTCGCAAATGTACCACCATCCACCATGTATCCGAAACCGGAAACGTAGTGTGGAGGGAAGTACGTTTGTGCGGCGCTGGTAGCCATTGCGGCATCGATTGTAGAAACATTTGTTGTTGCATTATCTATGTTGCTGAAGGATGCGGGTTTCCAGCCATCAATACTCTCATCGTCCAATTGAAACGAACTCACAAAAACTTCCTTGGCAAGGTCTTTCAAAGGTTTGTTGCCAATGAGATCATTAAGCCTTTTCTCCAAACCCACATCTGTGTATTTGACATGAAGTATCTGACCAAAATTAAACTGAAAGAGTTGTTTTAAAAAATCTAGAAGACGGTCGACAATACTCTTTGGCTTGTATCGCTTGAATATCTCCTTACAGCTGTCTGGGTCATCGTAGATCGATATCACCTTTTCTATCGGTATGCCATCAGCAAGAGCGATCGCTATTATGCCCCCAGTTGATGTTCCAGCAAACATGTCAACATACTTAAGAAATCCAGTCTGTTTGTTCATCTCATCAACCAGAATGGCAGAGATCAGACCTCGAATACCTCCACCGTCAAGCGACAGTATCTTGTGTTTTTTCAAAACCTTACTCCTCTTTTAAAAGTTTCACCTCACCTATACCACCTTTTACATATAATGTCAATTTATTTTGTTTATCATCACCTGATGTGTATTTACCAAGATGTCGATCCAATCCATTTACAACTGTTGACCCAAGTCCAGTAGACACAACAGCCTCAATCTTCATTTCATCTGGGAGTTTGAACTTCGAACTGCCCACACCACCTTCAACCCAAACATCTACATCATGATCCCAATTATGCCTAAGATCCACTTTGATTTCTCCTGCGCCGTACTTCAGGTTCAGTTTTTGAATATTTAACTCAGATATCCTAAACAGGGATTCACCAGCTCCACATCGGATGTTCATAGTGATAGGAACTTTACTGTTGAACCGAAGATCCCAATTCTCAGCACCAAAGGGCAATCCAGCGCAATTGCCTTGTCTAACTGAGAGTCTTCCTTTCTCCTTGCTGTAGCGGTAGGATACCTTTGGGTTAGGTGAATTTAGATAACACCTGTACTTAGCTTCAAGGAGTTCTTCTGCACTACCACCAATAAACAAATTACCAGCACCGAATGCAATATCAATCTCAACTTTTTGGGCATCCTTCAACTCAACAGTCTGTCTTCTAACTTCCATTGTATACCTCCTCGTTTGAAATCTTTGACACCCGATAGAATGATTCGTTTTAGTCTAGATGTATTTTGATGTTAATTGATAATAAGAATCCAATGAATAGTCTCCATTTGGAAATATAAGAACAAGGAGAATGAGATGGATAAATTTGATATTGTAGTAATAGGCGGTGGTCCTTCTGGTCAGATTGTAGCTAACACAGCTAAAGGTCAATACCCAGACAAATCAGTAGCAATAATTACCGAGAAAAAAGAAGGACTTGTACCATGTGGCATACCGTACATCTTCAACGATCTTGGTTCATGTGAGAACAACTATAATGATGCAACTGGAATTGAAAGCATTGGTGGGAAACTGATAATTGACAGAATCGAATCCATTGACTCTGAATCTAAGACAGTTAAAACTAAATCTAGTAAAACCGTTTCTTATGACAAGTTGGTGCTTGCTACCGGGTCATCTCCTGTGATACCCACATTTATTAAGGGTGTAGAGCTTGATGGTGTGTTTACTGTTGCAAAGGATTATCAGTCAATGGAAGCTCTTAAAAAAAGAGTTGATGAATCAGAGACAGTGAACATCATCGGTGCTGGATTCATAGGCTGTGAAGTCGCAGAGCAGATAAAAAAAGCTGGTAAAACGGTACACCTTGTGGAGGCCCTACCTCAGATATTGGGTAAATCATTCTCTGAAAAGGTTGGTGAACAAGCAGAAGACGCGCTAGCTGATATGGGTGTTAACATTCATACGGGAAGCAAGGTTATAGAGATCAAAGGTGAGAATGGCGCTGTGGAATCAATTGTATTTGAGGATGGCAAAACAATCAAAACGGATTTAGTCATAATGTCCATAGGCTACAAACCAAACATTAACCTGGCTGAATCAGCAGGCATATCGCTAAACAGATACGGTTTCATAAGGGTAGACAAGTATATGAGATCAAGTGTTAAGGACATCTATGCGATAGGAGATTGTTCCAGCACATCAGGATTTATAACAGGTAACACAGACAACATAATGCTTGCATCAACTGGTACCGCTGAAGCCAGGATACTCGGTTACAACATCTACAGCCTCAATCTACTTAGAAATTTTGGTGGGACCCTGGGGATTTTCTCAACTAAGCTAAATGGTGTGACATTCTCTTGTGCTGGTGCAAATGAGAAGACCGCATCTGATGCTAATCTTGATTATGTGGTTGGCGAGTTCTCTGGAATTGACAGGCATCCGGGCAAGTTTACAGACACATCTAAGGTTCATATCAAACTGCTTGCGTCTCCAGCAAGCGGTGTAATAATTGGTGCAGAGATATGGGGCAGTCAGTCAGCCAGTGAGTTAATCAACATCGTTGGTATGGCTATCCAAAATGAAGTGACAGTATTTGACCTACTCACCTATCAGATCGGCACCCACCCACTACTCACTGGTCCTCCAACCGGTTACGCTATCATTAAATCAGCAGAGGGTATATTCAAACAGATCTCCTAAGTGGGTTTGAACCAATAATAAATATGTGCTAAGCTACCTTCACGATAGAAATGGAGGATGAGATGAACTATTGGTTAATGTCTATCAAGTGGGGTAGAACAGGTCGATATTTCAACAAGGAGATGAAGAAAGGGGGCATTATTGCTATAGGTCACTACGAAGAAAAGGAACGTGATTTAAGTTATGCAAAAAACCAAGAAGATATAAACGATCTAATTAAAAATCCTGCTGGAAGAAAATATTTAAAGATATTCTCACTGGATATGAAGATTGGCGATGTTGTTTACATCCGAGGGAATAATAAGAATGGAGCAAATATCTTCGGCAGATGTGTAATCACAAGCAATTATGTATATGATAGGAAGAGATTTGCAAGAATAACTGGAAGACCTATCAGACTATCTTTTTTTCATCTAAGAGAGGCAAAGTGGGATAAAGACTTCACACCTGTAAGAAACGAAAAAGGTGATCTTAGAGTTGGGCAGAGTACATTAACAAAATTAGATCCGGAAATGGTGAGAAGGTTTGAAAAAAAGAATAACTTGAAACCCTTCGTAAAAGCAACACAGGCAATAGCACAGGATATAGAGATAAAAGAGATATCCGAAGGAGCGAAGCAATACGGAGCTTATACACGATATGAGCGTAGTAAAAAACTGAGGGACGAAGCAATCAGAATTCATGGCACAAAGTGTGCCATCTGTGGATTTGATTTTGAGGAACAATATGGTCTCATAGGAAGGGATTTCATTGAGGTGCACCATAAAATACCTCTTCATCAGTCTGGTGAGTGTTCTCCAGACCCAGCGAAGGACATGATCACTGTATGCTCAAACTGCCATAGAATGATTCACCACAAGAAAAATGAAACTTACACAATTAAAGAGATAAAAAGGGCTATCAATAAGCATTGGCTTAGCTAATATAAAACTAATGTTAGTAACTACTCTTGGAATTATTATATTTTAGATTATACTACCGGTTAAATATTTTTCATCAAAGGAGGCTTTATGCCTGAGGAATCAAAGTTCTATCTTAATGGTGAATCCAAGCCAGAGAAGATTCTGTTTGCACACCAAAGAAATGCTGTTAGTATTTTGCACTCTTACTACAAAGACGACCAATTCAACAAGAAGCTGGGATGGAAACCTCACTTACTCGTTATGCCAACGGGAGCTGGAAAAACGGTTACCGCTAACTCACTGATTATCCCTAAAATGTTGGAAAAGGGTTTCAAGATTCTCTGGTTGGCACATAGGAATATACTACTCACACAAGCGGCATATTGTATGAAACATGATTTCTTCAGACAATGTTGCCTGGAAGATAAACCCAATAGGGTATGTAGAATTGTATCTGGATCAAACGCTCATCTATCGATGGTTTCATTTAAGGATGACGATGTAATTATTTCAAGTATTCAAAGCTTATACATAGGGAGAGAACGATTATCAACAATACTTGAAGGAATAAAGGATTCAAAGCTGATAGTAGTTATTGATGAGGCGCATCACACTCCATCAAATTCATATCAGACAGTTTTAAAAGATATTGGAGAACAAGTACCTGGATTCAGATTACTTGGACTAACTGCCACACCAACGAGGATGACAGATTCTGAAAAAGCTGTTCTTTTCAAACTATACGATAACAAGACTCACCAGCCAACCACACTCAAGAAATTGATATCACAAGGATTCCTATCAAAACCAATACCTGAGGTTGTTAAAACAGAGATAGATTTTGAGACAGTTATGTCATCTCAGGACATGAAACATGTACACCGTTTTGGTGAATTATCTGAGCGGACAAAGAAAAAGATAGCTGATTCTAAACCAAGAAACCTCAAGGTTGTGGATACATACTTCGAAAACAGTGAAAAATACGGAAAAACTATAATATTTGCTCTCAATCAAATACACTGCAAAACACTTACAGATGAATTAAATAGAGAAGCTAAGAAACGTGGGCTGAAAGGTTTTAAAGCGGACTATGTTATTGCCGGCGAAACAAAGCGCACTGGAAAAGTAATTAAGGCGTATGGAGATAGCAAGATTGATGTTCTTGTGAATGTGCAGATTCTAACCGAAGGAGTGGATGTCCCTAGCACGAAAACAGTTTTCCTGACAAGACCAACCAATTCCGAGGTTCTGTTAAACCAGATGGTTGGAAGGGCATTACGGGGAGGCAAGGTTGGTGGCACTGACATTGCTTATATTGTAGATTTTGAAGACCAGTGGGGAAACTCAGATGGGGCAGATTCGATAATACATTGATCGATGTAGCTGATGAACTAGATAGTAAACCTAAAAACAAAGCAAAACCAAGCATTTCAATTCCATGGGATGTTATTAATGCATATTACGAAGCAATAAACATGGATATCAGCGATTTTAAGAGGGATATAATAGACTTCATGCCCATTGGTTGGTATTCGGTTGGACATTCGGCAGATAGTGATAGTAGCAGGTTGTTTGTATGGTCTAATCAGTACGATGGATACATGGATATGGCACAGAATTTAAACGAACTGACTAAGGATGATACATCCTATGATTCGGTTGTTTCATCTTTTTTTAATGACATAAATGATCCACTTCCAGCAACGGAGGACATAAACAAATTAATTGAAGTCGTCAAGCAACAAGGATGTATGCCGCCCTGGTTCACGTTTGACGAACGAGACAAATTTGATCCCGAAACCATAGCTAAACGTATTCTTGAAGAAGATATGGGTGTAAATTCCAAACACGAGTACCTTAAAAAGGAATATAAAAACCCTTACGCCGGACAGCTATTCACTGAATATGATGATTTCAGGGACAGAATACAACAGATAATAAACGGTATTTTTGACCGAAACGGTGAATCTCAAACACGCGATGAAGCAGAAACTAAACCAATTCAAATAACACCATTATCTCCTATTAGTGAAGATTTGGATGTTCTTGAAAAAATAAAATCTATTAAACAATATCAAGAAGGTATACTCTACGACATGATGGAGGAGATCAGCCGTAACATGTTCGATGGAGACTGTGTTTTGCCAGAGTCCATTTCTTGGACAGACAAACCGATAAAGAACTGTTGGGGCTGGTTTAGAGAAGGAGACCGCTCGATAAGAATAAATATGATATTAAATAACAAACAGATACCCACGGATGTTATAAAATATATCATTTACCACGAGATGCTCCACTGCAAGGGATTGATGAAACACAACAAAGAATTCAGAATAGAGGAACACAAGTATCCACGGTGGCAGAACATAGAACATGAACTTGCGATGATAGAGGAAGAATACTACCTGAATGTACCAAACAAGTGACAATGTTTATTGACAAGTGGTCGATTGCTGTTAGATTTAATCGACACGGAGAGGTGGCCGAGCGGCTGAAGGCACTCGCCTGCTAAGCGAGTAACTGGTGAACAACTGGTTCATGGGTTCGAATCCCATCCTCTCCGCCAAAGGTATTTAATAACTAAATACCTTTGGCGTTATTCATTTTTCGTTTTGTGGTTGTTAGTTTTTATTACCAATTATTTGCATCTAACACTGTTTCGTTATAGAATATCATCGTGAAGATTGTAATTGGGATTGTGTTGATAATAGTCCAACTAGCTCCGGTTCAAACATCAGATGACAGCTGGCTATGCTTCAAAGGGAACACTTCCAGAAACGGGTGTGCCTGCCAAGAGTGTGGACTCAACGTTGAGTCACTTGAGTTGGAATGGTCATTCAGAACGATGGGCGCGGTGGAATCCTCACCTGTTTATAGCGACGGTCTTGTAGTTGCATGCTCTTACGACCAACATGTTTATTGTTTCAACTCAGAAACAGGAGAAGAAGTATGGAGATTCAGAACTGGTGGTGGTATTGAATCCTCTCCATGCATCGATGGCGACCAAGTGTTCATTGGATCATATGATGGATACATGTATTGCCTTAACCTTCACTCAGGCGACTTGATATGGGAGTTCTATACGGCTGACCAGATAATTTCATCACCGCTCTCTGTAAATGAAAACTTATACTTTGGCTCTTGTGACCATTACGTTTATTGTATATCCAAGGATAAGGGAAACAGAGTATGGCAATTTGAGACCAAAGACGAGGTGCAGAGCTCTCCCGCTTATGCCAAGGAAAGCATAATCATAGGTTCTTCGGATGATTCTGTCTACAGACTCGATTCTAAAACAGGTGAGTTAATCTGGCAGTTTGAAACAGAAGCTTCAATCACATCCACACCATGTATTCATTCAGATACCGTGTTTATCGGCTCTTGGGATACTTATGTCTATTGCCTTGATTTCGCTGATGGCAATCTGCAATGGCGTTACAAAACAGATGAGTGGATCGAATCATCACCTTCCATCTCGAACGGGCGTTTATACATTGGGTCTGCGGATTACAATCTTTACTGCATCAATGTAGCAAGTGGTGATCTGATGTGGAAAACACCCGCGGAAGATAGCAAAATAGTCTCATCTCCTACAATAGTTGGAGATTACATTCTGGTTGGTACGTGAGATCACAACATTTACTGCCTGTCAGGCAGAACTGGTGATATTCTTTGGGAATATGAGACAGGTGCGGTCGTCAGATCATCTCCAGCAATATGGGACGGTCACATATGCATTGGGTCTTACGACAGCAAGATTTATTGCTTTAAAAGTGATAATTAACCATCACAATTCACTGATGATTATTCTTTGCAAAAGCTTCAGTTACATCCTTCTCTAGTTTGGGGTGTTGGATATCATCTAGCATCTCAGATGCATTCTGAAGTTCTTGCCTAATCTTATCTGTCATATCATCACCTGAATGTGCAGAGTTTATCTTGAGAAATCTAATATGCTCAAGGTAGTATGTTATAACCAGTGAATGATATCCACTACCCAAAGCGCACAGGAAAACCTCATCAAAGGCTTTACCTGCGATGGATAATACATCCTTACCCAACAGTCCAGCACCTGCTAATGTCAAGGCTTTATTCAAATAGTTCATACCACCGCTTTGTTCGATAATCCTTACGAGCATTTTTGCATACGACAGAAGTGTTGAACAACGTATGTACCTGGTTGTTTGATCCCTTTCTAGGTGGTCTTTTAATTCTCTAAGCATCCTCCAAGCTCCCACGATATCGGAAGCCTTTACTTTAGCGTAAGCCACAGCCAGAAAATATGAGTAAGATGCCGAGGAAACCTTATTACCAATTATACCACTAACTGAATTCGCATATTCAATCGCTTCATCCCACCTGTCATATGCAACAAGCCATTCTATCTTTAACGATACAAAATCTACATCCCTGATAGTTATTTTAGGTACTTTGTAATAATCTTCGAGTGTATCTATTATCTTACCAGTCTTTTCAATATCCCCCAGATCAAGATGCACCCACGCGAGAAACGTTTTTGTGCTGTAATACATTGGTTTATTTTCAATTCGATGCCAGATGTCTATTGCTTCAATGTATAAATCTCTAGCCCTGAACAAATTGCCAACACGATGGGCTTCAGATGCTTCAACCACATTCATGAAGGCAATAAGAGCATAGTTTTTAGTCCTTCGAGCAAGTTTACGCGCTTTTTCTGCATAATCTCTACCCTTCTTTATGTCACCCTTAAATAAAAACATCATTTGAGAAAGAGAAGCATATGCACCTTCAAGCGTTAACTCCAAACCATTTTCCTTGCCATGATGAAGCGCGGAGTTATATGATGATATGCTATCATCTATCCTGCCCATAATCCTATAGAGATTACCGATGTGACCATGGCATTTGATCGTCAAAACAGCATCATTCGCTTTTTTTGACATCTCTAATGCTCTCTGGACATGTTTCATTGATTCAATAGGGTTCTTAAGCATCGTAGCAAACGATAACTCAACGTTTGCAATCTCACTGTAATCATCTGTTCCTTCAATATAAGAGAAAGCTTGCTTTATCATCTCAATGCTTTTTGCAAAATCCTTGGTGAGTTTCTTGTTAACATTAGCCATCCTTCGAACTATTCTTGCCAACTCACTGCAATCAACGCATTTACTGTCTTTTGCTAGGTTATATGATTCTTCAAGATGATCGAAGGCGATTTTTGGTTTGCCCAAGCTTTCCTCAGCAATAGCACATAGCTCAAGACTCAATACCTGAAATAAAGTGAGATCATTATCTTTTGCCAGTTGAAATCCCTTTTGGGCATACTCCAATGCTTCCTTGAATTGATATCGCTTGTAGTTCAATTTTCCAGCTTTAATCAGGTGTGGGATAGCTTTACTTGGCGTTATACTGTTTAAATGGTGGTATATCAATCGAGGTAAATGGTCCTCGAGGTTACCTGAATATAGGGTCTCTATGGCATTGGCTGTTTTCTGTGATATTCTCTGATTAAAGTGATTACTTGTAGAAGAAACAATGTTTTTTCTCAGCTTTTCGTGAGAGAAAGAGTAGACATTACCCTTTGGAGTCATTTTTACCCTGATAATCTGGTTTGCCAACGCTTTATCAAGATGAGCATGTATCTCAAGAATAGATTTACCCAGAACCAAAGCCAATAGCTCTGCGTTGAAACTGGGACCAATAATCGCAGAGACCCGAATCGTCTGTTTAACATCTTCATCCAGATTTGACATGGCTAGGTTTTGATACCTTAGAATCTTTTCTGGTAAATGTATCGTACCCTCTTTAATTCTAACAATTCCTTCCTCAAAGACTATAGCGTTAGCTTCAATGAGTGATTTGAGTAATTCAATAATGTAAAGGGGATTCCCAGCAGATTCCCTTTCAATGAAATCAATCAGATATTCTGGTGCTTGTCTGATACCAAGGGAATATTCAGTATATTTGCGGATATCACTACTATCTAATGGATTCAACATTATGAAGTCAGAGCATGCTCTTATGCTATCTACCATCCTAATCGCACTACAATCATAGGATGCTATGTCTGTATTGATTGTTAATACAATGAACAGACTGGCATCCTCAAGCAATTTCATGAGATTCTTCAGAATATTTACTGATACTGAGTCTGCCCATTGAAAGTCATCTATTGTGATCAATATGGATTCATTTTGAGCGATCTTTCTGATCAACCATAAAAAAGAATCCTCAATTAGATGGACAATGCCTTGCCCATTAATATCTGGCGGATTCTCATCAAGGAGATTTGAAAGATGATTTGAAAGCGATGATAATCCAACTCTAACCCACTTTGCATCCAGTTGTGATTCGCTGTCAACCAATGATTCAACCAGTTTAGAGATTAATCCATAAGACTTACCCTTCTCATCCTGATCAATTCGAATTGATACACACTTTACTCCCCAAGCTCTAGAAACCGACAAGAGTTCATTTGTGAGTCTGGTCTTGCCTATGCCTGTAGGACCTGTGAGTATCGTATATTTGGGTATCATTTTTTTTATTCCAGCTAATGCGTGTGTTAATTGAGACAGCTCCCTGTCTCTACCAATAAGAGGTGTAAACTGCGTGGTGAGTTTCATTTGTCTTGTTTGTGTGACGTCGAGTCCAATAGCTTTAAGAGATTCTAGGTCATCGATCAATTCTTGGGCATTCTGATATCGTCCGCTCTGGTCTTTTCTAATGCAACGCTGAATGATCCTCTCGAAGAGTAGCGAAAGGTCATTTCTGAATCTAGAAGGTGGAGGTGGTGAGGATTGCATTATTTGTCCAATAACACTTGCAGGGGAATCGCCATTATGAGCTCTTCTACCTGTGAGCATCTCATATCCGACCAATCCAAGGGCATAGAGATCAGTTGAAGGCGAACACTCTCTTATCTCTATTTGTTCAGGAGACATATAGAAAAAAGTACCAATCACCTCACCAGTCACGGTAATTCTCTCTGAACCGAACATTTGATATGCTACCCCAAAATCGGTGAGTTTACATACCGGATTATCTTTAGAGCCTCCAATAAGTATGTTTTCAGGTTTAATATCTCGGTGTATAACTCCTTGTTTGTGGGCATAACTGAGTGCTTTTGATATATCAATCATTACATTGACAACTAATTCTACAGGCCACTTGTCACCCAGCTTCATATCTTGGACATCTATATACTCCATAATGAAGTGGTGACCATTGCTATCGATTATCTCGTCAATGAATGAAACTATATTTGGATGTGCCAGCTTCCTTGCTATCTCAATCTCACTGGTGAATCTTGATTCTAATTTCTTTATTGAATCGGAAGATATATCAATAGAAGGGGAAAACGATTTTATCGCTACCAGTTGACCGTTTCTGATATCAACTGCTTTTCTAACTACACCAGCTCCCCCAGAACCAATGAGACTCACTATCTGATAGTCACCTATCCGATCCACTTTATTCCTTTTTATTTGAGACGTGTGATTCCTTGTACTTGATAAACTCTTTTACTCTTCTCATCAATCCTTCATTCCTTAAGCTTTCTGCTAACATCTCTGAAATGCCTAGCAGTGTGTTGGCTTTAATCAAGTGTTTTTCCGAAGAGTCGATCTGATATAGGACAAAGTGATACCTAGCCCTGCAAAGAGTGGCTAAGGCCGATTGAAGCTCTAGTCCGGATGAAAGAGCCACGACATATGCTTTCTCTATAGATTTAGATATGTTTATTTTTACATTCTTAGTAGAAACACCGTATTTTGAAAAAAGAGTCACTCTCTTTGAAAGGTTGCTCTTGTTGAAATTACTTGTAAGCAAAGATATACCAATATCACCTTCTAGTAGGTACAGATTACATGTATTGACTGGATTCGTGAGTTGTTGAGAATAAATTTCTTTGATCTGTTCGATCTGTTTCCATGCCATAGAAAAATTAGATTGCTTTCGATATATATCAGCAACTACACACGATATTTCAAATCTTTCTTGTGCAGTTGTACAGGAATTACCTGGATTTAGAATGAATTTTGCCTTTTCTAAAGCATTCGCATACTTCTTGCCCAATGTCATAGCCTTAATGAGAAGTAGCTCATATCCAGGGGTTTTATATTCCTGCTTAACAAGAAGATCAGCAACTCGACACTCCTCAAGTATTATATTCAAATCAATCTCACACTCTCTCTGTAACAAGATTTCTCCGATATTTACCAGGTTTCTACCGATAAAAACCTTTGAATCAATGGATTTAGCCAGTTCCAAAGATCTTCTTGATAACTCTAAAGATGCTATTGTATTGCCTCTATACCGCAATAGAGTCGATCGAAGATATGAACCGATTACTCGATACCTTGTTGCACCAAGCTTCATTGCCTTTGCCCAAAGATCAACCAGTAACTTGTGTGCTTCTTCAATTTTCCCTAACTGGATATTCATCATTACGTAAATTGATAGATAATAAAGCTCAATAGACACACAAGACCTCTTTGCAAACCTATCAACATAAATCAATCTTGTTCTTTCGGCTGATTTATAATCTCCAAGACTTAATTCTATCCTCATCATTTCAATAATTGCTAAGCCAGCTATTTCTGGGACATCAATCTTTATAAGCCTATCAACTGATTTTTTGATATGTTCGTAGGACGTATGCTTGTCGATATGAAAGATGCTTCCGCTTTCAATCATATGACATCGAGCAACTTGAACTTTATTGAGTGTCTTCCCAAATTTTGTGTAGACCTTCCTAACCAGTTGTTCAGCTTTGTCAATATCTCCAGCCAGTAATTCAATATTCGCCATTTCAATAAGAAGATTAGATTCATCCGGTGCGTTGATTCCTATCTTACTCAGTGCGGAATATGTACCTTCAATTGATTCGCTGGCTGTGTACTTGTCACCCATAAGTATAATAAGGTTTGAGTACTGAACTGAAGCATTTATAATCAAACGTGTATTGCCAGTCTTCACCGCAAATTCTTTAGCTTGCTTGCTAAGGTTAATAGCTTTTTTTAATTTGTAATTCTTCAAAGCAATTTTAGACGCTTTTATAAGGTGCTCAACTGAGCTTTCTTGTTCGGTCCCTCCAATAATATGGATAGTTAGTTCGTCAATGTGATAATCAATATCGTCACCATATATCTTTAATAACGTTTTTGCAATTCTATCATGCAGACATTTTTTTTGAGAAACATTCATTTGGTTAAGCAAATGTATTCGAAACTCATTCAAAACAAAGTGGTATTGATAACCTCGATTCGTTTTATCCATCGACAAGAGCATTGACATGGAAGCTGTTTCCAAAACAT
This sequence comes from uncultured Caldisericales bacterium, assembly GCA_964613055.1. Classification (GTDB taxonomy): domain Bacteria; phylum Caldisericota; class Caldisericia; order JAAYUI01; family JAAYUI01; genus JAXGMQ01. The sequence continues at coordinate 5,761 of CAZTGD010000034.1, read as the reverse complement.
CCTCCACAAATTGTCTCGGATGAGAGGATATCTCTATCAACACATCTTCTTTGAATAAATTCCCCAACACCGAAGCCTCACTCAGAACGCTAAGTGTCTTCTTATCGAGATGCTCTAATCTAAACTTAGCTATATCATCTCTATTATTCGGTATATCATTTGATTCGCATGTCATTCCAGCATTTACTATCTTGCCTGAGGAAACTAACCCGGCCAGTATTTGCAGAACATCCAGTGGGTTACCCTTTGTCTTATGGTGAAGTATATCGATTATATTTAGTGGAATAACCGAGCTTCCAAGAACACTCGTTGCCATTTCCTGTGTTTGTTTTGGTGTAAGTGGATTTATTGGAATTCTTGTATACCGTATTTGGCTTAAATATTTACTGATAAGCTGCTTTGAATTTGATGAATCACAGGCTAGAAATAAAGCGATATCCTTTTCTGCACTGTTTCTTACCATATCAATCATCAAGATTAATGATTCATCATCGCAATAATGAGCATCATCAATGATTACGAGTAATTTTTTTTGTTTTATGATCTTTGATAAAAGCCATGGGAACGCACCCTCAAGCTCCACACGTATCTTATTTGTATCATTAAGCAAATCCTTCTTCTCAACTAAAACCCTTGATCTCAATTGTGGGTTAATGGATGCAAAAACTCTTTTATACTCAGATCGACCAATAATACCAATTCCGAAATCCTCAATTACCTCACTGATAAACGATGCTACTTGAGTCCAGGGAGAATCCTTCATGGAAGGTTCACAAGTGATAAAAATACTTGATATATCAAGATCCCTTAAAATACAAATCATATCATGGAGGAACCGAGTTTTTCCAGTTCCATTTTCACCTTCTATTACTACAAAGGATTTTTCTGGATTCGTGACTACACTTTGAACTGCTGTTATCTGTTGATGCTTGCCAATCAATCTTCCTTTATGAAGCATCAAACCGGTTTTTATGCTTATTGTTGATTTGTTACTAGATTCAACGATAGCCTTTTCAAGACATGATATGACTTGTGTGAATGATTGCAATCTGGCATTTGGTTCCTTATGCAAAAGTCTCTTTATCATATTCTCAATAGAAACTGGTACATTAGGATTATACATCGATACAGGATCCGGAAGCCCATACTTAATGTCCCAAACAAGACTATTTGGATTATTGGTTTGGAATGGCAACCTACCAGTTAGAGCTCGATATGACAACAATCCAAAGCTATAAAGACAAGATAACAATGATCGTTTCTTGCCATCGAGTAACTCAGGCGCAATCCAATTGAGTGTCTTCAATAATCGACTCGATTGAATTTTTTTTAGTTTTGTTCGTTCCGATAATAGCGAATCAAATCCAAATACCTTAACCTTGTCTGATGTAACTATAACATTATTGGCGGTTATGGAAAAATGAACAATGTCGTGTTCTATCAACTGCTTATAGGCTTTACCAACGTACAGTAGCTTTGTAAGCATACTACTCAGATTCAGTTTACACTCGGATAATGGTTGACCCTCAAGCCATTCTAAAGCAATGTATTTACCTTCTGCACAGTCACCCCACTCAATTACGGAAGCAACATACTCACAATTCATCTTTACAATTTCTTCGAGTGTTGATTCAAGCCTGACCCAGTTTCTTATTGATCTCTTATTGACTGGAAGTAAACGTATAAGGATAGGCTTATTATCATTAATATCGGTTGCTCGCCATAGAGAGTCACTATTGTCCAAATTCTTTTCTAACCGAAACCTATCAGCGATAATCCGATAAACCATGCAGGTTATTATACAAGAAAAAAACAAAATTGAAACCGTAACTTGAAACGAATAAAATTTAATATCATAATGATCATACCAAAATGAAAATAGTTTTTGGTGCGAGTTCAGATAAGGGTAAAATTAAAATCAGAAATGAGGATCATTTTTCAATTATTCCTCCTTCTTTTGCTGGACAACCATATATTTTCGCTGTTTCAGACGGCGTGGGCGGTAGAAAGGCAGGTCAGTTAGCATCCGTAAAAGCAATACAAAATGTTGGGAGGTTTATTAGTAGGAATTCTATTACAAAAGATAACATTAAGGAAATAGCCTATACAGCAATAGAACAGGCAAATGACTACCTTATATCATCTGGGAAAACCAACAAGGACCTGGAAGGAATGGGAACCACACTTGTACTATGCATATTGGTAGATGACATGATCAACTTCTTCTCTATCGGTGATAGTCGCGGTTACATTGTGGATGATAAAGACACACTGCATCAGGTTACAATTGATCACACCTGGACAAATGAATTAGTACGCAATGGATCATTAACTGAAAAACAAGCCATGATCCACCCTCATAGACATCGACTCATACGGGTTATTGGTGTTTTTGATGTTGTTAAACCCGACCACTTTTGTATCGCATTAGATAGAGTAAAATGGGTTATTCTCTGCACCGACGGACTTACTGAACATGTGACCAACAATCAGATATTAAATATAACACAGAGGGGTATTTCTCCTCAGGAAATGGCCGATTACATGGTCAAGTTGAGTCTGAGACGAGGTGGCACAGATAATGTCACTGTCGTTGTAGCAAGGCTTAATCAGGCATTTTGAGAATAAGCTCTAGAATAGTTCCTATGTTGTACTTTCGTTTGCCCGATGTTACTGAGTTTTCGAATCTCAACAATTAATAATATAATAGTCACAAGGAAAGCTAGTGTATCAGCAACTGGACCAGCAAACCATGCTCCATCAATACCATAGGTAATTGGAAGGAGTATAATCAGTGGTATGAAAAGGAACAATTGCCTTAACATACCAAGACTCATCGCGTACCACACTTTACCAATAGATCTAAAATATCCTACACCTATTATCTGGAGTGAGGTCAGTGGTAACATCATCAGGAAGATAGGCATAGCTTTGCTTGTGGTATCGATTACAGCCATGGCATTTTCAGAGGACTTTGAAATGAAAAGACTTGTCAACGCAACAGGCAAGAACTGAACTACCATGAGACCTATTATGCCAATAGATACAGCGACTACACCTGTTATGATGAGCGTTTTTTTGAGTCTTTCGAACTTTTTTGCTCCATAATTAAAGCCGAATATAGGTTGAGCTCCTTGTGCAATACCAATCAGGGGCAGATGTATGAGTGACATAATTGAGAAGATAGTTGCAATAGCCGAAATGGCTGTTTCTCCTCCATAGGCTTTGAGAACATTATTGGCAACCCCGAGCATTACTACCATGCTTATCTGTTGGAAAAAACTTGAAACACCAAGTAATACGATTGAAACAAAAACGTTCCATTTGAGTTTCATCATAGACAAGACCAAAGGTATGGATGTCCTGCCCGAGAAATAGTAATACATAATCCAGCTAGCCGATATCACTCTTGCAATAACTGTTGCAGTTGCGGCACCTGAAGCTCCCCAACCCAGAACAACGATGAAGATATAATCAAGAAAGATATTAGACAGTGCACCTATGAGCATGGTAACCATAGCAATAGTTGCTTTGCCCTCTGCTCTGAGAAAGTTGTTGACACCCATCGCAACCATCATAAAGATATTACCACCGAATATAATCCTCATATAAGCAGTTGCATGAGGAATTGTTTCAGCCGAAGCTCCAAACATATAGAGAAGAGGTTTTGTAAATATTAATCCGATAATCGTAATAACAAGTGACGATATTATCAACAACATCGTTGTATTACCCAACAGTCTCATTGCACCTTTGCGATCACCTTCACCCAATCTGATTGAAAACAGGCTTGAGCCACCGATCGCAAAAAGCATTGATATGCCAAGCAAACCCATCATTATCGGAAAGGCAATGTATATACCATTGAAAGCCGCAAGGCTGGCAAAGTGTCCAATGTAGATTCTGTCCACAATATTGTAAATTGCCTGGACTAACATGGCGGTGATTGCCGGTAAAGAGAAGCGTAAAAGCAATCTTCCTATCGATTCTTTGCCCATCACTTCAGGGTCGTGTTTGACTATCCTGGGTTTCATATTCCACCTTGATTCACAAATTATATAGTTAGAATATGAACTATTATAAATTTGTCAACCTGTGAGGAATTAAAAGGTTATCAGCATAATCACTCTGAATTTTCCAACTACAGTTAACAATATAAGCTTCTATGCTTGCTTTTCGATACACTCGATTTAACAACCTGACGGATTGTTCAGGGAATGCAGGGCTATGTGTTGTATTGGTCCCACTGGAAGAGCCTGATGTGTTTGCTGAACCAGATGAGTAGAGACCGTATGGGTCATTGGAGCCACTGCCATAACGATTGAATTTTAATGGTATGTCGGGTGGTTAGATAACAAAACCAGTGATGTTAGTTTTAAGTTATACTATCTGAATTCATTCCAATCAATGTTACCATGTACCCAGGCTAAAACATTCCATTCAGAAAGATATGGATCATCATTCAAAGGTTCAATAAAACCTGACCCCATAATTATTGATCTGCCTAATCCACTTGCTATTGTCCAAGGTAAGTCGATATCACCATGATATAACCGATTTAAATACATGCCAGAGGCGTAACCCAGATAGCCCAGGGCACTACTCTCAAGGGTGTCTGTTATCAGTCTGTATACATTAATCATGATCATGTTTGATACATTACCCATCTGAGAGAAGTAATCAGTATCATCCAGCGAGACGTTCTTCATACCGTTATCACATAGGGTATTTCTTTGAATCTTAGAGAGGTGTTGTGAGATGATTTTGTCACCACTCGCCAGTTTTACTGAGCCTATCTCAATATCACCCTTCATAACAGACTCCTTGACAGCCATATTCAACATCATGGCGAGTTCAAAGGTGCTTTCACAGACAAGGTCTTCACAGTCGAATGTTCCATCAAAAGAGGAATTATCATCATAGTAGTCAAACCCAAACCTCTCTGAGCAGTATGACGTCCAGAAGGCAGAGGATATGAGTTGGTCAAATGTTGGCTTAAAGATCTTCACATCGGTTTTTTTCATGAACTCGATGTACGGTGTTTCAAACAGCTCTTGATCATGATTAGAGACAGCATATGAGATTGCGCTATGATAGTAAAACTCATCACAGGTGATCTCAGGGAACATTTCTCTTGCCTTGCTGAAGTTTTCATCTGCAAACTCTCCTACTACCTTGAAGAATGACTCACCACCCTCATACAAATAGTCATTGCTACCACCGTCTATCATGTCTGCCTCAAGCATGCTGGCAAGCTCTGGTCTGTCATCTATAGCTCTGTTGAGAGATGAGACTATGGCTTGCTTATCTTCGAGTTGTTGTTCACTCATAGTACCACTTGCTTCTTCATCAAGAACAAACAATGGCTTATCATCAGCAGACAGGACTATCCCATCCAGTGAACATGCTGTTCTCCCGCATGATGCAAAAACAGCACACATTGACAGAACCATCAACCCTGAAACCGTAACAGAAACTACTCTTCTCATATCAGCACCTCCGTAAGTGATGTTGCCATATATTGAAATGCATTAGTAAGCATTTTATTCATTATAATCATAGTGTCATATTATAACCCCGTATCAGCACCACCACTACCTGCCTGTATGCTTACAAATTCAGGTAATACAGGAGCACCTGCAGAAGTACCATCAATTAATGAGTCAATGTTATAGAATATTACGTAGTTCAAAGAGGATATTCTTTAACGGCATTATGTACATAACAAGTACACAATCCTTTTATGAGGTAAATCGTATTC
>CAZTGD010000033.1:0-22503 GCA_964613055.1 uncultured Caldisericales bacterium | reverse complement strand
AGAAGTGGGTATATTGTTTGGTATTGATCGATACAGTTATAACAATAGGATAGAGTCATTGAGAGTAGGTGGTTATGACAAAACCTAGGTATGTGTTAATTGGAGCTGGTGGGACAGGTGGTCATATCATACCAGCTGTTCTAGTGGGTAATCAGCTCGTAAAGGATGGTTTTGATCCGGTCATAGTTGGTTCTGGTAAACCTTTAGATAAGCTAATAACAGGTGATATCAAAACTGAAACAGTATCATCAGCACCTCCGTCCCTCAATCCATTGGGGATGTACAGATTTTTCTCAAAACTTAAAATTGGTATTGCGCAGTCGAAAGCTCTTATAAATAAATACAAACCAGTTGCAATTATCGGTATGGGTGGATTTCCATCCGTTCCTCTTGTACTCGCAGGTCGAGGAAGGGTCCCCATCCTACTTCATGAGCAGAATGTGGTTGCAGGGAGAGCCAACCGTTTCCTTTCAAAATATGCTGAAGTTGTAATGGTAGGATTCAGTAAAACAGAAAATCTTCCTAGAACAAAGATAGAAGTAGTTGGGAATCCTCTAAGGTGGAGTAAAGTACCTGAAAAAACTCCGCAGAATTTTGATCATTTTGGTCTTTCAAGTGAGAAAAAGACCGTACTCATATTTGGTGGTTCGCAGGGTGCAAAAGCCATAAACAAAGGCTTCTTTTCACTCGCTGACTCTTTGATAAAACGAGAAGACCTTCAATGGATACTCATAACGGGAAATAAAAAAAGTAATATCATAGAAAATGAGATAAGTAATCGAGGTTTGACAAACGTCAAGGTATTTGAATATATCACTGAGATGGATAAGGCATATTCGATATGTGATACTATCATAGCAAGAGCTGGTGCGATGACGATTTCAGAGATTCAGTGTTTAGGAATACCATCATTACTAGTCCCGAAGAAGAAATCCATATACAATCATCAGTTGAAGAATGCTCTGTATTTACAATCGACAAGAAATAATATAATCGTTGTTGATGAAGATCGAATAAGTGATGAGCTCTTCGATTCAATCGAAACATTGTTGTCTTTTAAACGATTTTCACCTGCTGATTGTTTTCATACTCAAGCGCAGGATGCAATATCTGATATACTTAAGGGAATCATAAGGAGCTAAAAATGCTTATACCAACGTCATTAACCGGATTAAGCAACTCTCTGAGAGGGGAGGTCAGGTTTGGGGAGTCCATGAGCAAGCACACATCCTTTGGAGTAGGCGGACCAGTCGATGCCTTTGTGATACCCGAGGATTTCGATGATGTCATTTCAGTACTCAGATATTCAAGCAAGATGCACCTCCCGATGTATATTGTTGGTGGTGGGACAAATCTCCTTGTTGGTGATCTTGGTTTGAGAGGGATTGCTCTCAAGATCGGCAAAGGTCTTGATGAACTCCACTGGAATGGTTATGAGGTTGTGGTATCTGGTGGTTATAACTTGGCAAAACTCATAAAGCAAACGACTGATAAACTACTTTCAGGTTTAGAGCATTGTTGGGGTATTCCGGGTACAGTTGGTGGTGCAGTAGCTATGAATGCTGGGACGTCATCACACTTCATAAGTCAATCTGTTATCGAGATAGGCTATATATCACTTTCTGGTGATCGGCACATACTTAAACATAAGCAAATGCAATTTGATTATCGAAACTCACTTGTTTTAAAATCGGGAGGAGTTGTCGAGTGGGTTAAGTTGAGATTTGAAGAGGCCGATGAAGATACATTACGAAATGAAATGAATAGACTGAAGGAATATAGGTCTTACTGCCAACCCAAAAATATTTCTAATGCTGGATGTGTGTTCAGGAATCCACCTGGAAGGAAAGCTGGTCAGTTGATAGAGGAAGCTGGACTGAAGGGATGCAGAGAGGGTGGTGTTGAAGTATCAGACATACATGCAAACTTCCTTGTGAATATGGGCAGTGGTACATCTAAGGATGTGCTAAATTTGATGACGAAGATCATTGATGATGTGTATTTGGAATCTAATGTGATGCTTCGTCCTGAACTGAGAATTATTGGTTCATGGAGTGTTAACCAACCCGATTGGATGTGATTAAATCAGCATCCTATATGTATTGAGTGATTTGTTTGATGTCTTTATTTTCGAGACTTGCCTTTGCTGTAAAACGTTGTATAATGACCCAGATGGAGAAATGTAGTGTGAATATGTGTGTTACCTATCAGGAGTTAGTGAAGTGTAATATGCGTATGCCGAAAGGAGATATATGAAGAGATTAATAGCTACGTTGTTAACGTTTTCTTTGATCATGACGCTTGCTGTGGTGGTGTCACCTGTTTCTGCTGAGGAAGAACACTATCTGCACAAATATATAACCGCAATGACTCACGAAAAAGAGGGCCATGCGATCCCAGAGGTAGAGGATTATGATGCACCGATCTCTGCAGAGGAGTTCTCAAACGGTCTCAGTATTGTGCTAGGCAAAGATGTATCCTACGAAGGTGAAGACTTCAACAAAGCCGAGATGTTCAAGTTTGCGATAGACAACCATGAATCCTATATGGAAATGCTTCCAGAGTATGACTTTGACATCTGGTGCCTTGCGCTTGACGAGGAGACTATACCAGAGGAATACTGGCCATACTTCAATCTCGCCTCTCGACCAATCTGCAACATTCTAACCTACAGATTCAGGGAAACAGCCTGGAGCGAGCAACCCTCATACGCGGAAGCGGCATTCCTGCTATACAGATTCAAGTACCCACCAAACACTGACCCGGAACAGATGGTTACTTGTGTAACTCAGCAGGAACCAGACACCTTGAATCCATATGTTTCCAGTGCTATGTCAAGGACTTTTTTAGTAGCATTCCTTGGAACCGGCAGTGTCACATATGGAGATGATGTCATTCTTTACCCAAACATTGTAAAAAGAAGACCCTCACTTGATAATGGTGATGTCAAGATATTCGAAGATGAAGTAACAGGCAACACTCACATGTCTGTAACCTTTGAGCTGAGACCAAATATGTACTGGCCTAGCCTTGAGGGTGAACCAGAGGGAAGCAGATATCATGAGATAACAGCTGATGACGTCATCTTCGGTATGAGAGAAGGCATGTGTCCCAAGATCCAGTCTGTTTCCAGGTCTGGTGATTGGAAGATAGAGAGTGTTAAAAAAATAAATAAGTATACTGTAGAAACCATTTTTAATGAAGAGTATGCGTACGCAACTTGGGGACTTCCGGGTCTGTCTTTCAAGGATTTCTATGAGAAAGAACTCATAACCAACCCCGACCATCACAATGTCAGGCAGGATTTCTATGACTATCAGATTGGACCCTACAAGATAAAGGAATGGAACCAGGGAAACTACTTCGATTTCGAACCAAACCCATATGCTGTTTTTGCACAACCACTCATCCCCAACATCAGGGTCAAGTTCATGAGCGACAACAACACAATCAAGCTCAACCTTAAAGGAAGAAACATTGACCTCGTTTACAATGCATTTTCACCACTCGAAGCCAAGGATATTGAGGGTGATTTGAGTGATTCCTATTCTTTCTATTATGTTGAAAGCACTGGATGGGAACACATTGACCTCAACCAATTTGAAGATGACCCAGACAACCCAGATGATGTTGGACTCGCTCATATCTTTGGTGACAAAAGGGTTCGACAGGCTCTTCTTTATGCGCTTGACAGAGATAAGCTTTGTAGACTAGTTTCTGAAGGTGTATTCACGCCATCCCACGCCTGGATGACAAGACGTTCCAAGTACTACCAGAAAGCTGAAGAAGCCGGTGCTATCAAAAAATATGAATACAACCCAGAGAAAGCACAACAACTCCTTGAGGAAGCTGGTTGGATGCTAAGTGATGACGGTTTCCGTTATAAGAATGGTAAAAAGCTGGCATTCAAACTTGCAACTACATCTGGTGCTCCATTCAGACTGGCATCCGTTGAGAACATCATAATGATGTGGAGACAGCTAGGCATAGATGTGAAATCAGATTTCAAATCTCCAACAGCTATGTTTGGTGGTGATTACCTTCGCAGACACCAATTCGAAGCGGCAGAGTTTGCATGGGTGTCTAACCCCATCAGACCGAATGCCAACCTATGGTCAAATGAACAGATTCCCACTGAAGAAAACGGTTGGATGGGCCAGAATCAGGGAGGATGGTATGGTGGTGAAAACTCTGAAGAACACCAGGAATTGGTTGAATTGATCCTTAGAGAGTTGCCAGATGATGAACTGCAAGACGCAATTAACAAACAGTTTAAGATCTGGACTGAGGAACTGCCTGCTCTGCCACTATACAACAGGTACAATGTTGACGTTGTAAAGAGAAACCTTGAGAACTACAAGCCAACCGGTGCTCAGCAACCACCCAACTGGAACTGTGAGTTCTGGTATCTTGAGCAATAGTTAAAAGCACTAATTTAGCCCCTGGGGAAATCATCATTCCCGGGGGCTTTTTTTTCGCTGAATACCCCAGGGTTGATGTAGACCCAGAAAGGTGAGCGGATGTGGGAAACTACATTATACGCAGACTGATAAGCTTCGTCATCATGATCTTCGTTGTCACAGCGCTGATCTATTTTATTGTAAGACTTCCCGGCGATCCATTCAAACAGCTTGAAATTCAGATGCCAAAGGAGATTGATGCCATCAATCGCATGAGAGAATGGTCAGGCTTCAATGATCCATGGTATGTTGGGTATTTTAAATGGATAAAAAGGGTAGTTTTCGAATGGGATTGGGGGAAATCTATCTACGATAAGTTGCCTGTCTGGCAACTTGTGGGTGAGAGATTGCCAATAACAATGAAGATCCAGGCTTCAATTCTGATTCTTGGTATTTTAGGAGGTATACCTTTAGGTATCTTCTCTGCAAGGAGGCAATACTCCACTGCTGATTACACCTTTACGGTTATTTCTTATATTGGTATAGCGCTTCCTAGGTTTTGGTTTGGTATAATCCTTTTGCTTATTTTTGGAGCAATTCTCCACTGGGTACCCATTGGCTGGGAATTGATAACTGATGCAAGCGACCCGATAATATTGAGAGCATTGGATCAGGCTAGAAATCTGATCCTACCGGTTGCGATGGGTGTATTTGCCATGATTGCGAGTTTTTCAAGATACATGAGGACCTCTATGCTGGAGGTCATAAGGCAGGATTATGTTCGAACTGCCAGGTCAAAAGGATTATCCGAGAACAGGGTAATATACAAGCATGCCCTCAGAAATGCAATGATTCCGATAGTTACGATTCTAGCCTTTTCTATAAGAATGCTATTTTCTTCATCAGTAATCACAGAGCAGATATTTAACATTAATGGCATGGGTAAACTCCTGCTTGATAGAACCGTTAGAGTTGATATTCCAGTGCAGATGGGTACATTGACATTATTTGCATTGTTAGTGCTTTTATCGTTGTTGCTCCAAGATATTCTATACGCTGTCGTTGACCCTAGAATAAGGTATAAGTAGAAGGGAGGCGACTGTAAATGGATAAAAAAAGAAAAAAAGTTACTGTAATTGAAAACCCGAATGAACAGGAGATACTAAGCTCTGCTGACTATTCCCTTTCAAAAGCTATCTGGATGAGATTCCGAAGGCATAAACTGGCTGTTCTTGGTCTTTTTATCTTCCTGTTTCTTTTACTCTTCACACTCTTGTTACCTGTAATAGAGGTAATGACGGGTTATCCTTATGATTACACGAGTCAACATCAGAGAGCAGTACCAGGGTCAATACCGGGTGTATCTGTTCAAATCCTGGATCCAGATTGGTATAATGAAGAAATATACCCCTCTGATTTCTGGTTTACTAGTTTTGACTATGAAACTGGTATGGCAGAGATCAATATGGAAACCTTCAAAGATCCGGCATATCATGATCTGTACTTTTATGATGTAAAGTCCTACGGTTATCTTAATGAGTTGGATAGAAGGCTTAAGATAACAACAGATCACAGGGGATATGCAGTTGCTGAAGAGACTGATGATGAAGACACTCCGATAGATGAATTTTTTATCGGGAGAGTTCATCAGAAGCGAAATAATCTCACGGGGCAGATAAGTGAGTACATACCTATATTTGATAATCTTCAAGAAGATATGGTAGAAAAGAATGGTAAGATGGTTCCAAGGTACACAGATATCGGTCCAGCAGGTATCCATGTGCTTGGGACTGATAACTCAGGACATGATCTACTACCAAGGCTTTCTTATGGAGGAAGAGTTTCTCTTCTTGTAGCGTTCACAGTTACGCTTATTGTTGCATTAATAGGAATATTCCTTGGTTCAATGGCTGGTTTCTTTGGTGGTTTTGTCGATGCAGTGTTCCTACGCACTATCGAACTTATGGGGACGCTTCCTCTGTTGCCTTTGTATATTGTTCTAACACAGATTTATGGGCAATCCATATTAACAATAATATTCATATTCTCTGTATTTGGGTGGTCAGGTGTTGCCCGGATGACTAGAGGACAATTCATTGCAGAGCGTTCACAGGAATACACTGAAGCCGCAAGAGCCATAGGGGCTGGGAATATGAGGATAACATTCAAACACGTGTTGCCAAATGCCGTTGCTCCAACGATAACTCAGCTGTCTATGAGTGTTGGTGGGATTATCTTGAGTGAATCTGGCTTATCTTTTTTGGGATTTGGCGTTGATCCAATCATAACACCTACCTGGGGAGCTCTGATCAACGAAGCTTATTCATACTTCACTGAGTATCCATGGCCAGCTTTGTTCTCTGGATTGTTGATATTCCTCATCGTTTCTTCTTTCTTCTTCCTGGGAGACGGTCTCAGAGATGCACTTGATCCAAGGCAGAAGGTATAAGGTGGTGAACATGGATAACGAAAAAATACTAGATGTAAAAAACCTGAAAACCTATTTCTACATGACCGATGGTGTTGTCAAAGCGGTTGATGATGTTAGTTTCTCACTGAACAAAGGGCAAACACTGGGTATCGTTGGTGAGTCTGGATGTGGCAAGTCAGTTACGTCTTTATCGGTTATGCGATTGATCCAGCAACCACCAGGCAAGATTGTGGAAGGAGAAATCAAGTATCACGGTAAAGATCTCTTGAAGATGCCGATGAGGCAGATAAGGAAGATCAGGGGTGCTAATATATCGATGATATTCCAGGAGCCCATGACCTCTTTAAATCCCGTCTTTCAGGTTGGTGACCAGATAGCAGAAACACTTAAACTTCATCAGGGATTGAAATCGTATTCCTGGAGAGACTGGTTCACCAGAACGAGGAAAATCGATACTCCAGCATGGCGTAGAGCTATCGAGATGTTGAAACTCGTTGGAATACCAGATGCCGAAAGGCGAGTACTCAGCTACCCGCATGAGATGTCAGGAGGCATGAGACAGCGAGTCATGATAGCAATGGCTATGGCATGCAACCCTGAAATACTGATAGCCGATGAGGCAACGACAGCGCTTGATGTTACTATTCAAGCACAGATCCTTGAGTTGATGAAGGATCTGAGAAGACGTTTTGGTATGGCTATTATCCTCATTACTCATAACCTTGCGGTTGTGGCTGAAATGGTGGATGAAATAGCAGTTATGTACTCAGGCAAGATAGTAGAGTATGCAGATGCAAAAAAGATATTCTACACACCAAGACATCCGTATACATGGGGACTTCTGCACTCAATCCCGAGGGTTGACCAGAAAAAAACTGATGAAAAGCTTCCAACAATAGAGGGAATGGTTCCAAGCCCGTTCAACCTTCCAGTTGGTTGCAAGTTCCATCCAAGGTGTTTCAATGCTGGTCAGAAATGTAGAGAAGAAGAACCCCCATTAAGGACTCTAGAGGATGGCAGACAACTCCGATGTTGGTTCCCTATAACAAAGGAAGGAGCTGAGTGATGAAGGAACTCCTTAAAGTTAATAATCTGAAGAAATATTTCCCAATAACGGGTGGTCTGTTTTCAAAGACGATTGGTTATGTAAAGGCTGTGGATGATATATCCTTCAATATTAACGAGGGTGAAACATTATCACTGGTAGGCGAGTCAGGTTCTGGAAAGACTACAACAGGTAAGACCATACTGAAGCTTCATGAACCAACCTCTGGAGAGATATTATTTGATGATAAGAATGTAGCGTCAATGAGGGGTGAAACGCTTCGAAGACAACGACGTGAAATGCAGATAATCTTCCAGGATCCATTTGGTTCTCTGAACAGACGTATGCCGGTTGGTGACATTATCGGTGAACCACTTGTAATTCATGGTCTTGCAGATAAGAAAGAAAGGGAAAAGATTGTGCAGGAGATAATGGAGGTTGTTGGATTGAGACCTGAATACCTGCATAGATATCCACACGAGTTCTCTGGAGGTCAGAGACAGAGGATAGGTATTGCAAGATCAATAATATTGAATCCAAAGTTCGTTGTCTGCGATGAGCCGGTCTCTGCTCTGGATGTATCCATTCAATCACAAATAATTAACCTCATGCAGGACCTACAGGAAAGACTTGAACTCACTTATCTATTTATTGCCCATGACCTGGCTGTTGTAAGACATATGTCAGACAAGATAGCCGTTATGTACCTGGGTAAGATTGTAGAAATTGCAGAAGGTAACGAGTTGTTTGAAAAACCCCTTCATCCATACACGAGAGCATTGCTGGATGCTATTCCAATACCTGATCCAGAGAAAAGAAAGGATCACGCTTTGCTTGAAGGAGACATACCCTCTCCAATCAACCCACCACCTGGATGCAGATTTCACACCAGGTGTGAACTCTATGCTCGAAACAAAGAATCGTTCAAGTGCAATAAAGGTGAATATCCATTGATTGATGTGGGAGGTGGACATATGACTGCCTGCCCGCACGTAAGATAACATAATAGAAGGAGGATGACTGTGAGAAAACTCATGGTAGCTTTGGTAGTGTTGTTGATGATCGTTTCATTCGTATCATGTGGGGGCGAAAGTGCACCCGATGGAAATAAAACCGATGAATCCAACGAAGTGGTCCTCGGTGGTGTGTTCAGGTTCCCACTAGCACAGCCTGTCCCAACGATCGATCCAGCTCAACTTACAGACACAACGAGCCATGAGGTTGGTAAGCAGTTGTTCGAAGGATTGGTCCAATATGACATTGACCTTAATATCATTCCCTCACTCGCTGAAAGCTGGGATATTTCAGATGATGGAGCAGTCTATACATTTCATCTGAGGGATGCTCTTTTCAACAATGGAGAAACGGTGACAGCTGATGATGTCAAGTGGAGTTTTGAAAGGGTGCTTGCTCCAGAAACAGCATCCCCAAGAACGTGGATACTGATAGATATCGTTGGTGCAAAAGATTTCAACGATGGTGTGAGTACAGAAGTAACTGGTATGAAAGTGGTTGATGAAAAAACTCTTGAGATCACAATTGAGCATGTATCACCAGTATTCCTCCATAAGTTGACCTACAGCTCAGCCTGGGTATTGCATCAAGAGTCAGTGGAGGCCGGCGAAGCAGAGGAAGATTCTGTCTGGTACGAGAAGAATCCTGTTGGAACAGGACCTTTCGTGCTGGATGATTGGAAGAGAAACCAGATGCTGACGCTCCTTCCAAATGAAAACTATTGGGGCGAGAAACCGCGAATAGACAAGCTTGAGTACTACATACACAAAGAGGATACAGTCAGACAGCAGGAGTATGAGTCAGGCAATATCGACTACAACCTTGTCGCTGACGCTGAGTTTCAGAGGATAAAAGCTGATAAAATACTGTCATCTGAGATGTCAAAGGTTGATCAGCTTGGAATACAGTACATCGGATTCAGAACTCATATACCTCCGTTCGACAACAAAAAATTCAGAAAAGCGTTCTGCTATGCTGTAGACAGGAATGCAATTATCGAAAAGATATACAACAACAGGTACACACTCGCTACTGGTATACTGCCCCCTTCAATGCCTCACTACAAAAGCGAAACCGATGCCTACCCTTATGACCCAACTATGGCTAAGAACATGCTAGATGAAGCCATTGAAGAGGGTTTGAATCTACCAGAGAAAATTACCTTTGCATACAACAAGGGAACGGCAACACACAGAGATGTTGCTGAATTCATTCAGAATCAGATTATGAACAACCTTGGCATTGAACTGGTTCTTGAAGAGTTTGAATGGAGTGACTACCTGGAGAAGATTGACCAGGGTGAGTTCCCTGTATTCAGACTTGGGTGGATAGCAGACTATCCTGAGCCGGACAATTTCCTTTGGGTACTGTTAGCGTCAGAGAATGCCGGACCAAAGGGAGGAGCATCTTTCTTCAGCAACCAAGAGTTTGATGATTTGGTCAACAGAGCCATGACTACCATGGATACGGCAACAAGGATGGAGTTGTATAAAGAAGCCGAAGTAATTGCAATGGAAGAAGCTCCATGGATGCCAATCAATTTTATGGTAAACTGGTTCTTGTTGAAGTCCTATGTTAAGGGATTCAGAATGACCCCAATGGGTACGTTACCCCATAATCTTGTAGAGATACACAAATAGTTTTGCTATTCGATAGATATGTAAGGGGTGTGATGTTTTTCTGTCACACCCCCAGAGAGATTTTATGTTCCAGTATATAGCAAAGAGACTTATTCAGTTGATTCCTGTGATCATTGGGATCACATTTATAACCTTTATGCTATTTCTGGTTGTTCCAGGCAATCCATTCAGAATGTCACTTGGACAGCACCCAGATCCAGAAATCCAAGCGCAGATAGAAAGAGAATATGGAATGGATCTCCCCTGGCCAACCAGATACGGTAAATTCCTTTGGAAGGCAGTTCAGGGTGACCTAGGCAAATCAATTCAAACTGAACAACCAGTAACAAGGGTGATAGCAGATGCATTTCCAGCGACACTCAAACTAACTGTGTCGGCAATGCTCTTTGCCGTTTTGCTGGGAATCCCGGCCGGTATAGTTTCAGCCACTCGTCAGTACTCTACAACTGATAATATCTTTATGTTTTTAGCGTTGGTTGGTGTATCTACTCCAATATTTGTTCTGGGCTTGATACTCCAACTTGTATTCATTCGATATTTTTCTATTATTCCAGGGGTAGGCTATGGTACAAAGGGTTTTATGGATTCATTCTATCACCTTATACTGCCAACAATTGCCTTGGGTACTATACCGCTTGCCATGATATCCAGAATGACAAGATCAACACTCCTAGAGCAGATGAATTCCGACCATGTGAGAACAGCAAGAGCGAAGGGTGTACAAGAATTGGCTGTTGTCTACAAGCATGCTTTAAAGAATGCGCTCATACCAATAGTAACTGTCATAGGCAACTATTTCGCCATGCTCATGGCAGGTGCAATAATAACGGAAAAGGTATTCAGTTGGCCAGGTCTTGGTTCGGTCATGATCAGCGCAATTGAGAAACGTGATATGCCAGTCGTTATGGGGTCAGTTCTCGTTCTAGCTATGATATTTGTGCTGACAAATATCATTGTGGATATATCATATGCTTATATTGATCCAAGGGTTAGGTTGAAGTAATGGCTGAAAAGAAGTTCAACAGAACAGTTTTTAAACGACTTCTCAGACACAAGCTGGCTGTAATAGGATTATCAATAATATTTGTTATGGTTGTATTAGCATTGTTGGCTGATTTGATAGCACCAAATCCCTATTCAATGAATCTTGATGCTAAACTCACCCCACCCTTAAAAAGTGTACATGCGATTCAGTCCATAGAGCAGTTCCAAGCAAAGGAATATATATATGAGGTTTCTGACAGCACAGAATCCTATAATGAAAAAGTAGGAATCAATGGCGAATCAGTTGAATTTGTGATGATTGGGAAAGCGCTTGAAATTGAGTTGCCTGATGGCACAAGAGAGACGGTGCCTGTTAATAATAATACGCTTCCTCCAGGTTATAAGATTATTGGCGAACACCCGAGTTTGAATACATTTCGGTCGACAAAATCAATTACTGTTCTAAGGCATATTGTTGATTTCAGAGCTGAAGGTGACCATACAAAAACCACTAGGGAAGTCATAGCTGGCGATTTTATCGATGTTGAGTGGGCAGATATGGGTGTTGCTTATGTTGTGATTGATAATGAGTCAGGGAACAAGAGACTGCATATTAAAGGCTCCCATGATCTGAAACCAACTGAGATGGAGTTGGGTCCCATACCAAAACCAATCCTAGGCACAGACAACTCGGGAAGGGATATAGCTCAAAGGATAATTCATGGCTCTAGGGTGTCACTTGCGGTCGGAATTGTTGTTATTACGGCGTCGTTGCTTGTCGGAATTATTTTAGGAGCGATTGCTGGATTTTATGGTGGATGGATTGATAATTTTATATCGAGAATAACTGACATAATGTTTGCTTTTCCCTCGTTGCTGTTTGCAATTGCCGTAATGTCGGTATTTGGAAGAGACATATATAATGTTTTCATAGCCTTGGGTCTGGTGGGTTGGCCTCCCATAGTTAGGATCATTCGAGGTGAAGTCGTGTCTATGAAGGAGAGTGAATTTGTAGAGGCGGCACGTTCAATGGGCGCAAAGAATCGAAGAATAATATTCAAACATCTTCTCCCAAACATGCTTGCACCGATAATTGTCTACGTTTCGCTAGGAATTGCCGGTGCGATTATGTCGGAAGCTGGTCTTTCATTCCTTGGCATCGGTGTCAGACCACCCATGCCTTCTTGGGGATCGATGATAAATGAAGGTTTCCCTCATGCATTGAACGCTCCACATGTCTGGCTTGTACCAGGTATTGTAATCGCGCTTGTGGTACTCGCTTTTAATTTCCTCGGAGATGGATTGCGAGATGCGCTTGACCCAAAACTCAAGATCTAAACTACTTGACAGAACCATCACTACAGATAGAATAACTCTGAATAAGGGGGTTTAACCAAGATGCTAGTACCGCTTGATATACGACACAAAACATTCAAGACCGGTGTTTCGGGATTCAATAAACAAGAAGTACAGGAGTTTCTCTCACAGGTTGAGAAGGATTTCTCTCAACTCTACAGAGACAACAAGGAGCTACAGGAAAAGGTTGAGAGATTGTCTGAGGAAGTCGATAGGTACCGTTCTACAGGCAGACAACTCGAGCAGGCGTTGACACTCGCTCAGAAAACAGCTGAGGATGTTAAAAACACAGCCAAGCATGAAGCTGAAACCATTGTTGAAAACGCAAGGGTAAGAGCGGAACAGCAAACATCTGAATCAAAGCAACTCATGCGCTCAATATCCAGTGCATATATTGAGTTCAAAAGTGAGTTTAAGGCGTATCTAACAACATTCCTGAATCTTCTTGAGAATATGGATTCCTCTCTTTTTGACAAGGCAAGAACTACCCACGAACCCCCCTCTGATGCAATTGCCGAAACAGAAGAAACCGAAAAAGAACAGTAATACGGGTTATCGATATGAATCTTCCTAAACACCTTCTATACAGGATGGGATTGTCCTTTGCCATTTTGGTACTGATTGATCAGCTTTCAAAGATTATCGTTTCATACACTATTCCTCTTGGTCAGAGCAAAACGCTTATACCGGGATTGTTTTCAATCGTTAAAGTACACAACCGTGGCACTATTTGGGGACTAGGCCAGGGAGGTAATATGATCTTTGCTTTCCTTGCGATCATTGTTGTTTTCCTCATACTTGTATTTGTACCCAAAATCATTAAGGACAAATCCAGCAGTATTGCAATCGGAATGATACTTGGTGGGGCTATTGGCAATCTCATTGACAGGTTTGCCAGGGGCTTTGTGGTTGATTTCATTCATCTCGACTTCATAAACTTCCCCGTTTTCAATGTAGCTGATTCTGGCATTGTGGTGTCTGCAATTATACTAGTCTACGTTATGATATTTAACGAAACAAAGAACGATAGCTAGCTTTATCGGTTTTTACTAAGTGTAGGAAAGATGGAGAGGATTTAGGTTTGGGAGTGCTTTTACGACCAAAGGCTGGTCATTGATGAGACCTGCTACCTCTCCTCGAACAGGCGATAATTAATATACATATTCCTGACAATCTGTCAAGCTTGTAAAGGTTAACCGATATTTAGTTAAGAATCTCGTTATTCTCGAAGCTGTTGAATGCGTATAAACTCAACTCTATGTATGAACCGCCGTTACTCATTGTTACTTTGGCAGGATAGGTTTCAAGGGTGCCGTCTATAATTACCCAAAGGTTAACATCGTATTGTTCATCGTTGTAATCGTATTTGAATGAATACGCAGAACAGCTGTAGCCGGCAACGTTTCCTATCACTTCACCGATACTCATACCATCCGTGTTGGATATGTAGTATCCAAGATCATCTATCAGTTGAATTGAATCCTTTATCATCGAATCTAGTTCAATCATTTCATCTTTTTTTATCTGAATATACTCTGAGTTAACATCATCTAGTTTTGTGTAGAACGAATTGGTATACCTGAAAGTACCATCACCAGACTCTACCTGATAGTTGAATGGAAAACCTATTATGGTGACCGAGTGTGCATCAGTAATGCTATCGCTTGATGTACCCTTCAGTATCTCCATTTTATACGAAGCTAGATTCTTTATTGAAGAAACCAACTTTCGATCAATATCTGTGAGTGGTTCAAGTTCAAAATACTCGATTGTCTCACCTCGAGAAAGGTTATAGGCTTTGTTGTATGGTTTGTACCCATCAGCTTCAATGGATACTTTTTTTAGACCTGATCTAAGGTATTTTATTTCAAAACTTCCATCCTCGTTTGTTGTGACTTCTTTGTCGTCAACAGTTATCTTAGCACCTGGAACATATTTCTGGTATTCATAGTTTTTTGGCTGTTCGGATTCCTTCTCGGCTACGTAACCATGAACCCATGTCTTTACAACTGGCTCCAAGGGCAAGTCCATCTCTATTATCTCGTCCTCGATGGTAATTGGCTGAATGAATCTTTTGTACTTTATATCGTCGTCTTCGGTCTCTATTCGATATCGACCCGGTTTGGCTTTAATGCTGTAAATGCCCTTTTTGTCTGGGGTTACTTCTATTTCCACGTCACGGGTGGTGTTGCCAATGCTTTTCAATCGGATGATAACATCACTTATCGGATCACCATATGTATCATCATAAACCCTACCTTTTATTCCCTGTGATATTCCACAGGATGCAGTTAGCAATACGACCATAGAAAGCGTAATTAATACCGTCAGTTTCTTCATATCGAACCTCCATCTATAAATGATTCGGAACCATTTATAGGATATTCATTCTACAATACAATAACAAGCCTTGTGTTGTTTCGACAAATTGTTAGAATTTCCCACGTCTGTGTGGGGCAGTAGCTCATCTGGCAGAGCGCATCCTTCGCAAGGATGAGGTAGGGAGTTCGAATCTCCTCTGCTCCACCACCACCTCGAGTAATCACCCGTTGAGGTTACTCACCAATAGAAGCACGCCAATAAGTATTATTGTAGTAGGTACAAAGAATTTCCACATATTGCCAAGATCAATCCAACCCATTGTAACGGTTAGAAATGCGATACCAACGACCACAAACAATACACCTACTATGTATGGAGCCGTTTTACTAGATATATTTGAGACTTGAGGTTGTTTGGATGTATCAGTTTTCTTAGCGTCAGTTTTATCTTCTTGGAAGACTTCTGTTTGACGATTGGATTGGTTGTGAGTTTTGATATTGCGATCTGTAGGGATAATGAATATGGCTACAATGTAGAATAAGACACTAACTCCACCTATCAGCACTGCGATCACAAAAACAATCCTTACTAGGGTGGGATCAACATTCAGATACTCAGCTATACCACCGCATACTCCACTTACTACTCTGTTCTCAGATGATCGATAAAGTCTCTTCAAGGAAACGCTAACCTCTATATGATTTCCCCTTTATGAGGAAGATAATCAGGTATATGACATATGCACCCACAACCATCATCAGTGGCCAGAGAAGGATGTGAATGAGCAGAGAGTTAACGGACCAGTTCATCGGTGTGTTTCCATCGCTCCAGAAGTACCAAGTGGCAACTATATTGAAAATGGTAACTTGTATTACAGATGCTAGAAAGAAGAAGACAATCTTACCAATAGTCATTGATATAACGGTTACATTCTGTATTTTTAGTCGATTGATTGTTCCTTCAAGATATTCATTTGTGAACGACACAGGACCCAGATTCATCATGAACAATGATGAGGCAAAGATAACGAAGTATATCATATAATTAGGCAATGCAGGAAGGTAGTCCTTGGCATCAAAGAAAACAAACATTGAATTTTTCAGAACAAGTCCTTGGAATGTTGCAAGTGCAAGCAATGCAACAATGATACCCAGGAAAATCAGGAGTAAAGGACGGTTTTTGAACAGGATCTTAAAATCTTTCTTGGTTACAAATAACCATTTGGTTAGTACGTTTGAACCCATATCCATTCTCCTTCCATCAATCCCTGAGCTCACGACCGGCAAGCTTGTAGAATACGTTCTCAAGACTGCCTTCGCTGAGTCGGATGTTCTTTACTGGGATTCCAGAATCACCAAGCGCTTCTAAAATAATCGAAAGAACCTCGGTGGTGCTTTCGAGTTTAACAAGCAGTGTAGAACCGAATTTTTCCAAGCTCTCGATTGGTACTGAACAGAACAACTGTTTCCGCAGAACATCAGTCGGAATATTCTCCAAACCCTCTGCTTCAAGCTCTATCTGGTTCTGCTCACCGAAACAGTTAAGTATGTTTTCAAGGTAGTCTAATGCGAGCAGGGTACCCTTGTGCATTATGCCTACTTTAGAACACACACTGGTTATCTCTCTGGTGTACGTTGTTGTTATGATAATCGTTTTTCCCCTGTTAGAAAGAAGGTTTAAACCGTCCGTAATGATCCTTGCTGAGCGGTCATCCAATCCTTCAGTGGGGGACTCCAGCATTATTAGTCTTGGGTCGGAAAGCATTGAAACTGCAACCGATAATCGTTTCTGATATGAATATGGAAGCTTTGAAATGGGTATGTGTGCCTCTGGGGTTAATTCGAAGAGATCGAGTGCTTCAAGCGTCAATTCCGCACGTCTTTGCGGGTTGGTTTTTGTGAAACTGCCAAAAAACTGAAGGTTGTCGTGGGCGTTGAAATCCGGATAAAGTGCAAGTGTTTCGGGCACAAGCGACACGAGTCTCCTTGCTTTTCCGGCAGATGATCCATATAGATTCATCCCTGAAATAATTACCTGGCCATCGCTGGGTTTGAGGATACCTGCGAGTATATTAATAAGCGTTGTCTTACCAGAGCCTGCGGGACCCAGTATCCCGAAGCTTTCACCGTCTGCAATCTCAAAATTCAGGTTCTCAAGAACGGTCTTGTTACCGTAAACCTTAGATAGGTTTTTTGCTTTTAATAATGCATCCATGTACTACGCCCCCTACAGTCCTGTAGGAACGGATATGAACTCCGTTTCTATCCCGAGTTGTTTTGTTATTTCATTGCCAACAGCCCTTATTCCAACAGTTTCAGTTGCCCAATGACCAGCGGCAATAACATTTAACTTGTTTTCTTTTGCGGTGTGGTAGTCGGAGTATCCAACCTCACCTGTGACAAGCAGATCAAGACCCAGTGAAGATGCATCCTCTATGGCAAATGAACCACCACCCGATACTATGCCAACCGAATTGACCGATTCCTTACCAAAATCCCATATGAGAGGCGAACAGTGAGGGAGTTTTTTGCTGAGTGAAATGGCAATTTTGTTTACACTCATCTCTTGTTTAAGGTGACCCCAAAGACCAATCGGTTGTTCGTGATAATTAGAGAAACCTTCAGTTTGATTTACATCTAGAATCTTTGCCAAGACAGCGTTGTTGCCATATTTTGAGTGTCTGTCTATAGGTATATGGCAAGCCCACAATGATATGTTGTTTCTGATGAGGAATGAAACACGCTCACCCATAATCCCAATGACTCTATGCTCTCCCTTTGACCAGTAAAGACCATGATGAGCAATAACCATCTGGCAATCCATTTCTCTGGCAACCTGGAATGCTTGTAGGCAGGCATCTACTGCAACTGCAACTTTTGATATTGCCTTGTCACTGTTGACTTGTAATCCATTGAGTGAAGAATCCATGGGATCAGAAGACTCTGAAAGCAGACCATCAAGAAAACTGGCAAGCTCAAAAGGCGTTATTGTCTTTATCTCGTTTCCGTTCTCTTTTGGCATCTAGCGTACATTTTATTGTTTAATATGTACAATGTCAAATGACTTTTTTATACGATTGTAACTTGAGTGGGCTTGACAAAAATATTTTTTGATGACAATCTTATACCAAACAAGGAGGTAGTAATGAGAAAATTTGTAATTGCAATGACCGTAACGATGCTATTGATTGTTCCGTTAATTGCACAAACCGCAGTAGCAGAAGAGTGTGCAATTAGCCTGAGAGTAAACTCAAAGTTAATCGATATATGTGGCAAAAAGTTCTCTATGGATGTTGCCCCGATCAATGAATCAGAGAGCGTTTACCTGCCACTCAGATACCTGTCTGAATGGTTGGCTTACGATGTTAGTTGGATTGAGTCAGAGAGAGCTGTTATGCTGAGGAATGATCAGACAAGCATCAAGCTTTGGATTGGCAAAACTGACCTTGTTGTAGATGGACAGACAACCCAACTCACAGTACCGCCGATTATTTCCAGGGATAGAACCCTTGTGTCTTCCAATGGTCTGCAACAGATGATGGGTAATACTATTGAGGTTGATGGTAGAAATATAACTATAACTGTTGATAAAGATGAATTGTGCTATCTGTGGCATGATTTTGAACTTTCCAATGACAGCAACCCTGATGAGATGATCAAGCTAAGTGATTATATGAATGATCCGGATGTCAAGGCGATCGTACTCGAAGTGTACTTCACCAGGTGCAAACCCAGCTATGAACAGTTGGAACGTTTTGGCGAATTGTACAGGAGATATGAAGATGATGGGCTTGTTATCATTGGCATAAACACAGATGGTCCGGGTTTAGAAGAAGAAAGAAAAGCTTTGAATGAAGAATTAGGTCTTGATTTCCTCATTGCGCTGGATGAAGAGTACAGTCAAAGGGAAAACCTCTATGATCCACAGAACCCTCCTAACTTTTTCTTACTTACACCAGGAGAACATTGTATAACATGGATACAGGAAAATCCAACAGAAGATGACTATGAGAAACTCGAGCAGATGGTCAAGGATATGTGCGGCGTTACTGATTAGCTGTATACTGGCGCCGGTTGTATTAGGCGCATCAGTGGAGATAAGGTGGAAAGAGGACTGGCGAAACGTCAGGATTGGTGACAAGACCCGATCAACTGATGTCGGTCCGCAATTGGTTGATGGAGTGTACTTCTTTCCATTGCGATTCTTGGCAGAATATATGGGACACAATGTGTTCTGGCTTGATTATGAGAAGTCAGTTATTGTCAGAGGCCAGGGAAGGAATATTCAGATATGGATTGGAGAGGATGAATACAGGTCAAATGGTGATACAAAAACGTTTGAATATATGCCATTCATCCTGAGATCAAGAACGCTTGTGAGTGAAGAGTTTATTCAACTCGAGTTTGGTCTTGCCACCATAGAGGTACCTCCAGATGACAGGGGCTACAATCTGCAGATGGAAATAGATGAAGATGACTTGAAGCCCTTTGCTCCAGATTTTACCCTCAAGACTGAGAGTGGTGGTGAAATAACATTCTCTGAAGAGCTTGCACGAGATGACATCAAGTGCATATTGATCAACTTCTGGTCAACACGTTGTCTGCCATGCAACAAGGAACTCCCAGCACTGGTTGATCTCTACAACAGCTACAAAGATGATGGACTGCTTGTTCTTGGTGTGTGTACTGATTCTACACTGCTTGACGAAGAGAGAGCGGAACTCATTGACAGATTGGGGATTGAATACCCAGTTCCATTGGATCCAATGGCAGAGACTTACTACACATGGGGTGGTTTAGGAGTACCAAATATGTCCCTGGTAAACAAGGACGGGTTGATAGTCTGGCAACATGATGGGTACTCACCAGAAACACCTGCGATTGCAGAAGAACACATAAAGAGTCTTTTGGGATTGGACTGAATCAAACCAGTCCCAAAAGCCATGATTCTATTCTGTTTCTGATCGAATCCCTTGTCACCCTGAATTTACTCATGCAATCATGTTCGGTTGTACAATCTGCTGGATCATCGAATACCCATCGCAGTCGACGGTTGACCTTACCCATGAAAATTGGACATTCAGCTTCTGAATCTGAACACACAGAAATCACATAGTCGAATCCATCCTCATCATTGACTTCGGTGAAGTGCTTTGCGTAATGAGAGCTGATGTCAATGCCAATCTCAGCCATCACCTTCACAGCATATTCGTTTAACTTTGTTGGTTTTGAGCCTCCACTCGATACATCCATTTTCCCATTCGATAGACTCGTTAGGATGCCTTGCGCTATCTGTGATCTGGCTGAGTTGGCAACACAGAGAAACAGAACTCTTTTACTCATAGGAGTTATTCCCAGTCTTTTGGAAATGGGTGAGGGGGCATACTCTTGCGGAGAGGTTTGTCATTCCGAAGACCTAGTTCATAATCAGCTGTGATTAGTTGTTGTACCTCGCGAGAACCTTCATAAATTAAGGCACCTTTAGCGTTGCGGTAGAATCGTTCTGCTGGAAACTCATTGGAATATCCATATGCACCATGAACCTGAACACAATCAGATGCCGCTACCTCAGAGGCATCGCAAGCGTACCATTTAGCCAAAGCCGTTTCCTTTGTACAACGCTTGCCTTGATTCTTTAGCCATCCAGCTTTAAGGTTCAGAAGTTTTGATGCTTCATAATTGCGTTTCATCTTCGCGATCATAGATTTAACTAGTTGGTGATGCCCTATAGTCTTCCCGAATGTCACTCGAGAATTTGCGTATGTGGTCGAAGCGTCAAGGCAAGCCTTGATGAGTCCAGTAGCTCCCCATCCTACGGTGTATCTTCCCTGGTCAAGACAGAACATGGCGATCTTGAATCCCTCGCCTTCCAGACCAAGCATGTTCTCTTGAGGGACTCTGACCTGATCCATGGATATCGAACCTGTATTGCCAGCCCTGACTCCAAGTTTGCCGTGGATACTTGCTGTACTCAGACCCTTCATACCTCGTTCCAACACGAATGCAGAAACACCTGAATGGTCTCTTTTCTTCATCTTCTCCAGATCAGTCCATGCTATTATAACAAAGACATCAGCAATATCAGATAGAGATATCCACATCTTTTCCCCAGACAACAGCCAATCATTTCCGTCCTTTACGGCTTTTGTTTCAAGGGCTATAACATCTGTTCCAGCGTTTGGTTCTGTAAGTCCGAATGCTCCAATTTTTTCGCCGCTTGCAAGCTGTGGAAGATATCTCTGTCTTATATCCTCGCTACCCCATGTCAGTATTGGCATCTGTGCGAGTCCAATGTGGACGGATAGAGTAACCCTAAGCGCTGTGTCGACATACTCCAGCTCTTCGCAGGCAAGACCGAGGGAAATGTAATCGAATCCAGAGCCACCGTATTTCTCCGGTGTACACAACCCCATAATTCCCTGGGCAGATAGTTTTTCTGCAATAACTGGTTGCCATTGGGCTTTCTCGTCCCACTCAGTTATTTGGGGAGCAAACTCCCTTGCAGAAAGGTCTTTCACCATCTTTGCAACCATCTTCTGTTCGTCAGTCAATTCAAAATCAATCATGTGCATCCTCCTTTAGAATATTGGCTATCGAAAATGCGCTCTTCCGTATTTGTGAAGGTGGGTGTCCACTGAGGAAGAGTATCTCATTTTCCCTTAAATTTTTAATCACCGCTTTTTTTATCTGGTCATGGCTGTCTACACGTGTAACAACACATCTAGGATTTGCTTCGATGATAGCATCTGTGATGCCATGTCGGTTTACATTCCATTTGTTTTCGTCAGATGGTTGGGCAGGAGAAGCGATGTATCGGTCATTGCTGGTTAACTTCTCTTTTATTACTTGAGTGTATTGATCTGCAAGGTAATGAACCCTTGAATATCTGACGGGTTGGTGGACTATGCATAAAGGTCTGTCAGGGAAATACTTTTTCAGTGTGTTTATGCCAGCTTTTAACTCCATTGGATGACCTGCGTCATCGTCAAAGACGATGTGTCCTTTTTGATGTGCAATTGGTTCAATTCGTCTTGTTAGACCCTGGTAACTTTTAAGATAATCTAAAGCGTCTTCAACGGGTACCCCGAAAACAGTGGCTCCAGCAATTGCCGTCAAAGCATTAGTTACGTTGTGTGTACCGGGCACGATCAAATTGAGAATACCCGCTCGCTTTCCATCAAGCGAAATTTCTGACTCGCTACCCATGTATCCGCCTTTGAACATAAAACTGGATGATAAAGTTCTTAGGCGAGAATTTTTGGAATAGCCTATGCTGAACAAATCACTACAGTCACTGACTAGCTTGCAGGTG
>CAZTGD010000032.1:0-23132 GCA_964613055.1 uncultured Caldisericales bacterium | reverse complement strand
AGAGTCAGCCATCGAACCCTTCCTGATTCCACGTATGGTGTAATTTTATCGATAAATGTTTCAATATCTTCAATGTTGCTGTCTGTTATGAAATCCTGAATGACAACGATCGTAATGGTGTAGAATCTATCTGCTGGCAATCCACATGATTCGATTGAAGTAAGTACATTAAATACATCGGGCATTCCACCTCCATGACCGATATAGGTCAATCTTCTGTCGGGATCGTGTTCATAGAAATTGTATCTGTCCTTGGGTTTCCACACGCCAATGTGGTCATCATCATTACCTTGGTGATTCTTTGTTGCAGCACCCCACAGGACATCTGGTTTCCAAAAAAAATCAGGATACTGAATGCCATATGTGCCTTCTTCGTGATGTTCCCAACCCTGTGCATTATCAGCAGGCTGATACAAGAAACCTCCTACAACGGGAGAAGGTTCCACACCAAGCTGTTCAATCAGGTAGGCTACATCTGCATAATTGTATTTGGTTTCATGGGCATGTGGGTCGATACTTATCCCCAAATCTTCGTGCATCCACCGGACGATATTCTTATCAGCAGTGTTATCAGTTACATCTCCACTATCGTATTTATCAACTGCCATGAGCCAGTTCCAGTCTGATTGAAAGTTAAACGATGCACCACCATGAGTTATTGTGTTGGCGAGTTTTACAACTGTATTCCGGTTCTTATAGTAATAATCTTCATCATTGAGGTAATCAGGTCTTCCAGTTGAAGGCTCTTCATTATGGAAAAACAAAAGAAAGATTCAAAGCTGGTAAATCATTTGAATCAGTATTCTCTTCGTGTTTGTAGGGATTGGGCATCTGAATCATCTCTTTGATTATCTCTATTATTAACTCATTACTCCTTTCCTCTTTCTCGTCAGCCCAATTTGGTGGATTATCCTTGGAAAAAACAGTGTTTGGGGGATTGGCGCAATCACCCTCATCGCAGTTCATTCGAGTCCAGTTACACTTGCCTTTGCCACCGTATTCTGTTGAAGTAGAATGTTCTATCATCCTGTAGGCATGGTCGTTTGTTTTCTGCACATGATCCTTCTCACTTTGAATCCTCACATAGTTGCCCATGTAATCCTCAATGAACAGGTATGCCTCCCTTGGTTCCCAGAAATCCTCATCAATACTAAGAGACTGTCCATGCTTCCCCGAGTAATCACAAAGGCTTCCATCGGGTCCCTCTCGGTCGATATAGAATTTAACCGGTGGATCGAGGGGATATCTGCCCAGTGTACAACCAGACATTATCAAACCAAAGGAAAATGAGACAACACCAATATTGTCCATATCAATGTAATCCAGATTGGCAATATACTTTAACACAGCGTGCATGCCATCCTGATGAATCACTCCCGATTCATCATCATTTCCTTTAGTTCTACCTCTACCTTCAGGGTCAAAAACGACTACTACGAAACCTTCATCAGTTATCTGCGAAACAAGGGGACTATAGTCAAACTGTGTCCCATGACCGCTACCTCCAGGAACAAGTAATACGACAGGATAACCATCACTTGGTATCTCAGAGGATGGTTTATGTATGTGTGTACACAGGTCGATGCCAGACGTTGGATTGGTTACCCAAACTTCAGTGAAGTTCTTAGCTGAATTTACATTATCACCACCAATTACAATCACCTCAATGTCATCAAACCATACCGTTCCTTTTCCCAGCATTGTGCAACCTATAATGACAGAATCGGCATTCTCGTGGATATCAAATTCACCAGATACCATTGTCCAATCGTTACTACCTCGAAGATTTGGCTGACAACTGGGGAATGGTGGTACACTCTTTTCACCATTCTCATTTATCCTTAGATCAATGATTACATTACCCACAACATCCTCGGTCTTAACATACCCCTTCACAATGATTTTCGAGGGTATGGGAAGGTCAACGATCAGTTGATTCCATGCGCATACACCTTCATTATCTGACTGGAGTCTTGCAGATTTATTACCTGAATGAGACACCAATTCATCGATTGAAGGTCTGTTTTTCTTGTCCCCTTTTGGTGGAAACATGGGTCGCCAACCTATGTCTCCTTCTTCAAATCCCGGATTTGTTAAAATGTTTTCAACAGCAGTGTCTTGCTTGGGGAATTGTTCTACCTTTGTAAGATCTAGCCTTATGCAATACCATGTCTGTGAAAGACCAGTTTCTTCATCCTCTTCTGTTTCTTCCCATTCATCCTCTATGATACCAGGGATACTCACATAGGGTCTCATATCCAACTGCTCTCGCCATTGATTTTCAACAAAGTGAGGGAATCTGATCACTGGATGCAGATCTGTAGCGTTGCACATGTCGACCTCAAATCCCCTTGAATAGATTGAATATGGAGATGTTATAT
This sequence comes from uncultured Caldisericales bacterium, assembly GCA_964613055.1. GTDB lineage: Bacteria > Caldisericota > Caldisericia > JAAYUI01 > JAAYUI01 > JAXGMQ01. Next base: position 20,751 of record CAZTGD010000032.1, on the reverse strand, counting down.
CCCTGTCATTTGGACCAGGTATCGTATTCGTTGGGGCTATTTCATCAATACTATTGTCGTGTCCGTCTTCTAGTCTTCGAGGTGGTCTTGTTTCTGTTGGTAGTTCGCCAGTTTGTTCAAATACATCTAGAATTTCCTGCCATTTGTCCATATCCTTTTCGGGATTTCCAGACAATTTGATGCTTCCACCATAATCTTCCAACCACCAACACTCAGCTCCAAAATCCCAATCCATGTGTATGGGTGCATCGCTGTTATGAGGTATGATGGCAATCATAGAGTCATTTCTGCTAGGGAAACCAGCTGAAAGATTTCCTTTCTTATGCTCAGTGCGCCCCTTGCTGGTTTCCATGTTTGCCCAATATCCCTCGTCATCCTCACTCTCCTGTACCCAGAATTGGGTAACAGGATGAGCCTTCAAGGGGGTTGATCTTGCTGGGACACCCAGATACCTGCACAATGCAGTAGCCAGTCGTTCAAATTCAATGCAGATTGTGCGTCCCTGTTCAACAGCTTCCTGAGGACTGTAGCACCAGTTATCAAAATCTACTCCGAATCCACCGAATGTCGTTTGGTAGTTGCCACAGGTGATGTCACTCGGATAGATGCTAGTTAGATCATACTCGATATTGGATATTATCCAATTGTATACAGCATTTGCTAGAGTAACCAGGTTGTCTCTCTCATCATTTTCAATGCTTTCCAGTATCTCATCACCAATCATCTTTACAGTGTCAGTTATCTCGTAACCCTCACCCTCCTCAAGGTATGGAAGTACAGATTCAGGAAACTTAGAGTTATCAGCTATGGCATAATCAGGTAATTCCTTTGGTAAAGGCGACATTGTTTCTTTAAGCAGATAAGCCATTTTCACCCTTACTCTTTGATTTCTAAAACACTCATCTTCTGAATATTTTCTTAGGATGATTTGAATATCGTTGTTTTCTTCACCAATCCTTCCTTGGATGGTTTTAAAGTAACCATCTGCGATAGCTCCAACCATATACCTGGGAGAACGCTGTGGGATATCTTTTAAGATAAACTCTCCATCACTATTGGTAACTGCTGTTAATGTCTGAATATGCAAATCTCTAAATCGAGGGTCGTTCTGATCCAGTCCATTCTCTAACCACATCGTTGCATCCTCAATAGGATCACCGTCTTCATCTGATACAACACCGACAATATCAAAGGTCTCTATAGGAAGGCTCATTAACTCAAACGCATCGGGCTCAATTAGTTCAAGATTAAACTGAATACAGTACCATTCCTGTGAGAGTCCAGTATCTTCGCATTCGTCTGTTTCATTCCACACCTTGATCACAGCCTCTGGATGGTTTGTGTAGTGTGAGATATCCAGCACCACTCTGTATTCGTTATTCAGAAAATGTGGGAATCTGAAGATGGGTTTGGTATCTGTAGCCTTTGACAAATCCACCGTAAAACCTCTCCAGTATAACTCGATATAATCATTGATCTCGATTGGTGAAGGATTGGGTGTCATCGGCCGAGTGTCGACAAATGCTGTTTCTAGTGTTTCTTCTTCTAATCCAATTTTTTCATTTCTTGGAGCTTGTGGGAGCATCCCTGTCTTCCGAAAAGATTCGGATGCAATACCTACTATGTTGACTGACTGTTCGTTTATGGGTAGTCTAAAGTTCTGTCCTGATTGCTCCCTCCAGTTGCACTCTGATCCGATATCCCACAAAGCATGCATAGGTGCATTCTCATCGACCGGTACAAAAGCGATGTTACCATCGTGAACGGAAGGGAAGTGTGCTGATTCATCTCCCTCTACCCAAGCGTTTCGTCCCCTAGATGTCTCCATGTTTGCCCAGAATCCGTCACCATCGTTTGGCTGAACCCAAAATTGGGTCACAGGATGGGCTTTTAATGGTGCAGGTCTAGCGGGGATATCGAGACACCTTAGCAAAGCTGTTGTTAATCGTTCAAACTCAATGCAGATAACCCAAGGGTAATCTATAGTCTCCTCAGGGGTTTGACACCAGTCGTAGAAATCTGTACCGAAACTCCTGTATTCTCGTTCATACTGCCCTTTTCTAATTGTGTTTTCATCAAAATCTCTTGTCGAGTATTCAATATTTGAACAGACCCAATCATAGACAGCTTTGGCGACTACAACTGCATTTTCCTTTTCGCCAACAGTGTCTATGATTTCTTCAGCGATTAATCTGACTTTTTCTGTTAGTTCGATGTTTTTTCCCGATTCAAGGTAAGTCAGAACTCTATTTGGATAGGTGTTGATATCACGGGTTGCAAAAACAGGAAGTTCAGTCGGTTTATTTTCTCCTGTTTCAATAATGTTAGCATAAAACATCTTAACATCGATCGAGCTTGCTTTATAATTTGGCTCTTCTCCAATAGGTTCAAGCATTATCTCGATGTAAATGGATTCACCGGACGCACCTCCATACTTACCCATTGTAATAGGATAGTAGCTTGGTTTTCTGGCGTTAATAATACTTGTGGGATAGGGCATAGAAGGAATTCCAAGTGTGAATTCGCCATTACTGTTGGTTTTATCACAGAAGATCATTGATGGTTTGTTAATCGAGTTTTGTGCTCTGAAACCACTAGCTGTAACCGATACGTTTTCAATGGGTTCACTGTTTGAATCAATTACAATCCCACTGATGTAAAAGGGTTTTTCAGAAGTATCGCTTACGCCGTATGTGTTGGTAATCGATACCGAAAATACTATCGTGATTGTCAACAAGATTTTAAAGAGATTCTTCATCTGACACCTCCAGTGCATTTACTTTAGAGTACGAGTGATATACGCTGTTTGTTACCTTGACATAAAGACAATATATCTCATAATCGATTTGAATGGCTACATCTCTCTCAGGAAAGATAGAAGAGTTCAATCTCATTGACGTCGTATCTGTTGTTGCAAATGGCAGTATGGATGGGATCCTATCTGTGTCAACGGATGATGATATTCAAGGGAAGCTCGTTTTTTGGAAAGGAAAACTAGTCCACGCTACTTATGCAAATATAGCCGGTGACGAAGCAGTTGCTCATATTCTTAGTTGGAGCCATGGAAAATTCTCTTTCAAGGATACAAGGTGGAGTGGGGTGCCAACTGTTAAACAGGAACTCAAGCACTTACTCATTGATCATTCTGTAATGATGGATGAATCTACCGCTGAGTTTGGGCAATCAATAACTGGAACAACAAAGATAAGAGTTAAGGTTCACCCTGATAGTCTTGCTGGATTTGAATTGACATCAGATGAGTGGATGGTTATATCACAGATTCAGGGGAAATGTTCCGTTGCCCATGTGATAGGAAACCTTGGTTATACAGGGAAGAAAGCAAGAGCGATACTCAGCAAACTCATTCGACTTGGTTTGATCGAAGTTCTTACAGAGTGAACCTTTGATCCTTGCTTATTCGATAGTTATATAGACTTCCTCATCCTCATCACCATTAATTGTTATCACTTCTCCACGAAAATCTTCATCTTTAATTACAGACTCTATCTTGGAACGAATATCTACTCCTGATACCTCATTGGGAATCCAGTGGAGAGCTTTCTCAATCATTGTCACAGGTACAACTATGTTGACATTCTTGCCTGTTTTTCCGCGAACTCGAACACGTATCTTCCTGGGTTTTCTCGATAAAACGGTTCTGACCAACTGTTTAGCTTCCTGCTTGCTGATCCTTCCCTCGGCAAGGTCCTCCAGTATCTGTTCAATGCTAGTCATTCCAATCGAACTCCTCCCAATCGAAATGTATGTGATTCCCATTTCGACGTCTGATGCCCCTTAGGAGTATCGCTATTCCGGCAATGATAAGGCAAGCTGGCCAGAACCAATTCCACCAATCAACCATACCTATGAGCCCCGTGTTTACTATCATTCGAGTTGCCCCTAGCGCGAAAAGCACTATGCCCAGGAATGAAAACTTCCCCTTGCTCCCAGCCTTGATTAGCATGCTGATACCCATCATACCAAGAATAGTTGGCCAAACCAGATTCCACCAACTGCCCAGATATTCAATTGGAAACCACCCAAACACGAGATGACCCAGTATCAGAATCCCCTGTACGATAAGGTATGTGCCGAACAACTTTGGTTTACTGCTGTGATTAAATGAGTGTTCGCAGTGCCAGTTTGAATGATGTATTTTTCTTGCTCCATCCTTTGGAGATGTTTTTCCTGATTCAACATCGTTTATCACACTGTCGATATCCATTTTCATAACCCCTTTCGGTTTCTTTTCACCTATTCTGACACGTTGTGAGAGTATTTGTTTTCTTTAGTAACTAAAGTGTGTCTTTCATTGTCATAATTGTACATGGTAACTCGATTTGGAATTGGATTCGACATGCACAAGCTTGTCAAAGGCACACCACTTGTACTGGCGGGTGTTAAGATACCTTATAGTATGGGATTGAAAGGCGATTCTGACGCAGATGTGGTTTGTCACGCCCTTATAGATGCACTACTGGGTTCAATCGGTCAAGGAGATATAGGTACTTTTTTTGGTATGGGCAAACCAGAGTTGATGAATGCTGTGAGTCTTAAGTTACTTGAACAGACCAGAACTCATATAAACAAAGAAGGATTTATGGTTTCTAATGCTGATTGTTCGATCATAGCTCAATCACCACATTTAAATGAATTCAGGAAGGATATGATTAACAATCTGAATGTTGTTTTGGGTACTGACCATGTATCTGTTAAATACACTACACCCAAGCACATTGGTCCACTTGGCAACTCAGAGGCGATTGCTTGTGTTGCTATTGCAAGTGTTATTGAAAACACAAACAAATGATTTGAGGTGAACATGGAAGACAATAAAAACATCGATGCAAGGATAGAGCGACTTATACAACTCGCGAAGAAGCATGGCTTATCTTCTTTGTCTGTAGAGGATGAAGAAAGCGCGATATCGTTTGAGATAGCAGGTAGAGTTAGTCCGACCGAAGTAACAAAATCAACTACAGAGACAAAGGTCATGAACTCCCCTGAAACTGATAGTGCGGAAACTGAAGAGGGATCGTATGTTTTAGCGCCTTTCAATGGAACGTTTTACAATTCACCATCTCCAGAATCATCGGCTTTTGTTAAAGAGGGTGGTCGAGTTTCAAATGGTGACGTGTTGTGTATCATTGAAGCAATGAAGGTCATGAATGAGATTCAAACTGAAACCGATGGAGTCATAAAAAAGATTCTCAAAGAGAATGGTCATCCAGTAGAGAAGGGTGAACCTCTGTTCTTGATCGCTTAGGTTCATGTATTTCAGTAGATAATTTTTTTAAATTTTAAATTTGATATGCATTGCTCATGCTGTAGTACTTGATCTGCTAGATGGGACAGATACTGATCTGGGCTATTGGAATTGCAAAAATTTCTTATATGCCGTAACCACGATTATTTGTTACCATTATGTCTACCTTTAGAGTAATTAACTGAAGTAATTATGACGTTTAGTCGAAATGAAGGCGATGTAGGAATAGACTCCGTAAGCAGAAAGGCGGTGGAATTGTGATTGATAAAAAAATGGTAATGCAAGCTTTATCAACTGTTCAGGATCCAGAACTGGGTGTTGATCTCGTAACATTAGGTATGATTGAAGATGTTAAAATCGAAGGAGAGCATGTTCATGTTACGGTTGCATTAACCATTCCAGGATGTCCGATGAAAGAAAGCATGGGTAATGGTGTTGTATCTGCAGTTTCAAAGGTTGATGGAGTTAAGTCTGTAGATTTCTCTTTTACTGCTATGTCGGAAGAGCAAAAGAAGGCCACATTTGCAAAAGCACAAAAGGTGCGGGAGGGAGGAAATACTCAACAGAAAGAAGACCCGCTCAAGAAACTTTCAGGGAAAGATATCAAGAATGTAATTGCAGTCGGATCTGGCAAAGGTGGAGTGGGCAAGTCGATGATCACAAGCATGTTGGCTGTTGAAGCGAGGAGACAGGGTAACGCAGTCGGTGTTTTGGACGCAGATATCACTGGACCATCGATCCCAACGATTTTTGGACAAAAGGGTTTACTTTCTGCCGCTAAAGATGGTGTTTCTCCCAGGGAAACAAAATCTGGTATTAAGGTAGTTTCAATGAATCTGTTGATGAAGGATCCAAGCAATCCAGTAATATGGAGGGGTCCGATCCTTTCAGGTGTTTTGAAACAATTCTATAATGATGTTTATTGGGGGAAGTTGGACTATCTATTCCTTGATCTCCCACCAGGTACTGGTGATATGCCTCTAACTGTGATGCAGGTTTACCCACTAGATGGATTTGTGGTTGTAACAAACCCACAGGAACTTGCCAATCTGGTAGTTACCAAATCAATGAGAATGGCAAATGAACTGAATGTTCCATTGGTAGGAATACTTGAGAATATGACGCATCTCACATGTCCTGGTTGTGGCAGGGAGATAAAGGTCTTTGGTGATTCTATGGTTGAGAAGAACTGCACCGAGCATGGTGTAAGATACCTTGGTGGTGTGCCTATCGATCCAGAGTACGCAAAAGCTTGCGATAAGGGTGTAATTGAGGATATTGACATGCCGCGTGCAATTGTTGACTCTTTTGCTATAATAAATGGAAACAGAAAATGAGGTGTGTTATGGGTAAGACAACAATTACCGACACGATGACGCTTGGGGATGTTCTCAAGAAGTGGCCAGAAACAGCGGAGGTTTTCTTTCAGTTTGGTCTTCATTGCATTGGGTGCCATATCAGTGAGATTGAATCTGTAAGAGATGGCGCAAGAGCCCATGGGGTTGATGTTGAAAAACTTGTGAAAGCGTTAAACGAGAAGATATCTGAATAGAGATGAAATATAAGAATGGGATTGTCCGGATACTGCTGGCAATGCTTGTTTGTTGTTTGGTAGTGATTCCTGTTTCAATATATTTGGTTGCCTCGGATAGCGGATGGTCAAGCTTTAGAGGTGGCTGTCACCATGATGGTATAGCAGATAAACCAATCGAACCACCGTACTCACTGTACTGGAAAAAGAATGTCGGTTCTCGTTTCATCAACGAAGTCATTGAATATGATGGTTTAGTGTATGTCTGTGCAGACTCAATGAAGGTATTTGAAGCAGATGGTGATTTTTACTGGGAATTCTCAACAAAAACCTCAATATCTACAACCCCATGCGTTACAGGAAGTATTGCGGTAATCGGATTAGAGCGGGGTGATATAATCGGGATAGATATAAACGACCACATCGAATCCTGGAGGGTAGCAACTGGAGCAAGCATAGCTCAAGGAATATGCGAGGAAAGTGGATATTGTTACGTTGCAAATTCATATGGCGAGATATATAAAATTGATGTTTTATCAGGTGTAATTGAATTCAAGATTACGCTTGATAATCCTCTGTCTTATGGGGTAATTGTTTTAAATGACTCTCTTTTTGCTGGCGATGACAAAGGCAATCTATACCGAATTGATAAAGAGAATAGTAGTTTATTCTGGAAGAAACAGATAGCTAGTTCTAAGATTGGTAGTATGCTTTTATACAATGATCAGCTTTTTTTTGGAAGCTATGATAACAATGTCTATTGCATTGACAGCGATGATGGCAGTGTGATATGGACTAAAAGGGTGGATGCGTGGATAGATAAAACACCTGTTTTACTCAACGAAAAAATATTTGTTAAAATTCGGGAATCCTTAATAGTAGCGCTTGATTTACTTACTGGAAAATTGCTATTCAAAAAGGAAATACAACCAAGTAGCTCCGAAATGTTAGTGAGTGGGAACACTATACTCGTAGGTAGCAATAGAAGGCTCATTGCGTTTACATCTGACAATGAAGAGGTGTTTCATTTTGAATTTGTCGATGAACAGATCTCATCAATATCGGCGAATAATGGCTATGTCTATCTGGGTTTGACTGTAGGTATAGACAATATTGGAAGATTAGCATCAATGAAACCTTCTGGTTTGATGGTTGTTAGACCAAAACTAATAGAGAAAACAATACAAACTTCAGACAACTCTACATCATTTCAGATAACAATAAGCAATGAGGCTGAAGATGAATGGCAAAGAGATATAAGCGTTGGATTGTTAACATCTGTAGATTGGATAACGATTGAAGAACCTATTGTGTCATTAAAGCCTGGAGAATCCAGGGAAGTTATGTTTACCGTTAATCCATTTTATAAAGGTATAGTTGGAACAAATCACGCAACCATAAAGGCACTTCAGATGCCTGAAAGACCAAGACACATTCAGTTCAATGACAATACATCTATAAACGAAAATGAAGAGAATAAACTTGTAATAGAGATACCATTAACGATTACTATAAAGGATCCGGATGCTCCAAAGCTTTGTTTTGACAAATCAACTGTAAATATTGGAGTAGTTTCAATGGAGTCATTTAAGAGAGTACCGTTTGAATTGCAGAATTGTGGAGGTAGAGATCTCATGTTACAGCTTGAAGCGATTTCGTACCCTCCATGGTTGAATGTATCTCAGACTGAACTGATTATTAGACCTGGAGAAACAGAGGTTATTGATATTGGATCAAAAGGTTCAATGATTAAACCGGAACCTGGATACTCATGCGATTTTAGAGGAGCTTTGATAATAGAAACCCAATCTGGAGAAGAGTTTACTATACTATGCAAAACAAGATGTATTGGTATTCCTATACCCACTACCATATCGATAAAGGTCGGGTCGAGAGATGTTATGATAAATGGAGAGCGAGTAATATTTGATCCACCCTCATATATTTCAAATGGAAGAACAATGGTGCCACTAAGATTGGTCGCTGAAGCATTCTTCACAAGTGTAGACTGGAATCCATCAGACAGGAGCATAATCATTCGTGATTGCGATAGAAAAATTCAGTTCCATATCGGGAAGAACACAGTTGAAATAACTGAGAACAATGATGTTGATATTATTAAGATTGACACTTCACCAGAGATTACTAATGATCGAACATTCATACCAGTGAGAGCGGTTTCAGAGATACTTGGTGGTGAAGTCTCTTGGGATGCGCCATCACAAATCGTGAGCATAAATTACAATCCAAAATAGGTTTATGCCAGAAAGAAATGCACATCTAAAGTTTTTTGGAATAGTCCAAGGAGTTGGATTTCGACCATTCATATACAGGGTAGCAACCGATAACGGTTTAAATGGATGGGTAAGAAATACCGGTGACGGTGTAGAGGTGGTATTTTCTGGAGATAGTGAGTCAGTAGAGCTTGCAATTCGAACCATACGAAATGATAACCCTCCAATGTCAGAGATCACTAGAGTCGAGTACTTAAATGATGTTGAATACCAAGGGAATGATTTCCATATAAAACCAAGTTCAAGCAACTCATCTTCAGCGATACTGGTTCCACCTGATATCTGCATTTGTAAGAATTGTCGGAATGAACTCCTTAAACCAGACAACCCACGCTTCAGGCATCCTTTCATATCCTGTACAGATTGTGGACCCAGGATGTCGATCCTAACAAATCTGCCTTATGACCGTCATAATATAACTCAGAATGAATTTGAACTCTGTAATTTCTGTGAAAGTGAGTATAACGATTCAGGGAACAGAAGATACCATGCTCAAACTATAGCTTGTAACAAATGCGGTCCTTCAGTGAGACTGGGTGAAGCCTCTGGGTATAAAGCTATTGTTAATGGCAAAGAAGCAATCAAATCAGGGGAAGTTATTGGAATAAAGGGCATCGGTGGTTTTCATCTCGCTTGTTTAGCATCAGACGCGTCAGCTGTGTCACGTATAAGAGACCTAAAACAGAGGGGTGATGAAGCAATGGCTGTAATGGTTGACTCACTAGCAACAGCCAATAGGTTAGCATCAATTTCAACAAAGGAAAGAGAGCTTCTTGATTCATGGAGAGCCCCAATTGTCATTCTTGAGAAGTCGGATAGTTATGATTTGGCAAACAATGTAGCGCCAGGAACAAACAAGATCGGTGTATTTCTACCTTACACACCCGTTCATGTATTGCTGATGGTGGATATGCCACCAATTGTTTTGACATCTGCCAATCTTCACGATGAACCGCTAGCAAGCAATGATGACGAATTCATATTCAATATTCCGATTCTCACCAATGATAGAGATATATCAAACCCGATAGATGATTCTGTGATGGATATTGTTTTTGATAAAACAAGGGTTCTACGGAGAGCGCGTGGTTTTGTACCTGACACTATTAAGATAAACACTGAGACACCAGTGCTAGCCCTTGGTACTCAGATGAAATCAACGTTCTGTTTTGCATGGAATAACCAAGCGCTCGTATCTCCACATATCGGAGAGATGCACAATGCAAACGCATTCAAGCGTTACATGAAAATCCTAGAATCATATCGTAGTTTATTCGGTTTCAATGAGTCTATTACTGCTTATGATATGCATCCTGGATACATGTCTGCAATTCATAAGAATGAGATTTCGAATGCAGGTGTCTTCATTCCAATTCAACATCATCATGCACATATAGCCAGTGTTATGGTAGAACATGACATAGATGAACAAGTGATAGGCATAGCGGCTGATGGCACGGGTTATGGTACTGATGGTACCATATGGGGTTTTGAATTCCTGATAACCAACAGATCAAAGTTCATCAGAGCTGGACATCTAAGACCCTTTGCCTTGCCAGGTGGTGACTCAGCAGTCAAAGACGCGGGGCGAACATTATATTCAATGCTGTCACAGATAAACCAACAGGATAAAGCTCGCATTGAGGATGAACTATCGAATGTGTTATCATCAATGCTGAAAACAAAGATGAATGCACCTATGACGTCATCGCTGGGTAGACTGTTTGATGGCTTTTCAGTGTTGACAGGGCTTGGGAGGATTGCTTCATTTGAAGCGCAACTGGCGATTCTGCTTGAAACGAATTATGATAGGTCACATCCACCATTGCCATTTACCATTGAGGACAAGGGTGATCACTTTGAGGTTGATTGGAGAATGGCTCTTTTACATTCCATTTCGAGACCTGGTTCAATACCTGGTGGTTTTCACAAGGGAATCGCATTGTCGATGGTCAATGGTTGTCGTATGCTTAGAGATAAAACGGGAATTGAAAAGGTAGCACTCTCTGGCGGATGCTTTGCAAACAGGATACTGCTGTCAATGGTTGTGAATGCCCTTGAAAAGATGGGGTTAGAGGTGTATTTCAATCAGAAATTCCCACCTGGGGATGGATGTGTGAGTCTTGGTCAGGCAACTGTTGCCATTGCAAAACTGAGAGAATCCAAGAATTAGGAAGGATGATAATATGTGCCTTGCGATACCAGCCAAGTTGATCGAAAAAAATGAAAACGATGGTGTGGTAGATATGGGTGGAGTGAAAAGGAATACCCGATTAGATATGGTTCCGGATGCTCGCATTGGTGACTATCTGCTCATTCATACCGGATTTGCTATTGAGGTGGTTGAAGAACAAACAGCAAAGGAGATGCTGGAAACTATCTCACAAGCATATGCGATAAGGCAGGAGAAAACTGAATAGAAATCCTCTCACAAAAGATGTTGACATACTGAAATTACAGATAGCTGATCATGTCAGTCGACAAACGACCATCATGGAGGTATGTGGTACTCATACCCACGCTTTGTTTGCTCATGGCATTAGATCTATGATACCAACTAATCTTCGTCTGATTTCTGGCCCGGGATGTCCAGTGTGTGTAACCTCTCAGGAGGATATTGAGAAGATGATTTCTCTGACAAAGATTCCTGATGTAACCGTTTGCACATTCGGAGATATGATGCGTGTACCAGGTGTGACTGGATCTCTGTCTGAATCAAAAACAGAAGGCGAAGATATCAGGGTGATGTACTCGCCATTTGATATTATTGGTTGGGCACAGAAAGAATCAGACAGACAGTTTGTGCTTATTGGAATAGGTTTTGAAACGACTATTCCAAGTTTTGCGGCAACGCTACAGACTGCAAAACAAATGGAACTGAAAAACTTTTCCATACTGTCACTTCACAAATCGGTGGTGCAAGCACTTGATCCTCTTGTCAATATACCAGGAATATCAGTTGATGGATTCATGTTGCCAGGTCATGTAATCACCATAACTGGAGTTCGACCATTCAGAGTGCTTGAAAACAGATATCGGATTGCTTCCGTTGTAACTGGTTTTGAAGCGTTGGATATGCTTGCATCAATCGAATCTCTGACCAGGATGATAAATAATGATAAACCGATGGTTTTAAATCAGTACAATCGTGTTGTTAAGGAAGATGGAAACATTAGAGCACAGCAGATAATGGATGATGTTTTTGAGCCGTGTGATTCTGTATGGCGTGGTATGGGTCTGATACCAAACTCTGGTTGCAAGCTTAGAAACGAATATGCTGAATATGATGCAGAAAAGAGGTTTGATATATCAGTAGAACCGACACCTGAACCACCTGGATGTATCTGCGGAAAGGTTATCACGGGTTCTGCTGAGCCAACTGAATGCCCCCTTTTTGCCAAGTCGTGTACACCCGCAAATCCGATTGGACCGTGCATGGTTTCAGGTGAGGGAACTTGCAGTGCATACTACAAGTACAAAAGGAATTAGGATTTTTCTTTACTTGTGAATCAAAATCTATCTAAAAAAAGTTCAACACTATCGTGTGGTTATTCGAAATAGAAGCTGTCAATTCAGAGTTCAAACCATATTCTGGGAATATAGTTATCTGATAATAACATCCACTAACTCTGGATTGTCGATGTTTATATCAGAATGAATTACCAGCCAACATTCTCTTCCAGAGTAGGGTCTCACGAAAAACATGATACCTGAACCGTAATATGAATATCTGAAGTCATGGAAAGAGTCAAGACGAACTGGAGATGTGGGTATCTGTTCACCCAACCTCATTATTCCAGGCACAGCCCTTTCCCTGTAAAACCCAAAATCCTCAAATCTCACCCTTCTGTGAGAATCATTATCGAATAAAAAATAAACCGTATCATCAAAATCATTCTTAGTTCGGACAACAAAGAAGCGGTTATCGAGCCAGCTGGCACCGGAGATATTGGAAGCCTTCGATTGCATGTCAACAATTGAGACGGGTTTTGAGTATTTCACCGAATAGACGTTATACATATCACCATTTTTAGTGGTTGAGAATCTCTCATCAGCAAACTGTTTTTGATAGTAGAGATCCAATACTCCATTTTTCGGAATACTTGGGATTGATGAAATAGAACTCTCTGTAAGTTCAATTTCTGAATAGATGCTTCCTCTAAATCTTAAAACAGACGGATACTTGTCCTCGTAACGGAAGATAAAGAAGCGATCGCAGTTTTTCTCCATAATGTCTGCATTGGTGCCCTCGATGGGGGTTACACCCCATTGATCAATTTCGTTTGCCAGTGTTTCATTGCAAACTACGAGTGATTCTGCGTTTGCACCTAGTGGATTTGTACCTATGTAACAAAGATTTTGGGATATGTACTTGATTGAAGGCTGAAGCTCTTCCGTTCTGTATGTTTCTCCGTGGACAAAAAACCTGTCGATGTACTCCTCATGATCAAGCAGAGTGACCTTAATAATCTTTTCACCCGCTATCATTTCAGCGATAAATGGGGTTTTCCCAATAAGTTTGTCGCCATCCCAAACCTCTGCCCCGGAGGGTTTGTAGTCAAACTCGATCTGGTGAAGTTTCTTAAGTTCTATGTATCTGTAGGTCCTTGGTGTTTCTAATTCATCACTTTCAATCATTTCATCCCTGTAGCCGTCAAGGGATACCTGAACTGATCTGAAACCTGATACACGCACTGTTTTCGGAGTTTTCCCTAGATACTGGCTCCCACTAGATATCTTCGCACCTGGAGGTGATGTTTCGATACATAACTCAATACTGGTAATCGGACTCTTACAGCCCGTCATAAACGTCATTACCAAGGCTAAAATGATTAGAATGGATTGCCTCACACGATCATTTTACTGTGAATACATTGAATTTGAATCAAGATTCGAATACGCAATCAGTTTTGTATCAATAATACAATAGTGAATTCAAAGAGTGAGTCACCACAAAACCCTAACCCCTCGCTGTTATTATATCACAGTAGGAGGGGTTAGGGATGTGATCGATATTATGATCTTCCTATTGGGGAAGGTAGAACATATCAGTTACATCGAATGTCATGATCATCTTACGTATTTCAGCGCGCATCTCATCAGTGTCTTCATATCCCATAGCCATAATAGTGATCAACCAATCGGTCATTGGGACACCGACCATAATCATTCCACCCATCTCGCCTTCACCCTCTAGCCAGACAGCGGAATTGAAACCAAGCTCTATATCCTCAACGACTGAGATTTCTCCAGAGTTGATCTCCTCTTCAACCTCGTCCTTTAACGCTTCAGTATCGCTCCAGATGTACCCCTCTTCCTCTTCGCACTCAATCATCAGTGTGAACTCGGGGCATGAGAAGGTCACAGAGTATGGAGCCTCTTCATAGACATCAAAAGTGAAGTTGTCTGGTTTGGTTATTGTAAAGTATTCACCTTCGTAGGTTTCACCAACAGCAAGATCTTCCTCACTTCCAAAGAGATCTTCCATTTCATCATCTTCATCATCTGGGAATTCTGTATCCCAATCATCATCAGTGTCGTCACCCATATCAAAATCCATAAGATCCTCACTGCCTGAATAATTGGGGTCTGTAATCTTAAAGGTATCTAAGATCTTTTTTGCCGTCTTGTCGCTACCGATCATACCAACTGTTATAGTCCAACCGTCCATCGGTATAATGTACGACTCCATTGTGACAAGGAATGTAATGCTCATCTTGAGGGCTTTTTCACCGGCGAATGTCGTCTCCTCAAAATCGAACATATCCTCCATGCCTTCCATACCTTCAGCATTCTGTTCTGCTTCTATCTCTTCAATCGCTTTCTGAAGGTCGCCCCTCTTGGAGTCGTCAGCCTTTATATCCTGAATTGTGATGGCGGTCATATCCATGTTGAAACCATCGTCTTCTTCATCATCTTCAGATATTGGAGAGATCGTAAAACCAGCCATACCTTCATCTTTTACTTCCCATCCGTCAGGATAGCTAATCTCAAAATACTCACCGCTGTGAACATTTGCAAATGCTGGTTTGTCTTCCTCTACTTCACCTCCGCAACCCACCGCGAATCCAAAGGCAAGAGCAAACACAATTGCGATCGTTAAAACTTTTTTCATCTCAATCCTCTTTCTTCAAGTTATCAATTACTTGAGTTTGAATGTTGACAGAATATCTCGAACTGCATCTTCTGCATCTTCTTCAAAGCTGGCGGTGACAATCGGCATTGCACCATCAACTGGGATGTTGTATGTCTCGATAAAGATACTCATGACCTCCATTTTCATCAACATAGTATCATAGCCGTTGAAGTTGATCTTTGTAATGTCAAAGTCCCCTCCGCCTGGTTGTTTTTTGGTCTCCTCGATTAACTCATCAACATCATTGCCGGTTAGACCTGGTATTGGGTTGTCTGAAACTGTTATTTCGGTTGTGTTGAAGTCACCTGCATCGATTGGAGTCAGGATAATTCCACCAGTTTCTACATCCTCCTCGACTCCCCAATCATTAGGATACTCAATTGTGAAGAAATCCCCATTGTGAAGGTTATCAAGAGTTATTGCTCCACTGATGGGATCATTATTACTCTCATTTGACAAAGGCTCTTCATCGTTAACTGGTTCTTCACCTCCACCACAACCAACAATAAAGCCTACTACAAGGACAGCCACAAGTATAAACGCGGACAGTTTTCTCACTATCCCCTTCTTTCCTAAGCGAACACATCCCGCTTATAGTTGAATTCCAAAGAAAAAGATGAAGATAAGGTGTCTCATCTAAGCGAAAATGTAAGATGAATGCGCCAAGTCTCTCTTTGGATTCAGATCATATCACAAATACGAAAAACATGCAAACCGAACATTTATTTGGTTGAAGAACTTAACAAATTACAAACCTAAGTGCTTTTTGAATGTAATCTAACCAAGCAATATTAATTTTGGGCACTATGCCTTTAACACATACAACACAGGTTTCATAAGAACTGCAATCCCCTTTTCACCCTTCGAAGGGTGATACTCTCCGTCATTTCTAAATTGACCAGGGATCCAGGGTAAAACTGGTAGCGTTTGGGATATTTGAAACTTTTATTTGTGGACAGACGTATCCTAGAATTCCACTAGATTCCCGCTTTCGCGGGAATGACGAAGTAGAAACAGGAATGATGTAGAGGAAAATAGGGATAACGGGAAGGGTGATATTCCTTTTTAAGGGAAGAGAGGTGTGGTCGAAGATGGGGAACTCATTGTGTGTGTCAGGTGCATAATGCCCTTAATTTTTAATCATAAAAGCAGAATCTTTTATTCCTTACGTGTTTCCATCCTCTCTCGAATGCGTTTCTCATAGCCATAGTCAGATGGTTCGTAGATAGATATGTTTTCCAACTCATCGGGCATGTAAGCCTGTTTGACAAATCCACCATTGAAATCATGTGGATATTTGTAATCCCTTCCATAACCCAGTTTCTTCGAACCCGTAAAACTTGGATTCCTCAAGTGTATTGGTACGGGGGGAGATGATATTTGTACAGCCTTCTTAGCGTTTGCCAAAGCGATAGCTGTTGAATTTGATTTTGGTGCCTGAGCGAGATATATCGCTGTTTCAACAAGGTTGTACTCACATTCTGGCAATCCAATTCTTTCCACTGCCTGAAAGCATGCATTGGCTATCAGAAGTGCCCACGGATCTGCGAGTCCTATATCCTCAGAAGCGAGGATGAGCATACGACGGGCTATAAATTTTGGGTCCTCACCACTTTCCGTCATCCGAATTAACCAGTACACTGCGGCATCGGGATCAGATCCTCTCAGGCTCTTTATGAACGCTGAGATTATCTGGTAATGCTGGTCACCACTCTTGTCATATGGGAATCTTTTGGCAAACAAGTCTTTTGGTACAGATATTTTCGTATTCTCATTTTGAGCCTTGGCAGTAAGCTCTTCCAGTATATTTAACGCTGACCTGGCATCACCCCCAGCTACTGAAACGATGAAGTCCATCACATCATCGGGCAGATTTATGACTCCCTCGAAACCCTTTGGTGATTCAACCGCTGAATTGATGATGTCTCTAATGTCATCGTCAGACAGTGATTCCATTCTCAAGATTCTCACACGCGAAAGCAGAGGACCATTGATCTCAAAGTAGGGGTTTTCAGTCGTTGAGCCGATGATTGTGATCTCACCTGTTTCAACTTTTGGAAGGAGAAAATCCTGCTGTGCTTTGTTCCAACGGTGTATCTCATCAATGAACAGAATGGGATTTTTGGTAAAAAGCTGGTCAGAGAGTTTTTTTCTGAGAGCAGGGATACCGGTTGAGACAGCGTTTATATTTATTATTGGTCGATTGGTTTGATTTCCGATAAGCTTTGCAAGGGTCGTTTTCCCACAACCAGGAGGCCCCCAAAAAATCATTGAAGATACTGATCCTTCCAGCGCTTTCTTTATGATGCTATTCCCATCAATGAGCTTCCTTTGTCCAACAAACTCCCCGACTGAAGTTGGTCTCATACGATGTGCAAGCGGAATATGTTGTGTGCTTTGTGTTTCACTCATGCGTCCGATTATAATCAGATTACAGGTGAAATAAAGAATAGAGACAACCCTGTCAGTTATTGCAAAGCCTTAATTTCTTTGTACTATGTAATCGATCGATGGAGGTAGAAAGATGAAAGAAAAAAATAGCAGGGATATAATGCTAGGGATCATTCAGCAGGGTGCTGATGAGCTTCAGGACGTATATGATAGGATCAAAGAAGGTTTAGAAGTTGAGAACATTTGGCGTATGTTGGCTGATATGAAGGGTCAGATGGATTCAATTGTGGAGAAGACAAAAAAGAGGTTTCGAGAGGAGTATCATTCTCTTCGAGACTCGATACAAGAGAGAGACTCAATTCACTCACTTGACGAGTTGTATAAAAACCTCAGTGATATCGTTTATGATGCCAGGATAGATATGGATAAGATAATTGAAGAGCATCGAATGAAAGAACACCATTCAATGGAGGAGTACAGAAGCAGAGAGTTGGGGAAGATGCTTCGAGATATACTGGTGTCTACAAAGGAGAAAATCAAGCATTCATTTGATAGATATTATCCATCAAAATGATCTCAACCGTTATATATGTTAATTCACTCATTAAGTACTTCTATGTTGACTGTGATGTGTGTTCCTCTATTATCTGTCAGCAGTTGCCGGTGTAGCTCAGTTGGTAGAGTAGCTGATTTGTAATCAGCAGGTCATCTGTTCGAGTCAGATCGCCGGCTCCACTCATCTTGATAAAATCTTTCTATGATATAACCTTGCAGTGTGAAAAACAGGTTTGGCAGATATGTTGATAAAAAGGTAACCATTCTTGGATATGGAAGAACGGGGAAAGCGCTGGCTGAATTGATAACTAACATTGGAGCCAGGGTTTTTGTTTCAGAGGTCTCTGATTTAGAAGAGCTTGCCAACTCTGGATATGAATATGAAACGGGTGGTCATTCAGAAAGAGTTTTTGATTGTGACATAATGCTTCCTTCACCAGGATTATCCCTATCATCAAGAGTTTTAACGAGGGCTAAAGAGTTGGGGATTGAGATCAGAGGTGAGATCGATTTTTCTGCTGAGTTGCTTCCCTGCCCTTACATCTCGGTAACAGGTACATCAGGAAAATCTACAACAACGTCTCTCATCGCCACTATGCTAAATGATTATGGTGTAACAAGCTATCCAGTTGGTAATATTGGTGATTCAGTGGCTAACTATGTTTTAGCGGCTCAACAAGACTGGGTGTTATCGATTGAGGTGGGTTCGCCCATGTGTGAGTTGATGGACACATTTCATCCAAAAGTTGGTGTTTTTTTGAATCTGTCCGAGGATCATCTCGATAGACATGGAACTATGGAAATCTATGCTCAAATGAAGCAAAAGATACTACGCTTCATGACACATGAAGATACTGTTGTTCTTAACTATGATGATTCATGGAGCAGGTCGCTTGCAAAAAAAACAAATGCAAAAAAGCTTTTTTTCTCATCATTCCCCAATCAAAATGTTAAAGCTTATATTGATAATGATGGATTAGTTGTTGATAGCAAAGTGTTTGCTCGAATGGATGAGTTCAAATTGAAAGGTCGATATAACGCCACTAATATACTCGCCGCAACACTCGCCTGTTCACATTTTGGCGTACCTGTTGAAAAGGCAATCGAATCCGTAAAGATGTTTAAGTCTTTGAAACACAGGCTGGAATTGATTGGTGAATGGGGTGGTATCAGGTTTATCAATGATTCGAAGTCTACAAAACCAGATTCAACTATATTAACAATGAAGACGCTTGAATCTCCGTTCATTTTGATACTTGGTGGATCAGAAAAGGGATCAGATTTTACAAAACTTGCTGAGTCCATGGCTGGAGTAAAACTTGCAATCGTACATGGTGTTACAGGTGACAGGATTATCAAGTCACTGGAGAAGGCCGGATATAAAAAGTACGAGCGTGTGGGCAATCAAGAAGAGGCAATTCGTCTGGCAATAAGGAAAGCAAGTAAAGGAGACACTGTTCTCCTTTCACCAGCGTGTGCAAGTTTCGACCAGTACAGGGATTTCGAGGAAAGGGGAGAGTTGTTTGAAAAGGAGGTAAGGTCGCTTGCCCCAAAAACGCTGGGTTCCTGAGAGGCTGGTAGCTTTACCCGTATCTGGATTGTTGATAATCGGGTTTCTAAATCTGTATTCCGTGTACATGGGTCAATCGTACGCAGGTGAGATCACATCCATTGCATCTCAATTGACAACCTATTTTATAGGATTGGGTATAGGTCTGGTTTGCGCATATTTCGTTTTTCGATCTAACATAAAGCTATACAGGGCATTGTCTTATCCCATTTATATCCTGGCTGTATCACTATTGATAATTGTTCTGATTCCGTCAATTGGTTCTCCATTCCATAAAAGATGGCTATACTTGGGAGGATTCTCCTTCCAACCTTCAGAGTTTGCTAAAATCGCAATTATACTAATATCAGCCAATTATCTAACGCAGAGGGACGCATCAAAAATGTCATTTCGAGAGACCTTAACGTTGCTTTCGATGATTGCTTTGGTTGCTTTACTCATAGTTATTGAGCCATCCTTGAGTGCTTCAGTGATGATAATGGTGATTTTCTCTATACAGTATTTTTTATCGGGAGCTAGGTTGTGGGTTCTATTTATTCTTGGTGGTCTGTTTGGGGGAGGAGTTTTTGTTCAATCACTTGTAGATATTGGAATGTGGAAGAGCAGGTTCCTTGCGGTATTGGATCCGATTGGCAATGCTGGTAATGTTAGCTTTCAACTATACCATTCACTGGTGGGGATAGCCAATGGAGGATTCTTTGGTCGAGGATTGTTTTTTGGTAAACAGAGGATTCTCAATTATGTTGAATCAATCGAAGCAGATTTCGTTTTTACAAATATAGCAGAGGAATTTGGGTTCATCGGGTCAATATTTGTGATCCTTCTGTTTGTACTATTTCTGATAGGTGCGATAAAGATAGCCAGCAGATCCAGGAATCAATTCACGTATCTCGTTGCACTTGGAATAGCCATCCACATTGGAATGCAAGCGTTTTTTAATATTGGAATTACCATTGGTTTACTTCCAACAACGGGTGCTCAGTTACCTTTTTTATCAGCTGGAAGCTC
>CAZTGD010000031.1:0-23216 GCA_964613055.1 uncultured Caldisericales bacterium | reverse complement strand
GATGCATTATTAATAACAGGGAATTCATTATCCCAAAGTGAACTGTTTGGATCAAATGGATCTTCAAAATGCTTGTAGTCATAGACTGGATTCATAGAAAAGACAAAACTACCATCTTTTAAACACAAAGCCGCATTTGTATAGCCTTTTGCTACAATGGTTTGATGTATTCTGTCTCGAAGCTTTGCAGGATTAGAAAATTCAGCAGAAAATCTGTATGAATTTGCGTCCCAAGACGCTCTATAACTTCTGGCACAGGTTCCACTATCCCAATTTGACAGTTGACTTAATAGACCTGAAATACCTGAAGTTTCCATGTTTGTAACCAAATCAGATCTTCTTTCATACAACTGATTATCAATTTCCACAGCTAATGATTCCGCCTGTGTAATCAATGCAGTTCTTTGCTGTGCTCTGTTTGTGTTGGTGGTGTATACTATGAAGACTGTATAGAAAATCGAAAATATTAATACTGATATTACAACTGCTACAAATACAACCTTAGAAGCTACTCTCCATCTCCTAAAATTGAACATACTCGACCAAATACTAGGCGTTTCAGCCATATCTATCCTCCTGATTTCTCGGTGTTTTGGATGCTACTGGCCGTGGCTTGCTTCCCACCGTCAATGGCACCACCGTTTATATCCTTAAGCATTCGAACAATATCAAGGATTCTTATCAATCCCTTCTCAGCCATGACAACACCCTGAAGGTACGGAAGTGTTACCTCTTCACCGATTCCCTTAACAGGTTTTATTATTTCTGGAGTAATTGTCGTTTTTATAGAATCAACAATTAGAGCTACTGGTCCTTCATCGGATGAACAAACTATAGTTTTTGTATCCCTTTGAGATAGCCCCTGTGAAAGAAATCTCGCTAAATCAACAACTCCAACAACCTCTCCTCTGAAATTTGCAACACCCGAAAAATAACCTGGTGACAACGGAAGATCAGTTATATTGAGTTCGTCTACAATCTCTAGAACTTTATCAGCGTCTATTGCACATTCCTGACCAGCAACTATGAATGAGAAATACCCGTTTGCCATCTAGACGTACTTTTTTATCAATTTAACAAGATCATTATCTGTAAATGGCTTTTTGAGGTATTCATTCGCACCTTGCTTTAGACCATAGAATTTATCAGTATCTGCAGACTTACTGGTTATCATAATGACCTTTGTATCACCTACATCTGGTCTTGAACATAATTCCCTGCATACCTGAAACCCATTCATCTTTGGCATCACTATATCCAACAGCACAAGGTCTGGTTTTTCATTGATAATCAGATTAAATCCTTCCTCGCCATCCTTTGCTGTAAGAACTGTGTGTCCAAGTGATGTAGCAACATCCTTCATTCTTTCTAGATCAACCATAACATCGTCTACTGCCACTAGTTTAGCCATTTCTTTCCTCCTCAAGGTGTTTCTTGCATGCTGTCACAAGCTCTTCCTTTGAAAAAGGTTTGCTTAAATACGTGTCTGCATGTGCAAATCTTCCTCTTATTTTATCTATCACTCCTGTTTTTGCCGTTAGCATGACCACTGGTATTCCTTTAAATTTCGGGTTATTTTTCAACAACGAGCATACCTGATAACCATTGTAAATCGGAAGCATTACATCCAGTATTATTAGATCTGGGTCATGCATCATCGTTTGTTTAAGTGCTTCCATCCCATTCTTTGCTTCAATCAAATCCCATCCTGTATCGTTGAGTGCCATCTCAATAACACGTCTGATGGTCAAAGAATCATCTACAAGCAGAATCACAGGACTCTTCCTGAATTTTTTTGGAATAACTTTGTTATTATCCATCAAAATCCCACAGATATATAGGTAACTCTTCTAAACTCATTTTTGAGTAACGTTTTGATAATTCTTTATCGGTGATCTCAAGTATTCTATTAACACTGTCAAATGAATATGCATATGCTGAATCAATAACTAAATTACAAAAGAGAAGATTCAGTGGTTTGAGTATTTTCGACCCAACAGAACTTACTAGTTTTGGATCTTTTGAAAAGGAGAGCGAAAGTACGCTCTCATCAACATCAATGCCATCCGGACTAACAGCCAAGCACTCAGCATCGGGGTATTTCAAAGATAATAACGCTAACTCTTTTGTGAAATAATCGTGCTCAGGAAAACCCGAATTACCATACCAGCTTTTCAGGTTTGATTGAAAAGCAATCAATCGATCTCCCATCGCTTTAATGGTTTCTGGATAGTTGGCATTCTTCAGATCCTCTCTTTTTCCCAATAGCATGTATTTCAAAGCCTTAAGGATACGGTTTAGCAGTTCTTTGTGAGGCATACCGAATAATTGTATAGCTTCTTTGATGGTTGTTCTTCCCTTCATTCCTAGCAATATTGTTAGATCATCCCTGCTTATTGAATATGAACCATTATTTGATATCGATTGGGTGTAAAGAACACTATCTCTATCAATACCATATTTCTTAAGCTTCCTTTCAAATTCACCCCATAACTGAGCTACTTCATTGAAAGTTTCTTGTGATAACCACTTTGTTGAATTGAAGTTATTGTTTGATTCAATCTCTATCTCTACATGCTCCCACCAGAAAACAGATTCCAATTCCACACTATCTGCTTCTGGTACATCCAACGTTACACCCTTTGGAAGAAGCTTAAGACATACCTTCTTCAGCTGAGAAGGAATCCTTAGAGTTGGTATCCCGATTGAATTAAAAACTAAACCATCAGTATTGTTTTGTGTAAGCTCGATTACTCCATTCATAAGGCTGGTTCTGTTGGAATAATCTTTTGCCAGAATCTTCAATTCAAATACCTCGATATTGCATTTATGTCGACTATTTTTCGATTATCAGAATTCAATATGAAAGGAAATTGATCATATTCATATGAATCAACAGCAAATTGTGAAATACTTGAAACACTAAGCACACTTAACATAAACAATCTACTGTTATGTCTGATAACCAAGGTCTTCAGTGAATCATTTCCTGAACCATCAAGGTTGATCAAGGGTAGTATTTTATCGTCGAATACGGATATCCCATCTATGTATTTTTTTAGTCTAGGAAGATATTTAACATTATTGCATTCATGAATAACTTTAATCCAATTCATGTCAACATAAGCCTTTCCATAACTAAACACAACGGTTAAATAACTAGAGAGATCTCGATGCATACGCATTAATAATAATCACTTTTCTGATAATGTCAATCAATTCAGTCTGTTGAATTTAATATATCGATAAAACTTAGTATTAATAATAGATTATAGCATATTCTGAGTTTATAGGAATCTACAGATTGAATATAATTTCTTGACTCTATTACAAATATGTATCTTTGTGGTTATCTTTTCTAGAACATCATAACGGTATAAGCAATCGTGCAAGACCAAAGTATATCAACATCCCTGAAACGTCAACAATAGTTGTCAATGCAGGGCTTGCCACAACAGCGGGATCGAGTTTAACCTTGTAAGCTAGTATGGGTAATAATGCACCGATGGTCATAGCTGTTATCACTTGAACACCTAATGCAAGGGATACGAGTAGTGAAACATGCCATATTGTAACACCCTGAGGTAGTAACGAACTCCCAGATAGAACAAATACTTTCCCAAAAGCAATAACGGCTAAAGACAGAGCCATCAGAAGAGAAGCCACAAACTCTCTGGATATTGCAGTAAAAAACAACCCAGGTGTTAGTTCTTTTGTTGAAAGTGCTCTAACGATTACAGTTGATGATTGACTGCCAGCGTTACCTCCCGTTGCCACCATCTGAGGCATATAGATAACCAATACTACTAAACTGGAAAGGGTTCCCTCAAAGTAACTGATAACAAAACCAGTCAGTAGCTGAAAAACTGATAATGCACCAATCCATGGAATCCTATCCTTGAAATGTTGCCATGCAGATTTTCTAAGGTATCCCTCCGATTCGTGCTCACCGGCGATACCCATTATCTTTTCAATATCCTCTGTTTCCTCCTGTCGAACAGCATCCATCATATCATCGTGCGTAATCACTCCAAGCAGCTTGCCTTCTAAACTAGTCACTGGTATGGCCATTAGATCATATTCCTCAATGATATCAATTGCTATCTCTTGATCATCCTGTGGATTAACAGATAGCACTTCCTCAAACATCAACTCACTTACTTTTTTCATGGGGTGAGACAAAACGAGATCCTTCATTGAGATAACACCGTTCAGTTTTTCATCTGAATCCAAGACATAGATGTAGTAGACAAATTCTTTGTCGGTTGCCTCTATCTGCACATACTTCAATGCATCCTTGGCTGTGCCATCAACACCTATAGTCAAATAATCCGCAGTCATCAATGCACCACAGGTACCCTCTTCATATGAACTGAGTTTTATCAATTGTTCCCTTTTTGCTTTAGCCATAAGGGGGATAAGGCTATTTCTGAGTGGCGTAGATAGTTCAGAGAGGAGGTCAGCTCCCTCATCACTGAGCATATTAGATATAAACGGCGCTAACACCTCTTTGGGGGCGCTTTCAGCGAGTTCAACCTCAAGGTTAATATCAAAATAACCCATCACTTCACCAGCTCTGTGAACCTCCATCGATTGGAGAATCTTCCATATTGTTTCAATTGGTAGTTCCTTGATCTCCTCTGCAATATCCGTTGGAGAGTTATTCTCAGCTATATCAGCTATCGCAACTTTATTGCCTGCGTCAAGGCACTCAAGAATTCTTTCTTTTAATGTCTTCCTCAGTATTCCCATATCACACCTCAATCAAGCATTGGAAATATCTTCCAATTATAGATCAATCCTATAGTCTGATTCTGGACATGTTAATTAATTACACGATAATTACTCTACTAAACAGTGGGATTTACACTTTTTAATGAACAATTCCTTGCTTAAATCCTTCCTTATCCCAAGACGAGTCAATGCAAAGTCATATTTCACTGGATCATCTGGTGATATTTTTGAGAATGATTTTGTAATCTCGATAACCGTTTTAATGTCATTGTATTTTCTCCTTGTCATATTCAAAGCAACAGACAAATGGTGCATATGGGTATCGAGAGGTATCATCAATAAAGACTTGGCAAGGTCCCACCCCCCTGGATCGACATCATCCTTCCTAACCATCCATCTAAGATATAGATGAAGCCTTTTGCACGCACTACCCTTTCCCGGATGTGGTACAAGATGTCCCGGATCATGGGATGCATGATGTCTTAATGATCCAACAAATCGATTCAACGAAGCAAGGATATTTTCATCGTTAGAATTAATCTGTCTTTTCAATGTATTCTCAATAGACGAATAACTATTGATTAACCCACGTATACCGGTTAAAAGACCGACTATATGTTCTGGTCTTGCGAACCTGTGCACAAAACCTTCAATCAGCAAGGGCCACAGTTCTTGATTAGAATTCACAATAAAATCATAAGGGCTGTCACCAATCCTAGACAGTACACCACCTACACTGTGCAGAATCTGCTTTACGTTGCCATACGCAAGACTCGAGGCTATTAATCCAACAATCTCCCTGTCTCTGACATCGGAATAGTCATAAAGAAATTGTAAAGGGTCAGGAGAGACATATTCAGACCTGTTATATTCTTTGTAGAGTGTTTCTAACTCTAAACAGAGTTTATCAAATATACACTAATCCTGCGGGGAAAAATCATCCTTGGGAGCGCCACACAATGGACATACCCAATCTTCAGGAATCTCATCAAACGTAGTCCCAGGTTTAACATCCTGATCTGGATCACCCTTTTCAGGATCATAGACATAACCACAGATGTTGCATACATATTTCTTCATTTTATCACCACCTTTTCCGCTTCCCACACTCCCAGTTTCTGGGTTGTATGTGGGGGCAGTCTCTGGTTCCCTGCCTTTTCTGGCATGATACAATGCGTAGGTCAGTGGATTGCCGTCTCGGATATGTTCGGCATTGATAACTTCACCTACACACATCATATGCGTATCTATATCCATATGTTCAATTAATTCCAATTCAAAGCATGACATTGAATTCGAGGTAACTATGGGAACTAAATCACCTTCCTTATAATCAACATTATCAAACTTGTTGATTTCTCTGCCCGATCTAAAGCCCCACGGTCCTATAAACTTCATATCCGCAGTATCCGCGAGAACGCTCACACCAAAACGCTTAGACTTCTCTACCAACTCACATGTGTAATTCTTTTTATTCAAACATACAGCCAGTCTCTGTGGGTTTGATGTCACCTGAAAAACGGTGTTTGCAAGCTGTCCATTGATAACTTCACCGTGCTTGGATGTAATAATATAGAGACCATAACTTATGTCCCTAAAGGCTTTTCTATTTATACTTGACATTAATTATTACTCCTCACTTAGGCGGTTAGCAGTGGAGACTCCAAGTTCGAAGCACTCCATCAACTTCTCATCAGTTGGGACCCATTTGGCAGATATCGGATCATGCACAATGTCAACTTTCATTTCTTTCAACATCTGATCAAGGTTTTTGTGGGCTTCTCCACTCCAGCCATATGATCCAAATGAAGCACCAATAAGATTCTTTGGTTTCAATCCCTTGAGGTAGATCATCACATCAGCCAATGAAGGGAATATCTCCCTATTCATAGTGGGTGATCCAACAATAAGCGCTCCCGCTTTTAACACCTCTGTTGCAACAACACTTCTATCGGAAACACTCAAAGGTATCAATCGAGGATCTCCACCTTCTGATTCCACACCTTCAGCAATTGCCTTTGCCATTTTTGTAGTGCTTCCCCACATCGTATCAAACAAAACAACAACCCTATTGGTTGGCTTCTGGAGAGCAAAATCTCTGTATAGATCAAGTATCCAACCCATCTTGTTCCGCCAGATTGGTCCATGATCAGGGGCAATCAGTTTCAGGTTGAGATCCATCTCGCCAACTTTTTTCAGCAGGTTTATAACGAGTGGTGAAAACGGCATCAAAATGTTGCCATAATACTTCGTAGCTTCCCACTCAAGGACACTTTCGGGTATCTGATCATCAAATCTCTCATAAGAGGCAAGGTGCATCCCAAAGGCATCCTGTGAAAAAAGGACACCTTCATCAGCAAAGTATGTAAACATCGAGTCTGGCCAGTGCAACATTCTCGTTTCCATAAAGGACAACTCTTTATTGCCAAGTGAAAGTGAATCACCCGTTTTTAGAATCTCTATATCATGCTCTATTGGCAATTGAGCCCTCAGGGTTTCAACGCCTTTTGCTGATGCAAAAATCTTCTCTGGATGAATTTGGTCTATAACATATGGAAGACTGCCAGAATGATCCATCTCTGCGTGGTTACTGATTATATAATCAATCCTTGAGGGATCGATAACAGAACTGATCCTGGATATGAGTTCATCCTCAAAACCCTTTTTAACGGTATCTATCAGCACAACCTTCTCACCCATCACTAGATACGCATTGTAACTAGTGCCGCTGGGTGTTCCATATCCATGAAAATCTGATATCAGCCTGTCGATAGCACCTACCCACCAAACACTATCAGAAATCTTAGTGGGTTGAAATGATTTATTCATTAGCTCTCCTTATGTTCAAATGTTGATGAAATTTGTTTTGCTACACCTTCAAGAAATCTTTTATCTTCAAGATTAAATGCACTCTTCTGATGAGAGTCAATGTCAATAACACTGAATATTTTTCCATCAACAATAACTGGTACTACTATTTCAGATTTGACCTTAATACTGCAAGACAGGTAATTATCTTCCTTGGTTACATCATCAATAATCAGTGTCTCTTTCTTATCAGCCACCTGACCGCAGATACCTCTGCCTATCTCAATGACACTGTGTTCAGTTTCATTGCCCACGAAGGGACCTAGATGCAACATACCCTCTTCAAGAATATAGAAACCTGCCCAATCGCAATAGTCAATATTGTCAATGAGAATTGAGCAAATGCTTCTTAATTTTGCAACTAATCTAGAATTGCTACCAAATACTTTCTTAATTTCAGGGTTTATCTGTTTGAATATGTCTTGTTTACTCATGATCAGTTACTTCTCACTTTCCCATGCAACCAGGGCTTTTCTGATATGGGGTATTGTGATTGAGCCACCAACAGTTAAACCAACCATCAGGACTTCCTCAATCTCTTCGTCAGTTACATCCATTTCCCTTAGCTGATTGAGATGATAGAGGATACAGTCATTGCACCTTAAAACGAGAGAAGCCACTAGACCAAGCATTTCCTTTGTCTTCCTGTCAATAACTCCATGCTTGTAGGTGTCGATGTCTATCCCAAAAAAACGTTTCATCGTTCGACTGGCATACGTCGAAGCAATCCCAGCCTCAGTATCTCGTCGCTTTAAAAAGTCCTTTAACAAACACACTTCTTTATGTTAGTCGAATCACGTTACCCAGTCAACGTTTGGTTGACTGGGTAACGTCAAATGTGAATCTATTTTTCTATTCATCACCAGGGGATATTGCCGCTGGATTAAATGGTGAAACAGCCGGCCACACTCTTGCGCCAAGTTCCTTGTCCAACATAAATAGACCCCTGCCTTTGCCTTCCTCACCGATCATGTTCAGTTGATCAACGATCTTGGAGGTATTGGCTTCCTCTTCAATCTGCTCATCAACGAACCACTGCATCATGGGTTCAGCCGCATAATCGTTGTTCTCTCTTACGATCTTCATGACAGTGTTGATTCTATCGCTGATGAACTGCTCATGCTCATAGGCATCCTGGAATACCTCCAGCACAGAACTCCACTCTGTCTTCAACTGTTTAAGATCCATCAATACAACCTTATCACCCCTGTCGATGATGTGGTCGAAGAATCTCATGGCGTGTTCAATCTCTTCATGAGCCTGAATCCTCATCCACATCGCCATTCCATCTAGGCTCTGGGAATGAAGCCATGCCGCCATCGAATGGTAGATATAGTAAGACTCCATTTCGTGTTTGATCTGAAGGTTCATCTCATCAAGTACTTTTTTGTTCATTGCCATCGTTACATCTCCTTTGTCCAAAGACCGTGCAGGTTGCAGTAGGCTCTTGCCTTCCAACCTTTTCGTGCAGTCACCTTGAATACAGTCTCTGGGTCATCACCTGGTTTCAGATAATGACGAGGGGTGTGAACCCCTTCACTGTCGATCATCTGAATCCACTCGATATAATGCTTATCGGTCATAGGGTGCGGAACACTGCCTAATTTCACCTTTGTTGCACCGTTGTCATTTACGATAACTGGGACATGTTTTTCATGCGCCGCATCGACTGTATTCTCTGTTTGCAGAACCATCTGTTTGCCGCAACAAATCAGTGCTCCCCTACCACCGTGAAGCATCTCTACAATGTTTCCACATACTTCACATTTGTAAATTTCCATTTTCTTTGGCATGTTCTCTTTCTCCTTTCCTCTTATGCATCCTCAAACTGATTACATACTACCAGTTTTCAACAAGGATTTCAAAGTGAGCTTGTGGATGGTCACAAGCGGGGCATCTATTTGGTGCTGATTTGCCATTGTGTAGATACCCACAATTCCTGCAACGCCAAGTAATATCTTCACTCCTTGAAAATACAACACCATGTTCAATATTTCTCGCAAGATCTCTGAATCGTTTCTCATGCTGTTTCTCAGCAACCGCTATTGATTTGAATATTGATGCGATCTCGTTGAAACCCTCTTCATCTGCAACCTTCGCGTAATCGGGATACATTGATGTATGTTCATGATTCTCACCATCTGCCACTGCCTTCAAGTTCTCAACCGTAGGTCCAATAACGCCAGCAGGGAAATCGCCCTGTATACAAACATCTCCACCCTCAAGGAGCTTGAACAATCTCTTAGCATGTTCCTTTTCTTGATTGGCTGTCTCCTCAAAGATCGATGAGATCTGTACAAAACCTTCCTTCTTAGCTTTTGATGCGAAGTATGTATACCGGTTCCTCGCCTGCGACTCACCAGCAAATGCTGTGAGTATGTTCTTTTCCGTCTCTGTACCTTTCAAACACTTTGCCATTTTTATCTCCTTATTCGGAATGATTACTAATAAGCTAACAGATGAAATATTTTTGTCAACTATGATAAGTATGTATAATCATTGTCTATTATAAAAATTTCTTTAACAACGACCTGAAGACTTGCACTGAAAATTGTTACCAAATTATCAATAATCCAACGCCCAACTTGTTGACTTTTATGTTACACTGAAGTGTAAACACATAATGAAGGAGTTTGTCATGAAAAGAACAGTCACGAAGTTGCTAACGTTGGTGTTAGCTTTGTCAATGTTGATGACCACAACACCAGTTGTCAACACTGCAACCGCAGGAGGTGGATCAATACTCACCGTCACTCCAGGTTGTGGATTCAACATGCTTGAGTGGGATGCAATCCCCGGTGCCGCCCACTACTGGATCTATCGAGGACCGGGACCAAGTCAGGAGTACAGCACACCACTGACTGACTTCCCCATTTCAGAGACAATGTTCAAGGACACAATCAACATCAAAAACGGTCAGCAGTATTGCTACTTCGTCAAGGGCGTTGATGATGACGCAAACGAGTTTGCGAGGACAACAGAGGCTTGTGGTACGCCTAGATGCTATGAAGAAGACGAATGCGTGCTGGTACTCAAGTATCAGCAGGATAACGTTATGTACTGGGTCAACGATGAAGAGAAAGGACCCATGGAGACTCCACCAGTCAATGTCAATGCTAGACTCTTCCTGGTTGCCCGATATGTAACAAGTGAAATTGCAGGCACAACCATAGACTGGGATGGCACATCAAGAACTGTAATCATCACAACAAGGGATGGTATTGAGATCAGACTGCAGATAGACAACAAGGACGCGACCGTCAACGGGCAGGTTATTCAGATTGACCCGAACAATCCAGAGGTAACACCATTCATATCAGAGGGTAGAACATTAGTTCCGATGAGATTCCTCGCAGAGAACCTCGGCGCAACTGGACCCAACGACATCAAATGGTTTGGTGACACAAAGATCGTTGAACTGCGTTTTGATGACCCCATCTGTGATGAGTGCGAGTGGATAAGAGGCGAAATAATTAACACCATATATCACGCAGGTGCAACTACACCAGTGGCAGCAACCAGTGGCGTTCCATACTATGAGGTTGAGTTTGAGGACTGCAACGGTAACCTTCATATGTTCTTCTCCCACGAGGACATGAACGATCCTAACGGTGTCAATCCGCTTTCAGAGTACAGGGGTTGTGCTGAGCTGTGTGTATATGATGGCATAGTCATGAAGTGGAAGTCCAGAGCTGACCTTGATCCATGCTGTGGAGGTGGTGTAGAACAGCTCTGCTTGAACATGGATGGAGAGATTCTTCATACCCATTTTGACACGGGTACCGAGCGTTGGGAAGTTAGATTCAAAAACTGCAACGGCGTAGTACTTATTCTGTTTGCAGAGACTGACCTCTGGTCTGGCAACTTCCCCATCTCCCAATACATGGGTTGTGCAACCGTATGCATAACAGATGATATCATTAAGGCATGGAATGCACATCCTGAAATGGATGACTGCTGTGGGGGAGAGGAAGAGAACTGTTTCTGCGTTGAGGTAGTAAGAATCAGTTGCACTGAAGAGTTTTCACATGTTTATGTAAAAACCGAAGGTATGGACGCACTTATCAGAGTACCTCTTGATTACAACACATGCAGAAGAATTGAAGAAGCTGGTGGAGTTGGTACATGCTGGAAGGTGTGTGGCGAGATTGTAATGGATGACAACAATCAGGTCTCGGTAGAGATTGACAGTATCACTCAGGTCGAATGCCCCTGTGGTGGGCCTGAGAAACCGTGCATCTGTGTCACCATTACAGATCCGGCTGGAAGCAGAATATACTCTCAAGATGCAAACGGGAATACATGGATTCTAACAACAGATCAGTCTGATATCGATCTCAGCCAGATGGACCCACAGGAATGCTGGGAAGTATGTGGAGATATAAAACCCACATCAGTCACTCATTCATCATCATCAAGAGAGATGAATGTAGTTAGCATGACACAGGTGGAATGCCCATGCGGTGATAGATCAAAAGAAGTCTGTATGTGCTTCACAGTCGAAAGGATAGCTTGCAATATAGATCCACCAAAGGTTTACGGTAAGGATGAAAATGGAGTCATGTGGGTCCTTTACCTGAACAGTTCGAAAGAGTGCTTCAATATGGAGATCGGTTCTTGTTGGAGACTCTGCGGTGACATGAAGGGTGAAAATGAAGGAAATTTCAGGGTTCTAACCAATATAAACGCTGAACCCGTCACATGTCCATGCGTACCTGATGAAAACGAGATATGCAAGTGTGTTGAGATATTAAGGAATTCCTGTGAAGGGGATATGCCAGTTGCTTATGCACAAGATGTTGATGGAAATATGTGGGTTCTTGTTTTAGAGAACAATAATATTTGCGGAATGATGGATATTGGCACATGTTGGGATATCTGCGGGTATCCCGCGGGTTTTCTTGGTAACACAAAAGCGCTCAAAGTCACATACTACCAAAACCATGACTGTCCATGCAGAGAAGCAGAAGAAATATGCTTCTGCGTGGAGATTGAGGATCCATCATGCGGTGGTAACGTCAACGAGGTTTATGCCAAGGATGAAAAGGGCAACCAAGTCGTTCTCATCTTTGAGAACTATGATGAGTGTATGGAGGTTGAACCTGATGAATGCTGGAAGGTTTGCGGAACCTGGGAATATGCACCCGATGGCAGTAGATACTTCAAGGTAACTGGCAAGGAGCAAGTCAGATGTCCATGTGGTGGCCAGGTAACATGCATATGTGTGGAGATTGAGGATCCTGCATGCCACGGTGATGATCCTATGGTCTACGCAAGGGATGAAAATGGTGACAGCATCCTCCTTAAATTCACAGACCACTACGACTGTGAACTCATGCAACAGGGTGATTGCTGGGAGGTATGTGGTAACTGGTTGAGAACCGCCGATGGGCAAAAGAGTTTCCTCGTAACCTCCAAGCAGAAGGTTGAGTGTCCCTGTGGCGAGGAGAAAATCGAGTGTGATGAATGGGTGAAAGGCATTGTCAAATACCTGGGTTGTCGAGAAGATGACAAGATCGATTTAGAAATAAACGGACAACTGGTAACATTCATGTCCAAACACGCCAGGGTTTGCACGGGCTTCGAGATTGGAGACTGCGTTAAGGCTTGTGTAGTTAAGGTAGCTGGTGCGCCTCCTATCATCGTGAAGATGATAAAACTAGATCCAAAAGAGTGTGAACAGGGTGACAAGATCTGCTTCTGTGTAGAGGTGCTCAAAACCCGATGTGGCGGAGACATTGACAAAGCATTTGTAAAGGATACTAAGGGTAATCATTGGGTTATCCTGATTGATAAGAACCACTCTGACATGTGTGAGAAGATGAAAGCAGGAACATGCTGGTATGTGTGCGGATACAGATCACCAGATGGAGAAGGCGAATATACTGGTTTTAAACTGGAATACATTGAAGAAACTTCCTGCCCATGCGGACAAGGCGACAAAGAGATATGTATTTGCGCAACAATTCTCAAGGCTTACTGCGGATATGACAGACCCTATGTGCTTGTAAGAGGTGAGAAGGGCAACCAATGGGTCCTCTATTTGGTGGAAAACAACTATGACTGCGAGAAGCTCATACCTGGCACATGTTGGGCTGTGTGTGGAATGCCAGCTGAGGCTGTTAATGGTGTTAGAGGTGTAAAACTAACTTACTTTGAGCAGGTTGAGTGTCCATGTGTGAGTGAGGAAGTCGCTTTCTGCGTTGAGGTTGAAGATCCTGCATGCCATGGAGACAGAGCGGTAGTATATGCTCGAAAGCCTGGGGGAGATCAAATCGTTCTAGTTTTTAAAGATCCTTACGAATGTGAGACCATGAGACAGGGAGAGTGCTGGGAGGTTCATGGCAGTTGGTTCTTTGATGACTATTTTGGTAAGGTTCTCTTCAGAGTTGCATCGATGGGAAAGGTCGACTGCCCGTGCGGTGGTGGTGACAAAGAGATATGTATCTGTGCAACTGTCATTCAGAACAGGTGTGATTGGAACAGACCTCATGTTATCGTTTTCGACGAACACGGTAGAAAATGGCTCTTATACGTAGATGATACAGATGTGTGTACTATCTTTGATGAAGGCACGTGCTGGGCTGTCTGCGGTTACCCAACAGACGGCGATGGAGACATAAACGGATTAAAGGTAACCAGCTACGACATGGTCGAATGTCCATGTCTTAGTGAAGAGACTGCTCTGTGCATTGAGGTTGAAGATCCGGCATGTGGTGGTGATCCACCCAAGGTCTATGCTCGTTTGCCAAATGACAAACAGATAGTGCTCTACTTCGATAGCGAGGATGAGTGCATGATGATGCAACAGTATGAATGCTGGTATGTCCATGGAAGCTGGTTTTTTAATACTGATACCGGAGAAATCGGATTCCATGTTGCATCCATGGAAAAAACAGAATGCCCTTGCCAACAACCTGATAGTGAGAAATATGAAGTATTTGACATGATCGTCTATGACAGAGCGTGTGATTTGAGAATTCCATTTTACACAGCTGTATACAACGGACACCTGTATAAGGTATACCTTCCCAATGGTTTCGATTGTTATAAATACAAGGTCTACAACTGCATAAAAGTTAAAGGTACGATGAATGGCAACGAGATCGACGCTGTCAATATAACCGATGACGAATGTGACATTAAGGGACTATACGGTTGCACTGTCATATCAACACATTGTGATGAGGGTTATATCAAGATCAAATACAGCCCAGAAACATACAAACTCTACTATCCACCATACTTCGATTGTAGCTCAATCAATCCAGGCGATTGTCTCACATTCAGGGGAGTTATTTACACAACTGGCGTAATAGAGAAAGTGTCTATCCTAAAAGTAGTACCCTGTAATTAATTACTTTCCTATATATTGAATGCACGAAGAAGGGGCAGATAGCCCCTTCTTTTCATCTAAGGAAAAGTACTTGATGATTATGTAAATTTGTAATACCATTGAACGGTGATGAAGAATACTTTAATAGTCTGTGTTATTATTGTTTTTTTGACCAGCATCAGCTGTAGCAGTTCGAATGTTTCCGAACCCGTTGACTGGATTTTATTCGGTGGGGATGTTCAGCAAAGACGATACACCCCAGCAAGTAACGTCAATTCAGAACTATCTTTAAATTGGAAGATTCGCACTGGTGCGGCTGGAACGAGTTCACCAGTAGTAGCAGACGGCAATGTTTACTTTGGTTCCTTCGGAAAAACCCTTTTCTGTATTGACATATCAGAAGGTGAGATTGATTGGAGTGTTGATGTTGGCAATGTAATAAAGACAAGCGCTGTCGTTGTTGAATCTGATCAATTGTATGTTCCTGTGGAGCCAGGTACATTGATGTGTTTATCAGTTAAGGATGGCAGTGAGATATGGTCGAAAGAAATCGGTTTCTCAATGACCACTCCAACTGTCAATGACAACAATGTCTATATTGGATGCAGGAATAAATACGTTTACTGCTTTTCTTCAGAAAATGGCAAGGAGATATGGAGATTTAAAACGCAGGCTTCGGTGAATTCAAGTATTTCCATCTGCGATGATCTTCTATTCTTTGGCAGTAATGATGGTAATCTTTACTGCCTGACAACCGACAACGGTTCACTCATTTGGAAGCACAAATCCGATGGAGCTGTTGTATCCACACCGGCTACGCATGATGGTTGTGTATACTTCGGCTCATATGATAATTACGCTTACTGCATAGACATAGAATCTGCGAGTCTGATTTGGAAGCATCGAGTTGGAGCAGAGATTGAATCGTCCTTTTCTGTAACAGATACATCAGTTCTGTTCCCCGCCAATGACGGATTCTTTTATTGTCTTGATAGGCAAACTGGCAAGGAAAGATGGGTTTTTGACACCGGTTTATGGCAACGTATTAACAGTTCACCAGCTGTAACAGGACATTATGTTTTCTTTGGCGCGACAGACTCAAAGGTTTACTGCCTCAACATCAGAAATGGTGAAAAGACATGGACTGCTGACACTAGAGACAGAATATGGTCATCAGCATCGATATTTGACAGATACATGTTAATTGGCTCAAACGATGGCTATCTATATTGCTATAGATCTGACTAAAGGACATCAGTGTGGGACATTACCCAAGCCAGCATGAATTGATCAAACAATATACAGAAACCTGGGGAAGTGACTCAAAGTTTTATTTCTACAGGGACTTCAACAGGTATAGAAGAAATATCTATGTCAACTTGGTCTTTATTCTGTTAATGGGCTTGTTCGGTGGTCAACGGATCTACATGTGTGACCCATATGCGTATATCTATGCCATTCTTGCATCATTGGCAATAGGCGGTTTCTGTGTATTGATATTCGTTTTTGAAACCGGATTCCTTTTAGGTGTTCTTCCCCTTGTGTTACTCATCCCCAATCTAATTAGATTGTTATACGACCTACTCACATTCCAAGCCACAGTCGCTGGTCATAACAACAGGTTAGTCAAACGGTTGTACGAAAGGTACAGGGCAAAAAGGTCAACTAATCTCTAGGGGCTAAAGTCTGGTGGAGGAACGTAAGTAATCTTTATGTGTTTTGTTTGACCAAACCACTCAACATTGGCACCGAAGGATTCAGATATAAATCGAATTGGCACCAATGTACTACCATTCTCAATTGAGGGTTCTACATCCAGCTGTACGTGACTTCCGTTTACTATTGCAGATTTTTTACCAATCCAGAGAATTATTGAGTCAGCGAAACGTGTTATCGTAACCTTTCGAGTTGAGGCTTCCCATTGAACCTTCGAGCCAAAAGCTTCTGAAACAAACCTTATGGGGACGAGTGTTCTGTCATTTCTAATGATTGGTGGCTGATCAAGATCTACTTTTAAAGAGCCAATAGAAGCTGGTTTGCATCCAATATCCATCTCAAGTATTATCGATGGTTGCGTCTGAACCCTTGCCTCAACGGTAACACTTTGGCAGATCATCTCAAGAGATTCAATATTTAAATGCCCGATGAACTCCTCCCCTCCAGGCAACTCTGAAGCTGAGATTGTTACAATCCCTGAAACTGTTTTCCCTCTGGTTGAGAATGTCGCTGGTGAAACCCTCAACCAGGGTTTGTCAGTAGTAATTTTACCCACAAGTTCTTCATCTGTGTCAAATGAGAGCTTAAAGTCTATAGATATCTCCCTGCCTCTTGGTATGAATCCAAAATCCAAGATAGCTGGTTCCACATCTATGCAGGATGGTGGTTCAACCGGCTTTGGTTCAGGCTCGGGTTCAGACAAATCCTCCTGTGGTGTTGTAAAGAAGATATCACTTCTGAGTGTTATACCGGCGATGTTAACCGAAAGAACCAACTGGTATTTTCTTCCCTCATCAAACAGATTGGGGTCTATCTCAACAAAGATATCTATATAGTCATTCCCGCCTATCATTCCAGTCTCGGGGTTGTAACTCATCCTCTCGTCTGATACCCTGACTTTAAATTCAGTTTGGTCACTGTTTTTTTGAGTGAGTTTTAACCATTGAGTTTTTTTCTCAGTGATCAAACCAAGGTTTACGGACTCTGGAGTGAGGAGCACCTCTGCAGTTGGAATATCTTTAACAATAGCAGTGAATGTTGTTGGTTCTGGTTGGGGGATAGATGATATATCTCCTTTTCTTGTATGAATCGCATCAAGAATGGTTATGGTATGATTCCCCTCAACCATGGGAATAAAAAGGAATCTTGCCAATCTCCCATCACCCGATGGACAATCAGTTTCATTGCTGTTGTTTATTGAAACAGCTATTTCATTGCTGTACACATCGGTTTCCATATATGGTGTGTCACCCAGGAATCTACCTGCAGATGCACTAACGTATTCAAGTTCATCCGAATCATAAACGAGTGAGAACTCGCTCCTGCAAAGCTGATATGCTCCCTCAATATCAACAGTGATTTCTATCTGGTCATCAACCACTACTTCCTGAGGTGCGATTACTTTAATCTTTGCTGGTAGACGTTCGGGTTCTTCAGGTGGATCAACCACCTCATCTGGTTCACCAAGGCATATGATATGACCATTGCTACACGCGATTATTATCCTGTCATTGAGTACTAATGCCTGATTTGAGGGCATTGAATCGAATTGGAATTTCCTGATAACATTACCGCTTTCTGAATCAAGAAAGATGAATTCTCCATTCTCATTGCCAAAACAAACCATTCCTACCGCGTATACAGGGGCAGATGTTATCTTTGCTCCCGTATCAGTTTTCCAAACAATCTCTCCCGTTGATTCACGAATTGAGTACATAAACCCATCAGAAGTGCCAACGAATATCAGACGACCATCGGTACATGGCATTGCTGAAGCATCAGGCATCTCAGTTTCCCAAAGTAAATCTCCATTGTCTGTATCGAAACCCCTCATACCAAATTTTGATTCTGCCACTATCAATTGAGGACCAACAACGATGGGCGATGCTGATGGATCTTCATTGAGATTAACTTTCCAAACAACCTCACCGGTGAAGTCATGAATAGCATATATATTTCTATCCACAGCTATAGCAAAAACCTTACCATCCCCTGAACAGATATCACAGTTGATGTCAACTGGGACTTCTGCTCTCCACAGTTTTGAGGAGTCTTCAGTTTGAAAACAGATTAGATTACTCTCATATGAACCATATCCGAAGAACGCATAAGTCCCGTTGAAAAGGGCTGAACATTCTGTTGCTGTAGCCTTGCTTTCAGGCGCTAGCAGAATAGACCTGTTTGATTTCCCCGACAATTCCTGCTCAAAGATGTAATGTCCAGAAGTGATGTATAGATTTTCCCCTGCAATCAATGGAGTACTGAGAAACGGAGCATCAGAGGTGGAAAACGTTTCAATCTTGCCGGTTTGTTCATCAACTGTGACCACAAGACCTCTCTGTCTTGCTATATCTGCTGAAGCAACGAACACCTGTGAACCATTTGATATTGGAGCAGATTTTACCATCATCGAAGCGCCATCTTCTGGATAAGTGATGTAACTCTCCCAGATAACTTCGAGTTTGGAGACATCTGGCATTACATCAGCCTTTCCTTCTCGCATTGAGTTGCCACCCAATTGAGCCCAACTGTATAGCTCTGCTCTTGACAATCCAACTGAAGAACACATCAAAATCGCAATAAGAACAACCACTAGTATCTTTTTCATATACACCCTAAGATAATACATGCTACTCGATTTCGTGGTTTAAATACAAATCAACTGCTACAAATAATATTTTTGATTGAAACGATGCTTACGCTGAATATTCTATCCATTAGCTCTGGGGAGTGGCCAAGCGGTAAGGCAACGGCCTTTGGAGCCGTGACCGTAGGTTCGAATCCTACCTCCCCAGCCAAATCAAGGAGACGAATGGAAGTATCTGCGCTCATACTAGCGGCGGGTAGCGGCACTCGCATGAAATCATCTAAACCAAAGGTAATGCACAGTATCCTTGGGAGACATATGATCGAGTACGTCCTTGACACCGTAAACGAACTCGGGATTCAAAGAACGGGCATTGTGGTTGGATATAAAGCTGATGATGTCAAGAAGGCTTTAGGAGATAAGTATTCCTACATATTCCAATCTAGACAGTTTGGCACTGGTGATGCTGTCATGCAGGCTAAATCACAATTTTACAATACTCCTGGATACTTGTTAGTTCTCTGTGGAGATACACCTCTGCTTCGAAAAGAGACCATTACAAGCATGATAGAACGAGCCGAGAAGAAATCTCCCGCTTGTGTCCTGCTAACGGCTAGAGTCCCAGATCCACATGGGTACGGAAGGATCAGAAGAGACAACTGGGGTAACATAGAAAGTATCGTTGAGGAGAGAGACTGTTCTGATGAAGAACGGATGATCAATGAGATCAACACAGGCGTCTACCTCTTCAAGATAGAGGACTTATGGGATGCTCTAGAGAAAATAAACCCAAATAATGACCAGAAAGAATACTACCTGACTGACATCGTAAGTATTCTACACAAACAAGATAAAAATACAATTTCAGTTCAATCGCACAACCTTGAGGAATACAGAGGTATCAACAATCGCTGGCAACTCTCTCAGATATCCTCTGACATGTTGGATGTCAGGTTAAAAGAACTCTGTCTTAGTGGAGTGACAGTTCTTGACCCTAAATCCACATACATTGAGGATTCAGTGTCGATATGTCAGGACACCACAATTCACCCAAACACAATAATCACAGGTGACGTAACGATTGGCAGGGACTGTGAAATTGGACCATTTGTTTACATTATCGGTGG
Organism: uncultured Caldisericales bacterium; assembly: GCA_964613055.1. Lineage (GTDB taxonomy): Bacteria > Caldisericota > Caldisericia > JAAYUI01 > JAAYUI01 > JAXGMQ01. Next base: position 2,848 of record CAZTGD010000031.1, on the reverse strand, counting down.
TGATAAGGGGATATTGATAGAAGATGATGTAAAGATTGGTCCATTCGTGAGAATGAGAGCTCCAATTGATATCAAGCCAGAAGTAAAAATCGGTTGTTTTATTGATCTGAAGAAGAGTTGTATCGGTAAAGGTTCAAAAATTCCTCACCTTTCTTACATCGGAGATACAGAGATGGGTGAGGGTGTAAACATTGGGGCTGGCACAATCACATGCAACTACGACGGAAAGAATAAATACAAGACCATTATTGGCGACCGTGTATTCACTGGTTCTGATACGATGCTAATTGCACCAATCAAACTGGGTAACGATGCCTATACAGGGGCAGGTTCCGTTATAAGTGGTAATGTTGACGAAGGTGACCTGGTCATTGAACGAACAAAAGTTAGAACCATAAAGGGATGGGGGAAGAGGAAGAGCGATGCCAAAGGAAGATAGTATGGTTAAGATATTTACCGGAACGGCAAATCCTGAACTGGCGAAAGATGTCTGCAGATACCTGAAACAGCCCCTTAACAACATGAACAAACAGGTGTTTTCTGATGGCGAGATCATGATGTGGTCTGGAGAAAACGTAAGAGGTATAGACTGCTACATCATCCAATCAACAAACCCACCAAATGATAACATTATGGAGCTTCTCATAATGATTGATGCACTGAAAAGAGCTTCAGCAAAGACCGTTAATGTTATCATGCCATACTATGGTTACTCCAGGCAGGACAGAAAATCCCATGCAAGGGAGCCCATCACATCAAAACTCATCGCTGATCTACTCACCGTTGCAGGTGCGTCAAGGGTGCTAACCATCGACCTTCATGCCAGCCAGATCCAAGGATTCTTTGATATCCCCTTTGACAACCTTACAGCCATGTTACTCTTCAGAGATTACTTCAACAAATACAACATAGAAAACCCTGTACTGGTATCAGACCTGGGCGGCGTAAAACGAGCCAATTTATTTGCCAACAGCATGAATGGTACGGTTGGCATCCTAGCAAAGAATCGTCCGAGACCTGATGTAATAGAGTCAATGTACTTCATTGGAGATGTTAAAGGCAGAGACGTAATCTTTGCAGATGATATCATACAGACTGGAAGCACAATGATTACTGCCGCCAGGGAAGCCGTAAATAATGGTGCTAAGAGGGTATTTGCTTGCGCTACACATGGGTTCTTTGGGGGCAATGCTCTATCGGATCTCAAAGAATCACCGATAATCGAGTGTGCTGTAACTGACACTATAAAACTCCCTGATAGGGTGCTAGAATGTGATAAGATTAAACTTATATCAGTTGCGCCCTTGATTGGAGAGGCGATTATTCGTATAAGAGACCATCAGTCTATCTCTGAACTCTTTGAATGAGATAGGCAAGCACACAAGGAGTATGCACGAACATGGAACGAGTTACATTTAAAGCTGAGAAGAGGGATGTTTCAACGAGGGGAAGGAACTCCCAGTTGAGAGAATCAGGATTGATTCCAGCGGTCCTCTATGGTCACGACATTGAGGGATCGAAACCTATTATGCTTGACGAAAAGGCAATCGTTAAACTATCAAGGAAAGGTCTCAAACACCTTCTCTTTGATCTGGAGTTTGCCGGAGAACACCACACAGCACTCGTAAGGGATTTTGATGTGGACACCATCACCCGAAGACTGCTACACGTTGATTTCTACTCTATAGATGTAAACAAACCTGTTGAAGTGGACATCCCAGTGAATCTCACAGGTATATCTCAGGGTACAAAAGAAGGTGGAAGACTAGAACAGAGACTCTACAGGATCAACGTAAAGGGATTAGCTGAAAACATACCTGATGAGATAGTCATTGACGTAACAGAAGCTCAGATTGGTGATCTCATCCACGTTGGAGAACTAGACGATCGTCCTGGTATAACAGTTGCTACACCTGATCAGGTTACAATCTTTGTAGTAAGAGCACCAAGAGCCGCGAAGGTTGAAGCTGAAGAGGGCGAAGAGATAGAAGGCGAAGAAGGCGAAGCCACACCAGAGGGAGAATCAGCCACTCCTGCCAGCGCAGATTAGAAATAGATGAAATGGAAGCCTTCAGAAGATAAGAGCTCTTTAGCGATTATTTGCGAACCGGGAGATGATCTCAACAGCTCGATTGTCAGTGCTTGTACCGATTCTGGGTTTGGATCAGGTTTTATTGTTTCGTGTATCGGAGCTTTAAAAAAAGCTAATATCACAGCAATAATATCGACTGATGACGGTTTTGTATATGACAAGAGTAAGGTTATTGAAGGTGCATTGGAGATGGTTGTTTTGAGTGGGAATGTTCAACCAAAGGTTGATGGTGGTTGGAAAACACACATGCACGCGCTTCTGGTACATGAAAACGATTGTGTTTATTCTGGTCATCTCGATGATACAAACAATATAGTCGGTGTTACAGCCGAAATACTTATTATGAAATTCCCTGGTTTGGTTAGAGGCAAACCCACACCCCAAGGTCCATCCTTTATTCAATTCACTGACCAACAAGAATAAATATTCACACTTTCAATACTACTCTGAAATAATCTAAACAATAGAAATTCAAACGCCCCCAATTTCTTGGGGGCGTTTGAATTTAATCATTAAATTTGGATTTGTGTGTCGACTTCGTTATCTTGTCTCTTTGTGCATCGTATGTTTCTTGCAGTGCTTACAGTACTTTTTTACTTCAACTCTGTCAGGGTTATTCCTCTTGTTTTTGTTGGTTACATAGTTTCTCTGTTTGCATTCTGAACATGCTAATCTTATTGATACTCTCATTTTTTATTCCTTTACTACTCCATGATCTCTGTAACAACGCCTGCACCAATGGTTCTGCCACCTTCA
>CAZTGD010000030.1:0-23805 GCA_964613055.1 uncultured Caldisericales bacterium | reverse complement strand
TGCTTCATTGCTGACTATTTTAGCAGACTTGGGTTTCTATACTAGGCTAGCCCCATAAAAATACCATAACAATCTAGTGCTACCAACCTAGGTCATCAGACTCGTTGTAATTGTACTTCACCGCTGTTCCGTAGATATTGATGATGAATCCAACTGATGTGTTTGTTATGTGTTCAACGTTCTGTCTCACACAAACCACCGCATCTGCACCGAGACAAAGCGCTCGTTTTTTCAACTCAAGCGTTGCGATATGGAACGCGACATCGTACTGACTCCTACCGATATTGAACTCACTGGGAGTTTTTGAAGTGCTTTTATCCTTCAGTTTTCGAAGCTTTTCTATTTCATCTGTGTAATAATCCCTTATTCTTGTCAATTCTGATGATAGGAATCCGTGGTTTGATATCCTGAAGGACACCAGATCTAAAACAACATAGTCAAGTTTGATATCTCCAGTTGTTAGAATTATTTCTTCAGCTTGGTTATCATTCACATTTTTATCAGTAGCCATCTGCAACTTCCAAATCTCAATTGAACAGGTGTCGATAAAAAAACATATTATCAACATCCCTTGTACGGATGAAATTGTATCTGAAGATGGATGTCCGTCAAGCTAAGTGAATATTACAACAATACAAACACCCCCTGTGAGTAGACAGGGGGTGTTAAGTTCAAAATATTATTAGATGCTTTCCAGCCCAGCGCGTTATATCTCTTCATTGTCTGGTATATACTGAAGTACAAGACCAGATTGAACCTTTGGGAAGTAGTCCGTTGACTTCTGAGGCATGGTTTCGTTGTGTTTTGTAACAGCTTCAACGTGGTGAGTCAGTGTTGGATTCATGAAGAATGCACACTGATGAGAACCGGATGACACCAACTTTACCGATTCATCAAAATGCCTGATGTAATCAACATTGGATTGTTCAGCTAATTCCTTCTCTCCAATACCAAGCATAGGTTCAAGAATGATTTTATGAAGGATTGTCACATCTAGTGTTTTCCAATCATCAGACATGTCGCCAGGTAACTGCTTTGCAATACTTTCGTCCTTGAGGGTGAGTTTGTACATCCTTTCGTCACCTTGGATGTACAATCCAAATGCATGTTTCTCGGCATCACGCTTGACTGAACCTGCCAGTTCAACAACGGTTGTTTCAGGACAACACTTCGGTTCAACGGTTTCAATGTTGAATTTCTCTCCGAGTCTCTCAAGGAGCTTCTTGTCATTAAAACCATCAACATTCCTTATTACTCTGTGAGTCGGATAAACAAACAAGGCGGGGTCGGCTGAGTTTGCGAATGCAACCATTCGATAGTTCCAGGCTTCCCTGCCAGAATAACCTGGATTTTTATGACGCATTTCATTTCGATAGTTAAGTGCTGTCTCGTATCGGTGGTGTCCATCGCAAACAATGTAGGTCTTCCCCTCCATCGCTTTCTGTATGGTGGAAATCACCTTCTTATCAGTGATCTTCCATATCTTGTGATGAGTGTTAAAGTGATCGACTGCATCAAACAGAGGCTCCGATTTCGTGTTTTCCTCGAGTATCTTTTGAACCGCAAACTCATTATCTCGATAGAACATCAGCACAAGACCAGTATTTGCTTCCATGGCTCGAGTCAGATTAAGCCTGTCATCCTTTGGGCCAGAGAGGGTATGCTCGTGGGGATAGACAATATTCTCTTCGTACTCATGCAGTTTGAGAGCTCCAATATAGCACTTTCGAGTTACGATTTTACCGGAATCGGGGTGTACATATTCCTGATCATAGGCATATATTGCAGGCTCATCGTCCATGGTTAGAATTCCTTTTTTAAGGAATTGCTGGAAGGTGTTCCTTGCTCTTGTGTATTTATTGCAGGTGTCATTGTCACCTGTCTGTTCCTTGCCCAGCACAAATCTTATCGAGTTGTACTCAGAGCGCTTGTAGTAGTTCTCTTGCATTTCAGGTGTTATTTTATCATAAGGCTGAGTAATCAGATCCTGGATGTTGCCAGCCTTATCAGTGAAATGAACACCCTTAAACGGTAGTATCTCTGACATATCTATTGTTTATCCTTTGAAGAATTCTATGAATTTCTGCGCAACCTCTATACCCGCGCGTTTCTGACCCTCTTTGGCTGATGCACCAATGTGCGGAGTAAGCGATACATTTTGCAATGTGGAGAGTCTATGAACCTCTTTGACAGGTTCAGTTTCCCATACGTCAACACCGGCATAAGCAACCTTGCCAGACTTGAGTGCATCATACAATGCGCTCTCATTTACCGTACCACCCCTTGCACAATTGATCAGCGAAACGCCATCCTTCATCTTGGCAAAATCAGCTGAATCAATTATATAATGGGTTTCGTCAGTGTGCGGTATATGTAACGATATGATGTCTGCTTTTGAGAGAAGCGTATCCTTGTCAACTACTTCAACTCCATCCATGGGTGACTTTTTTACATAGGGATCAAAAGCAATGATCTTCGTACCAAAAGCCATGAGTCGCTTTGCAGTCTCCTGACCAATACGTCCAATGCCGATGATACCTACAGTTTTACCATAGAGCTCATTACCCTTCATCGCCTTCTTCTCCCACTTACCCTCACGCATGGTGTCGGTTCCATGACCTATCCACCTGTAAGCAGAAAGCATATGACCTATAGCCAACTCTGCAACTGATATTGATGTTGCTGATGGAGTGTTTACAACCTTTATTCCAGCCTTTTCGGCATCACCAACATCGATGTTGTCCAGACCCACGCCTGCCCTTCCAATTATCTTCAGATTCTTGGCGGCTTTAATATGTGGGGCTCTCACTTTGGTCGCAGATCTCACTATGATTCCATCGTACTTGGCGATCTCATCCTTTAGCTGATCGGGGTCAAAATTCTCAACAACCACCTCGTGACCAGCATCCTTGATCATCTGAATCCCATCTTTATCAATAGGATCTGAGATTAATATTCTTGCCATCTGGGAACTCCTTTCTAGTCTATCAACGCTTTCTGGAAAGCGGTTAGACCGGCTCCAAGCTCGAACTTCCATCCAAGCTTGTAAAGTGTTTTTTCAAGTGCTGAGATACAGCACAACTCATCATAGAAATCCATAGCACCCATGTGACCTATCCGGATAAACTTTCCTTTATAACTGCCCTGAGCTCCAGCAATGGTTATTCCAAAATCGTCTCTCATGATAGCTGGAATCTTGCCTCCATCGTTAAGATCCTCAGGTATCTTAACAGCCGTTACTGCATCACCAGGACACTCGCTCCACAGCTCAAGGTTAAGGGCATGAATTGCTTGTCTGACAGCAACAGCAAGCTTTGAATAACGCTTCCACATCTCCTCTTTGCCTTCGCTTCTGATCATGTCAAAGGCTACGTTTGCCTGGTTAACGATAGTGATAGCAGATGTCCAAGGAGTCATATTACCGGAATCAACATGCTTCTTGTATTGAGTAAGATCGAAATAGAAACGTGATTGTTTGCACTCTTCAACCATCTTCCAGGCTTTCTTGTTTACCGCAATGAAAGCAAGTCCTGGAGGGATCATCAGACCTTTCTGTGAGCCACCGACTACAATGTCTATCTTCCAGTCATCCATATAAAGTGGAACTACTCCAACACCGGAAACACCATCAACTACTGTGATGGCAGACGTTTTTGAAACGATCTCAGCGAAATCCTTAACGTTACTGCAAGCACCTGTCGAAGTCTCAGACAATTGGCAGAAAACAGCCTTTGTGTCAGGATTTTCGTCCAATACCTTCTTCAGCTCCTCGGGAGTCACAATCTTATCCCATGTCTTTCCGATCTCAATCACATTCGCCTTGAAGGCTTTTGTCATTTTAAGCCATCGTGTTCCAAAGTTGCCAGCGTTGACAACAATTACCTTGTCGCCAGGGCTAACGACATTCTGAACGGCTGTCTCCATGGCTCCTGAACCAGAGGAAGCCAGCAGGAAAACATCACCTGTTGTTCCAAGTAACCACTGGAAGTTCTCCATACACTTACCGAGTACTTTTTTGGATTCGGGATCTCTGTGATGGACGATGTCCTTCGCACCCTCGATCTTTACTTCCTGAGGCAACGGTGTTGGCCCAGGTGCCAACAGCAACTTCTTGTACATCTTAGACATTTCACATCTCTCCTTAGGTTATATTCTCACTCTGGAGACTAGGAAAATCCCCAGCGCAATCACAGCAATACCTACCCACTGAATCCAGCATATCTTCTCACCCAGGAACAGACCTGAGCCAATTAATACACATGCATAGGAAAATGCCAGAAAGGGATAGATATATGAAAGGGGTCTTTGGGTGAGTATCCATACCCAAAGAAGCGCAGAAACCAGGTACAGTAACAGTCCTACCCACACCTTTATCGAATTCGATGCTGATAGGAAAAGGTTAATCATGCCCTTCGACTCTCCAGAACTTAGAGCGTTGAGACCAATCTTGAGCATAACCTGCCCACAAGCCATCATCATGGTGCACAGGATTACGGTAACCTCTACCAATACTCCTCCTGATTAATGTTAAGTACCGGCTACAGTTTGATTGATTAGTTTTTTATTTCAAGTTGACCAAGGTTATACATACAAGTAGAATCGAAATGTGGCAGATACAGTTCAGCTATTCACAACGAAAAGACCTCAAACCTCACAAACAGTGGAGGAGTATAAACAGTTTCTAGCGCATCGATCAGTTGGGATATTGGATGCCAGTGAAAAGGATATTTCTGATTTTCGAGCTGATCTACTCAAGGATTTTCCGCGAGCCAGCGCAACCGAGCGTTTGTTGATCATACGAGATATGTATCAGTTCATCCATCGAAAAGCTTCGTTTGCTCAATATATACGCTATTTTGGTATCATTCTGGTTCAACTATTCGCTATTGTGTCATCTTCTATATGGATCGTACCAAGGTATGAATGGACAAGTTTTTTGTGGTTGGATAAACTTTCCATGTTTCTGTTTGGAACTGAAAGGATATTTTTCTGGCCTGGCATGATCGGATCACTGGTTGCTTTCGGGATCGTACTCGTACTCGTTGCAAGGGGGTGGCTAGAGCGACCGCGTAACCCTCTGGCTTGGGTTGTGTTGGTTCTAAACTGGTGGATAGTTGCCGTCCTGTATGGCCTCATCCTCGGTCGGGAAACCTCCTTCTTCAATGGTACTATAACCAGCTATGCCGTTGTGATAGCCATTACTGCAATGATCTTTGGTTTCAAGCAGATTGTAGGATATGCCGTCCTTGCATTGATAATCATAGCCGGTTTTAACATCTCTATGATCTCAACAAAGCTTGGTTTTATGTCGTTTCCTTACCTCGTTTCATTGTTCTTTGCTCTGTTCACCCAGAATCCAGACATCTTTGACACCATTCTCAAATGGATAAACAAACAGTTCCTCAGTGGACGCGCCCAAGAGATAGGGCGTCAAACAGCCGAATCTGTTCAAATGGCGGCCAAGGATGTCGGCGAAAAGGTCAAGAGAGCAGGTGATATTGCCATAAAGGCAGGCATGGCTTCCGCTGGAGTCCCACCCATTGATTCACCAAAGAAAACCAAGCTTCTGGATTAATGCTAAGAGATATATCTTGTCAGTCACCCTAAACTAATTACAATAGGTCTTCGCGAGCGGGAGTAGCTCAGGGGTAGAGCATCAGCTTCCCAAGCTGAGGGTCGCGGGTTCAAATCCCGTTTCCCGCTCCAGATATATCCCTAAAATGAAAATGGATGGTTGCGTTTGCAATCCACCCACTCCATATTGATGCAATGTCATTGAATAGGCTACTCAGTTATCATACCCCACAGAGAATGTTATTCCCTTGTCCACACCGCTGTCAGATTGAACATTGAAGCTCCACTCATGGCTTTCGGGGTGGCTTCCCTTTCTTAGCGGTGGCATGAGAACCGTGACCTTTATTGTGAACCGCTTTCCCGCAAGAACAGTGAACTTCTTGTTTGAAAAATCAATGAAGCTGTCCCTGGTTGAGATGGTTATCTCTGTGTTCTCTTCATCGCATCGATTCTTGATGATGAATTCAAATGTGGCTTGCTTCCCTGCCTTCACATCATAGTCAGACGGATTCCTGTTCCATCCAGTGATGTAGTCACCACAGCTGTCAACATAATAAACCCTGAAAGTGACTACCTTTGTGTCACCAACAGATGGATTGATCTTGAAAGAGAAATGTGCAAACTCATCGCAGTGACCCCTCTCTGGCATCTCGATGCTGATGTTCACCTCTCTGTCTTCGCCCGGTTGCACAGCGCTTGTGCTCAGGGAGTTGAAGGTGAATCCATTGCTGACTGGGGTGATAGTGAATCCCATCGAGACAGTCGATTCGGACTCCAGCACCAGCCTGAACGAAACAACCTCATCCTCTTTCACTTCATAGTTTTTTGGATTGTTGACCCACGAGTAGCTGTATTTACCTACAAACTGCAGTGTTCCCATTCCAACCTTCATTGGTTCCATGTCGCTGTGGGCTTCTGCATTGTGTCCGGCGAGGGGCATTATCATGAAAGAAATGAGCAGTACTATCGTTATTATGCTTATCTTTGTTTTTGTCATCGTATCTCCTCCTTAGTGGATTTTGTTTACTAGATTATACGATGACATGAGACAGAAAGTCAGTATGAACTATTGATCAATAAAGATGATATTGAATGTTACTCTATATATCTTACCTTTATCTCTTTTGTATCTCCTAACCATTCAACTTCACAGTCTAGAGATTCAGCTATAAAGCGCATTGGGACCATGGTTCTATCATTGATGATGGTGGGTACTACCTCTGGATTGTCAGGGTCTATCTGAACCTCTACGCCATTGATCTTTGCTGTTGGTTTTCCTATCCACAGTTCTACTGTTATATCAACTAGATTGCATGTTACCTTTCTCTCAACACCATCCCAGTCTATCTTCCCGCCTAAAGGTTCAACTAGATATCGAGCCGAAAGCAAGGTTCGACCATTTCTGATTGTTGGAGCAACGTCCATAACCTCACTTTTTAGGTTTTTTTCATCATCAGAGTTGTTTATTTGGTATTTATCATTTTCAATCTGAAAGGTAATATCTATGGCATTTCCAAAGCAGTATAGGTTTCCATCCTCTGAAACTATGAGTATCTTTCCATCAGCAACCGCAGGGGATGAATTGATGGCACGAGGATTATTATCTTTGTCTAATGGTGTTTGATAGTGCCACACCTCTTCCCCTGATTCAGCATCAACACAATAAACCCTTCCATCATGACAACCAAAATAAACCTTGCCATCACAAATAGCAGGCGAAGAACGGATATAGTTACCAGTAGGAGAGCTCCAAATAAAATCACCAGTTTCAAGATCAACACAATAGAGCTTGCTGTTATCCAAATACATAGTGCCGAAATAAACTCTGTTGTTTTCTGTATCGATGGAAGGAGAGCATTCAATCTGTTTATCCTTCAAATTACCGCTATCATCAGATCTTTTTTTTTTGAGTTTAGGATCATCCCGTTCTGGATCAAAAACCCAGTCTTCAACAAGTGTTTTAGCATTATAACAGTAGAGCTTGCCACCATTGCTACAAGAATCACCGGATTTTGGGCAAGATGTTCCAAATACCAATTTATCATTGGCAAAAGCCGGAGTTGAGTAAATCATTGGTATTCCAGTACCTAACGCTTTTACCTCGTCATACCTATCTTCAACACTCCTTGAAGCCAGATATTTGTATATCTTTAATTCTTTTCCCGTTCCTGAAATACAATAGAGTTTGGTCTCCCTATCGGGGCTTATTAATAATGAGGATTGAATTTGTCCCTTTGTTTCTATTGGATCCCATACTTTCTCCGCTTTATCTTTGTCAGTATATAAGCAATAAATGTAATTATCATGAGAACCAAAATAAACATGTTTTCTTTCTTCGTGTATAACCGGTGAAGACCTTATATCATCTGGATTTCCTTGTTTCCCAATATTGCCTTCTTCCTTCCCAAAGCTCCAAATCTTTTTACCTGTTTCTATGTTTAGACAATAAAACACACCATCATCTGATCCAAAAAAAGCTCTGTTTTCATATATTGCAGGTGTTGAGAATATTGAACCATCTGTATGAAATGGCTCATCCCAAAGCATAGAACCAGTGTTGATGTCGAAACAGAACAAATCTCCAGCTCTCGAACCAATAAAAACACTATCTTCATATACTGATGGTGATAGACCTGGTATGTATTCAGAAGAATACTCATCAACATTATTGTGAGACCCTTTATCGTCAATCTTTTGTTTCCAAAGTAACCGCAATCTACCCGTATCAGGTGAACAATTATCCGGCACAACGCCCGTCCTCTGAGCATTCCCCTTAAAGCATGACCAGTTACAGGTTTCATTCTCAGCGGATGAGTGACCCAAACCAACACATGCAAACACCAATGATACAACAAGACAAACAGACAGCAATCTCTTCATTCAAGTCCTCCTATTCAAACCAAGCTACTGTGACCAGCTACTTCAAACCCAGTGCTCGTTTTCCAATCTCCTCAACAGCCTTTGGTATAACAGCCTCCACCTCCGGTGACATCGGCTTGCTGAAATCCAACGCTGGTTTTATCTCAACAGCGTATATCTGGATATCATCAGGCAGACTGTGCCCCATCCGATTCCCCATCTTCATGGCTGTAGCAAAGTTTATATCATGAAGGTTGCTGATATGGCGTGTCTCCTCAAAGTCTTCCTTGGTCAACTTGAGCAGAGTACCAACTGGGTAACTCCCGCTTGAAACAGAGTCAATAAGGATAGCCCGGTCAAATCCGTTTATCTGATCCATGAGAAGCAAACCGCCCTCGGTTGATTCGATAAAGGTGACATCGCCTGTACCACCTTCCTGTTCAAATCGAGAGCGAACCCCCCTCATAATGAAAATCCCGACCCTGTCATCTCCCAGGATCGGGTTTCCCATTCCAACTACAATTGTTTTCATATTGTTTTGTTTAAACGTCTTCCCTTTTAAGTGTCTGACGATCACCGTTCTTGCGAACGAGTTCTATCTCCATCGGCATCTGACCTGGCAGTGAGTGGGTTGCACAGGAGAAGCATGGATCATAACACCTGAACGCCATCTCCACCATATTGAACAGACCCTGTGAAACCTGACCATTCTTTATCAGACCCTTCGCGGCTTTGTCTGTGTCTATACAGATAGCACCATGGTTGAATGCTGTTGCCACAATCAGGTTGACATCGGTAATCATGCCATTGTCATCTGATTTGTAATGATGAATAAGGGTTCCCCTTGGAGCTTCATCGATACCCATGCCCTCTTTCTTGTTGGTTGTCGGGATAGTTCTGACATTCGGGTCGAGTATGGCATCATCCTCCATCAGCTCTTTGAGACGCTCAGAGGCATACAATACCTCAAGCAGTCTCGCCCAATGTGTTGCAAGTGTGTACTGAACGGGCGGACCACCGAGGGTTTCCATATAACGATCCCACTCAGCATTAGCAAGTGGAGTTGGCATACCCTCTGATACATTTATCCTAGACAATGGAGCTGTTCTGGTGAGTCCAGACTCGGGTCCGTCAGTCAAACCCTTCCAACCAACCTTCCTCAGGTATGGGAACTTTAGGTATGACCATGGCAATGGCTGTTCAGCAACATAATCAAGGTATTCAGCGGCACCGAACTTCCCCGTTTCCTTGCCCTGCTGATCCATGATGCGAACCTTGCCGTCATAGAAGTTCATGTGGTTGTTTTCATCAACGAGACCTATGTGATAGCTGTCGTGATAATACAGGTCCTTGTTCAGGACGATGTCCATGTAATCCTTGTTGGACAGAACCACATCGTTGAGTATCTCGAGTGATTTCTGAGAGAAACCGATAAAGGGTTCTGAAACCTCGAGTATCCACTCTCTGTCTTCCTTGCTCAGAGGTTTGCTTATACCTCCAGGTAAAGCAAACACCGGGTGAGTTGCTCGACCACCAATACGCTCCTGGATCTGTTGGGCTACGGTTCTGGTATGCAGGACTATCTTACCCAATTCTTCTCCTACAACTCCTATGAGTCCAACAACATTTCTTATCTCAGGAGGCGCACCCGGTCCAAGCACGAAGTCAGGCGCAGCAAGGGCATAGAAGTGAGATACATGCGAGTGAATCTGGTGAGCGCAGTATGCCGCTTCTCGAATCATCTTCGCTGTCTGTGGAGGGTCAACATCATACATCATGTCCAGAGCTTTGACGGATGCCAGATGATGCGCCCAGGGGCAGATACCACAAAGCGCTGTAGTTATCCTGGGCATCTCCTCTGCGGGCCTTCCCTTGCAGAATTCCTCAAAACCCCTCAGCTCTACGACCTGAAAATAAGTCTCATCGACATTGCCATCATCATCTAAGAATATCTCAATTTTAACATGCCCATCGAGTCGACAACCTGGGGCTATGGTCAACTGCTTCTTGTCAGTCTTATGCGTTTCATCAAATATGATTGGTTCTGCCATGTCTAATCCTCCACATCCTCAACAACCTCATTGATCAGTGCTGAGCCAAGGCTGTATCTGTAGAATGTACCAAGCGGGTCATCTATCTGGTCGACTATCTTGTCCAATTCATCCTCACTCAAGTCCAACTCGTTGTCCCTCATATCGAGCACTGATGCGAGGGCAGAGAGCATTGAAGCCCCCTGATCCATAACCTTACTAGTTGGACCATAGCAACCCCTGCATGGCATGTTTCCTATGTTGGTACACTGTGCTCCACAACCGGCTCGAGTTGCTATGCCAAGACATATTACACCCTGTTCCAGAAAGCATTTCTCTGGATCAAGATCTGTAAGGTGAGGTCTCTTGATCTTTGTAATGTTATATTTCTCAGGCTTCGTCCTGCTACACTCATCACAAACAGTTTTCTCAGATGCAATAACGGTTCCCTTTGGTGGGAGTGGAGCACCTTCCTTCACGTGAGCATAAACTGCCTTGAACAGTATTGAGATAGTGTCAACAGATGGCGGACAGCCTGGTAGATAGTAGTCAACATCGATTATATAATGCATAGGTACAACCTTGGATTCAGGTTGTGGTAAGGTTAGTTTATGACCTTTTGGAGATGTCCATTCGAACTGAGGTCTGAAACCATCAGGGTTTTCTGTTGATGCAGTCTCATCGTATACAGTTTCCCATATCCTCGGTATACCACCTCTTACTCCGTTTGCAAGTGATGGTATACCTCCAAAGCAGGAGCATGCACCGAAGGATATCATGAGTTTGGATTTCTGTCTGAGCAACTTGACCATATGTACATTCTCTTCATCACGCATAGAACCATGAACAAGTGTCGCTGTCAGGTAGTTGTCTGGCATATTCTCAACATCTGAGTATTTATAGTCTACATATGTCGGTCCAAATGCTATGTCTGCAATTTCGAACAAATCCAACAACAGGGCATCGGTATCAAGTATCGCCATATCACATCCGTCACATGTCGCGGCTCTGTTAATCGCTATCTTGATCTTTTCAGACATGAGCAACCTCCTTCTTAGCCATGAGTTTTTTTCTGATTGGTGAAAGACCCAGTTTTTCAATCTGCTTAGAGAAGGCATTCATTGTCTCAGAGAATTTCTGTCCTTCTGAAGCCGATATCCACTCAAGGCTAAATCGCTTCAAAGAGATACCCATCTGTTTGATGAGTCTCTCTAGCAGTTTTATTCTCCTTCTTTCCCTGTAGTTACCCGAGATATAATGGCAATCCCCTGGATGACAACCTGCTACGATCACACCATCGGCACCCCTGGCAAACGCTTGAAGTACAAGCTCCGGGTCGATACGCGCTGAACACATGGTTCTAATCAATCTGAAGTTTGTTGGCATCTGGAATCTTGAAACACCGGCGAGATCAGCACCTGCATATGTACACCAGTTGCACGACAGAACAACTATCAATGGTGTTTTATCGCTCATATTGCCACCTCCTCCAAAGCCGCGTCAATTTGAGCGGCAATCTGTTCGGTTGTGAATCCTAACTGTTCCATAGCGCCAGACGGACACGCCGCCGCGCATGCTCCGCAACCCTTACACAGAGCCGGATCTACATTCGCCTGTCCTCGGTCATCCTCCTCGCTTTCAAACTCAATGGTTATCGCATTGTAAGGACAAACAGCCACACATATCCTGCAACCATCACAGATATCGGCATTCACGGTCGCTATTGACGCTTCTGATTTGAGTGATTCTTTAGATACAACAGTCATTGCTCTGGTAGCCGCGGCTGATGCTTGGGCTATTGTTTCATCAAGCATCCTTGGATGATATGCCATACCACACAGGAAGATTCCATCAGTTGGGAAATCCACAGGTCTTAGTTTTGGATGAGCTTCAAGGAAGAATCCCTCATCATTGACCGGCACCTTCAGGATCTGAGCAATCGCTTCGTTGTCACCATTCGCTTCAATCCCAGCCGAAAGGATCAGACTGTCTGCTGGTATCTCAAGACTACCCTTCAATATGGGTTCATGCACTTTTACAAACAGTTTGCCCTGTTTTTCAATTACCTGAGGTTTGTTTTCTGGATCCCACCTGACAAATGTAACGCCCTTCTCTCTTGCTTGGTTGTAGTAATGTTCTCTGAAACCATAAGTTCTTATATCCCTGTAGAGTACGTACACTTCGATATCTGGATTCTCATCCTTCAGAAGGTTTGCGTTTGCCATCGCAGTGGAGCAACACACTCTCGAACAGTATGGATGTTCATCATCTCTCGAACCAACACACTGGATCATGACGACTGATTTGACCTTGCTGGCATCAAATTCACCGTTGATGATCTTCTTTTCAAGCTCTATCTGAGTGATAACTCGATCATCTTTTCCGTAGAGATACTCGGTTGGTGTCATCTGTTTTGCACCGGTTGCAATGATGATTGCACCAACATTGATCTCCTCTTCCTTGCCATCAATGGTTTTTAGAATTGGATTGAAGTTACCTACAGATCCCGACAGATCTGAGAGTGTTGTGTTGAGTTTGACAATGATATTCTTGTTTCTTTCAACCTCAAAAATCAGGCTCTTAAGGTACGCCTGCATATCACCGACTTCGTTTGTATACATAGCATCCTGCAGGTTCCCACCCAGTTTGTCGGTCTTTTCTACAAGCGTTACATTGAATCCATTTCGAGCAACATCCAGCGCTGAATTCATGCCTGCCGCACCACCACCAATAACCAATACGGATGATTTAACGGGGATTGAAACAACATCCAGAGGTTTAAGCATCCTGGCCTTTGCAACCGCCATCCTGACAAGGTCTTTGGCTTTCTTTGTGGCTTCCATTGGATCCTTTTGGTGAATCCATGAGCAATGCTCTCTGATATTGGCCATCTCGACCAGATAGGGATTAAGACCTGCTTCTCTGAGTGTCTCCTGGAAAAGCGGAAGATGTGTTCTTGGTGTACAGGAAGCTATTACGATCCTGTTCAAACCTTCCTCTTTTATCACCTTAGCCATTGCCTCTTGTGTATCCTGGGAGCATGTATAAAGATTGTTAGTGGCGAAGGTAACATTGGGGAGTGTCTTTGCATACTCAACAACGCTTGGGACGTCTACGGTGTTGGCGATGTTGATTCCACAATGGCATATGAAACAACCAACCTTCGGCTCTTCTTTGTTTATGTCTCGCTCTGGAGGGAATTCCTTTTGTTTGAGTGCAGTATTTCTTGAATCTTTGCAATCCGCTCCAGCTTTTGCTGCCGCTCCGATAGCTCCCGCTACCGTTTCTGGTATGTCTTTTGGTCCAGAGAATGCTCCTGCTACATATATTCCATCCCTGCTTGTGGTTAACGGTTTAACGTATTCTGTTTGCGCAAAGCCATCCTCTGTGAGGGTGAGACCAATATCGTCAGCCAGCTTCTTCTGGCTCTTGGCTGTTTCCAGCCCCACAGAGAGGATAACCAGATCAAATTCTTCTGTCTTCTCTGACCCATCCTCATCCTCATACCGTATGAGAAGGTTATTGGTCTTTGGATCTTCCATCACCTCGCCAGGTCTGCTTCTTACATAGCGTATGCCCCACTCGTCTTGAGCACGGTTGTAATACTGCTCAAAGCCTTTACCCACCGCCCTCATGTCCATCATGAAAATCGTTTCTTCAACGTCATCGACATGTTCCTGTGTCATGATGGCTTCTTTTGTAGCATACATGCAACAAACGCCAGAACAATATGGTTTATTTATATGTTGATCCCTTGAACCGACACACTGTATCCACGCAATCCTCTTTGGTACCATTCCATCAGAGGGTCTCAGTACATGTCCACCAAAAGGACCAGACGCATTTAGCACCCTTTCATACTGGATAGAGGTCATTACATTGGGATATCGACCATAACCAAATTCCGGCTTCAACTTTGCGTCAAACTCTTCAAATCCAGGACAAAGTATCACTGCGCCAACATCAACAGTTCTCTTCTGTTCCTCGTCAGAGAATTTTATCGCTTTTGCCAGACAGACGTTTTCACACATTTGACAGCCAATACAGGCGTCCTTGTCGATCGTTGCAACCAGCGGAATGGCCTGTGGGAAATCAATATATATGGCTTTCCTTTCCATCAGGTCTTCGTTGAATGTTGAATCTACGACAACAGGACAGTACTCCGTGCAGGTACCACAACCTGTACATGCAGATTCATCAACATACCTTGGGGTTACATTCAGATCAACCTTGAAATTGCCAGGTCTCCCGCTGATGTGTGCAATCTCGGCTCCAGTAAGAATATCAATATTCAGTTCTCTGCCACATGAAACCAGCTTAGGGGAAAGGATACACATGGAGCAGTCATTGGTTGGGAATGTCTTGTCAAGCTGAGCCATCGTTCCACCAATGGTTGGATTCTTCTCAACTAGTGTTACATGAAAACCTGACTCGACAAGATCAAGTGCGGTCTGTATACCGCCTATTCCGCCACCAACTACAAGGACCGAGCCTTTCACATTCTTTGTTTTTGATATCGATTCGCTCATTATGCTCCTTCCTTAAGCTTGGATGTACTGGTAGTACCTACCAGATTTACCGGCCTCAGAAACCAATCCCTTTCGGACCATAAACTGAATAAGGCTAAAAACCCTAGGAGATTCGATCTTAGTTTCTTCAGCAATCTGTGGTATGGTCATGGGAACTTTCTCAATACTGCTTAGAACACTGTAATGACGACATTTGTCATTTATGTAATCGACAATCATAGCGTCAAAGTCGTCTTGAGAAAGTGTTTCTCCATAGGCATTCTTGTCTTCCGTTAGTACGGCTTCCTTCCCAACAAGCCAGCCGATTTCTGGGTCCTGAGTTACTTTTCGAGCAATAGAGAGTTTAGACCTGACCTCTTCGGGATTCATGTTTTCACCTGTTCCCTGACCTAAAGGTCCAATCTTTAAAATCTTCTTTCTAAACTCATGTATTGGCTCGCTGATCAGCTGAAGAAATCCTAGCGATATTGCGGCTCTTTCAGGATTAAAACCGAGGTGTTTCAATATTGCTTTGACAAACCTGATACGTTTTTTTGCAATTAGGTTACCCGTTCGGTAGTTGCATTCCAGTTCCTCACAACCCGCAATCATAACACCGTCAGCGCCCATCTCCATGGCTGAAAGGGCGTCATCTGCCTGTATTCGACCGGTACACAGAACACGTAAAACCCTTGGAACACCCTTGTATGGTACCCTGATTGGTCCAACAAGATCACCGGATGCAGATGAACACCAGTTACATACGAAGGCAACGATTTTTGGATTAAACAGTTGTTTCTTTGCACTCATAATCACATCCCTCCTTAGTAGGACTCTACAACTTCACGAACCTCATCCTGAAGTCTGTCTTCGGTCAGGAAGTTCATGAAGATTGCACCATACGGACAACTGCTTGCACACAGTGAACAGCCACGACACAGATCTGTATCTGTTCTCGCTTTTAGTCCTTTGTCGGTTTCAACAAGAGAGATCGCATCAAAGGGACATACTTCAACACAAAGACCACAACCTATACACAGATTGTCATCTCGCATCTCAACCTCTTCATATACGAGAGCTTCCTTTGGACAAGCCTCAACACATGCTGGAACCTCGAGGTCAAGACACCTGTCACATTTGATAACATGCTCAAAATCATCATTTGGCAGAACGCCACCATAAGGACATGCCATAATACACATCCAGCAACCGATGCACTTATCATAATCAACATTGACCATGCCAGTCTCATAGTCGATGTGCATGGCTCCTGTCATACAGGCAGTAATACAAACTGGATCATCACAGTGCCTGCAACGGAGAGGATAAGGTCTTGTTCCAGCGAGTTCGACATGAACCCTCTGTTTTATGAGTGATTTTTCAACCTTCCCAGAAATATCCACATCCTCAGGGGTATGCTTTTTCAGACAGGCTCTTTCGCACAACCTGCAACCAACGCACTTTTCAAAGTCCACAAGAATAGTTTTCATTTGTGGTCTCCTTTAGAATATCAAAAGGGCGAGTTTATCTTCAAGGATATCCTCCTTGTGCCCTTTTACGTCTATTTGCTTCTTGATGAGTCCGTTTATCGTTCCGATGGTAGTTATTTTTCCAACGAAGAGTGCCCCTATGATCTTGTTATCCATGAGGATGACTTTTCTGTAAACACCCTTCCTAAGGTTCTGGTTGATCATGACTTCAAATCTTCCCCCATGAGGTCTCACATTGCCAACCGAGATACATGATAGTCCGTAGAACTGGAATGAGTTCATCCAGAACCAACCACGATACTCCTTTGGGATCCCAACCATGTTGAGTCCGGCTATCTTTCCCTGTTCAGATGCTCTGGGCCAAACCAGATTCGTTGTTGTTTTTCCGAATGATTCTTCATATGTTTCTGTGCAATCACCAGCAGCCCATACATTCGGAATGTTGGTCTTCATGTGATTGTCTGCATAGATGCCATAATTCGTTTTTATCTCTGTATCCTTCAGATATTTGATGTCTGGACGAACACCTTTTGCGAAAACTACCATATCGCAATCATGCTCATCGCCTGATTCGAGAACCACTCCTTCAACCTTGCCCTCGCTACCGAGTAACTCAACAACTGACGTGTGGAGGATGACACGGATACCCCTTCGGTCGAGTCTTCTTTTGATAAGCTCAGCGGCTGTTTCATCAAGAAGCTGTGAAAGAACCTGTCCTGAGGAGATTACAACGGTTACATCAAGACCTGCGTCTGACAATCCCTGTGCGGCTTTTAAACCAACAAGTCCTCCGCCAAGCACAAAAGCTCTCTTTGCTCCACTCTTTATCTTCTTGATGATATCCTTGGCTGTATCCATGTGTGTGAAAGTGTAAACACCATCGAGTCCTTTACCTGGAATATCAGGCAGACCTCCCTTGCCACCAATAGCCAATAGCAATTTCTCATAACCTATCTCAGTTCCATCAGCCAGAAACAGCTTATTGTCGATTGGTTTAAAATCCTTCGCTTCAGAACCGAGTTTGAGCGTGATATTCCTGTCCTTATACCAGTCTTCATTGTGATAAAACATCTTCTCTTCGACGATTTCTTTGCCGATTAGATAGGAGATAAGTGGCCTAGAATATGACAGATAGGGCTCTTCAGAGATCATACACAGTGAGGATTCTTTGTCATGCTGACGAATCGTGTCAGCCGCCCTGAGACCTGCGATACCATTGCCAACGATTACATATTTATATTTTTCCACTGTCTACCTCCTCACGCTTCCACTCGTGCGAGTAGATCTTTTGGTTTTACTCTATGCAGATTGAAACCCAAAGCTTTTGGATCAAGCCCAAATGCAAGGCCGATGAGTTCAGGAAGGAAAATTGTAGGCAATTTGATAGGTTCACCACTCTCTTTCTCCAATTTCTTTTGGTGGCTCTCGTATTGAATGTTACAGAATGGACAGTGAAGCACAAGCACATCTATCCCACCATGATCAACAATCCTTCTGAGTTTTCCACCCGCTATTGAAATTGAGTCATCCTCATTGAAAGCGAGTATACCACCTCCACAGCATTCATTTGGGTTAATAATCTTTACAGATTCGGCTCCCAAAGCCTCAACCAAATCGTCCAGTGTGTGGGGGGCTTCGGGGTTATCAAATCCTTCAAATATCGTTCTTGGTTTTAGATAATGACAACCGGCATGAGTAAAAACCTTCAGGCCAGCTAGCGGTTTCTTCACCATCGACTTGATCTTTTCTGTCCCAATCTTCTCATAGAGGTATCTAGTGAAGTGCCATACCTTTGTCGTACCCTTGTATTCTTTCCTGCCGGCTTTTTTAAGAATCTCATTTACCTGTTTGAGTTTTTCTTTGTCTTCTGCCAGCAGATGAGCCGCCTCAGTCAGTGTTGAATTACAAGCAGAGCAGAGAGTCACCATTTCGAGACCCATCTCCTCTGCTTGAGCAAGCGCCATCGCTGACATGGCAAGACTCGTATCTGAGTTCACGTTTCGTAGTGGCATACCACAACAGCCTGCCCCGTTCATGTCAACGAGTTCTATCCCCAAAGCTTCAGCCACCTTTCGCGCAGAGGCTTCATAATGAAGGCCTCTGGCAGGAATCGTGCACCCCAAGAATAACGCTAGCTTCATTTGGACGACTCCTTTCTATCCTTTGTCTGATCCTTGAGTCCCGTTGAGTCCAGGACAGAGTCGATCGACTCAGACTCATTGCCCAAAGGAGGAAGATTGAGTTTAGCTCTCTTCTTATTATCAAAATCAGTCATCTCATAAAGCCTGCCAAACTCAGAAAGAACGTCCACCTGGGGTACCATTGATTTATGCATATAACCTTCCTCTGTTGCCAAATTCTTCAGAGCAAAAATCAAGTCCGTTATCTTTACATCCTGGGGACATCTTTCCTGGCAGGTATAACAATACGTGCACAACCAGATAGGCTCTTTCTCTAGAACCTCCTTACGCATTCCCAACAAAACCATCCTGATGATCTTTCTGGGATTGTAATTCTCATCCACAGCCCTCACAGGGCAAGAAGCTGTGCAAGTGCCACACTGAAAACAACTCATAACACGTTCACCGCCAAACAGACTAGACACCTCAGCCTTAAAAACTGGCTTGAGATGGGGATTTGCAGTGGTGGCAACATTTGAAGGATCACTCATGGGTACACCCCCTTTGATTAGAATTATCAGCAAATAGACTCACGAGTCGGATAATCACAACAAGATAAATTGTAAGATTAATGATTATTTAAGTCAAGCAAGCCCAAACTGGAGAGTGTTGAAATCAGATACCAAATGAGAAGAATGTGGACACATTTTATATATTTTTCTTATGTGTTGTTTTATCATAAAACATCAACAGTATCAGACATATGCAGATGAATAGCAATTGACCTAAAGCATTAGATATTATATCATCATATCATGAGAAAACTTGATGAGGGAAACACTGAACATTCATTGAGCAACTATGAGAGACATCCAAAACCAACGGAAGATGCAAAGCTATATTCTGTTCTATCTCATATAACTCTTGGTATCGTGGGTATAATTATTCTGTTGGGATTGATCAAGAGTGTAAAGGGCGATCGATTTGCGATAACAAACGCGCTAACAGCTATATTTAATGGTTTGATCGCAATAATAACGATGGTTGTCTGGCACCTAATATATCTCACGGCTGGGTCACTTGCAGGGCCTCAACTGCTGTTTGACATCTATCGATATGGGATGATCGTCTTAATTCTGATATTCTTCATCTCTGCATTTATATCATCTGTTCTTTCAGCTCGAGGTTCTGTTTCGAAAATTCCATGGGCGTACCCGATCACAAAAGCGTTACTGAAATAACTAAACGCTGGTATATACAAGATATTGATTAAACGAGTAATTTTCATATAATAACCTGCATGAGTGAAAAAAACCAATCATCAAGCTTGTGGATAATTGACGATCCAATCACCCAAGGAAACCTGCTTGGATACATTAGGGATAACACATATGAAACTGATTACCCTGTCATCGATAATGGGCACAAAATTTACATATGTGGAACCGCAAACCGAGAAGAGGTTGTAGCAGAAATCGAGTTACCTGGTCAATCAAAACAGATGATCTCAGCTTCACTTTATGAAGGCATCTCAACATATGAGACTGATTTGGACAGTACAAAACCTGATTTATCATTGTCAGGGGATATATCCATATTTAAAACAGAACCTCATATTGTAAGCAATGAGCCTGAGGAAATAGGGTGTTTTCACGCAATCCTTCTGGATATTGACGATCAAACGAACATTCAGTGTCTGATGCAAAAAGAGGGAGATGAAAGGGCATACAACTGCTTAGAACTAAGAAATAGTTTTGACACTGACATTACAAAACTCATACAGATTTGTGACAGTGGTGATCCAGAGAATCCGTTGATAGTGGGACTGAATGAGAAGGAGAATACACTAATCGCACATAACGCTAATGGAGCCATTACACATTCGATATCTTTCCCAGCAAATAGTATCTTCTACACCCTCATGTCCCCTGGTATAAGATTCGTTGGATATTCAGGTAGTAGAATTTTATTCCTAGATATTAACGATGATGGATTCGAGGAGGTTGGATCAATTGATCTTAGTGCTGATAATGGTTTCTTCTTTGATTCAATAAAAAGCCACGATTCTGATTCTCCGCTTATATCATTCTACGATGGAAAGAAAATCAATTATGTCAACCCTCACGATATGCTTATCCAAGCGAGTGTCTCCATCGAAGGTGCAAAACCTGGAATCGATTCTGTGTGCTTCCCAACTGACACTGGTATAACCTTTATTGAGAATACATTGGTATCTCATGAGGAAATGCTTGCAAGGCCGTTATTGATCTCTGAGCAACCCATGACTCCTATACTTCGATTCCAGATGGGTTCGTATGATGGAGGTCTATTTGGTTTTATTGAAAAAGTAGGTACAGAATCACTTGTAAAACTTTTTCATGTGTATCCCTATGGACAACAGGAGATAAGGGAATACACATTCAGCAATATCCAGGAGAATATCCAATCAATAGACTTCTGCAGTAACAGTAAAAAACTCTACTTATTCGCAAATGACGTGTATCTTGAAACCGAACACATAAGCAGGTGGAAACCCACAAATACGATAAAACTGTATGGATTTGAGGATTAAGGGGGATTTATGATTAGGAAAGTACCGGGGAATTTTATCTCTGGAGATGTGATGGTCTACATACCAAGAATAGGCGGTGGCTTTCATCCGGTTATAATCACCGATAAATACATGCACATATGCAATAACGTATTTCGAGAGAGGGTCATCACTTCAGTGAAAATTGATGGAGATGTGCTGTCATGGGAGTTTTATGGGAGTACTGAAAACAAAGATGAAACCTACCATCCAAAGAAACCGATAATCAACCAATTCGGCCACGGTACAATCATTCTTCTGGTTTCTGGTGACAACTCAAATTATATTATTGGTTTCAAGTTGCCATCATCATATCAACTGACCAATCTGAACGGGAAACATTCAATTGAAGAAAAATTCAAAGTTGAAACCCCATGTGATTATATAATCGGTTTGACTCCCTCCAGTAGTCCTCACTACCCCGATATCACACTCCAGGACGAAAGTCTGTTGCTGATAAACCATCACAGTGCAGACGATGGGAGACTAACATCTGAGCAGAAATTTAAACAGGAAACACTGTTCCCATCTCGAGTGAGATGTTCAAAAAGGCAGATTGGGTTTAATGGAGGACGTCTTCTTGCCTTCACAACAGAAGGCGGGAAGTATAACTTCCTATGGCCAATCGAGATTCCAGGAGCAAATGATAATTCATATCTCTGGAGACTCGAATGGGATGAACGACCTGGGATTGTAAACCTCTATGATGGTTATCAATACAACGTAATCGATATGCAGAAAAAGGAAATAATAGCAAGGAAGGATATCGAAAAGATAGAATTTGGTCTTAACGCAACGATATATGAGGGTCAAGATGAACTCCTTTGGGTAAGACGATATCTTAAAGATCACGAAAGAGAGATATCCATAAATAAGATATGCAGTGGTAAGTACGAAACCATAGATTTTATCAGATCAGCAAAGTATGGTGACCTTTTTCTCTTTGGATTGGATGGAGAATTCGACCACAAGGCGAGTATTCTCATACCCAACTCAAAAAGGAATGAAGTCAAGATAATCGAATTTACTGGTCTAGCTGAATCCATTTACTACTCCGAATTTATTGAAAGAACAGGCGAGTTGCACCTGTTCTCAGATAACAACCATTACATAACTGCGCCCTTAGAAAAACTGTTTTAATCTGAGATAACTACAATACACAGCATCACAAATCATCAAAATCAGCTATGGCATGATTGGGGTTAACCATTTCGACTACGCAGAAGATATCCATGTCGCTCTTTATTTTCAGTGCTTAACAGCTTGAACCTCACCTGATTCAGGTAACCAATTAACATTGTAACACAACAGCTCCATCAAAGACCTGAATGGCACTACTATTGTTCCCCAGATGTTAATCACTTCATGATCAAGTCTTTTCTGCTTTCCATTGATCGTAATCTCTTTTCTCCCAGGCCAAAGATTGATTGTGTCATTTCTTTTTAGAGCAACGACCATTGCTTGCTGTTGGTCCCAATCGACTGTGTATCCTATTAACTCTAAAATATCCCTTAATGGAAAAAACGTTACTCCCCTTAGAATAACTGGTTCTTTCTCAAGGTTAACCCGATTGTCCTTAAAGAGTATAACTGAATAACCTGGTGTAAAAACCAGATTCGATCTCAATATTTTCCTAACACCTTCCAGTATCTCCCGGTACGGGTAGTTCTTTCCCGGACATGCAGTTGCCCACACATCTCTGTGTTTTATGATATTGTCAGGGGATATCTTGAGATCTTCACACAGTTAAGCTAGTAATCCAATGACCACATTCCTTTGGTCATCTCCCATGTATCCAGTTTCATAATTGCCCATAACACACACTCCAATTGAGTTATAGTTACAGGTTTTTTTGTTCTTGGCATACCAGGGATTGTTTATCCCACAATGTCCTTCTGGTTTGTTTGGGCTATTAAGCATCCAGTAAGAACCATCTGTAAATACCACATAATGATATGAACACTGTTTCTATCGAACAACCTCAGCGAGTCTGTGCTGTTTTGCAATAGAATCCCTATTCCCACTGACATAATGACGCAATACTATCCAACTTGGCTTCATTTACCCCAACTCCTTTCTTGGATCATAAGATATGATCAGATATTGCTAATATACAATATCAATCAAGGAGATCAAGCAGAGGTGTACAGAAAAAATGTAGTTTTAATAAAATAGGCTCTCACTAATTTAGCCCCAGCACACAAGTGTGCTATGGTAAGAGAGCTCTATGAAGAACAAGTATATATATCACTCCCATATTTCAGAGAGAAAATTCAGAGAAATAGTCAGATGTTTTGAACATGATTTTACAATAAGGCAAACTACAGATTTCACAAATATTTCTCGTGTGACAGTGGGGAAGCTCTTCGTTAGGTTCAGAAAGAGAATACTAACATTGATTGATGAGTCACCTGTTCAAAGTGGGATAGAACTTTATGAGAGTTATTTTGGACCATAAAGAATAAGAGGCAAGAAAGGTGTTGCTGTGTGGAAGATATTGGGGAGGAGTACAAACAAGCTTAGTGCAAGAGGATGATCATACATACCCGAACATATTATCGGGAAAATATCTGTTAAATACACTCAATAATCATTGATACATGTTTACAAGTTAACCGACAATATGCAGGTGAA
>CAZTGD010000029.1:0-25701 GCA_964613055.1 uncultured Caldisericales bacterium | reverse complement strand
GATCTGTGGTGTCTCATTGCCCCTCTCCCTCATCATAGACAGAGCCTTTAAACAGGTGGTATGTTCGGTCACACATATTCAGAAGTAGGGGGTTGTGTGTGACGATAATGCAGTTGCCGCGTCTGAGTGTTGGTTCGATGTCGCTGAAAATGTCTTTTACAGTTGGGACATCCACTTGGGATAGTGGTTCATCCAGAAGCAGAATAGGTCTGTTGTAAAGGAGCACCCTGCCAAAAGCGATACGCTGTTTCTCCCCCGCTGAAACCCCTCTTGCCCCTTCACCAAGTGACTGACTCCCAAGCCTTTCACGCACCTTACCAAGACGCATCATCTCTATTATCTCTTCTACTCCCTTTGTGTTGGTGTTGAGAAGGGTCAGGTTGTCGACAATATCTCCAGAGACAAAGAATGGATTCTGAGAAAGGAACCCAACCTGAGCCCGCCAGGAGATACTATCTATCTCCTCTAGAGAAACACCATCTACAATAACCTTACCGTCTTTGGGTCTCATCAGTCCTGCCAATATCTTCAGCATGGTTGTTTTCCCGGCACCTGAATCACCAGTCAGGGCTATTAACTCACCAGGTTTACTTGATATGCTGGCTTTCTTGAGAACAAGTGGACCGCTTTTGTATCTAAAAGAAATGTCTACCGATTCTATATCATGGGGCTTACTCATCACAGTTTTATTTCCACTGGGTGGTAACAGAGGCGCATCATATACCTCGAAGTAACGCTGTATAGAAACGCTTGTTGAAACGAGCCTTTCCCACAAACCAAACAATGATTGGAATGGGGAAGAAATATACCCCAATGCGACGAGTATCGCACTCATGGTACCCAATGTCCAAACACCAGCTACAACCTGTGACCATCCAAAGATGCTCAATCCAAGAGACAGCAGGGAGAAAAAGACGGTCTGTGCTAAGCCAAATCCCGACGAAACAAGCGATATCACAACCCTCATTTTCCATACTTTAATGTACTCTTTGAGATAATAGAATATTGAACGTTTTGTCTGACCTGACATTCTTAGGTCCGACAATGTAGACACCAAGTCAAAGAGTGACGCTCTGAGCTTGCCCGACTGGTCTGCTCTTGCCTTCTGGTAGCTTCTTATGAGTCTTTGTATATAATACATTGCGATAGTAGATACAATGATTGCAGGGAAACCAAAAGCGGCTATCCTCCAATCCATTATCGCAATAGCCGTCGGGATAGCTATGATTCTGACTATCAGTGTCATCACGGTTTGAATTGAGCTGGATATGAAATTAATGCCAGAACTCAGTCCGCCTGATCGGGCTATCAAATCACCACTTCGTTGTGATTCGTAGTACTCCTCATCAAGCACGGACAGCTTCTTTATGAAATCAGCTTGAGTCTTGTAGGATACAAACTCACTTAAATACTCACTATATCTGCCGATATACCAATTTATGACTGTAGAACTCAGAGAAAACCAGAAGGTAAACAATGACACACTCACAATAAACCCCATGTCGCTATTGGCGACACCAATATCAAGGATTAGTTTTGGAGCAAATGGTAGCAATAGGCCAAAAGCTGCGGATATCATTGAAAACGCAGAGATAAGAAAAAAATGTTTTAAGAAGGGTCTGGCAAAGGGCAAAATCTTCATAAGGTATTTCAAATTTTCCTTGAACCCATGCCTCTTTGGAGGCGTTGGCGGTTTGAAGTTTAGCTCTACACCAAGTATATTGATATCTGTATCTTCTCCTAAACATAAACACGCATTTTATATCAAAGTTATTGCATGCTGTTACTGGTAACCATATTACAATTATCCTTAGACGTCAATTATTAAATTCGCTATTTTTAATACATTTAGTAACATTATTTATATGTCCTGTTTGATACTCGATATTGTCTACATGGCAACAAACAATAATCTGACTACTTTCGTGGCTTTGATTCTCTACGAGTTAACTAAGGCATGGAAAACTAAATATCTTTGCTAAATCGTCTTTGACATCACCACCCCAAGTTGGTCTGCTTTTACTTGTCTTCCATTTATCAAGTAGATATCTTTTGTATGCTTCAAAGGTAGGTATATCTTTGTATGGAGTGCAATTATAGAAGTCTTCTTCCTTTAAAGACCATTTCCCTGACTTGATATTCTCGAATCTAAAAGCTGTTTTATGTATCAATCTGTTTGGAAATCTTTTTATTCTTTGACAACAAAGGGCTTTGAAATAGTCAACTGTCCAGTAATAATTTTCAATATCTTCAGATATCCATACAACAAGCGGATGATTTATATGCGTTGCTTTATATGGTTTATGGATAAGCTCAGGGTGTGATGTTGATATTAACTGAGCAGATTCAACAATGATCTTGTTCAATCTGACATCATCGAGATGTCTGGCACATACTGCTGGATTAATGTCTGTTACAAATAGTTGCATTTATACTTTTCAGGTTCACAATCTCTACCAATGTTTTCAATACTCAACCATGTTAATCCTAAATATTCCCTCATTCGACATATCTAGAATAAGTGCTCCTTCAAAGTTTACTTCCACTCCTCAATATCTTTCACACAACAGCATAGGAACGATAATGATAAATAAGAAATGCAGTCACAATTTACAGCTATCATGATAAACGATCGAATCTCTGTTTTGTTACAAAACCAATCAAACGGTCGCTAGTAATATCAGCTATTTCAATCTTCGTAAGTACTCACCAAACAAAGACGCTACCAGTAAAATATAAACATTGATAAATCAAACACCTATTCCAGCGAGTAGACAATCCCCCTTATGGCTGTCTCATCGGAATCGGGATGCGCAACCTCCAGCAGTTTATCGCCATGTGACTGGAACATCGACCACCGACAAGCTCTCAGATCAAACTCTATATCATCCATTACAAAATCCAAAGAGAACATGGTGTCCTGTTCAAGGTTGTAAACATCATATACATGTTTGTATCCGTTGTCCATCAGCAGGACAACCCATTCACCCAAAGGATTTATTTTTAAAGCTACTTTATCAGTTCGCATCGCCATTTGTTTCCTGATTTCTGTTACATCAGAATCCAGACTGACCTTAACAAATACTGGTTCTGTCCTGTAATATGGGTCTTTGTTATCCTCAAAGTAATACACTGCGTTCTCATCACACTCGACTACATAACTTATTGTGTGATTTCTATCACTCAGGACAACAGATTTACCGGTTGGTATGTGGTATCCCATGAGGGCTTCCATTATCGGCAATGGGTAGTATTGATCATGATGTTGTATACCACTATCCATCAGCTTGATAATGTCATCACCCATATCAATCCACACGATATAATCACCCGCAATATCATAGTAGGCGAAGGCGTTCCTGCTCATCTCAAATGGTGCCAACCATTCATCCTCTTCCAAGTCGTATATCAGAATTGCAGTCGGCAGTTTTTGCAAGTTTTTCCCCTTGGTAACAAAGCCTTGATCATCAGAGTAAAACTCATCCGACTGATAATCGGGTGGAATCTGGGCTCTCATCAGCAAATACCGATCGCTTATTACTATCTCGTCTCCGATAAACATTGAATCTTTAGGTGAGTTATTATCAAATGCCTCTATCAAACGTGTTTCATCAGTAAACCAATCGTAGATATGCATTGTTTTATCTATGCTGTTCGGTTCTTCACTGCTGGATTGCTTCTTTGTGAAAAACAATCTTCCACCTACAAATCCATTTATCTGATAGTGAATCCCCTTACCATAAGGTTCAAGCATCCTCATCTCATCCGTTTCTGTATTATAGACAAACAAAGCCTTCCGTCCATCAGTAAGAGGCTTCCAACCCGCAATGCAACCATCGGCAACACACATACCCGAAGCACCAAAGATATCAGCCAGTACGAGTTCGGACTCACCCGATTCTATGTTGTGGATATAGACATCAGCCATATACTCATCTGTTGATTCCAAGAAGTAAAAGTTCTCACCATCATAGCTGTCTTTGAGTACAGTTATCCTGTTATCACCACTTATCTCAAATGATTGCTCTTCTGGATCAATCCTAGATGATTTCACTGTTCGATCCTGATTGATTATGATGCTGTTGTTTTCAGTAATGATAGCTAGATTATCGGTTTCATTTGCTTCATCCTGCTGATTGAAGGTTTCATCCATCATAAAATAACCAATCAACCCAACAATCGTTATTACTGTGACAACCGTGACAATAACCTTAAGCTTGCTCATGCCTACCCCCTTCCACATATCAACATACACATATTTGTTCTTTTAGTTCCACACAGCAACCCCTGACCGGCTGTCTACGTTCCTTTATTTATGAACATCTTTACAGTGTTTGTTATTGAGGAGACATTTCTTTTGAAAGCAATTTTCCTTTCACATACATAATCTCATCATGCCCAACATAACTACCATCAAACCATGCAATGTGAGGTTTGTCAGATGAATCTAGATCAAGGGAGGAACCCCAAGAGACACCCCTGTTCCTGCTCAAATTGGCATTACCTTTCAGAGAGTCGTACACTTCACCCCCTATTGACACTCAATCGCCATCTTTCCAATGGATGTAGTATATATCATGCTTTCCATAGCTATCATCTCGCCATGCAATATGAGGATTGCCTGAGAAGTCCAGAGAAAGGGAGGGACGCCAAGAGTAACCACTGTTCCTGCTGACACTGGCATTGCCCGTGAAACGGTCATAACTCGTTCTACCATCTGCTAATACCCATTTATTGCCATTCCAATAGGTGTAGAGTATATCATCGTTTCTATAGCTGTAATCAAACCACGCAATATGTGGGTTGCCTGATGAGTCGAGGGCAAGCGAGGGGTAGTAAGAGTTTAAACTGTTCCAGCTGACATTTGCATACCGTGTAGCAGGATCATAAACATCACCATTTGCACATACCCATTTCATGCCATTCCAGTAAGTGTAGATTATCTCACGTCTCCCATAGCCACTATATTCCCATGCAATATGTGGATTGCCTGAGGAGTCCAGGGCAAGTGAGGGGTAGTGAGATATACCTCCACTCCAGCTGACATTGGCATTCTCTGTATCCGGATCGTAAACATCACCACCAGCGCATACCCAGTCAGTACCATTCCAGTGGGCGTAGAGTATCTCTTCATTTATATAACCGTAATCATCCTCCCATGAAATATGAGGTTTGCCTGAAGAGTCCAGAGCAAGTGAGGGTTGAGTAGATCTGCCACTGTTCCTGCTTAGATTGGCTGGATTCGGTTCTGCGACTGGATCATAAACTTCACCATCTGCGCACGCCCATTCGCTACCGTTCCAACGGGTGTAGAGTATTTCATAGAAT
Source organism: uncultured Caldisericales bacterium (assembly GCA_964613055.1). GTDB lineage: Bacteria > Caldisericota > Caldisericia > JAAYUI01 > JAAYUI01 > JAXGMQ01. Next base: position 20,373 of record CAZTGD010000029.1, on the reverse strand, counting down.
TCGTTATAGATTCTTTCATCATGCCACGCAATGTGAGGATTGTCTGAGGAGTCGAGGGCAAGAGAGGGATCACAAGAGCTATAGCTGTTCCTGCTGACATTGGCTGCGTTCGGATCTGCTTTCGGGTCATACACAGAATTATCAGCACACACCCAATCGCTACCGTTCCAACGGGTGTAAAGTATCTCTAGTCTCCCAAAACTTCCATCGTGCCACGCAATGTGTGGATTTCCTGAGGAGTCGAGGGCAAGAGAGGGATTTTGGGACCAGGCATTGTTTCTGCTGACGTTGGCATTACCCGCCAACGGATCATACACACTGCCATCTGCACACACCCAATCACTGCCATCCCATCTGGTGTAGAGTATTTCATAGTTCCCATCATCGCTGTTATCAAACCATGCGATGTGAGGATTGCCTGATGAGTCAATGCAAAGAGTAGGGGGCCAAGAGTTATCATCATTCCTGCTGACATTGGCAAGGTTCGGCTCTGAAAGTGGATCATACACAGATCCATCAGCACAATACCATTGAGCACCAACTGCAGGTTGTTGTGAATCCATATCCTTCATCGGTGGTTCAGGCGTACCACAAGAAGACAAAAGTATAACGACTGATAAAACCGTGACAGCAACATGTATTGCTTTTTTCATATCCACAACCTCCATGCCAGCATCTCAAACACAGTCATGATAACACAAAGGATTCCCATGTTCAACCTTATTGATTACAATACATGTCAAAATGCATTATGCCCCTGACACACAATAAATTCTTCATCCATGACCACTCCTATCTTCCCTTAAAAAGGTGCATCACCTTCCTCGTCATCCTCGACCTCCTTACCATAATTCTTGCTTTCTTCTACGTAATTACAGTTTTTCGACGTCATTCTAAATTTCTTCTCTGTCATTCTCTTTTTTGCTACGTCAATCCTTTTTCACCTCATTCCCGTTTTGCCTCTACGTCATTCCCGCTAAAGCGGGAATCAAGCAGAATTCTCGGACACGTCTGTCCGTAAATAATTTCAAATATCTCAACCGCTACCAGTTTCACACTGGATTTCTGTTAAGCCTGAATGACAGGGAGTATCTAACCCTCTAGGTGTGATAAGGGGTAGCTTGCAGTTTTTTTATAAAACCTGTGTTTATGTGTTATGAGTATAGCACCCACAAATAAGTAACCATCAGGACGCACCGCCAAAAAATGTTTATTGTAAACTATCTGCACCCATAGCAAACGATCGAATCCCGAGTCTGCAGTATTATGACATCTGTTATCAGTGCAGAGATGACCTCGCGCGAACCTCCCACGAATCGACGCTCCAGCTCTAGAGAGTAAGCGTCATACTGATACATAAACGGCTCCCCGTCTGCTACCAGATACAGGTGTTGGTCAGATGCCAGCATGAATTTCGGTGTGACACCCTCTGGCAGGGTTACAGAGCCCTCTGGTCTACCGTTTTGACTGCTCATCGCCTTCAGCTGGTCACCCACCACCAGGAACGCGTAATCTTCAGTCAGAGCCGGAGTCACAACAATCCTTGCGGGTATGGTAGACGTCTGCCCATCCCCATCATTCTCGACCTCCTCACCATCATCATCACTAACCTCAATCTCAAAAAACTGTGACCACAGCTCCCTGCCGTTCCTCACATCCATGCACGAGAACTTGCCACTCTCTGAGATATATGCCTTCCCACTCAGAATCTGAGGCGGTTTCGTGGCTACACCAAGCGACTCCTTCATCCACAACACCTCACCGTCTGTAGTAGACAAGGCTACTGTAATCGACACCCCGTCACCCTTTGAGAATCCATACACCAGCGTGATCTCTTGACTGGCTGTGACAAACCTGAAGTCATATCCATCATCAAGCGCTTGTTCCCACTGGGGCATGCCCGTTCGGGCAGAAAGTGCCATCACACTTGCAGTGGACGTTGTACACATCACACGCTCGCCTATCCCGCACACACTTTCAATGTTGTTGTCTCGAACCTTTTCCCTCCACAATGCCCTCATGTCATCCATATCAATGGCTACTATCTCAGATTCAGAAAGCAATGTCAGCACACCTGATGTAAGCGTCAGCTGGAAGCTGACATCATCCGGCACATCGCGAAACACGGTCGCGTCAGTGTCATTTGTGTCCACTGTCCCCGTCAGTGCTTGGATCATAAGCCCCATAAGATCCTGATTAGATACAACCACACCACCCGATTCTACCCTGATCTTGACCACCTCATACCCGTCAGCACCATTTATCAGCGCATAAGCGTGCTTGCCGTCCGAGACGAGATTCGTCCATGCCATCCCGTTTACCAGCCTGACATCCCATTGTGACGAAATATCTCTACATAGACGAGAACTCGTTGAGTATGCCTTGCCCATCCCACCTGAAACACTCCACCTCTCCCGGGCATAGTCGTTGCCCGAGGTCGATGAACAGCCCGTCATCAATATGGTTAAAACCAAACCAACGCTCACCAATAGTAGCTTTCTGCACATTATAGACCGATTGTAGCAGAAATAAAAAATATTTCATCAAAGTTTTATACACACTGTGGATAACAATGTGGAAAACCAGAAAGCCTATTATTCCCGCTCATTTGACAGCCGGTCATCTGTTCATAAATGAAGTGTTGTTTGGATATTTACAGATGACTGTTGTTATGGTGTCTCATTATTTACCAAAGTTATCCACATTGTGTTCAGGCATGTACCGCCATTCAGCTAATCTCTCACCCGTTCACGGAGCTTGTCATAGTCAAACACAAACCCCATCCAAGCCGGCAGTTTCCTGAGCATGTTCTTGAATCCGAACAGCTCGTTTGTGTCCCTCATGACATTGTTGTCCTCGTCATTGTCCGTCTTGATGTACTTGATCTCGGGCATGTACTCTGAGACAAACTGAAAGAGCTTTGCCTTCATCCACTTGCTCAGCCCCCGCTTGCGATGATCGGGCATTACACCCGTTATCTCGGTGTACAGCTCGATGGGTCTCTTCGGATCGTATCTCAGTTCAGACATCCCCACAGCGTTTCCATTGTTCCTTGCGTAGGCAAGGATACTCACCTCACGCGTTTCTTTCATTCTCTCCTGATTTATCGTTAGTTCTGATTCAAAGTAATCGTGATCATAGTCCCACTCGCCTGAGTACTGTGATATCTGCTCAGCAAACACATGGAACAGTCTCTTATAGTCGGCTTCATCCTCCTGCCTGAGACCATGGGTGATATCGACTGAATAGTCCCTGTTCCTGGTGGAAATTTTCTCCTGTAGACCAGTTATTGTCTGCCAGTCCGCAGTCTTTATATCAAAGAAGGACAGCACACACCTGTCTGCAACGCTTCCGCCCAACTGTTCACAAAACGCCTTGCCCGACTCTGTCCACAGTCCTGCAAAGACTTTCTCTATTCAAAAATCTGATATGACATCCAGCAAGTTGCGCAGAAGTGCCGTGCCAATGCCATTTCTCCTGTAACCCTCATGCACATCAATATCAACCCATGACTTCACTCTTTCCGTCTGGGGGGCAGGCATTTCTGGATTTGTAACGGAGACAGTTGAAAAACCAATCAATGCTCCGTCTTTCCGGGCTTCAAAGCTGAACTTACGGCTTGTCTTGTGACAATGCAGGTGATCACGCCTATACGCATCATAAGAATCGGGAGACATGATAGAACCCTCACTGTAGATCTGCTGATACAACCCGTAGTGCTCCCCTATCTGCTCTTCGGTCAGTTCACTGGGAACGAATGCAAATACATCAAACATACTCATTTTCACTTCCCTCCCTTTTGTTACACCTAATCAAGATGGTACACCCTCCATTCGAGGATGCAGAGTGTACCATCTACAGTTATTAATCTACGATCTCTATGGTATTGACGCGCACGTCATCGATATTGTAGGGATATGACACCTCATCGCTGGGCACATCATAGTTTTTGTCTGGAGGTTGCAGTACTTTCTCCACAGTCAACAGCATATCAACCACTTCCTTGCCACCAACCACTTTGCCAAACACGGTGCCTGCAGTTGTGGGATCTGTCGGTGGTTCCTTGTAGATGCGGAAGAAACCAGTCTTCATCATGCCAGGACCATCAGGCTGTGGAACAAAGACAACAGAATAAGCCTCGGGTGCGAGTCCGTTGACCTCCATGTCCATGGTCGTGTCAAAGCCAGGTCTACCCGGTGAATTCTCATTGATGGCGCACTCGATGAAGCCATCATCGGAGATGCGATGGAAGAATGAGTCGTCATAGTGTCCCTCGCCTGCAACGGTGATGAACTTCTCTACCGCCTTCGGTGCCTTGTCTCCAAACAGCTCAACGGTGAACTGACCAGCAGGAGTTTTTACAACTGCGCTTCTACCAGACAATTCCTTGTCGGGTTCAGTGATGTCTGTTGTGGTGTTCTCACCGCCGGAGCTGTTGATCAAAATGAATACGCCAGCCACGATAAGTGCTACAATGACCACGACACCAAAGACAATCAGCCTCTGCTTTGCAACTTTTTTCTTCTGCTCTCTCTTCTCCTGTCGCTTCTCCTCGCGGATCCGTTTTGCCTGTCTTTCGGTCATCTTGCCCGAAAGGTCTCTTATCATCTCTTTGTCTTTTCTCTTCATCTCACACCTCCAAAACCGTTGTTATGACCCTGGTCAGATATTTTTTCATCCCGGGGATGCCGGCGATCGCCCCAAGAGCGCCACCGTATGTTATCTCTCTGTAGTGAATCCTTTTAAATCCAGACTCTTCAATTATCCGTCTGGCAGTCTTCAGCCTCAGCCTGTTCACATATGCAATCCTCTCTGATTCAAGGCTACCTGCTCGTAACACATACATGTCGTCACCCACCAGATGACGGTACATATCAAGCAGTCTCTTCTGGGATATCATCAGGTGAATCCAGGGAAGCGAGATGGCGTCTGTCATGTGGTGACCATCGTGACGCTCCCAGTTTGTAAACGACATGATGAGTCTTCCACCGCAAACCAGCACCCTTTTCGCTTGAGTCAGCATGTCCTCGGGTGGGTCAACATGTTCCAGTGCATCAAAGGAGAAGACGTAGTCAAAGCTTTTCTCTTCGAACCTCAGGTCCCTGGCGTCTCCCACCTGGAAGTCGATATCAATATCCTGTGAATCAGCGAAGTCGCGTGCCATATCAATGAACCCCTCATCAATGTCAACAGCAGTCACCCTTGCTCCCATCTGCGCCAACAGGACACTCTTGCCTCCTGCCCCACAGCACAGGTCAAGCACCCGCTTGCCTTCAAACAGCTTTGGGTTCACCATCTCATCGGGGAAATACAGGAGGGTCTTCTTCGCCAGATCATACTCCCATCGTGCATACGCTCCCTTGCTCTCCTTATCCAGCATCAGCGGATGGATACGCTTCTTTTTGGAAAGCAGTCTGTTTATCGATAGCAGTATGTTGTTTAGCGGTGACATAGCAGTTGATCATTCTATCTTGCCAGGAGTTATATGTAAAGATGGTGGGGGTTTAGCTTGGCGCAGATGATTTGGTCAAGATAGGAACTGGTTCGCAGAGGATGCGAATCATTGAGATGGAATAATCATCGGATTCATTGAGGAGAAAACCAACCAATATTCATTTGATTGAACTACCCTAGTGTGTTAATATCTGTCACAGAGTAAGTTGCGATTACATTACAGGAAGGCACACATATGAAGGCACACTACAGTCAAAAAGGACTCAGGCTTTACCATAGAGAGGCTACCGAGGTCATGAACTCAATACCCGAAAAGAGCATTGACATGATCTTCGCTGACCCGCCATATAACCTCTCTAATGGCGGCTTTACCTGCCATGCAGGCAAGCGTGTGAGTGTAAATAAGGGAGATTGGGATGTCAGCTCGGGGGTAGAGGAAGATTTCGAGTTCCATTCAAGGTGGCTTATGGAGTGTCAAAGGGTACTTAAAGACAACGGCTCTCTGTGGGTGTCCGGGACGTATCATTCCATCTACTCCTGCGGATTCGCCCTCCAAAGATTGGGCTGGCATCTGATAAACGACATAGTGTGGTTCAAACCAAACGCATCCCCGAATCTATCCTGCAGGATGTTTACAGCGAGTCACGAAACGCTCCTCTGGGCTAGGAAGAGCAAGAAAGCAAAACACACCTTCAACTATGACGCAACAAAGAACGGTAATTGGCACAGCGACGCGTTAAAGAAGCCTGGCAAGCAGATGAGGAGCGTCTGGTCGATATGCACTCCAAAGCCCTTCGAGAAGAGGCATGGCAAGCACCCCACACAGAAGCCTGAGGCTCTTTTGGAGCGAATCATTCTGTCGTCAAGCAACGAAGGCGACATCATCCTTGATCCGTTCTGTGGAAGCGCAACCAGCGGTGTTGTGGCGATAAGATACGGCAGGAAGTATATCGGGGTAGACAACAATAAAGATTATCTTGATAGCTTAGCAATACCAAGATTGAATGAAGTTATACAAAAAATACAATTTGCAGGAGTATTAGAGGGTACAGGTAATTTTGGATAGAACAGAAGCTTGGCAAAAATTGCAATTACTTAAGGGTACCGAGTTGCATACTTTAGCAAAGAGATATGGTATTACGGTATTAAAAGATAATGGTAAGGTGAATAAAGGATGGGCAGGTCATGTATTTGAAAGATACTTAGGATTGCCTTTAAACTCATCCAGAAATCCAAATTTTGGTTCATGGGAGTTAAAGTCAATTCCATTGAAGCACTTGAAAAATGGCGATCTTTCATTCAAAGAAACTATGGCTATTACAATGATTGATCCTGTAAACGTGGCTAATACATCGTTCAGAAACAGTCATCTACTTTTGAAGCTAAAAAAAATAATAATCGTTGCACGCACAGTTGGTGTAGATTATTCATCACCCAGTTATGTTCACTCAGTTACTGAGATAAATCTTAAAGGGAAGGCATACAATCAGGTTGAAACCGATTACAATCTTATTAGAGACACAATATTATCGCATGATAATGGTTTTAATCACTTGACAGGAAAGATGGGCGTCTACATTCAACCAAGAACAAAAGGTAGGGGGCATGGGTCAAAAACCAGAGCGTTCTACGCAAGAAAAAGATTCCTCAGATTATTTATAGACTTAGATAAAGAGATTACAAATATATAAACATTGAATAATATGTCTACAACCCCCGCAACCTTAGCGACGACCTGGGTCTGCAGTTGAACTTACCCTCGATTATCCGCTCAAAAAACATGTGTATGCCAGCTGAAAGCTTTGCATTCATCTCGCCTGGTGCGACACTGTCCCCATAACACAATCTTCTGATGGCGGTGACCGCAAACTCTGGGATCCGAACCGTTCCATATGACCTGCAGTCTGGACACACCACCGACACCTCATCGACAGAAAAGCGTCTGTCTCCTGTCATCTCTCTCCCACACTCACAGCAGTAGTCCAACTCGATTGCGTATCCCGCCGATTGGATGATGGTTGCAAGGAAGGTGTTGACCGTCATTATGACATCCTCCGATTGGGCAAGCAACCTGTACGTGTCCACCGTTATCTCAAACGTGTCACTCTCTGGCACCCCGTATGGCGTTGTGCCTTTTATTACCTCAGCTATGTAGGCGGAAGCCAGCAATCTCTCATAGGTTTTATCGATTCCCTCAAACGTCTCCAACGCCGACATACCCGTCACCGTTAGCCGAGACTGCTTCTCGTACAGCTGAATGCTTACCACCGACACAGGTTCTGCCGAAGCCCCCCACTTTGACTTAGTGTGCCTTGCCTTGCGAATCCTGGCAGACACGCGCCTGCCGTCCTCTACAATCATCTCGAGGTATTTGTCATGCTCTCCTGCCAGGCTGGAGTCAAATATGATGGCGGTCTGTTTGGTGTATCCCACATGCTGATGCTATCTTGTTTATTTTATCAAATCAACTACTATATAGTCGAGTCAAAAGGAGAAAGACAATGGAACGATTCACAAAGAAGCTTTCGGGCCAAGAGGTTCGAGGCGAGTATATCCTGCTCCAGCGGGGCAGGGAGAACCTGTTTCCAAGCAGGGGCGAGTTCGACGTGACACACGGCGAGGACACATACAAGGCGTTTGTCGAGCGCGAGGAAGACAAGTCGATGGGTCCCCGCAAGAAGACCTTCAAGTTCATGCTGACATTCCCAGACGAGAAGCCGCCCGTGTTCGAGTACCGTAAGACGGTCGTGCTGGAGGGAGAGGGCAAGAGCTGGACGATTACCGTTGAGTGACCAACCTGCCCCTTATTTGACGAGGAGTTTTTAGCTAAGACTAACACCTGGCGGGGGGTTAACCCCCCGCCAGGAAAACCAACAATTATATCTGTATCCATCGAAACAAAATAATCCCTTGAAACTGCGACTGAGATTCAGTAGGAATGGTTTTGGGCATTATGCATCTGACACACTCAATATGTTTTCCATCCATAACCCCTTCTCTTTTCTCTCAAAAAAGAGCATCAACCCACACATCATTCCCCTTTCTACTATGTCGCTCCCGCTTCTACTTCTTTATTCCCGCATAAGCGGGAATCCAGTGAAATTCTCAGGCACATCTGTACACAAATTCAAACCAGGAATGACTGTGAGTACAACCCTTCGGAGATGATAAGGGTTATATGAAAACTGTGTGTACGAATTAAGGGGCATAACGCCCTTTTTTTCAAACCCTCTACCGCGTGTATATCGCACCTGTGATGCTCTCACCTTCCTTGATGGACTCCACAACCAGCAGGTCACCGCTGTCTTCCGCCACAATCATCGGGTAGGACATGGTCTTGTCTTCTATGTTCTTATAACCTTCAACCCTCACCAGATCATCGGTATTTACGATATTTTTATTCAGGCTGATAAACCCGTCCTGTTCGGGTAGAGAAGCAAAAATATCTATCCTAATCAGCCAATCTCCTTCCCCCACCGTGAACATGGGTATCTCCTCTGGGAATATGACATACTCATCCAGCATATCAGTACCATCAAGGTGCGTTTTGATAATCATCGGATTCACGGTGTCATCATCCAGCCTGTCCGTATTGTAGTATATGCAGTTGCCAACTGCGGACACGGTCAGATTTGCATTCACCGAGGCTCCATAGCCAACATGGTTTATCTTGAAGGTATGCTCTGACGGGATGTGATACGCCATCAGGTCAAACTGCGGTCTCATGTAGTCGTCAATGCTGTTGATTTCATCCTTCTCAACACCCAACATGTCCAACCACACCAGATGTTCACCAACCAGTATAGCGTGTTCAGGGAGACTATCTTCACTATATGTAATACCAATTGGAATCAAAGATGAATTATCATCAACAACCATTATCATGCCATGATCCTCTTGGTTAAAATCGTATAGGATGTACATGCCGTTGAACTGGATGGTTTCGATCTGCCGGTCACTCAGTTGCATGGGCAGTTTCTGGGATATGAATTCAGTATCTCCTTCTTTTGTAAATGTGGGAGTTACGGGTTGGATCATAATCGAGTTTGGTGAATCATCAGTCACTCTAGGCATTGGGCAACCCGTTCTTCCCCACCAGGTTTCTCCAACTTTATTACCCTCATAGTCGTAACCGACTTTTGCCCACTTTTTTACAATCATAGATCCATTCTTCGCCTGCTGGGATTGCCTTGAATCATAACTGTGATCAAATGGAGTCTGAACAATGTAGAAGTCGTCAACCATCTCCCAGTTGTCATCTTCCACCACGCAGAACAAAAGCCTTCCATCTTCGCATCCAATCGGGTGCACATGTCGTTCACCGTTGTACATGTACGTGTGGCAGTCGGTGGGGATATGGTATACAAAGGTCATCTCCTGCCCTTCCTCTGACTGCTTGATGCCATAGATCATCTCTCCGTCTGACGACACATCAAGGGAGATAATTCCTGTTAGTTTCTCAATGTCTTTCGCCGTGTTTACATCATACGCGTACAGGGCGCAAGAGTCTTCATCCTCGACTGTATAATATATCCAGTCACCATGGAAGGCCACAACATTCTCGATACTTTCCTGTTCGATTGTAAACTGTTTTGACTTGAGTGGGTTATTTTTGAACTCACCCTCGATTGTCTTCAGCTCTCCACCAGACATTCGAACTGGTTTGATTATTCTTCCTGACCCGTACAGGTTTTCGATTTGTTCTTCAGGTATTCCCTTCCACCAGCCATGAGCATCCGATTCTGAGATGCTCAACGGTACTCCAAATGACTGTCCCTGACCGATCGCAAAAAACACCACAAAACCTACTAACACCACGCTGACGATTACCGTTATCACGCACTCCAGTCTATTCATGCCTCGCCCCCTTTAACAGCAATACAATTATGTGACCCATTCGTTACACTGCAATCAATGTTAATGTTAAGATAAGTATATCGTTTTCGGGTTGTATCACAGAATTATGAGAATAGTACATGATGATGCTTTGTAGGGGGGATGATGCGTCAAAAAACTCCTGCAAACATCTGCCAATACAAAATACTGTGTGTGGCTGGCATGTAAAATCGAGACCCTAGGTACCCTGATCGGTCAGCGTGTCCTCGAGCCTCAAGGGAGTATTATCAAACCAGACATTTAAAAGACAGGGTTTTTCACCCAATCCAAACAGCACCTTGAGCCCAAAGACCTTGCCAAGTGCAAGCACGTGGTGTTCGCCGGCAACGCTTCGGCTGAACATGCCCTCAGGGATGAAGTGGGGAGCGATGTCGGGATATTCATCCTCAAGCAATTGACTCCAAGATAACACTCGCATGGTTTCAAGATCAACAACAACGGTTGCGGAGTCAACATTTTGCACGAGCAGAAAACCAGCCGCCTGATGGAGACTGTCCCCCTCAATACCCACATCCACGAACTGGACAGCCTGGGTTAACAGATTGACTGCCTTCAACCTTTTCTCGTCACAGATATATATTGCACCATCACCAAAAACGGCTGTTTCACCAACGGTGGAGGTCAGCTGACCTTCTGAACTGAAAACGGTTACCATCCCTCCGCCCACGACAGCCAGATAGTCATAATCAGGGGATATCACAACTAAACCAGATCTACCGCTCGTGTCGAAGAAACGGCTGGGGTTGTCTCGATCAACCACCCTGCCATCAAGCCGGGCGAATCTGGGGTTGTTTTCAATCAATCCAGCGGGAGAAAGTGTCTCTGACAGAAGGGAAAACCAGCCTATGCCGTCTAAGGTCTGACCGAGAAAATCAACCTGAACGCTTTCAGGGAACCGTATGTCGATCTCGGTCTCCTCAATCTCCCCTACGGAGTTGACATCAACTACCTTCATGCCTGCCGATGCAGAAAACTCAGACCTCATACCCACTATAAGCGCCTGGTCGGGCACGATCTCCTTGTGGGTAAGATACGCCGCCATATCCTCTGCCAGTAACTGAACCGGGGTTGTCTGTTCGACCGCCCAAGGTGACGTGTTCTTCATCGCCACACTGGCGATGAGCGGGATAACATAAACCCTGGCTCCTGGAGTGTGCGTTTCGCCCAGGACACCGTGTATGGCTATACCCGCCGATTCAAGCGGGTAGGTCACCTCAAGGTTGGATTTTACTTCGATGGTCTCCTCAATAATCCTGTATCCACCCTCCTTGGCTATCCGGATATGATGCTCTCCGAAGTACAGTTTTGCAGACCATGGCGTAGTGCCAACATGCCTGGAGTCGATGAACAACTCGGCGGCAGGTGGCTCGGTGTTGATGTAGACATCGACCATTATCTGCTCAAGTTTGATCTTGTACTCCTCGATACCACTGATGGTTTCAATCTGGGAGACGGAGTAGTAGCCGGACTTCTCTGCCTTGATGGTAACCGGTTCGTCGAGTATCGCATCACGGTAGACAAAGGGGGTCGTGCCTATGTACTGATCATCGACATAGACCTTAACCTCATCGGGACTGGAGACAAATGCCACCTCTGATTTGCCCTCGGCAAACACGATGGAAAACGATCTGTTAGACTCTGTTACATCGATGGGTTCACTGACGGGAAGATAACCCTCCGCTTCCATCCGTAACACGTAATCACCCTTGTCCAGATTCATCTCACACGGTGTCTGACCAACACTCTCACCATCAATGAACACATCTGCTCCGTTTGGGATGGAGCTGAAGTGAACACTTAGGCTGTCTGAGCTGGGCATGAACACGAACATGAGTACGAGTCCCACCGTCACCACCAGGATGGCTACTATCATCATCCACACCCTGAAATGAGGATTCTTTACGGTGTATCGGTCATGACCGCGCAGGTCCTTGGCGTCAATCCACAGCGTGTGCTTGGTCTTGGGCATCAGCGCCCTCCCTGACCCACGATGATATCACAGATTCGAATAAGGTCCTCATCGCCAAAGAAGTCTATCTTGATAGCCTTTCCGACCACCTTCACCTTCGTGCCCAGCACCTCTCTGAGGATGGACTCGACCTGCTTCTGCTCCTGGGTTGTATGTGTAGGCTTGGGCTTCTCAGTTCGTATCTTCTGGAAATCCTTCACGTATTTCTCGGTCTGCCGAACAGACATGCCCTCTGCCTTTATCTTCTCTGCACCCTCCAGAATGGCATCCTCGTCCTTCAGAGACAGCAGTGTCCTGCCGTGTCCCTCTGACATCTCACCTGCCAGGATGGAGTTCTGGACGGTGTCGGGAAGCTCGAGCAGTCTCAGGAGGTTTGTGACGTATGGTCGAGATTTCTTCACGCTTTCGGCGATGGTCTCCTGGGTGTAGCCAAAGTCGATACGCAGACGTTTCATGGCTCTGGCGATGTCTATGGGGTTGAGGTCCTCTCGCTGGATGTTCTCCACTAGGGCAAACTCGGCAGCTGACTTGTCGGATATCTCGCGGATGACAACGGGTATCTTGTCGAAGCCGGCGATCTCTGCCGCGCGGATTCTGCGTTCACCTGCGATCAGCTCAAACTTGCCACCGACCTCTCTGACCACAACGGGCTGGATGACACCCGATCGCTTCAGCGACTCGGCGAGTTCAGCGAGTGCCTCCTGTGACAGCTGTGTGCGAGGTTGGAACGGTGAGTATTCGATCTCTGAGATGGTAAGCTCAACGACTCCACCCTTGCCATCGTCCTTGCTGATATCCTCTGCAGGCAGGAGAGCGGAAAGCCCTTTGCCCAGTCTAGTCTTCTTTGCCATCATCCACTCTCCTTTACATGTTTTTTTTATCTTATCTGCCGGCGTTTACACGCGATATGATCTCTCGCGCAAGCCCTTCATAGGAATGAGACCCCTTTGATGAAGGATCGTATACAGAGATGGGCTTGCCGTAGGAGGGAGCCTCCGAAACGCGTACGTTTCTGGGGATGACATTCTCAAACAGCTCCTGACCGAAGAACTTCTTGACCTCTCCTGCAACCGATCTCGAGAGAGTGGTGCGCTCGTCATACATGGTCAGCAGTACGCCGAATATCTCCAGCTCGGGGTTGAGACTGCCCTTGATGAGTTTGTAGGTGGACACTAACTGAGACAGCCCCTCCAGCGCGTAGTACTCGGTCTGGATGGGGATCATTATGGCGTCTGCCGACACAAGCGCGTTTACCGTCAGCAATCCGAGCGATGGAGGACAGTCTATGATTATGAAGTCATAGCCATCTCTGATCGATTCAAAGGCTTTCCTGAGGCACTTCTCCCGCGCCTTCTGCTCCACTAGTTCTACCTCCGCTCCCGCCAGCTCAATGTTTGATGGGATGATGTCAAGGTTCTGGTAGTCGGTGTTCATGATGACATCAGAGGCAGGTGTGCCCTCGATGAGCAGGTCGTAGGTGGAAAACTCAATATTGTCTCGGTCTATACCAATGCCCGTTGTTGCGTTGCCCTGCGGGTCAATGTCGCAGATAAGGCAACGCTTGCCCTCACGCGACAGGTTGTAACTCAAGTTCACAGCGGTGGTTGTCTTGCCCACTCCGCCCTTCTGATTGCTCAGCGCCAGTACCTTGCCCATGTTCTCTCTCCTGTATGCACAAAATAAATGGTGGAGGTGACGGGAATCGAACCCGTGTCCAGCCTGACTCACATGCCCCTGGGATTACAAGCTTCCCCCGCCTTGTTCTGCTCGGACGGCGGCAGGGAACACGCCCGGCAGTTGATCGCGTTTTTACTGTCGGTGAGACGAGGCAATCACCCTTCCCACCACAGGATCCGTGTTACGTCGGCTCCCCGCTACCCGGACCACTCTCGCGGTTTGCCGTGACCACTACTAAGCGGCCAGAGCGAAGTTGTTTTCGCCGTTTATTTCTTTGGTACCTTGTTTACGAGGCTGATACCATCCTCGGCTTGCCAGCGAACCTGATTGTCAAGTGTCGAAGCCTATTCACCCCCGACTCATATCATACTACCAGGAAGATTATCCGGTTCAAGCAAATTTAAGTTGTGAAACATCGTGAAACATTTTGCAGGCACTGCCTGCTATGGCTGAATTATAAACAATTTTGTCCACATTGTGGATAAGCGTGAAACATCGTGAAACATCGACAGATTCGGGAATGCAGGGGGAGTTATCCACAATAAGAAATTTAGTATCCCGAGAAATACATTTATCTATTCGGGCAAACAGGATAAGCGATTCGCAAAGGTATTGAAAAATTATAGATAGCACATATATTGATATGCAGGATGCGTAAACACACTCTGATGGGAGGTTAATATGATAGAGATCATTGAATCGATGCTTTCAAACGTTTGGTACGTATTTAACAGTCTTCAGCCTTTGCTAACATTTATGATTGGGTTGGGGACACTGATAGCGGTGATATACGGCTTCAACAGATATAATGATCATTCCAGAAAACTGGAAGAGATAAATATATTTAAAGAAGTTCGAGAACAGTATAAGGCATACGAGATACATATAAGAACAGAAGAGTTTGTATCGAGGTACTCTCAGAACTTTGTTGAGCTGTTGTATGCATATTTCGATTACATGGGGAGACGACACAGAAAAGACTTTGGTGGTTTTAGTAGTAATCCTGCCAAGAAAATCGAATCGAAGGAGTTTCGAGATAAACTAACTGACATGCTAAAATCTCTAGTTCAGTTACTATATTTCAGCACTAAAGTAAATCAGTTCATTAAGGATTTCAATATTTCGGAGAATGATTGTGATCGGAAATACTATTCCCTATTTATTGAAGATATGTATAGAATCGATTGGTATGCAAATCAGTTTATTGAACATATAGAAGCACTTGGTGATAAAGATAAAATCAATGTGAATGCATGCTTTGATTTCGAAATAATTGAGTTTTCAAAGGGTCTCATATCAAACTACAAAAAACTGATTGATTCTTGTGAACACTACAGGAATAATACAGGTTTTGCTAAATTCGACAGTTAATAATAATTGTAGAATTCCTCACTAACCATCCATTTATCTGATATTCTATCTGTGAACCATTAATTGATTGTAGCAATCAGACTATACCAACTGTGAAGTATTTGTATAATTCGGTTGATTATAACATCAAGTGACATTTATAATGATATTGCAATATTTAGAATACTTTGGAATGTTATAGATGTATTTATAATGAAACATTATATTTATAATTATTATTTGTCACTCAATATGCATAAATAATATATGTTTATTTTTATATAGATATTATATGACATATATAATATTAGTTATTATTAGTGTATTAATTAGTATTAAAAGTGATCTAGTTTTATATTATTAGATTATGACATAATCTGATAATAGAAGTGCTATATATAGATTTATTATATTATTTTTTGATATATAATTAGTTTATATAGTTTCTAGTATCATATTTATATTTATGAGAGAAATATACATATTGTAAGTAATATAATTATATCTTGTGATTATAAGTATAAATTAGATAATATTTATGAATATATACTATATATATAACAGCATTCAGATCTATTCATTATATTTAGACTGTTTATATGATATTTAGAATATTATAAATATTATTAATAGGTATACATTGATTCTGACAGATCTAAGATCATTAATGATATTTATGCATATTTTTATTACTAATTACATGTTATAGAATTATATATCAAAATTTAGCAATATTATGATAGTTTCTAAAACGACACATAATCACAACACTCATTACCATAATTATCAATCATATATAATAATTTATAATAATGCATAATTCACTTACATTCAACTCATCTTTTGATTTCACAACCACTTGCACAAAACAATTCCCAATCAAACATTTCTCCAATCCACCAAAGCACAAATATCAAATAAACTGATCCAACATACTAATCCACCCATTTTCTTTATCAGATATAAAATCCATTCACAGCACCCCCACCCCTACAAAAGCAATCCCACAAACCCCCATTTCACCATCACAAAACCAAACCTGAAAACTTACCTTTCCTTTGCCAGTCATTTGCCATTTTGATGTTGATTATCTGTAAACACTTAATAAAACTTATTCGCATGAAGAGAATACAGCTGTGTGATTTGACGCTTCGAGACGGACAGCAGAGCCTGCTTGCAACGCGCATGACAACAGACCAAGCGCTCTCCGTCCTCCCTGATATACTCTCCGCGGGATTCACCGAGCTTGAGCTGTGGGGCGGTGCCACCATTGACGCACCCCTCAGATTCCTTGGTGAAAACCCCTGGGACAGGCTGGAGAAATACCGTGCAATGTGCATGGGTCACGCCAAGATTCGCACACTCATCCGCGGCCAAAACCTTTTTGCCTACATGCCCTTTGCAGACAACCTCGTGGTCGCATTCTCCAAAGCCGCCATCGAGTCTGGCGTGGGCGTCATGCGCATGTTTGACGCGCTAAACGACAGCAGGAACATGATGATATCCCTTCTGGCGGCAAAAGCTTTTGGTGCGACAGCCGAGATGTGCTTCAGCTACACAACCTCCCCCGTCCACTCCCCGCAAACGTTTGCCAACCTGGCAAAGGACCTCGCGGCGATGGGGGCTGACATCATCACAATAAAGGACATGGCGGGACTGCTGACCCCGCGTGATGCGTTTGAGCTGATAACTGACATCAAGCGGGATGTCAACATGCCCGTCACCGTCCACAGCCACTGCACCTGCGGATACGCAACCACAAACCTCGTGGCTGGCATGCTGGCGGGAGCCGAACGCTTCGATGTGGCGATAGACACCATGGCTGGAGGCACCAGCCACCCACCGGCAACACTCGTTGCGACATTCGCCGAGATGCTGGATCTGGAACACGGGCTTGATCTGTCTTATGTCCACAAAGCCAGCAGGAAACTGCGCGAGATTCGTAAATCACTGGCAGAGTTTGACAAGTGGAGCGACTCTGTCCCAGAGCCCATCCCATACCCACTCCCTCCCACAATAACAGACAGGATGAACGTCATCCTCTCCCTGATGAAGGATCACGAGTTTGAGAAGGGCAGGGACGAGATGGTTAGCCTCATGTCCTCGCTTGGTTACTCCGAGCCAGACGCAACGCAACTGAAGAGCCAGGTTCCTGGAGGGATGCTCTCCAACCTGCGCACACAGCTTTCCAAGGTCGGGCAACTGGAGAAACTCCCGCTCATCCTCGAGGAGGTTCAGAGGGTGCGCAAGGACACGGGCTACCCACCGTTGGTGACACCCACCTCCCAGATCGTGGGCGCACAGGCTTCCTTCAACGTGGAGACGGGTTCGCGCTATAAGATGTGTTCGCGTGAGTTCAAGGACATGATCTCTGGCAGATACGGCAAGCCTGGCGAGATAGACGAGAAGTTCATCACAGAGGTAACAAAGTCCACCGACCGCTACGACCAGCGCTCGGGTCACTATGTCAAGTCCGCCCCCCTGACCGAGACAGACGGTCTCAACCCTCCCGCCTTCATCCATAATCACCGCGACCTTCTTCTGTATCTGATGCTCCCCGGTCCCGCCAAGCAGTTCTTCTCCGCTGACATACCCGGCGGTGATGACGGTAGGGTGCATTAGTTCTCGATTGGGGTGAAAACATCACTCATGGCTTTACCGGGGATCCAGGGTTCTACAAATTACGTTTGAGTTATTCAAAGGCTTAATTGTAGGACAAACGCAGTCGGAACTCCCACTGGATTTCCGCTTTCGCGGGAATGACTGCAGTGAAGATGGGAATGATGGGAACGAAGATGTGAATGACGTATATAAAATGAGGATGTCATTGTGTGCCCTCTGTGTTATTCCGTGCCTGACACGGAATCCAGGGTTTGCATTGTTTCTCATTCCGTGCTTATCAGACAAGCCAGAGTTAAGTGGCTTGAACCAGAATCCAGGGTGTAATGTGCGCCCAAATCCTACTTATCACTTGAACAAATAAAGCACCAATCTTAATGTGGTATATGGAGAAACGGGAACCAGTAACCAGTCTTGCAGAGTTCAACCAACAAGCTGTATATATTCGACTGTAAATAAGCACCCTTAATTACCTAAACGAATCATTTTAGGTAATTAAGGATTTGTCATAACCGCACCAATCCTCTTCTAATAAAGCTTTGTTATATCATTTAAAAGTAGGTTAATTGGTAAACATCAATAACTAAGTATATTATTCGCTTTCTTCCAACAGCTTGATAACATCCAAAGCAATAAACATCTTTGGTCTGCTTTTCTGCTCAAAAGAGGTGAGTATCCCAAGCTCTTCAAACTTATTGATTATATTTACGATAGTTCTCTTAGGTATATCTACTTCGCTGGCTAGTGTTTTATAAGAAAAGAATGGCGAACCAAGAATAATCTCAACCACTTTATCATCATATTTAGATTTTCTATACTCTGGGTTTTTATCTATTCGAAATAGCCACTTCTCCCTTATATCTCGTATCTTTCCAAGTAGAGCAATAGATTCTTCTGATTGTTCAATTATCCCTTCTAGAAAAAATGCAACCCACTCCTTAAAAGCAGATTTTTTGCTTACATCAAGAAGCATATCGTAATACTGGTTCTTATTCTTCTCAAAGTAAGAGGCTATGTTTATGCTGTATCTTGAATTTAAATAGTATTTGTTGATTTGGTTTTGGATTAGAATTCTTCCCATTCTGCCGTTCCCATCATTGAATGGGTGTATAGCTTCGAATTGATAGTGTGCTATTGCCATTCTGATTAGTGCCTGTTGTGTGGTAAAATTATTTACATACTCTACCAGATTATTCATCAATTCTTCAATATGAATATGCTTGACCGGAATAAATCTTGCTTTGGTAACATCATTTTTTGAACTACTTCCAATCCAACAATCTTTGTCTCTAAACTCACCTGGTGTGGAATCGATTTTTCTGATTGCGTTTGACATAAGCAACTGATGTGCTGATTTTATGTTTCTAATGCTGATTTCTTTATCAATTAGAAATGTTAGCGCTTTCAAATTGTCAATCGCTTCATTTATTGAAGCTCCAGATGTCTGGCTTGTAATTGGTAAAAGTTTATCTTCTCTTTCGAGTATTGTCCCAATAAATATATCCCTGAGTGTGACGTTATTGTTCTCGATTCTTTGAGTGCTTGCTACTTCGTTTTTCAGTATTGTTTTTGAAAACAGAACCCTAGATAAATCTGGCAACTTCGTGGTTGGGATATCAATCATTTTCAGAGCTTCAAGTTTGGCTCTAGCTTCAGAAAGGAGTCCCGCAAATTCAATGTCAATGTCAAATCCCTCGACTGGAAGAGGATTTGGTTTAAATGCATAGCACTCTTTACCTTGTAAAAATGTATATTCGAACTCACCTGATTTATTTGTAAATGTATTTATATCCATAGGCTACTTATATTTAAGACAACTAATCCTATAAATAGGTATATGAACTCATTCTTTATTACATAATTATCCCTTTGTGGATTAACGACACTACTTTTTTCAAATTTGTCTCCATTTATACTACATACCATATGTGTTAAACCATCTTGATAACTAAAACTAATAATCGCGTAAGTATAGTGAATGTCACACCCCCCCTACGACACCTCATCCCCCCTCTTCAGGAACTCCACCAGCTGGTCATAGGCGCGATCGCGGTCTTCCTTCTTCTCAAACTTCCATGTGGTGTCCATTATCTTGCCAAGCTCTGGCACTACGGTCTTGAACCACAGGTTATACTTGGTCAGGTCGGTAACCCCCGCCTCAATCAGATTTGACACATCAATCACACCCATCTTATCAAAAATGAAATACCTCATGCTCATCACCTCTCTCTGTCATTCTGTCAAACGAATATACCGCGTGAACGCTGACTTGTCAATGTGACGGAGGACTCAAATCATCACACTTAACAATCAGCTACTGGTAGCATCATATAATACGACAAACGTAAAAATAAAGGGGCTAGACTACTTTAGAGGTCTGCTCCTCAACTCCAACAGGAGTGTATCAT
>CAZTGD010000028.1:0-26238 GCA_964613055.1 uncultured Caldisericales bacterium | reverse complement strand
TATGATACACTCCTGTTGGAGTTGAGGAGCAGACCTCTAAAGTAGTCTAGCCCCATATTTTTTATTGTAGACAGTCCACAAAAGTATTTTGTCAATTTGGGAGTAATGATATTCTAAATAATATTAATACATCAAAAATAGGTATATTTATTGAGAAAGTGATTATAGATGAGAACGATCGATGTAATATTAATGATATTGATCAAGTAATAAGAGTCATTAAGAAAGGAAGAGACATTACAAAACATGTGATTAAATGCCTTAAGAAGAATAAAATTAATAAAAATATAACATTAATGAATATAAAAAACAGCAGTAATAAAATAGACTTGATAAAAGAAATACTTGATTTTATGGCAAATACAGATAATACATATTGCAATTCATATAACAATGTAAACAATATATGTAAAATACTTATGGATACAACGCTGTTACCACATTATGATCGTGACATATTGTCAAAACTATTCAGTTTGAGATATAAGCATAATGGGATTAGAAATTCATTCGTTTTTGTGGATCTAGTCGATATTATATATGAATACCAAAAGAAAGAAAACGCCATTTGTATTGAGGATTGGAAGAAATATTTTAATTTAATCAATAAAAAAGATATCAGAGATGCCGAAAAACTGAGAGAGATATATAATACTATCAATCCAGATGATAAAATTGTATTAGAAAATGGTCCCGATTACATTTAATTTTAATAAATTATTATAGTGAATCTATATTGCTGAGTACTTATTTACACCCAACACTAAACAAATGACACAGCCCTATAGCACACGCATCAGCCACATCATCCGGTCTGGGTCTGTCCACCAGACCAAGAATGGTCCTGACCATCTCACCCACCTGATACTTGTCGGCTGAGCCATAGCTGGTGACTGATACCTTCACCTCTGCGGGTGAGTATTCAAAGATGGGAACTCTGATGTGGAATGACAGCATGACCAGAACACCCCTCGCCTGCGCCACATCCATGGCTGTCTTCGTATTTTTTGCAAAGAACAGCTTCTCTATAGCGATACAGTCGGGGTTGTGGTCCATCGCCACATCCAGGGCATCACTGTGAATTGATGACAGTCGCTCTGGAAAAGAGATCTCTGGCTGTGTCTCAATAAGACCGCACTCAACCAGCGACTGTGAGTTGACATCACCTTCGACCACGGCATAGCCAACCCTGGCAAGACCTGGATCGAAGGCGAGTACTCTCATTGCAGAAGAGGGTTACATGGAGCTGGCTATGCGCTCCATCTCCTCCTCGCTTATCTCGTAGTTGGAATACACATTCTGCACATCGTCCTGGTCGTCGAGAGCGTCCTGAAGTTTGAGCATCTTCTCTGCATCCCTGCCTTTGACTGAAACCGTGTTTTTTGGAGCGAATGCAAGGGTCGAACCGATTATCTTGTAGCCGTCATCTTTGACAACGTTCGCCACAGCGTGGAGTTTGTCGGGAGGTGTTATGACGAGAAAATGATCATCCTCTTCAATGATGTCCTCTGCGCCAGCATCAGCGGAGACCATGAACAACTCGTCAAGGTCTTTGCCTTTTGATTCAACCTGTATCTCTCCTCTTTTTGAGAAGTTCCAGGAAACACAACCCTGCTCACCCATGGAACCTCCATGCTTGGAGAAGATCTTCTTCAATTCAGCAACGGTTCGGTTGCGGTTGTCGGTTGAACCCTCTACTATGACTGCGATTCCAGCTGGACCGTAACCTTCATAGAGTACATCGTCATAGGATGCACCTTCAATCTCGCCCGTTCCACGCTTGATGGCTTTCTCGATGTTTACCTTTGGCATCGAGGCGGCTGACGCCTTGTCGAGAGCGGCGCGAAGCCTGAAGTTGGAGTCAGGATCACCGCCACCTTCCTTGGCAGAGACAATTATCTCTCGGGCGATCTTGGTAAAGATCTTGCCCCTCTTAGCATCTGTTACCGACTTCTTTGCCTGAATGTTGTGCCACTTACTGTGTCCTGACATATATATCTTTCCTTCCCGATCACATATTCATGAACATCTCGTGGAGCCTTGGATCTCCGGTTATTTCGGGATGGAAGGCTCCGGCGAGTATGTTACCTTGTCTTGCGAGTATAATATTTGAATTCCAGTCATAAGCAAGTATATCAACGTCCTTGCCTGCTGTTGCTATGATAGGAGCTCTTATGAACGCCACATTCATCGTTCCGATACCCTTCACCTCGATATCGGTTATGGTTGATTGAAGCTGTCTCCCATAGGCGTTCCGCTTTACAGTGATATCCATCAACCTCCACGTGGGTTGGTTTTCATATCTAACAATTCCCTTTGAGAGCATTATCATGCCAGCGCATGTCCCAAAGATCCGCATACCTTCTTTTGCTTTGGAGATAAGCATAGCATCAAGACCGTTGAGGTGCGCTAGCTTGCCAAAAGTGGTGGATTCACCACCCGGTACAATCGCATGAGTGACTTGTTCAAGGTCTTCAGGATTCCTGATCAACCTTACTGGATATCCAAGACTTTCAACAATCTTTACATGCTCTGAGACATCACCCTGAAGAGCGAATATACCAGCTGTTACCAACCCCTACCCGCCATCTTCTCATCATCGCCGAGTGTATCGATATTTATACCGACCATAGCCTCACCGAGGTTTTTGGAAACCTCAGCCAACACCTCTGGTTCCTGCCAATGAGCAACCGCGGTTACAATTGCTTTAGCTCTCTTTTCGGGGTTGCCTGATTTGAAGATACCTGAGCCAACGAAAACTCCATCTGAACCGAGGTGCATCATGAGCGCGGCATCTGCTGGAGTTGCCACACCACCTGCGGCGAAGTTGACAACAGGCAACCTACCCTCTTTTTTTACCATACGGGCGATCTCAGCAGGTGCCCCCCACTCCTTGGTGATTGAAACCAACTCATCATCATCTGCAGACACCAACCTTCGAATTTCTCGCATCACACGTCTCTGATGGCGAACAGCCTCAACAACGTTCCCGGTGCCGGCCTCTCCCTTTGTTCGAATCATCGCCGCTCCCTCAGATATCCGCCTGAGTGCTTCTCCAAGGTTTCTGCACCCACAAACAAATGGTACCTTGAATGCCCATTTGTCAACATGGAACTCCTCGTCTGCTGGAGTGAGAACCTCTGACTCGTCGATGTAGTCAACGCCAATCGATTCTATGATTCGAGCCTCCATGGTGTGACCTATTCGGCATTTTGCCATAACTGGGATACTGACCGCTTTCATGATCTTTTCGATCATTTCTGGGTCAGACATCCTGGCTACTCCACCCTCAGCGCGTATGTCGGCAGGCACCCTTTCCAAAGCCATAACAGCAACAGCACCCGCATCTTCAGCAATCTTTGCATGGTCGGCGTTGACCACGTCCATGATCACGCCACCCTTAAGCATATCAGCCAATCCCTTCTTAACGAGATATTGTTTATCCATAACCACCTCCTTGTGGTGTTTTATACAAAGAACCATTGTTGTATCGCAACTTATTCGCTATTGTAATACCCTAAGATTGCATTTCAACAACGTTTACATTTCAATAAACACCAAAGCAATGAACACCATTGCTGATCTTTGTAGCTTTAATCAGAACCTCTGCCACAAAGGTCCGTAGTCCTGCCGTTCGAAACGATCAAAGATATCAAACAGAGCTTTTACATACTCAAACCATAGTGTTTCCTGCTCCTCATCAGTCATCTCCCCTGATTCGAGTTTATATTTAATTTCTTCAGGGATTATCCACTCTGACCATACATTGATGACATTCTCGTTTCTGCTTATCTCAGGTGGTTGCAGGTGTATGTCGCTGGTCCACCAGCTGTCTCCAGAAAACCTACCTTTTGCAGTTTCTATTGCTTTAATCAAGAGATTAACATCGTCTATGGCTGACTGTTCGCTGTTGTAGTGAAACTTCCACAACAGACCGTTGTGACCGTCTTGAATCACGTGAGACACGGAAAACCATGACAGTTCCTCTGGTCTGCCGTATTCTGTTATCCATATGGTCTGCTCTTCTGTCATTGGGACGCCTGAGAAACCAGTCGTGTCCTTGGTTGTTACCTGGTTGTGGTTGGATATTGACGTATCGAGTTTGCATATCATCGCAGAGAAGCAGTCATCTGGTACAACTGCACTTATCTTGAATATATCCTCATCACCTAGCAGAGAGTGTTCAGTTCCTTTGTATATACCCAACGCAGAGTCGACAGTGCCATCCGTTGGTACCTCCCTGCATATAAAGGTTGCTCCGCTGTCATCCTGAACAACACCAGACCCAAACACATAGGCGTCTCTGTGATGAACCCTGTTTGGTTTTAGAGTCAATACGGGTTCATCAACAAAGACCTCAAAGTTGTGCCGAAGCATCCATTTGAGGAAATCATCCTGATTAGCATTCGAGAACACAACCTCATGATCCCTTGTGTAATCAAACAGATTCATTGACCATGTCGTTTGATTCATAAACTCAGTGTGGTGCCACTTCCCAAAATCGATTACTGAACTCATGGACGAGGTTATGTTGTGCCCCATTGAAAACATCCATTTTATCTGCTCTGCTTCAGATTCGATGTGTTGAGTCGTCAAACCTCGGCTCTTGGCTGTGTGATCGATATTGTTAAAGAGGAAGGCTTTCATTTTTAAGGGCTCTTCTTCCAACTTCATAACAGCCATTGGCATCCTTGAAAGCGCTTCCTGCAGTGGATTAACAGGCTCTGGTTCTTCAACTCTAGGTTGTCCTCCACAACCAGCGAAGATAAGACACATGGCTAAAATCATGAAAATAATTGTGTTTGTTACTTTCGCCAAAACAACCCCCAATCGCCGCTCTGATCCATCAACTTCAACATCTGCATGGACAGAAGACCATCATCATCGTTTCTTCCTTCAATATCAAAATCGATTATGACAGCTCTTCCATTCTGTTTGATTATTGGCTTTCCAAACTTCATATACTCCATCCAAGACCTGCCTGTTACCATGGAGGGAAGTGATGATACCGCTGATTTTAATGAAACAAGGTCTTCTCTTGCAGTGTTCTCATCTCCATAAAGTAACGCTATAGTTGTGTGTTCTACCCCATCGATGACATTGGAACCAACTGCGCCAACTATGTATTCCTTCGGTCTTCCCCAGAGACCGAATTGGGGGATCATGTCAGCCTGCTGGTATCTGTCGAATAACTCAGTGTTTATGGCTCCACTGGCACCTTTCTCCTCATAGCTTTCATGGCTGAAAACAACCGCCACAGCCTGTACTGCAGGCAGATAATTAAGCACCTCACTAATAACCGAGTAATCAGAGACTCGCTCATCGTTACCCATCAGCATTGACTGGATTTTTTCTCCCTGATAATTGGCTGTTGTGGTCACCTGGATTATCGAGTCTTCGATGAAGCAGTTCAAAGGTGCGAGTTCAGCCTCGATGTTGTTATCATATTTTTTTGTCAAAAGATAGCCATTCCCGATGATTTCTTCGATGTAACCAGCATCAGAGAGATTCTGTCTGGCATTCCCTGCTGGGTAAAACGCCTGTACATCCCAGTATGGGCAAGAAGCTAAAAGCTCCACTTTGTTTGGGTTCAGTATCCCATGTTCCTCATTATTGCCGTAATACCTGGAAGGCACAACACCGAATGTGTTTATTATCGCAGAGTGGGGTTGACTTTCGTCATATGGTATACTGCCTCTGATCGCATTCATGTCAAACGAGAATAGAGTTGCATTGTTCCTTGTCTCATTTGATTTATCGATGAGAAATCTTGGCAGATTCGAAAGTGAGTCTATATGTCTTTGATTGACATTGCTTGGTGTACCACAGGAAACAAGAAGAACGACAACCATCATAAACACTAGCATTATATACACTTTTTTCATAGCTCATTTTTATCAGAAACACCCTCAAAAATCAACTCATGAATACTCAGAGAGTAGGTTGAGAATGACCTGATAATCGGTCTACTGTTTTTTCAATAGTGCACTCATGCTCTTAACACATACACACAGGTTTCATAAAAACTGCAAGCTCCCCCTATCACCCCCCCCTGAGGGCGATCCTCCCCGTCATTCAAGCTTGACCAGGAATCCAGAGTAAAAACTGGTAGCGTTTGGGATATATGACACATTTTGTTTATGAACAGAGGTGTCCGAGAATTCCACTGGATTCCCGCTTTCGCGGGAATGACGTAGAGGAAACAGTGATGATCGGGAGGGTGTGATACCCCTTTTTAAGGGAAGAGAGGAGTGGTCAAGGATGGAGAACTTATTGTGTGTGTCAGGTGCATAATGCCCATTCAAAATGTGCTTACAGTAATCTTGATTGTTAAAGGGATATTTTGATTGGGTTGCTGATTATATTTTTTTGTGTAGTTGATCTTCTTGGGTTGAGTCTTGTTCTTTACCCAATTCCTCGCCAAGGCGGTTAAATTCGCACTCCAAATCGGAGACGGTCTCCATGATACTACTTCTGTTTTTCTCCTTTATCTTTTTACCCAGCTTGATAACCTTGGAAAGAAGAGGCTCGAAGTATGCCATCCCCTTCAGTTTGTGGCACACTTCACTGGCTGACCTGTAGTCCTTTGATGAAATAAATCTCTTAATGTCTTCAATACCATTGAGACTGCCTGACACATAATCTCTCAGTATTACTCGTAGTTTTGAAGGCGCAATGAGCAGTTGTTCGGACAGGCGTTCAAGAATAGACCTATCGGTTTTCTTGATACTGGTTTTCATCGTTGAAATCAGTTCACTTATTTTTATCGGTTTGGCAACATATCCGTCCATCCCCGCAGTCAGACAACGTTCCCTGTCTGACACCGATGCATATGCTGTCAATGCTATAATGGGAAGTCGTTGTGTTTGGTTTTTCTCCTCAAAATATCTTATCTGCATAGTGGCATCCAAACCTGACACATCGGGCATCTGAACGTCCATAAGGCATATGTCAAATGTCTCCTCTGTCGCCCTTTTAACACCACCTTCTCCCGTATCCTCAACGGTTATCCTGCATCCAAAACCTCGAAGTATCTCCTCAACCAGTTTGATATTCAGGGCGTTGTCCTCGACAACCAACACAGAAAGACCGTCTAATTCTTGATTACTATCTTCTTCGTTTGGTGATGATGCCAACAGCGATTCAACGGCTTTTTTTAACTCGCTGATGCTGAAATCCTTGGGTATGCCAACCCATCGGTCACCGCTACCTTCTCTACCTATACATAACACACTCAGCTTGGGATTGATTGTACACATTCGATCGATTTCGGAGAGACTCGATTCGACCACTGCTATGTCTACGGTCCCCAAATCACCCGTCCTAACATCGAAACCAATGTTTATTAGTGGTCCAGCGAGTTTGGTATAGAGAATCTCATCAACGGAAATCGTCCCTCTAATCTTTGCTTTCCTCGCCCTTTCGAGTGTGAGTCGAATCTCAAATCTTGCGCCTGGCTCCTCCTTGTCGATTACGTTGATCTGCCCATCCATAGACTGCACAATGCCTTTAACGATAGACAGACCGAGACCCGTTCCGCTGTGTTTCTTGGACACAGAGCTGTTAATCTGTGTAAAAACGCTGAAGATTGATTCTCGCATTGATTTCGGGATTCCAATACCTGAATCATCTATGGTAATTACCACCTCATCTGCCGCTTCATCAAGATGAGTGATTCCACAAGATATGATTATTCTACCCTTCTCGGTAAACTTGATGGCATTGCTTATCAGATTGATTAGTATCTGCTTTAGACGGGCTTTGTCAAAGATGTGAAGCAACAGATTGCTGTTGTTGGTGAAATCAACCAGCAATTCAGCATCCTTGCCCTTCAGTCGATTTTTCATCATCATCACTGATTCGTCGATCGTTTGATTGAGACTATTTGGAGCTGGGTAAGTAGTCAACTGACCGGCTTCGATCCTGGTAACATCAAGCAGATCAGAGGTAAGGTATTCCAATGATTCGCATGCAGATTGGATTGACAGGAGATAGTCGCGTGCCTTCGGAGGCAATCTCTCTGCAGACATGAGTTGAGAGAAACCCAGCAGGGCATTCAAAGGAGTGCGTATTTCGTGAGACATGTTGGCGAGGAATTCACTTTTAGCTTGGTTTGATGTCTCCGTTCTCCTTATTTCTTCGGAGAGCATACGTGATGTTTCCTGTGATTCTGTAGAGTCTTCAATCACAACCAGTATCCTATCTTCTTCTATCGGTTTGATTTGAATGCGGAGATGCTTTCGATCACCATCAGGTGTTATCAGTGTATGCGAACGTGTTATTTTCTCAGATACAATGTCAAGAGTTTCTGAGAGAACATCCTGTATTCCAGAAGGAAGATGGGAGATTTGACTTTCGTTGATATCACTGAAGTCAACGAGTAACTCTAACGCGGTTTCATTCATCTCACAGATCTTGCCATCCCTTTCACAGACGATCAGAGCAAATGGCGCCAGATCCATTATTTCGGTGTGATCAATGACGAAGGGTTCTTTTGCTTGTGCTAGGGATTTTGTTTTTTTCTTATCCCTCTCTCTCAGCCCGAATGAGTAACCAATGTAGTCTGACAAAACCTTCATTTGTTCCGATAGTATGCTTGGCCATAGTTTGATTCCCTTGAAATCAAACAGCATTATCAAACCGAGTGGTTTTCTATTACAGAAGATCGGTGTGATATAAGCCCTGGCATTTGATATCCAGTCTGTTAATGACTTCTCTCCGATACTGCCTTTTCGCTTAAGGTTTTTACCCTCAAGCAGATGCTTTACATCGGTAGAGTCAAGACCCAGATCAGATGCAGTGTAGTATTCTTCGGATGAAGAAATATCAATTTCATCAGGGAAAGCGCTTCCTGTGATATTGAATAATTGAAAACTGCGAGGGGATTTGCATTCGAGTGTTAGGATACAGTCTACATCCAGGCTTGTAAGCATGGTCTTACAAACATCATCAATCGACTCTCTGATATGCTTTGAATTCTGCAGGATGTCGTTTGACCTGTTGATAGCGTTTAGAATTGCTGAATTCTGCACTTGTTCGGTTATATCATGAAACCATGCCATTCCACCAGTGATGTTGCCGTTAGCATCCTTTACCGGAGTTGCATTGAGATGAAAGTACCGTTTTTTTCCTTGCTTGGTTTCGTAGCTATACGTTCCTGACACTGATTTGTTTATCAGTATCGTTTTTTTTAATAGATCAGATACTCCAGATTCTACCAATGGTGAGTAAGTAAATACGTTCATCTCTGCGGGATTGTCAACAGATAATGGCCCTAAGATGTTCAACAGTGCCGGGTTGGTTTGTATGATCCCACCCTCTTCATCGAAGGAAACAAATCCAATTCTAAACTCTCTGATGAAGGACTGATCGATTGATTCCAGCAGAGATGATTGGTTCTCTGACATCTGAAGTTTATTGCACATGTACCCGATGGATATGACCTTAGAGACTGCATTGAGATGGCCTTCCTCATTGTCAGGAATCGAATACTTCTTTGGAGAAAGCAGTATTATATACCCCTCTTTTTCATCATCTACAATCAGGGGGAAGGTTATGGATGAGCGGAAGTGGTATCTTGATATCTCACTCCACGGTGGCGGGAGGGTTTCATTTATGTATGTTACCGTTTTTGCTAAACCGGATCTTCTAATCAGATCGCATATACCTTCTGCCTGAGTATCTGTCATATTGAGTGAAGTTATAATCGAGTCTTTACCGCCTGTAAGCACAGCCAAACCTGATGAGAAATCCAACTCATCCAAAAGGATTTTCACTTGATTATGCAGATAATTATTCAACGAGTCTTTAGGATTGATGTTTAGGAGTTTAATGAGTAGTTGGTTCATCATTCCTTAAAGAGAGGTCTCAATCCAAGACTAAATAAGCACTTTGCTTCTCTCGTACCTGCATCCCAGGATACATCCGCTCCAAGCAGTGAACTCGCCGCTCTCAGCGGTATGAGTGTCCTTCCGTTTACGATGGTTGGCGGTTTTGAAAGCGTAACTGTCTCTCCATCTGATAGTGCTTTGGTTTTATCAATCCCCAATTGAACCAAATGACCGAGTGCGATGAGTGTGACGCTTCTGGTTTCACCATCCCAGGAAGCTTCTCCCCCAAGCGGTTCAACAAGGTAGCGTGCTGGTATAAACGTTGATCCGTCTATTATGATTGGTTCTACAGTCATCTCCATTGTTTCACCGTTGGCTTCAAAGAACTTTGACCCTATGGTAAACACTACATCTTGAACCATCTCCGGTAACACAACGGGCTTTTCGCCATCACACCACAGTAGGTAATCAATTGCACGCTCTCTGATCAACTCGACTGTTGATGGTTTAAGAGAACCGTTTGCCGATACATGACTGTCGAAAGTCAGGATGTACCTCAAAAAGTTTTCTGCGGATTCACTGGAGGATGAATCGGGTTGTTCTTCTATTCTGCCAATGAGTAAATCTATGAGTGCTCTGTCCACCAATCCTTCTCTGAAACATTCCCATCTCAGTGAAGTTCTAAGCTCATAGCCCTCGGTGTGATAGGTCATCATCAAATCGCCAGGTGTGTACTTATCAGCACCAATCATCATATCAAAATCATTCTCTGAGTTTCCATATGATTGGTTGTACACACCCAATCCAGATGTTGCTGATTTCGCACACAGTGAGTAGATGCCAGACAGAACGCGCATTTCATGGTGATGTCCCCAGTGTGGTTTTGGATTGTATATCCAGTTGCCGGGTGACAATCCAGCGGTCTCCCTTATCCAGTCATTCTCCCTGTGTGAGTAAAGAGGATATTCAACATCACTTATGCCTTGGGTGAATTCACCTTCTATTGTTGACAGGGATACTCCCGTGTTTGCCAGCTCAACCGCTTTGAGGAGATTACTCACATGTTCTTCGCTCAATGTTTTTGGGTTGAAGAATAAAACAGACTCGAGGTTCATATCATTGACAGTAGACACAGCTTCCACAATCTGAGCTGGGTATTCCTCCAGATAGTACTCACCCTCAACCTCTTCAGCTCTGACAGATACGTCCGTTATATCCAGGAATAACTTGCTGAACCCATTTCCTTTTACCAGCTTGCACAACCTTGTTAATGTCGCTTTATCAGTAAAGTAGGGTGGTTCCTTCAGCGTGGGTTGTGAGAGGACAACACAGTTGAAACCGTGTTCTGAAATATCGATAAGATCAACAGACCATCTTCTCCAGGCTTCCTCGAAAGAGAGCTTACCATCCCTGGCTTCCAGATGGTGAGGGGTATTGTGGAATATTATCCTGTCTGTTACTGCGACCGTCTGAAGAGTTGTGATATCCAAAGAGTCGCTGAAATGTGATATGTCTACAGTGTATGGAAGAACCTCGACCGACAGTGGAAGCATTACGTCGGCAATATTTTCACTGTCGATCCTCAATCTCGTTTTGTAGACACCTGGTTCTGCTGAATCGGGTATATCAAGAATTAGCCAGAAAAACTCTATTGTTCCCTTTCTGAGAGTGAACTGGTTTCCCGGTGTGATGTGCTCTGGTGTGGTTACCTGCTCTTTTATACCACCGTTTCGTTTGAAGCGTTTTTTCATGTAGGAGACGATGTTGATGCCTATATCGCAGAGTTTTTCACCCGATGCGTTTTCCAGGGAGAAATCATTGTGCAATATAACATCACCTACATCCGTACCACCACTGAAGCCTATTGCTATGCTATGATGTACGCCTTTTGGAGTGCGTGTATGTATAGAATCAACGGCATCTCTGTAGTCTACGAATAATCCATCATCAAAGTCGCACCCGAGTGGCATCTGGAAAATGAGTAGTTTCTCATCGGTAATCTGAAATGGGTCCACAGCGGAGAACGGTGAGGAACCACCACTGGGCGTGTACGCTCCATCCCCAAGATACAAAGCATCTAAACCTATATCAAAGGGTTTGGTGGTAGATACCCACATGGTTATTTCATAGGTTGTGGGTTGTGCATATCTGAGGGTATATGGTGCTTCATAGCATCTCCAGACAAATGGTCCGTATTCGTCACCCTTCTGATATTCATTCACGTAGCAATCATGGTTTGCGTCCGGATCATCGATATTTTTCACACTGAAGCGAATATCAGGATACGAGTCAATAAACGTTGTTATTGATACCCAGATGTTTTTTATGGGTACCCCCTCGTTGTCCCTGACCGACCACCTGACTGGAATCCAACCGTCCACATCGTTTATTTCTGATTCAGCGTTGTAGACGATCCTTCTGTAGGTATCGTTGCTTGCGCTGAAGTCATAGTATGATTGATTCCCCAGGAAGTTATCCTTTATTCCCACAAATGTTATCGAGTCCTCTTCAAGCCAAATTCCATGAATAGAAGGATTATCAAAGTCGGCAACAACAAATCCAGAATAGACAAGCAATATTACCAATAGAAATAAAATAACACATTTTTTCATATAGTTTCCCCTAGAGTCCACATCGAGCGGTGAAGATTAGTCTGGGACTTCGAATGCTGTAAGCGGAGCCATCCCAGTTGCCGAATAATTTGAAATCGTATAGGTCTTCCTGCTTTGCCATGTCAATGAGCTCGTGCGCGCTGTATAGCCTTATCTCACGCTGAGTGGTTTTCTTCTCCTCTTTTCGCAGAAAAGACCTCTTACAAACATTGACTGAGCGTGTGTGGTCAAAATGACTCCTGTCAAGGATGAGTGTTTCTCCCTTCATCTTCCATGTCTTGGGTTGGTAATGATTGAGAATGTAGTCACGGTTTTCCACGTCAATGAAAACGTTGCCACCTGGCTTGATGGCGCGAACCATCCTGGAGAATACGTCCGCATTCGTTTCATCGTCAAAGTATCCGAATGAAACCCATACAGATAGCAGGATATCAAATCCTGATGTTATATCCAATTCACGCATATCCTTGTGCACAAAGAATGCATCTGAAACACCACTTTTAGCCGCTAACTCGCTGGCTTGCTTGAGGTAATGGGCGTTTGAGTCAAATCCCTGAACATTGAAACCTCTGCGCGCAAGCTCTATCGTGTGCCTCCCCAATCCACAGCCTACATCGGCAATAGTAGCAGGTGGCTCCAATCCAAACAGATTTTGAATGAAATCGACCTGTTTGGTGGTCCGTTCCTCATCCAGACCCGACAGCATCGTCTGGGCATACTCTGAATCGAAATATTCCTCTGTCCAGTCCATCGGCAAAATTCTAACATATGTGTGAGTTATTATCAAACACATTACTTGCTAAAAGAGAGAGTTAGATTAATATCATAATTTATGGAGACAAGGATACCCCCATTTTCTATTGAATCCGAACAGGCTACACTCGGCGGTATACTCATTGACCCAGATGGCATAACCAAGCTTGAGGTACGGATCAGCTCTGAAGATTTCTATGAACCAAGGCATAAGATGATCTTTGAAGCCATAGAGAGTCTGTACGAGTCATCAAAGCCTGTAGACATGCTGACTGTAGCTGAAGCACTGAAGTGTAGTAGCAAGATAGACACCATTGGGGGTATGGGGTATCTGATGGATTTGACCAGCGCAACACCAACCTCTGCCAACCTTAACTACTATGCACAAATAGTCTCACAGAAGTCAATTCTCAGGAATATCATTCGAGTCGGGGAAGAGATAGCCGGTATGGGCTACACCGAGGGTATAGACTCAAACACAGCCCTCAATACCGCTGAGAAAAAGATATTTGAGATATCCATGAAGAAGAGAGCTGTCGGTTTCACGCCACTATCTGGAATCGTTGGTCCTGTCATGGATAAACTCAGCGAGATACATGAGAGGGGTGAAGGATTAACGGGAATACCCTCAGGATTCGCCGACCTTGACCGAATGACGGCAGGCTTCCAGCCATCTGATTTAGTGATACTGGCCGCCAGACCATCGGTGGGTAAAACATCACTGGGTGTCAATATCGCCTGCAACCTGGCGAGAATCGGAAAAGCAGTCGCCTTATTCAGTCTTGAAATGTCAAAGGAATCGCTAGCTCAGAGGATAATAAGTGCCGAGGCAAGTATCAACGCTCAGGAGATGAGGCGAGGCAACCTTTCTGAGAACTCATGGAGAGCTATGGCTCAGAATCTTGGAAAGATCAGTGAGATGCCTATCTACATCGATGACACAGCCGACCTGTCAACGCTTGAGCTGAGAGCTAAGGCCAGGAAGCTGGCAATCGATAAGGACATAAAGATGATAATTGTCGATTATCTTCAGCTTCTTCACACCAAACACCGAATTGACAATAGGGTGCAGGAGGTATCAGAGATAACAAGATCCCTTAAAGGACTCGCCCGAGAACTCAACGTACCAGTCATCGTGCAGTCACAGTTATCTCGTTCAATAGAACAGAGGCAAGACCAAAGACCGGTTCTTTCTGATCTCAGAGAGAGTGGTTCAATCGAACAGGACGCAGATGTTGTCATGTTCCTGTCAAGACCGACATCTGAGCAGGAGCGTCAACAGGGCATCGTTAACCTTATCCTTGCAAAACAGAGAAACGGTCCCATTGGGATGATAGGTCTGAAATTCATCGGTCGTTTCACCAAGTTTATGAGCCTTGCCAAGGAGGATCAGCAATGGCATGAGGGTTGATCCAATCGAGTCAATCTACTTAAGTGAAGTGAATAGACATAGCCCATGGGTTCTCAGAAGGAGTAAGAGTGAACCAAAAGGTCATCTCATTCGTCATATATAAAAAGAGCATCTGGACATATGTCAAATGAGGAGAACAGAGATCGAGAGAAAACAAAACGGGCGCAACAAGGCGACCAGGAAGCCTTTGTTGAGCTGGTTTCAGAGCATATGGAGAGGGTTGCAAGGATAACATTGTACATTGTTGGGAGTTGCACTATAGCAGAAGAGATTACTCAGGAAGCGTTTCTCAAGGCATATGAAAAGATACAGACACTCAGAAGAGGCGTACCTTTTGGAAACTGGGTTGTCAGGATTGCCAAGAATCTGGCAATTGACAGGATACGTAGAAACAAAAGAAAAGTACCTCTAGTCAAGGAGGTCGATTGGGGAAATCCCAATGACCAAGATATTGTGCAGGATGTTCGAAATGTGTTAATGGAACTTCCACAAAAATTCAGGCTACCACTGCTGTTGACATACTACGAAGGCATGAGTACAGCTGAGGTGTCCAGACTGTTGCGGATCCCTGTTGGCACAGTAAAATCCAGGATATTCCACGCCAAAGCGAAGATTAGGAAGACCCTCGAGAGTGAGGCAGGAGATGATTGATAAGGAGACAAAAACAAATGAGTTGATTGAGTTGGCAAAACCCCAGCATGTACTCAGCGATGGTTTTCTTCCCAGGTTGAAAAGGGTTATGGCTGGTGTCGGAGATTTCAGCAGAACACATCCGGTACAATCAGCGGCAGGATGGTCATTTACCCTAATAAGTACATCTTTTATGGCACTTGTAATAGTGGGGAGAACTGATCTGTTACCTGACGTAATTAATTTCCTGTTGAGGGTGGTTGGCGCATGAAAGAAGTTTTTTTTCAGTTTAAAATGCTCTTTTCATCACCAAGATTCGCTGTCAGCAATCCCCCATCGGTAGGTGGATCGTTGCTGGCAGGAGTGATAATACTGCTGATCTCATTTCCCTTGCTTCTGGTGGGTTCGTTGTCATCCTCTACTGTAAGCATTTCTGTCTTTCCACCGTACACACTATCACCGATTTCTGCATTTGCATTTGCTGTTCTCACGCAGTTAATGTGTATATGCGTGCCATTTTTCATCACATATGGAGTGGATGGAGCGAGATCATATCTGAGCAATTTTGCAATCATACAGTTACCAGGCTTCGGTTTGGCTTTGGTGGGGTTTCTCTATCAGGAGATTTTCTGGCACCTTTACAGGATTCTTCCTATAAGTGGTTTAACAGCAAACGCCATATACGAAGCAGTTTTACTTCTATATCCGGCACTGGTAATCGTTCTATTCCGCTACATCCTAATTTGGAAGGTGGCAACTGATATTGACCAATCACCCTGTAGGCTATTTATCCTCATAATTTCTCATCTTGGTCTGTCAGGGCTGATGTGGTATTTGGGGGGATTGATATGAGAAAAACATTGCCATGGCTCCTGTTCGTTGGATTATTCGTATTCGTTGCCATCTATGCCTTTGTTTTCCCCGAAAGTCAAATGCCAGTCAGGATTAGAACAGATAAGGTTTGGACTATTGAACAACCAATAGGACAAAGACTCTTTGAATCTGATGATTTCATAATACTGAAGAATACAGTATTTGCATATCTAAACGATGAATGGATTGACATCGGTCTGCCACCCATCACCGACAGAGTAGAGCTTCCTTACGGGTTGGAATGGCCAGAGCCAGCTATTGCAATGGCACATGCAGAAGGAGGGACTCTGTATGCGGTATACTCATCACTCACGCGGATGGGTAACAGTGCAGAGGTTGCCGTTTGGGATGGCGGTTGGTCACGGGAGATAGTTGATGATGATGTATTGGGACTGCTGAAGTTGTGCGCTTCTCCAGAACCGGTGTCCGCTGAGATACTCAAAGTGGGTATAAAATCAAAAATAAGATGGAATGAAGAAACCATCGAGATAGATACACCGGATATAGCCGGTAGCTGGACGAATAAGGTTCCTACAATCAGAGAATATACTTATCAGATCAATGATGATGGGAGGATAGAACGACTCAAAGACGGTATCGTTACAGCTGTAAGTTCAAGGGATGAACTCAATCCTTTCCTAGTTCAAACTGAGATCATCAGCGATGGTGAATCGATATATGTGTTACTTGAGAACAGGTCTGAAAACGAGCCTGAGGGTTGGGTACAGATTCTGAACAGAGACCTTTCGCACAATGAGTTTATTGTCACGCGATACAATCATCAGCCAGTGTCGGTTGCGATGTGGGGGGAGGACACACTGCTTATGCTGTGGGATGATGGTGTTCTGAACGGATACAGCATGTGGGGTCAGGAGAAGTTCAGCTTTAATCTGTGTTTGGATCAACCCTTGGATATGGTTTCCACTGGCTCTGTAGCGTATGTGTTGTCTGACAGAGGATTGCTTTTGGTATCTCCCACAGCAAGGAAGTCCAGAATCGATGTATGGCCTCGTATTAAAATGCTTGGATTAGTTGAAGAACCTCAAGAATTCACACTGTTTATCGGAACAGAAAGCATGCCCGTTATTCAAACGAAAGGCAACGGGATACAGCTAATCCTTATCATGGGATATGAGGATGGAATGCTGGCTACCTTCTCAGTGAATCCGGATGAGTTGCCGTCATTTTCAAGAGTAGCCGGTGAGATTCTCGTTGAGACAGAGGAAGGACACGAGGTTGTTCCATGTTCGTTTATCCCATCTGGTTTAGTGAGGGAATTCAAGATTTTTTCTGATGTACTGCTTGATCTTGAAAGCGGGGAGATGGTCAACTACGAGTTTATTGGATATGGTCAGATCTCCATTGATGGAATTTCGCCTGAGATACACAAGGTGTACTTCGATCAAATATCTGGTAAGGTCTTCCTCGTTACACCAAAGCCATTCAGCCCCATTGACCTTGATGTTTCAATGATGGGTCCACAGATCGACCACTCATAACCATTGGTGTGTACCTCAAAGGAGATGTTGTATCTGCAGGATTGATTACTTTTTCTGTTGCTGACATTTGCAGATAGTCTCCAGGATCGATCAGAGTTGAATAGAATCCAGCTGTTCGCAGATGATCTTGATTCAACACACAGCAGTTTGTTGTCTTGACGGGCGGAATCGCTGTTCGTTCTGTAATAGGCACCATTCAGTCTCTTCCATATCCTCTCACCATTGCGATGACGTACGTCCAGCGCTTTGATAACATACCTGAAGCGATAGCTTCCATATATCTCCTCAGATCAGTACAACTCCGAAAGGGTGCACCCATCGTTTGTGAACCAGTAGAGTTGAAGGACGACAAAATCAGAGTCCAACAGAAACAGACCGCTTACTGCGAAATCACTCTCAGTTCTATACTACATCTGGCTCTTCTCAAGAGATAGTTAAGAGGTACAATGTTATGCTTCCTTATTGCATGGTGATCACCATATTCTGCTTTGGTTATCTCGATGCCCTCTGTTTCCCCAACTTGGGCCCTGATATCCCAGTTCATTATACTCCCTTGAAAGACCTTATCCCATCTTTTCTTGTAGTTATCGATTAGATTGCATCGCGTTTTGGCAAAGCAATCATCCTCAGGTTCGATATGCTCGAGTATCCGGTCGGATGGTGATGTGTTTTTTTGTCAAATGGAGAACCACTGAGTCCCTCTCTGAGTTTCTCAATTGTATTTTCAGGAATTCTTCTGTCCATCTCTGATATTATGATTGCTATATTGATTAATTCTTTTATGACTAACATCATAGCAAAGAGCGCGTGACAGCCTTTTGTAACATATCAGTTAAAGATGTCGTTTTATTTGAAATTGCTGGATTAGAATATTAGGTTTTTTTAATAAATTACATTAAAGAATTTGTTTAGATTAATGAAATACGTTGATTTGAAAGCTATCCTAGTATCGTTTTTCTTCTCTCTCCAGAAAAGCGACTGCCCTGTTCTCATCAGCGCTCATGACCAATTTCACGGTTTTACCATCTGCTATTTTGGAAATGTTTAGTACTCTCACTGTTTCCATGAATTCTCCCGCGTCTGGGAGAAAATCAGTAAGTGAGTTATCAGTGTTTCTCAGGAAATCTGAGTTGAAAATCTGATCTTTTTCATCTGGGTACAGGGGCAGATACAGGATGCCGGATTCGACGATATCAAGGAAGAAGTGTGTACCGAATGATACATCGGGTACACCCGACTTATTGTTTCTGGCTATCTCTATTAAAGCGGCTGTGTTTGATATTCCAGCATAGGTTATGCTGACGCCGAGCTTGATATCACCCCTGCTTCCCCACCTTCCTGGGCCCATCAGGATGAAGCTCTTTTCTGGCAATAATGAGTTTAACCTTGAGACTATATTCCCCACCTTGAGCATCTGCTCTCTACTTTCTAGTTTGCCATAGTCAAGTGGATCAATATAGATGATGTGTGTAATGCCAGAGCATAATCCCTGACTGACGTACTTGTCCGCTGTGAAAAGAATTTTTTTTTCACTGATGTCTGACGGTATTTTTATGTTTGAAGAGATAACACCAGAATACTGAGGTCTGCACTGTAGTATGTAAAGATCTTCTCCATCAAACGCAAACTCTACGTCCACAGGCGTCTGGAAACTATTCTTGAGGATAGCAAGAATAGTTTCAATTTGTTTTAGGAAAGGAGTTTTTTCAAAGAGACCTTTGAACGTTATAATATGATCAGCGTTTGTGTGATCCGTCATTGGCGAAATATCATTGAGTAGGTTGTTTTCATATACAGAAGCTATCTGATGAAGAATCGGGTATTCATCGCCAACTTCCTGCAAAAGAGAGGTTAGCTCTTTGGTTTCGAACTTGCTCGATTCCAGGTTGATAACATCTATATATTTCTGAGAATACTCAACGATTTCCGATGGGATGTTGTTGACTTTGATATTCGGTCGACCAGGGGAAACAAGTGTCGGGTAATCCCCTGCAACCCTGTCCACAGCTCTTGTTCCAAGACCTGCCACCATCCTCACAACACCATCCTCACGCTTGATCCTTGAGGACCACCTGATTTCATTGTTACTGAAAGCAACGCCAGCAAAGGCAGGGAAGAAATACTTGCCAACTCTTTTCCCCACAACCTCCTGGATAAGGCATCCCATCTCTTCCCTGAAGTATATCAATCCCATCTTCTTCCTGTAAACAATTGCATCAGGATTGAGAACCGATGCATATACCTCTGCAATGGCATCCTTCAGATCAACAAGTTTTGAATGGTTGTCCCCCGTGTTTGCCAGGAAAAGGCTTTTGTATTTGCCAGCAAAGGACGCCTCAAAGCTGTCTTCGAGTAGTGAAGAGCTTCTTATGATAACGGGTCTGTTTCCAATATCACGTAGAGCATGAGTTAGATCAGTCAGGATATACCTTTTAAACTGTGCATTTTTAAACATCTGTTCAAAGTACTGAAACTCCTGTTTTATCTCATCAATCTCCCTGTATTTAAAATTGATTACTTCTTCCAGAGAGTTGTAATGAATAAAATCAGTAATCACATCGGATAGCAGATACCAGGTATTCGGTACCTTGACATTTGCAAGTATGGGGTACTCTTTTTTTGCTTTTTCAATAATCCTGTGGGCAAAGAACATGCCTGCACCCTTGCCGCCGGTTTTTCCAGTTCCTGTTGTTGTCCCAATCATTCGAGGGAGTAACTCATGGAAATTCCTCACGGTGAGAAAGTCGCAAGCCACTCTGGCAAATTCTGAAGAATCACTCAGGAACCGCTGTATGAGTGATACCCTAAGGCCTTTGTACTGCTCATGCGTCAGGTGTCTTTCATATTTCGGTAGGTTAAAATATCTATCGAGTGTTGATACAATTTTGGAGAAAGATGTTGAAGGTTCTTCAAGCGCGGTCGTGAGGAAACTCACTCTATCTTCTTTTATCCAGCCTAAGATATACCCAAGCAATTCAGATTTCTCCAAAAACCTATGAGCAAGGGTTATCGTCTCGTTTCTGATTTGATTTAGACTAAAGGACCGGGTTTTTGGAAGTGGGTAGTTTTCACCTATGCCATTTTCAAAACCGATTCTCTTTTCTGCTATATTGAATTGCTTAATGAGTTTATGGGTTCCCTCTATACCTT
Source organism: uncultured Caldisericales bacterium (assembly GCA_964613055.1). Lineage (GTDB taxonomy): Bacteria > Caldisericota > Caldisericia > JAAYUI01 > JAAYUI01 > JAXGMQ01. Next base: position 5,480 of record CAZTGD010000028.1, on the reverse strand, counting down.
TTCTGTAAAGAATGTATAGGAGTTTTTGGCATATTCTGTCATATTGCGCTCTGTTTGTTATCCGAAGCGTATCGATAATAACGCGCCATTCAGGTCTACCAGTATTGCCTTGATTGCTAGTCATGGTTCATAGATTATCACTTACTTGATAAAGAAAAAAGAAGATTTTTGATGATATTGGATATGAAAATGGGAGTCAGAAACTCTCTTGAGCTGACTCCCATTTATTGAGTTGTTTATTCTGTACTGCTAGCTACGATCAGACTTACACCCAACCTCTCATCGTACAAGCTCTGGCAATCCTATCAATGGCGATCATGTATGCTGAATCACGCATGTAAATATCCTTCTTTTTTGAAAGGTCAGCTACAGCATGATACGCGTTAGTCATCTTCTGGTCAAGCTTGGTTAATACTTCATCCTTCTCCCAGAAGAAATTCATATTGCATTGCACCTGTTCAAAATAACTGCATGTCACTCCACCAGCATTGGCAAGGAAGTCTGGTATGAGGTGTATACCCTTTTCTGATATAATCTCGTCGGCTTCAGGAGAGGTTGGACCATTAGCCCCTTCAGCAATTATCTTCACCCTATCGCTTATTTTACCAGCATTCTCACCCGTGATCTGGTTTTCCAATGCACATGGCAGAAGTATGTCAACATTCTCTTCAAGCCAGTCCATGGCTGGGACAACCTCATATCCTAGATCCTTTACCTTTTGTAAATCAATACCACCAAAACGGTCAGTAATACTTAGAAGCTCTTTGAGATTTATCCCATCACTTTTTCTAACACTGTAGGCGCAACCTTCATTCTGACACCAGCAGGAAACACAGGTGACAGTGCCACCCAATTTCTCGTATAACTCGATGGCGTACTGAGCCACATTACCGAATCCTTGGACAGAAGCCTTTGTATCCTTAACATTTATTCTCATATCCTTAAGGGCTTCTCTGACTGCGTAGATAACTCCATATCCTGTGGCTTCTGTACGACCAAGTGATCCTCCAGATCCAACAGGTTTACCGGTTATTACACCGGGATACTTGTTCCCGCCATTAATCGTCTCATATTCATCCATCATCCAGAGCATGTGTTGACCAGAGGTCATCACATCAGGAGCTGGTACATCGATCAGTGGACCAATGTCCTTGCCAACTTGTCTAATCCACCCCCTACAGAGTCTTTCCTGTTCAGACATACTCAAGTTGTGCGGATCACATATGACTCCACCCTTGCCCCCACCAAGTGGGATATCAACCACAGCACATTTCCAGGTCATCCATGTGGCAAGAGCTCTTACTGTGTCTATGGTCTCTTGTGGATGGAAACGGATACCGCCTTTGCATGGACCTCTAGCATCATTGTGTTGTACTCTAAAGCCTTGAAATACTTTTACACTTCCATCATCCATTCTAACTGGAATTCGAAATGTGTATTCTCTCCTCGGCCATCTGAGTATCTCTTTTGTGCCATTGTCAAGGCGTAACTTGTCGGCAACTGCATCAAATTGCTTTTGTGCCATTGCAAAAGCGTTAAAACCTTTCTCTGACATATCGTCTCCTTAGAAGTATTATGTGTTCTTTCACACTATCTATTTAGTCTTATTTATTTTCATGTCAAGGACTTTCAAGGGAATTTTGAGTTGTATCGAGATTATTAAATAATCTCAGAGAAACTGCAATACACTTAATATTTTATGGCTTTCATTCTCAGTAAATATGTTATAAAATTCGGAGTAGTATTTGATGTGGTGACTTCTGGAGGTGAGATGAAGATAAATATTTGCGTTAAGCAGGTACCTGATCCTGAGAAATTCCCCTTGGGGCAGTTCACCTCAAGTGGCAGACTAATAAGAGACAGTTTCCCTAAGTCAACAAATCCGATGGACAAGAACGCCAGTGAGTTAGCATTAAACCTCACGGACAATCCGGATGATATTACTGTCTTCTCTATGGGTCCAGAATCAGCAAAGGAAGCAATTAGGGACATCCTAGCAATGGGTGCTGGAAATGGAGTTCTCGTCAGCGATCCCCGACTGGAAGGTGCAGATCTTCTCGCCACCGCATCCGCGTTGTCTCATGCTATGAAGAAGCATGGAGAATTTGACGTTGTGTTGTGTGGAGTGAAGTCAACTGACTCAGAGATGGGAATACTTCCTGCATTACTCGCAGACATGCTGGGCGTTCCGTTTATACTTGGTGCTGAAAAGGTTGTGATAAAGGGTAAAAATGTCTTTGTTTCGGTATCAGATGATTCAGGGGTGTATGTCTGGAAAACCAACCTTCCATGCGTGATTTCTGTGACAAAAAACATCAATACACCTAGATTGCCATCCCTACGTGGTGTGAATAAAGCCATGAAGATAGATATAGATCAATACACAGTCGATGACCTTGAAATGGATATGCCTGAGAATCGACCAAAGCTATTAGAGTATGAGGTTATTTCAAGTCAGGTAAACACAGAGTTTATAGAAGGTAGTAACCCTGACGATATTGCAAACAAGCTAATCACTGCAATTAAATCAAAGGGGGTGCTTAAGTGAAGCACTTCTGGGTAATAGGTCAGATTTCAAACAATCAGATATCCTACAACACTTCAGAGTTGCTTGGAGCATTGCACGAGTTGGCAGTAGATCAACTCGCTGAAATCGCTGTTGTTTTTGTTGGATCGGGTCTTCGCATGCAGGCACCAGCTTTTGGAAGACTTGGTCAACCCATGACAATACTCATAGAATCTGAGCTTATAAAAAACAGGAACTCAGATTTGGTGGGTCGCGAGATAGCAGATCTTGCCATGAGCAGAAAACCCGAACTTATTGTCGCTCCACACAACAAGTGGGGTTTGGAGGTTTCTGCAAAGATTTCAGCTAAGACGAGAAAACCACTTGTGACAAATATCGTTGACATTAAATCCAGAGAGGATGGATTCGTTCTGGATAGATTCTCTTCTGGAGGACAAATAAAATCAAAGGTGTGGTCACATAACGGATCAGTAGTCACTATTCATCAAGGTGTTTTCAATGCCCCCAAATCAGCAGACATAACAACAACCGTTGAAATGCTTGAATCTGCGACGATGCTTTCTGAAATCGTAAGAAAACTTGACCACATTGAACCTGGTGATCAAGAGGGGCCATCGATTGCAGACTCACAGGTTATCGTCTCATGCGGTAGAGGGCTTCAATCCAAGGAGAACCTGGTTCTCGGCAAAAGACTTGCAAATAAGTTGGGAGCAGCATTTGGTGCATCCAGAGCTATTGTAGACGCCGGTTGGATTGATCCAACACATCAGGTTGGTCTCACTGGAAAGGTTGTTTCACCGAGGCTTTACATCGCTTGTGGTATCAGTGGTGCAGACCAGCACCTGGCTGGCATAAGGCAATCTGACACAATTGTAGCCATCAATCGCGACCCAGATGCACCAATATTCAAGATCGCGGATTTTGGTGTGGTGGGCGATTGTTTGGAGATACTCCCCGCATTAATCGAATACCTGTAGTAATTGGTTTGGCTAACCTCTGTTTTTACCCTGAGCTTCAAGCGGATAAATGTTGCTTATCCTTGACAGTGGTTTGTGTGCATATATTAATGTGTTTTAGCCCATTGGAGGTACTCTAGGATAGACATAAATCACTTTTATCGCTGTGAAAAATCGAGTTATATCGTGTTACAATTGAGGTATACGTATTGGTCAGATAATTGAGAAGGCCTTGTCTCGATTGAGTAAAAACCAAGGGTGGTTGGCAAAAAAGATCGGTGTGTCTCGAACGACTCTTTGGTGTATCTGTAACTAGGGTGCTCATATATAAACCAGTTCTTAGGATGATAGCGAATATGCTTGAGTTGGATTATAGAAAATTGATAAATTCCCATATTTCAAGGCAGGAGATGGAGTCAATCTATTACACCCTTTTATATCTGAAGAATTTTCCATGATTCACCAGTGTGCAGTATCAATCAATCGATGTTGTTGTTAAAATGATTAAGGGATTGCTGAATGAGAACAACTGATAGTGAAGAAATATCGTGTATAATAGTACCGTGTTTTCTGAGACTCAAAGGAGGCTGGAGTGAGGAAAGTGGTTTTAGCGACGGTTATGGCAACTTTTTGTTTTTCATCTGTTATTGCATCCACTGAATACAAACCCATAATAATTGACAAGGACCGTCTAAGTGAGGTTTGGACAAAGGAAGCAACAGCACCTATAAAGTATATTTCAGATGAATACGTGGTATATTATTACTACAACCATCCTCCTGATTATGCAGGAGATAGAACTCTTCATTGTGCTGAAATAGAGACAGGAAATGATATTTGGAAATATCCGAGTGTTCGGCATGATCGTCTTCTTAAGTATAATAGGTATGAAGATATGATCATTGCTGAGGTTATGTCAGATGAAAAGAGTTATGCCTTTTCATACGTAGCACTTGATATTAATAATGGTGAAGAGGTATGGAGATCTGAAAATGAATATGGCTGTGATGGTAACTCAGGATCTGGTATATATCAGGTAGTAGACAATTCAATGTACTTTCTAGATTTAGAACTGTATTCTGCCCCAGGTTATTATTACGAGCTATTCCTTGTTTCAATGAATGTAGCAAGTGGAAAAGAGCGTTACAGGTTTAAATTATGCACCGGTAACCTTGCAATCGATAATGATCCTTGTGGTTACCTTTCAGATGTATCGGGCGATCTACAACTCTGGATACCAACCATAAAATTCAGAAACCTACTGCTTTTCGATTCAAAAAAGATGAAGGTATCTCAAATTGATGGCACAAATGAGAGTTATTCTTCAAGATCTAATACTTACAATAGAGCTTATATATATTATAATGCTGTCTATTTTTGTGAATATAGACGGTCAAACGAATTGGAATACTTGACTGAGTATGACCTGTCGTCTAAATCATTTTCAGTAATAGACAGTTTCTATGATTTACTATTTATAAGAAAGGTCAACAATAACCTTGTATACCTTGTTGAAGTCACAACTCTGAATGGTGATAAATCAATGGTTCTAAAGTGCAATGATCTTGGTAGCCCCCATACTATAGATTATGAGATTCCCATACCCTACTTCACAATTGAACCACATATGTATTGTTACAATTGTCAATCGGTATTTACAGCATATGAGAATAATATCTACTTCATTAGCAAAACAAAGGAAGGTAGAAAAGTCATATCCCAATTCAATGTGGTAACAAAAGAATTAGTGAACCTACTATATGTGGACAATTCTCCTATAGAGATCAATGCTTATTCCGACTATCTTATACTGACATTTGATGAGGTATATGGCTATGATTATAATACAATCTGTTATAAATTATTTGTTGATGAACCTACCCCCACACCCCAACCTGATGTAACCACCCTGGAGTTCCAGATAGACAGAGAGTCTTACTACCTAAATGACAACATTGGATACATGGATGTATCACCCACAGTCATCAATGACAGAA
>CAZTGD010000027.1:0-26266 GCA_964613055.1 uncultured Caldisericales bacterium | reverse complement strand
TATGATACACTCCTGTTGGAGTTGAGGAGCAGACCTCTAAAGTAGTCTAGCCCCTAATGAATTACAATTGGTGATTCGTTATCGCTACAATATATACAATCTCATCAGTAATCTTCATTGTCTATATATTAATGTAGAGTGTGATTCATCATAACATCAAATACCCAACTGGACAATTGATACCATCATATTAATTTGGTTGGGCAACCTGCTCAATAAACCTTTATTGGAAGATTGAAATTACTGTTTTTGGTCAAAAATCAACGCAAGGTTGCTTTCCAGTTTGCCAAGAAGCTTTTCCAGTTCATATGTAGTAACCGTCTCCATCATGTTGGTTCCAGGTGACACTTTCGATTCATTTTTTGTTCTGAACCACGCGCTTTCAAACTTCCTAGCAATGCTGTTTATCTCTTCAATTCTTTGTGGAGTAGCATTTGCAAATCTATCTGCAAGATCAGCACCTAGATCACGCACAAGCTTCAGGTCATCTCCCAGACTATTCCACCTACGTTCTATTGTTTTCAATCGTTCCACATTATGACTGGCAAACCGTCTTATTGTTCTCTTCTTATAGTATACAACAAAGAAGCCGATGGCCACTCCTATAGTAGCCATCAGCAAGAAATAAAGTAGAATTTTGGTAGTATTCATCAGATGCCTTTCAGTTTATTCAACCTTTTGGTTATCTCATCCTCCTCTGAATACTCCATTATCTCGTCGTCAAGGGTGTCTGCGCTTGATCCACCGAGTTCTGCCATGGCGGCGGCTTTCTGTTCCCTTTTGATGATCTTCTTCTCAAGGTCATCGAAAGTGGTGCCAAGGTCGCCCACATTGATGTTCCCCATTACCTTGGTTACTTTCTCTTGGGCTTTAGTGGCTTTGTTTCGAGCAATCAACTCATCCATCCTGACTTCAGCCTCTTCAATCTTTGCTTTGAGAGCCTGGATTATCTCTTTGAGCTTGTCGGTTGTCTGCTCCTGGGTTTCCAGAGAAGTCTTGTTGCTTGTCTCCTGTTTTTCAAGCGTGATTACCCTCGCGATGCACTTACGAGCGAGTTCTTCATTCCCCTTTTCAGCGGCTTTAGAGGCGGCGAAGTTGTATTTCCTGATGTCAGCCTGTATATCGGCGAGTCTCATCTCCGTCTGCCTCTGAGTAGCCATTGCTTCTGCTGTAGCATCGGTCGCTTTCCCTAGTTCCTCTTTCATCTCATCGATCTTGTATGGGAGCATCTTCTCTGGGTTCTCCATACCAGATAACCAGTCACTCACATTGCTTGCCAGGATATCCTTTATCCTCTTGAACATATTCGCCATTTGTTTCCTCCTTCTTATTCTCACACGAATTCTAGCAGATTACGACACCTAAATCAACGGATGTAAGTTGACTAGACTTTCGCCCGTGCATATACTTCCGAGGTGATCTTTAGACATCTTCATACACTACTTAGACCCTATATGGGTAGATTTGTTTTGTCTCTGGTTGGTTTGTTGGTATCAGCTGTTGACATGCTATTACCCATACTCATCAGCATTAGTATCGACACAGCAGTGAGTACTAACCTTCCAGTTGATGATATTGGATACACACCTATAGCTGATGCTAAACATATAATACTAGTTGTGCTGATCTGGACAGTGGTAATCCTCACAGTGAAGGTTGGCATCTTCTTCATCAGCAGATACACCATTCATTTAGTCGGCAGAAAAGTAACATTCGATCTCAGAAACAGGATATACAAAAAACTCATGGTCCTACCTGACAGCTTCTTTGGCAAGATGAAAACAGGTGAGATAATGAACCGATCATCGTCAGACGTGATGACGATCATGCGTCTGATTTCCTTTGGTTCTGTTGTCATGCCAAACTCCATCATGAGAGCTGTTATTGCTCTGGTTGTCATGTTCTCAATCTCTTGGGAATTGACACTCAGTATCATCTTTTTCCTCCCATTGATACTCATTATTGAGAACATGCTAGGGAAACGGGTTCACAAATACTTCCTTCGAATACAGCATTACTTTGATGGTGTCTCAAACAGGGTTCAGGAAAACCTTTCAGGTGCGAGGACAATTAAATCCTACGCTCAAGAGAATCCAGAATCAGAAAGGTTTGACGATCTAATGGAAGGCTATGTTGAGACTTACAAGCCCATCAACAGAGTATTTGCCGCCTGGTGGCCCCTGTTGTCTTTTGTTATTTGGATTCCGATTATTGGAATTATTTGGTTTGGTGGATACCTTCACATGAAAGGCTTCATAACAATCGGAGCTTTATCTGCATTCTATGTGTATGTGATAATGCTGATATGGCCAATGATTGGCATGGGCTGGATAATTGACTTGTACCAGAGAGCCAAGGTATCAATAGGTAGGATCTGGGAGATACTAAAGGTGAACCCAAGCATCAAATCTCCACCAAATCCATATAATCCTGTAGAAGTAAATGGGGAGATTGAATTTGAATCTGCCACCCTCAAATACGGCAACTCATCCAGTGTTATTAATGAACTGAACCTGAGTATCCCCAAAGGACAGGTTTTGGGCATTGTTGGTCCAGTGGGAGCCGGTAAGAGTTCATTCACAAAACTACTCATAAGGACATGGGATGTATCAAAAGGTTCCGTGAAAATCGATGGGGTTGATGTAAGAGATTGGGATTTGAACAAGCTTCGATCGTCAATCGGCTATATCCCACAGGACTCATTCCTTTTCTCCTCAAACATTTATGAAAACATTTCATTCATTAAACCCACAGCAACCAAAGAAGAAATAATTGAAGCGGCAAAGAAAGTCCAGCTTCATATAGAGATAGAAGGATTTAAGAACGGTTATGAAACGGTAGTTGGTGAAAGGGGAGTAACACTATCGGGAGGACAGAGACAAAGGGTAGCTATCGCCAGAGCGGTGTTGGCTGACCCCCCAATCATGATATTTGATGACCCTCTCTCTGCTGTAGATACTTCAACAGAGTCGGCCATCATTAATGCTGTTCGCCCTGCTTTGAAGGACAGAACAGCAGTCATCATAGCTCATCGAGTGAGTATAATGACCCTTTGTGATCGCATTATCGTGCTGAAGGAAGGCGAAATTATTGAAGACGGCACACATGAGGTGCTAACCAAACTCGGTGGATACTATTCAGAACTTGTCGAGAAGCAGAAACTCCAAACAGAGATAGAGAAACGCTCAAAAGGAAAAAATAACAATGCCTGAGTATAGACACGAAGAAGAGATAGTCGGGAAGGCAATAGACTCCAAACTCGTACTCAGGATGCTCAAGTATCTTAAACCTTACAGATGGAGAGTTTTCTTTGGTTTGCTACTGCTGTTCTTCTGGAATGGTCTGTATGTTATCACACCATATCTGACAAAGATTGCAGTTGATACGTATATTGCTAACAAGGATATGGCAGGACTTTCTTGGATTGCATTGGCGATACTTGGGATGGTGATAATTCGCTCAGTTGCAAACTACATAGAAAGCATAATCATCCTTGACACTGGTCAATTTGTACTAAGGGATTTCCGAAACAACATCTTCAAAAAGCTACAGACATTACCTATGGCTTTCTATGACAAAAATCCTGTAGGCAGGCTCATGACTAGAATATCATCAGATGTAGAAACGATAAATGGTTTTCTGACTGATTGCGTACCCGAGTTGCTTGCAGGATCATTTATCTCTCTGGGTACAATAGTAATGCTGTTCCTGATTGACACTCGATTGGCAATAGTTGCTATCTCCATTATCCCATTTATTACTGCGGTTACATGGGTTTTTGCTCACTTCGCTCAGAAGTTCTATCGAGAGATACGTGTCAAGATGGCAAAGGTCAATGCATTCCTTCAGGAGAGTATATCGGGTGTTATGGCTATCCAGATTGCCGACAGACAGAAGGTTAATCAGGGCATGTTCACCCGAATCAACCAGGAGTTACTGACTTCCCAGGTGAAAGCGGTTCTCAACTTCTCCTTCTTCTTCCAAGCAACAGACCTCCTGACTACAATGGCTATTGGGTTAGTAGTATGGTATGGCAGTCTGCTCATCATCGGCAAGTTCATTATGGTGGGAACCGTCATGGTGTTCGTACAGTATGTAAGAGATCTCTATCAATCAGTTCATGAACTGTCAAACAAGTTCAACATACTCCAATCTGCAATGGCTTCATCTGAACGGATATTCAAACTGCTTGATGAACCTGTGACCATAAAAGAGAGAGACGATGCAAAAGTGTTTGATGGAGAAGCTGAAGGCAAGGTCACATTTGACTCTGTGCACTTCTCATACGTGCCAGGTACTCCGGTACTTAAGGGTATTGATTTCACTGTTAACCCAGGAGAAAAAATAGCTCTTGTTGGGCCAACTGGAGCTGGTAAATCTAGCATCATAAGCCTCATATCAAGACTCTACGATATTCAGGACGGTGACATAAAACTAGACGACCAGTCGATCTATGACTTCACATTTGATTCACTCAGACACCAGATATCGGTTGTCCTCCAGCACCCATTTATTTTCTCTGGTCCACTTATCGAAAACATCGCCATGCTTTCAGATATCACTAGACAGAAAGCCAAGGAAGCCGCACAGATAGTGGGCGCAGAGGATTTCATCCTTAAACTGCCAGATGGCTATGACACGATCCTCAATGAAAGGGGCTCACAGCTTTCCGTTGGTCAGAGACAATTACTTTCCTTTGCTAGGGCAATCGCTCATAAACCAAGTGTACTCATCCTTGATGAAGCAACGAGTTCAATCGACACCGCTTCAGAAGAGCTGATACAACGCGCGATGATGAAGATGATGAAAGGCAGAACGTCCATTGTCATAGCCCATAGACTTTCCACAATCAAGGACGCTGACCAGGTATTGGTTCTCGGTAACGGCAGGATCGTTGAACGAGGAACTCACGATGAACTTCTGACAATGGATGGCGTCTACAGACGGTTGTATGAGCTTCAGTTCAAACATGGATAACAGAACTCATATGATGATTATCTAGTTTTATCTATGGGTACTATGCCCTTAACACGTACACACAGGCTTCATAAGAACTGCAAACCTCCCTTATCACTACGAGAGGGTGATACTTCCCGTCATTCCTGGCTTGAATTTGCGGACAGACGTGTTCGAGAATTCCACTGTATTCCCGCATTCGCGGGAATGACGAAGTAGAAACAGGAGTGACGTAGAGGAACGCGAGAATGACATAGACGGGGATGATGGGGAGAGTGATACCCCTTTTTAAGGGAAGAGAGGAGGGATCAAGGATGGTGAACTTATTATATGTGTCAGATGCATAATGCCCTTACATATTAATAATAATCAAGATAATCTGGACTGTATCCAAAGGGCAACTTCAAGACGGATCTTTTGAATCTCGCACCCAATCCTGTAGGGATCATCATAACTGCCATTTACAAGCCAGTTGCTGGCGATACATCCACCCGCACACAGATGAGAAGCCCAGCAATCAGGGCAGAGTTTCTTGTTTGTAATATGGTTAACCCGACTGAAGCGATCATAGATATCCTCACTTGGCAGGTTATCCAGTGATCCTATTACGTGTTCATCCATATCGTCCAGCTGATGACACACCCAGATATCTCCCTTGGGAGACACCGACAGGTATTCACATCCTGCTCCACACCCGCCGGCTGTTTTACGTGAACACACATGTGAATCAAGATCCAGTTCAAAATGATAATAGCGAATTGGTATGTTATTATTTACGCATTCAACATAATACCTAGCCAATTTTTCATATTCAGTTCTGATTGTTTTCAGATCGTCCGAGTTAAAACCGATTTGATGATCAGAGGACACAACTGGCTCAAAAGCCAGATTGCTTATGCCCATCTTGTGAAGGGCTATGACTGAATCAGAGAAATGGATGGTCTTCTTTGTGTAGGTACCCCTTACATAGAAACCACGTTCCCATGTGTCAGCTACTCGTTTTATGCGAGGAAAGATATGATCAAATGAGCCACGCTCATCGATCATCTTCCTGCATACATCATTATCTTCCTTTAGCCCATCTAGACTCATGATCAATGAAATATAATGATCCCTGCAGAATTGAATCTTATCATCATCCAAAAGGAGGCAGTTAGTAGACAGCGACCACCTTATGAACCTGTCGGTTTTGTCCATATTTTTCTCACCATGGACTACTGTTTTCTTTACTGTCTCCCATGCAAGGAGGGGTTCACCCCCAAAGAAATCAATGTCAACCTTTCTTCCAGGGGCGACTTCCGTTATCCAATTGAGTGCCTTCATAGCAACCGATGGTTTCATAAGTTTATCCTGACCAGTAACACCAGCCAGACTGCAATAGGTGCAATTCATGTTGCATGCGTGAGCGACTATAAGACACAATGACTTAGGTCTGAGGCTTTGCGGTCGAGGAAACTCTATATCTGAGAGAACCAACCCATCTTCATATAAGTCTTTAAGTTCACTGTTATTAATGTAGGTAGACGGAACTGACTCATTCTCAGCTGATTTCAGTAACGAATACAGACTATCATCAATGGCTACCAGTGAACCTGTCGCTGTATCATACAACAACGAATCGCCATTAACCTTGAAACAATGAGCAATCCCTTGTCTTTTATAATTTATAGTATCCAGCGGGTTTCTTCTCGCTTTACCTCACAGGATTGATTACCAATCGTGTTTGCTGTCTTTGCCGCTGATTTGCAGGGTGTCTGGCACTCTCTGCACTTGGCGTCATCTATTTCACATTTCCTTGGCTTGCTCTTGATTATCCTGATCATGTTTCCTCCTTGAAAATATCCCTCAATCGAGCCACTATAATATGCGGTGAGAATACATAGTCAAGGAGGCGCATTGTGAGTCTGGAGGTAGCCGTTTTTGGATTGGGTCGTTTTGGTAGAGCCTTGTGTGAAGAGCTTGAGAATCAGGGATACTCAGTACTAGCTATAGATACTGACCCAAAGAAAGTAAAAGCGATAGAGGGATTGGTCACACAGGCGACTGTACAACATTCACTGGATGAGGTAGGCTTGAGAGACACACTCGTTGGTCAATGCGAGATAGCAGTAGTAGGTTTCGCAAAGAACCTTGAAGCAAACATACTCATCACTCAAATGCTTGGGGAAATGGGTATACCACACATAATATCCAGAGCCGACGATCCAGTTCATGCAAGAGTGCTTGAGCGATTGGGTGCAGATGATATATTTTCACCTGAGGAGGACATGGCGATGAGGATAGCGGGACGCATAACGGGTTCCGGTTTCCTCGAATACATTGAAATATCTGATGAATATGCCATCTCTGAATTCCTAGTACCACATGAGTTTGTTGGGAAAAACATATCCGAACTTGACCTCAGACAACGCTATGAGATTCAGATACTCGCCGTGAGAAGAGAAGGAGAAGTTATTCTACCACCTGACCCATACGACCCCCTTCAAGAAGAGGATTTACTTATAGCCATGGGAGACAGAATCAAGATTGAGCAGATGAACAGACCTAAGGAATGACCTCTTGTTGTTTCTCAATCTGATCATCAGGTATGTTCACCTCATGTGATTTCATTGCTATCTCTTTCGGCACTAGGCAGAAAAACTTACTCTGACCATCCGACACAAACACCTTGCCGGAAACTACAGCTGGATCACCAAAGGACTGCATGCCCACTTCCGGCTTCCACGTGGCGAATTCATAAGCCAACTCTACTTCTTCAGTGTCAACGTTTATCGCTTCAAGCTTTCCATCCACGGTGTTAAACATCACATAATTATCTGTACAAACCAACCCTGAAGACGGTTCTTTTGTGTTGTATTCACCAATTATTCCCCCATCTGCTTTATTAATTCTGACCACTTTACTATTTTGAGTGGGTACATACAGAGAATTGCCATATATGCAAGATGAATGAATAACAGGGGCATCAATATCAGCATTCCAAATAACCTGACCATCTGAGACATCCAGCGCTGATATACCACCAAAGGCTCCAGTTGCATAAACTGACTGTCCATCAGAACACAATTGAGCTATAACTGGCTGGTCAATGTGCTCAGTCCACAACGGTTCTCCCGAGTGTGTTTTATATGTGTAAATCTTGTTTGAGTAATCAGCAATTATGAGCTTACCTTCTACTACCACTGGAGAGGAATTGATTCGGTCGGATCCTTGAGCCCTCCAAACTTCCTTACCATCATCCAGATTCAAAGCAAGGGTTAGACCATTGCTGGCACAAAAGAAAACCAAACCACCAGAAATAACAGGTTCTGAGACTTCATAACTCAGCTTTGTGGGGTCATTGATAAACTTCAATGCCCACAATCTGTTTCCAGTATCAGCTGATAGACATTGGATTGTCCCATCATCAGAAATGAATACTAGTTTGCCATCATCATATACCGGAGAACTTGGTTTCGCCATAAACACACTCTCCCACAACAACTCCCCTGTATCGACGACTACTGCAATTATCGACTTCTCACCACCTGCAACAAAGGCAACCTGCTGTGAAGTGTTTGATTGTTTTTCATCAATAATTATTTCTCCTACTGACGCAGAAGATATTCCCAACCCGTTTATCCTGTGTACCCACAGTGCACCAAAAGGTGGTAACACCTCACCGTTGGCTCGAGCCTGTCTCAATGAATCTTTGCCGGAACCAGACCATACGGTTTTGTTGCGAGGATTATTTACAGTGTCATTTCCACATGAAACCAATACAGTGACTAGAACTATAAAAACAATCAACTCCTTCAATGATTTCATTGTTACCTCCAAATCAAAAGAGATTCTACAACTGCACTTTGCAGTGTCTATACCTATTAATTAACCAACTAAGAGCATAGTAATTCCTTGACTGCATAAAAGCCAGGTGATACATTCTATTTGTGATAGTTTTATCTAAGATAGATCAAAGGTGCAACGTCATCGACTCACATAAAAATACTTAAGTTAGTGTGGAAGGAGAGAAAATGAAGAAAACTTTTATGGTAGCCATTTGCGTTATTGCTGTATGTGGACTAGTCATTGGATGTGGTGGGGTTAAACTACCTTCTCCACGATCATACGTTCCCTCCAGATTAGAAGAACCAGCAACAAGCGATCTGCTGTCCGCTGAATACGCTGAGTTAGCACCCAGCATCGATGGTATGGTCGGGGATCTTGAAGATGCGTGGCTTGACGCATTGGAAACAGAATTGATAGCCACTGGTGAAGATGAAGAGGTTAAGATCACAACAAAAGCGACCTATGACGACCACAACTTATATTTACTGTTCACATGGGAAGATGATAGTGAAGACCTTGCCGGCAAGATGTGGGAGATGAAGGAACGAAGAGGAGAGTTGGCATGGGGCTTCGGCTCGAGACTCCCAAATGAAGACATGCTTTCCATTGGATTCGAATCAACTCCTATCGAAGGCTTTGAAGCCGAAGGGTGTAACAAACTATGCCATAGTGGTCCCAACTACATGGCGGCCATGAAGATGGGTGAGTTGCTTGATGTTTGGACATGGAGAGCATACGAAACATACCTGACTAGCTCTGCCTGCAACCACATCGTTGGACCTCTTGGCGAGGGTATCGATCCCGATGCGCAGGAGTTCGACACCACATCTGGTCTCATATACCTTCCTGGAACACTGTATCCAAATAAAAAGAATGTTGGATCCCCATTATATGTTCCAGCTGGTCCTCCCCAACAGATTGGAAACAAAGACATAATGATGCCGGTCCCAGACGACCTGAGCACCCTTCCTCCAGAAACAAAAGCACCATACTACATCCAACTCCCTGGAAAAGCGGACATCAAATGCATGGCAAGCTACAACGAAGATGACAAAATCTGGACAGTCGAGATGAAGAGGTCTCTGGTAACAGAGAACAACATGCAGGTTCAGTTTGCACACAATCCAGAAGAGGATGCTTATTACCTCTTCCACCTGTCTGTCTTTGATGACAGCTCTGGAGAGGATCATGTATACACCGAAATGCCAACGACACTAGAGTTTGTTGGCAAATAGAGAGGAGCTACTATGGCTGATAAAGTACTCATGAAAGGTGCTGAAGCGATTGCGGAAGCCGCCATCAGAGCGGGTTGTCGCCATTTCTTTGGCTATCCAATTACACCTCAGAACGAAGCCCCAGCCTATATGGCTAGGAGACTCCCAGAGGTTGGAGGTTCGTTCACTCAAGCTGAATCGGAGGTTTCTGCCAGCAACATGCTGTATGGATGTGCTGGCGCTGGCAAGCGAGTAATCACAACATCCTCATCCCCTGGTATCTCACTTATGACTGAGGCAATCTCTTATATCGCAGGTGCAGAGTTGCCAGTGGTAATCGTAAACGTTGTCAGGGGTGGACCTGGACTTGGTGACATCGCACCATCACAAGGCGATTACTTCCAGGCTGTTAAGGGTGGTGGTCACGGAGACTACAGAACAATCGTTCTTGCCCCGTCAACTATCCAAGAGAATGTTGATCTGATGAAAAGTGCATTTGACCTTGCGGACAAGTACCGTAATCCTGTTATCGTGCTTTCAGACGGACTACTCGGCCAGATGATGGAAGCAATCGAACTACCAGAGATGATTGACCCTGAAAGTCTGCCATCTAAGCCATGGGCTGCCGATGGAATGCAAGGAAAACGGGGAAAAAACCTTATCAACTCGTTCAACCTGCTTCCCGAAGGTCTGGAAAAGATGAACATTGAGATGTGGAAGAAGTTTGAAAAGATTGACGATGATGTCATGTTCGAAGAGATTGAAACAAGTGACGCTGAATATATGTTTGTTGCATATGGTACAGTTGCCAGAATCATCAAGAGCGTCATCAAATCCATGCGAAGCAAAGGTCACAAGGTGGGACTCTTGAGACCGATAACCCTTTGGCCATTCCCAAGCAAACGGCTGTTAGAACTGGCAGAGAGTGATCGAGTCAAATTCTTCCTGGATGTTGAGCTCTCATTTGGGCAGATGATCGAAGATGTCAAACTCAGCACTCATTGCATGAAACCAATTCATTTCTACGGCAGACAGGGTGGAGTCGTCCCATCAGCAGATGAACTTGAGGATATTATGAATAAACACATAAAAGGAGAACCAGCCCCGATAGGAGGTGTTCCGTGGAACAGCTAACACATCATCCAAAGCCTTTAGCAAGCCGAAGCACTTCATACTGCCCAGGTTGCCCACACGGTATAATCCATAGGCTTGTCAGTGAAGTAATCGAAGAGATGGATCTGCTTCAAAATGCAATAATCGTTTTACCCGTTGGTTGCTCAACACTTGCTGTCGACTACTTCGACTTCGATTCAATTCAAGCTTCACATGGAAGAGCTTGCGCTGTTGCAACAGGTGCAAAGAGAGCATTACCAGACCGTTTTGTTATGACTTACCAGGGTGATGGTGACTATGCTTCGATAGGTGCCGCTGAGATGGTTCATGCCGCCGCACGTGGTGAAAACATCACAACAGTGTTCGTAAACAATGGTATCTATGGTATGACCGGTGGACAGATGGCTCCAACAACACTCATGGGTTGGAAATCAGAGACATCCCCATACGGAAGAGATCGCAAAACACATGGCTTCCCACTTCATGTCTGCGAGATGCTATCACAACTCAATGGCCCCGCGTACATCGCCAGAACAAATGCCACTACCATTCCTGGCATCAAAAAAACAAAGAAAGCCATCAAGAAAGCCTTTATTGCTCAGATAAAAGGTCTTGGCTATTCTGTTGTTGAGGTGCTTTCCACCTGCCCCACCAACTGGGGAATGACACCAGTTGAAGCTATTAACAGGGTGAAGAATGAAACCTTGAAGTATTACCCAACGGGTGAGTTTAAGGTAGCGGAGGGATTGGAATAATGGCAATACATGAACTGATAGCCGCTGGATTCGGAGGACAGGGTGTGATGATGCTTGGCAAGTTGTTTGCCGACAGTGCAGTCCTTGAAGGTAACTATGCTACGTTTCTTCCATCATATGGACCGGCCATGCGTGGTGGCACAGCCAACTGCACGGTTGTAACATCTGACCAGGAGATCGCATCACCTGTAATTCCAAATCCAGAAAATGTCGTAGTATTCAACCTTCCATCATATAAGATGTTTGAGCCAACCGTGAAACCGGGTGGAACACTCATCGTAAACTCTTCACTTATCAAGGAGAAGAGCAAACGAGACGATATCAATGTAGTTTACATCAATGCTTCTGAAATCGCTGAGGAGAAAGCCATGGCTAAGGCAACAAACGTTGTTCTACTAGGTGTGCTGATGGCGAAGACAAAGGCATCAAAACTTGAATCAACCAAGCAAGCCATAAAGGAATATCTTGGCGAATCAAAAGCTAAGTACCTGGATGTAAACATCAAAGCACTAGAGGCTGGTTACAACTTCGAGGGATAAATGAATAAAGAAAGACTGCTGAAGACATTTCTCCAGCTAGTCCAGATAGATTCCGAGTCGGGTCACGAGAAGGCGGTAGCCGATTACCTTGTGACCCGTCTTGATAGTCTGGGCATGAGCTACGAGATAGATGATGTTGGTGGTGAGATTGGCTCTGATACGGGTAATATTGTGTCTCGAATGGAAGGCACTATGCCAGGTTCAATAGCGCTTTCAGCTCATATGGACACAGTGATCCCAGGGAATGGTGTGAATCCAATTATCGAAGATGGTATCATCAGAAGCGATGGCACAACCATACTCGGCGCTGACGACAAATCTGGCATTGCGGCTATTCTGGAAACACTTGAGTATTACAAAGACAAACCTCATCCAACCATTGAAGCCGTGTTCGATGTCCAAGAGGAGCTTGGTCTCAGAGGTGCATCACACATGCAGATGGACAGGGTCAAGAGTGACTTCACGGTTGTATTGGATACAAATGGTAAACCAGGCATTATCATTATCGCCGCACCGCACATGAAGGTGCAACGTGTTAATATCAGCGGTAAAGCGTCTCATGCAGGCATAGCTCCCGAGATGGGGATCTCTGCAATTAGGTCAGCTTCAATTGCTATATCAAGAATGAATCTTGGTCGTATCGACAAGGATACAACGTCCAACGTAGGCACAATAGAGGGCGGTAAATCCTTTAATATTATTCCTGATTCTTGCTCGTTCCAGTTTGAGGTTCGCTCAGTCAATGAGGATAGCTACAACAAGCACATCAAACACATCGTCAGTGAAGTAGAAAGAGCATGCACGGAAACCGGGACAACATACACCCTTGAGACAGTTAACTATCTGAAAGGTTTCAGTTTCTCTCCAAATGATGAGTTGCCAACCCTCCTAGCCCATTCAGCAAAAGAGGCTGGAATAAACCCAAGCTTTGAAGCCAGTGGTGGTGGTTCCGTTGGGAATGTATTCAACGCCGGTGGCAAAACAGCCGTTGTAATAAGCACAGGGATGACCAACCCACATGGTCTTGATGAATACATCGAGGTCAAGCATCTCGAACAGACTGCAGAATGGATAATCAAACTCGTTGGCAAGATTGGTGGCAGGTGAGGTCATATTTATTCATTTTTCTGACATTGATTCTCGTTGTTGGTTGTATTCCTGGAATCGCATATGCAACCCAGGATGGAGTCAGTGTTGAGTTCAGAGGAAGCCCTGCATTCAGCGAGTCCATGCAGGATGAAGTAACAGAGGACTTAGAAGAGCAAGTCGCCTTGTTTGAATCAATCTTGGGGGTTGAGTGTCCACAAGACATTAAAATAGTCGTTTACCGACAACTGAATTGGCATGTGGCAAAGGGACTCGATGGGAAAAGTATCTATGCGATTGCCGATGACAAATTCATGGAATCGACAGGCAAGGTTACCCCCATCTTCCCACAGCTGATCATCTCCACATGGCAATCCTGCCCCTATGGAACACTGCAAATACTATCCAACTTTCTGATCTTCAAATATCTTGGTATCAATCCTCTTAAACTATCTACCGAATTTCGATACACCTTCACATTGAATGATCTCATAACCGATCCTGACGCTAAATTTGATATTAAACCCTTATCCGATTCTCTTGTAATGATAACCTGCTCAAGGCTGTACCAAGTTGAGCACGATCACGGAAAGGAAACATTTAGACAACTCCTATATTCAATGAAGTACGGCATCTCCGATGCCGTTAAAAGAATTTTGGGAATGGATTTTGTTACATTTGTCAGAAGCCTGAGGTATGAACTCCCTGCTGAAAACGGCTTCGCATTCATCAAACCTTCGGGGGATTTTAAACCACTGCTCAACAGAAGCAAACAGCTCAAAGATGTTGTTTGGAGTAATCTACCGTATATAAAAAGCGAAGATGACGTTGCAATTAGATTCAGACCAGAGTATGAACTTCAATTGGCAATCATTGAGATGGTTATAGATAAACCAAAATCCACAATTATAGAAACCCTTGATCGAATTGATAATTATTTGTATAGCAGGGATAGAATCTTTCAAACATGGTGGCTTTTCACAGGTATTGCTGTGATAATCTTGGTTCTGCTTATGTCTGCAAGCTTACTCAGTGGTCTCAAATATAAGGATACGTTAGCATGAGCGGTTTGAGAAGCAGAATAATGTGGACGAGTATTGTTTACATTTTTGTGGTTATAACCTCAATCTTTGTTTCATTACCAAGATTTGACATTATCTCTGTCGCATTCATAGCCATTGTAATCATAGTATCAGCGTTTTTTTCCTGGCGAATAACCAAACATACGAGCCTGATGCCCTACACCCCTGGCACATTCAAGGAGGAAGCAACCAAGGTCATGCTCGCCTGTATTGCAGTTTTAGCAACAAGGTATATCGTTTTCTATATAACCGGTGGCATATGGGAAAAATCAGCCATGATTGTTCTCACATTCATGCTCATCACCTATATCGACAGGAACAAATTAATAGATTACGGGTTGACGATTCATTTCACTGGTCGGCAAATTGTGTGGGCATTATCATCATTATTCAGCGTCTGGTGCATTCATTTCCTTACTTATATATTAATGCCTATGATCATGGGGGTAACCATAACCTCTTTTACATTTGATCTTCCACATGCCAGCGAGATATCAATTGTAACAATTATTCTATTTCTTGTTGGAAACTTCGCTGAAGAGCTGTTTTTCCGTGGTTATGTACAGACCAAACTTAAAAGATTTGGTCTTTATCAAGCCATTATTATACAATCATTGTTTTTTGCACTGTACCATCTGAATTACCTTATCTCACACTCAGGTTCTCCCATTTCCTTTGCTGGATACATATTCTTCACATTCCTGTTTGGTATCTTCATGGGACTCCTCTTTGAGTTGAGTGGATCTATTCTTGTGACCACTTTTATTCATGCCGGTGCAAACATTCTATTCTCTCATATCAGTATATATCCCGTATCAGTGCTATCTGATGGCTCACACTATATTTACCCACTCAGCTATTCAACGTCAGTGGTAGTTCTCATAGCTATCTTATTTTTTATGGTGGTCGCCAAACAAAGGCAAAAGACATAGGGAGATTTTGTTGGATTCCGACACTGCTCGATTGTGTTTCATTGCGGGTCTCTTGCATGATGTTGGAAAATGTTCCCTAGAGTTTGTAAAATCAAAGGAGCCAGGTACCAGCACACCTGATTGTCACGCTCAAATACTGTTTTCGGATAGAAACATCATCCCAGAGAGTCTCCATCTCTTTCTCAACCGAAAATTCCCAAATCATCAAAATACATCCATAGCCAAGCTTATTTGTTCTCATCATGGATGCGAACGTTGTTTGGGTGATAAAACTAACTGTGAAGGGATGGAAGGAAATCCACTCTGGATAAAACTTAGAATAGCTGACAGATTCGACACGTCCAATCCTTCTGACAAAGGTAAGCAATATGCTGACAACTTAAAGACCATTGGACTGTTTGGCAGTAACCGAAGACTCAATCCATCATCATACAGAGATAAACGCGTATCATTATATGAAAAACTGAATGAATCTCTAGAAGGTAATGAAGATGATATTCAGAGACTTGAAATCGAGTGGATTGATATTGTTTTATCAGTATTTGATGATGTGCTCTCTGAAACCAGACACCATGCTACCGATCTTACATTAGCAGGGCATTCTCTGGCAACTGCAATAGTATTCTCCCTTTTAGCTCAATCGGATAACCTCTACATTTCAAGAACTCGAAATACAAAAGCCAACCATAATTCGCTATTGAATGATCCAAGTAAGAGGATTATTGGGTGCGATGATAACTGGATTGTGATAATGATCGCTGGCGCAAGTGAATCATCAGATGCCATACACTTCAATCAGTTCGATGAAGTTGGCGAAAGCATTGGGAGAATGGCTCCCGATATTAAACCATCTGCAATTGATATACAGAATAAAGCTCATAAACAATGGGTAAAAAAACCAAGTGATATCTATGAAGGTTATACTAAAAAAAAACTGATCCAAGATATTAGCAGGTTGACAGAATTAGCCAAACTAGAGAAGATTCAATCAATTGAAACCAGAATCAACGGTCTCAGAAGACACATCAGCAATCTTGAACAAGCACTCTCACTGAAGAAACTTAACGAAGAGATGGAGGCAAACCTTTATGAAAAAAGACAGATTCTGGAGTCGATGGTTGATAAAATTGAAAAAATGGGTACATTCGAGTCAATTCTAAGTAGAAACAAATGGGAAGATTCATCGCATGCATATGAGTGGTCATGGGAATTGCTATCAAGGGTCATGTCTCCAATCCGACCCACTTCACCCTCTGGATGGGCGAGGAGAATACTTGGCGAAAGGACAAAAGTAAGTGAGGAAATTGTTGTAAGGTGGATTCTAGAAAAAAGGTTAACACTGGGGAGATGGTTCAGTTCATTGCTTGAGCATTCAAGAATCTCTGGAGCTAAAAGTCAAAGCTTGAACATGATCACACAAAACTGAATTTAAAAAACCTAGTATGCTGGACACAACCTTGGATTATTTAGGCATGAGAATCTGTATGGATCTTCAACCAGGTTTGTGTAAAGGGGTCCATTTAATCCTATAATAATTGGCAATTGCCCAGGTTCACAATGCTTAAGTACAGGATATTTAGAGTAATCTGGATTCTTTACCCATTTTTTTTGTGTATCCTCTTCAATCAGATAATAAACGCCTCCATTCAAACGCTTAATCATACTGTATATCGATGTGAAATTCCTTGATATGACATTGCAGAAAACTAGTTGTTCATCTGAAGTATTGATGGTTATATGACCATAACCTGGTGGAATGAGTATCTGAGCTCCCACTCCAGCCTCAATAGCAATGGCATCTGCTAGATGTTCATCTTGCAGTAGAAGCGTTGTTGATCCATGAAGAACTTCGTAAATCTCTGGGTACGGTTCATCATCTTCTGCTCTTGGGTGATAATGACCATTTGTTTTGATGAACTCAGCACCTATCTTCCCTGGTGATATGGAAACGACATCATACCTCAAATCGTGCTGTTCAATGAGTTTTCTATCATTTTCATTACAAACGTCACGGTAAATTCTATACAGAATCTTTGATGCTTCAGCAGAACCAAATGTATAGTATCTGCTGGCATCAGAAAAAAATCTAATTTGGGTCTCTATCTGCTCTGTTGTATCGGGGAAAGAAACAGTGCCGTCTGCATTAAGTGTTAATGTTATACCTGCTATTTCTGATAGATTCATACTAAATTTATACTCGATGATTTGATGTTGTCAAAAAAACAATTTCGTATAACGCGATACACTGAAGCAACTATTGGAGGTATGAAATGAAAATTGTATTCGGTGTTTGTAGTCTTGAATGCTCAAACTGCCCGGCATTTATCGCTTGTAAAATAAACGACTAAGAACTAAGAGTGAAAACTGCTAAGCAATGGTCTGAATGGTATAAGAGTGACATAATCCCCGATGATATCAATTGTGTCGGATGCATGGAAAACGGAGAACCTAAGGTAAAACACTGCTCTGAATGCGAAGTTCGCGCCTGTGGAATAGATAAGGGTGTGTCAATATGTGCTGATTGTGAGAACTACTCATGTGAACTCCTTGATGGTTTTATGAAATATTTACCTCAAGAAGCAAAAGGCAATCTTGAAAGGTTCAGAAATAACTAACTCTCCACTTATCATTTGTTGTGGTTTTAATTGTAGAGTATGTGATGTATTCAACGCATCAACAGAAGATGAGAGAAAGCAAGTAGCATACAAGTGGTCTCATTCAGGTCAACCTGCTCTTTCGTCAACTGGTATAATGTGTAACGGTTGTAAATCAACCGATGGTGTTTTATTGAGATACTGTCAAAGTTGTAAGATAAGAAAATGTGTTAGTAAGAAAGAAATATCCACCTGTTTGGATTGCGACTCTTTCCCCTGCAGATATAATAAATAATCTATGAGTTACTTATATTCAATGTATTTACGTTATAGCTGATGAATTCTGACAATGTAGGAAAGAGGACTAATGTGTTAGCCATACCTTAATCCGGACATTCTCTGTTTCTTGTTGTGTTTAACGCACTGAAATATATAATTCGTTAGCAATCTAGGTTGAAGGAAGGGGGCTTGCATGGAATCTGCAAGTTTCATAAGAAAAGTACTGTCAGTAACACTCGGAATCCTGTTGATGTTTACGGTCATCTCAGTCAATAGCACCGCTGATGCAAATGAACCCGAGGATAGAAGACCATCGGATTTTGGAATCAGAATTGTCGGAAATGAATGCCCCATTGGCACATATGCTAGACCAACCTGGCTGGCTCAAGAAAGCAATAGGCTTTATGTTGTCGATAGTTTAAACGCGCGAGTTCAAGCTATTCTAAACACTGGAGAGGCACAGTTTTCATTTGGTCTCTATGGTAGCCATGAACATCTGATGTCTAGTCCTGGCGGTATAACATGTTTCCAGAAGAAAATATACTGGTTGGATAGTTTTTACGGGAAGATACTTGTAAGAGCAAACAGACCAGACGATGAATTTGAAGATGAGCTCCGAGCCATAAACCCAAACACGGGTAAATCATACATGGTCAACCCAAGTGATATCTCTGCTTATAAGGGTTTGATATACATTGCCAACACTGGCGCAAAAAACATTATTGCCATTGATCTAAAGGATCAACTATCGCTTACTATCCCAGCAACTGATGGAGAAAATTATACATTCAACAAACCAACCGGTATCGCTGTTGCAGAAGACAAAATCTTTGTTACCGAACCAATTATTGGAAAGGTTCTATGTTTTAACGCAGATGGCACATTCGTATCATCATTCTCTGGAGGAGACTATCCTTTTGGAATAGCAATCGATGACGGTAGAATTTATATAACAGATCCAAAAAGTAATAAGGTTAATGTATTTGCCACTGATGGCACTCCAATTGATACTTTTGGTTCAGCGGGGACCGGTCGAGGTCAGTTAAATTCTCCTATCGGTGTTGCTATTTTAGATGATAAGGTATATGTAAGTTCTGCTAATAACAACCGAGTAGATGTCTTTAAAAAGGACGGAATTTTTGTTGAATCAATGCCTGGTGATGATGACTTGGCAAAAGGCACGTTTGGTTTGCCAACAGATATTGCCGTTGTTGATAACAAGTATGTCGTTAGTGATCCAAATAGATGCAAGGTCCTTTTATTTGAAAATGATTCATTTGTGTCAGAATTCGGAAAGAGGGGGGCAGGAACAAAGGAGTTGCTAGAACCTACCGGAGTTGACTATGATAGCTTCGGTAATATTTATGTTGCCGATAAGGGTAACCACTGTGTCAAGGTGTTCAACTCGAACGGAAAACATGAGAAAAATATAGGCTCAAAGGGAAGTGGTAATGGGAAACTCAACAGCCCAACCGATGTTACCATTGCATCATCACTTGGAAAGATCTTTGTATCTGATACTGGCAATCACCTTATCCAGGTTTTTTCAACGAGTGGTGAATTCCTAGCACAGTTTGGCGGTGCAGGCTCAGGTCACGGTGAATTAAACCTTCCAAAAGGCATCACAACAGACGGTAGAAAAATACTGGTTGCAGACTCAGCAAATTGTAGACTTCAAGAGTTCGACACAGAAGGGAATTATATTACTGAGTATGGTTACAAAGGCAGGGGTCAGGGTATGCTTTTCTTCCCATCAGGTTGCGCATATGGAGAGTCTGGAATGATATATGCCGCAGACACCTATAATGATCGTTTTGTAGTTTTTGATGATGACTCATACAGGACATGGGACTACGGCGTCACAGGTGGTCCAAACAGAGCGATTTTCTTTTCAAATGCTGGATGGGAAAACGCACTTCAGTTGGGAATAGAGTATAAAGAAGCTAAAGGTTTCTATATGAATCCTCAGGCCATAGCCTGTGGCAGTCAGGGTATTATTGTTGCCGACACAATGAACCACAGACTTCAGATTACACCATACAATATTGTGTTCAGATATCCCCGAGTTGATGAAGCCATGTTTACTCATCAAAATGATATCAACACATACTATACAGTCTCACCGAGTATTCTTGATTTCGGAGTAATGAGCGTTGGTAAGAGCAGTCAGAAGAGAATTGAGATTCGCAATTGGTCTGGCGCTATGTTAAGTGGTAGCATTTCAATTGATCAGGATGTGCCATTTGTCTCTGTAGAACCAAAGAATTTTGTTGGCGACAATGTGATGGTCAACGTAAAGGTTGATACAAATGGTATGGCATCAGGCACAACACTGGAAGCAACGCTGATCATAAAGACAAACAAAGACAAGAATGGCAATCCTACAGAGATTCCAGTTAAGGTTGTCGTTTCTGACAGCTATGGATTCACAGTAAATCCAAATACCAATCTCTTTGTAAAGATGCACAATGGCTCATCAAGTAGTATGGAGATTGAGCTTGAACCACAGAATGGTTTTGATGGGAATGTCAATCTCAGCTATTCTTTGCCCAGAAAAAGGTGTATGGTTCCGAACGGTAGCGGAGAAGGTGGAAGCACACATCCTCATAGAAACGTTAAGAATGTGGACTGCTCAGGGTTTGCATTATCAGCTCTCAACATATCATTTGAACCAAGCACGATAAGATTCAGAGATGGTAAGAAATCAACAATAGTATTCAAACCAAGGGGGGAGCTGAAACCCGGTATATACGAAATAGATATCAAGATGGAATCAGCTAAAGCTGAGAACAAAACACTAAATTTCACTATCACTCTTCTGGTTAACCCATCTCATCTAGACTTAGATGGTCATGTTCCAAGAACAGTACTCACTGAGACATTTACAGCTGTCTGGTGTCAGTACTGCCCATTCCACAGAGAAGCTCAATACCGATTGGCAAACGAATACGGTTATTCGAGGGTTATTCCAATAGCTTATTATGCAGATGCACCAAATGACAACTCCGGTATGACCCAGATAGAGCATAACCACAGGTACCATTGGTACACCCAGGAAGGTTTGCCAACAACGCTGTTCAACGGTATTGCCAATTTCTCTGAGGGAGACGGACCATTCGAGAGACAAGATCCACCACCAGACAGGCTTGAAGACAGAAAGATGTCCGGTAGTTCCTATAGCTATTGGAGATTCCTTCAGCGACTTGAAGACCATCTAGGTCAGCCCTCTCCTCTAAACCTCTTCCTTCAAGGTGAAATAGGTGAAACTACGGGTGATGCATATCTGGAGATAAATACTCTCCAGGATATTAGCAACTATCGCAATTTGAGTGTGTATTTTGTTTTAGTTGAGAACAACGTCGAATTTTCAGCAGTCAATGGTGAGGAAGAGCATTCACTCACAGTAATGAAGATGCTTCATCACCTTGGTAGCGAACCATCTCCAGACAGGGGGCATCTTGGAGATCCGATAGAGTTACCACTCGGTGTGACTCACTACGACATGACATTCAAGCTTCCAACAGCAGGTACAGATTTTGACTGGACCACACTCTACAAAAATTGCTTCCTTGTAGCCTGGATCCAGGATAACACCACTAAAGAAATCCTTCAGTCAACAATGTGTGATCTTAAGCAACCCCTTCACAGAAAATACAGCTTCACTCAAATAGAAACAGATATGAGTGTCCAAGCTGGTGCAAGACCTGTGCAGTCATACGTACTCACTAACCTTGGTAACATCCCAATGGACTTCAAGCTCGATATGGATCACATCTCTGGTGAGGAATGGGAAAGTGTCATCATGATTGATTCTGTTCCCGCAACAAACGGCAGGACCATAAAACTCTACCCAATGCAATCTAGCCTTATCGAAGTTTCCATGGACATTCCACCAGAAAGCATTGAGGGAACCGAGAGCAAGTACATAATATCTGTATCGGAACTCTCCTCTGGCGATAACAATCAATTCAGCATGGATATGATTGTCGAACCAGCCAAACCACCCTCATTTGAGATGAAAACTTTTGGCAAGGCAGTAGTTGATGTAGCCCCTGGACAAACAGCTGAATTCAAAATATCAATTAATTCTATTAACGAGTATGACAACCCCGTAAACCTTTCACTGTCTGAAGGATCTTCAGAGTATCTTTCAGCTACATTCACCCCTGCTTATGGAGTTCCACCATTTGAAAGCATTGTATCTCTTAAGGCAAGCAATGACCTCAAGTATATTGAGAACGGTTATAAAGTAATAATAAAGGGAACTGGATCAGACATCAGAGGAGAACCATTTGATAAAACCTTTGAGATGAAAGCCAAGGCAAAGAAACTCGATGTTGAATTATTACCCGAACGACACATAATCACGTCCTGCGCTATCAACGAGATATGCAAGCAGACACAAGTTGATGTCAATGTTAAGGGTGGTCTCCAAGTAAAGAGCATCAGAATGGACTTCGTTTACGATGACCAATATCTCGATGTTACTCATATATCTCTTGGTGAATTCATGACTCGTTCTGGTGAACAACCGATCTGGGAACCTGAACATGCACCAGGTCGTATCTCAATTAACATCAGAAGGGATCAGACAGCTGTTTTTGCAGATAGAGATATTAACACTGTGATATCATTTACTCTTAAAGCAAAAGGGGACAAGCTTCGCAAAGATGACATACGTATTGGAATAGAGAACATAAGCATGTTTGATGCTGAAGGAAACAGCATCATCGTAATCTCAAAGGATGCTACACTGGCTATCAGGCAGAACGCCGAAGCTCCTGAGATAGACCTTGGTAACCCAATGAAAGTTGTTGCACCATGGCCTACAGAAGAAGAGGCAAAAAGAAGAAGAGAAGAGCAGGATTATAACTACTCTGATATCGAAACAAACGAATCATCAATGTTTATCAAGGGAAAGATCAAAAGTGAAGAGGGACTCTCTCAAGTAACATTATACATTGATGGCAAGATACACACCGTAGGGGATGATGGAAGCTTTGAGACCCAATACAATCTCAGTCCTGGATATAACAACATAGTTATAATCGCCAGAAATTTCACTGGTGAGGGAAATGCGATAACCATTGTCGTATACCTTGACGAAGAACCACCTGCATTAACGGTTATAAAACCAAATGAGAATCTTCTAGATCTTGACAACTCGATGACAACGGGTGAAAGAGAAATCACATTCATGGGTTATACCGATGAAGGCGTCCAACTCTCAATTGCCGGTGAAGAAATCACCATTAAAGAGGATCCTTTTGCAGAGGATTACGACAAGAGATGGTACTTCGAAAAGAATGTCGCACTCATAAATGGTCTTAACGAGATAGACGTAGTTGCCTGTGATAGCTACAATAACTGTAGAAGAAGCGCTTATAAGATTACCTACCAGCAAGGCGCTGTTGCTAGAATCAGACTCAAACTCTGGGTCAATGAGCCCAAGTTTGTCATCAATAACAAACAGGCGGATGATCTTGATCCCATGCCTACAACCAAGTCACCACCTCTTCCTGCAGAGCTTGCTGGCAACTCATACATGCCAGTCAGGGCTGTGTTTGAGGCGTTGGGCGCAACGGTTGATTGGATTGATGCTGACAGAAGGGTTGACGTCACACTGGGCAATACGTTCCTTCAGCTTTGGGTGGACAATGTGTCCACTGCCAAGATAAATGGTGTAGAGACGACAATCATTGGTGCCGATGGTCAGACTGTCCTCTATCCAACAATTGTGAATGGTCGCACCATGCTCCCACTCAGGTTTGCCTGTGAGTCACTGGGTGCTGATGTAAACTGGATAGCAGAGGAGAGCGCTATTGAGGTGGTGTATCCATCAGAGAAGTAGAGTGATTAGATAGTCAGCTCAATGCTTTCATAGCATTGATTGTTTTAACATAGAACTGTTTTGTGACATGGGGGGCTTTTTAGACGGCCCCCCTGTTTGTATTTATTGAGAATATTTATGTAAGACGATAGCTATTGGTTTATGGATCAACTGGTGACCATCGTATTGTATTTGGGTGTTGTTCTTGTCGTCTTTAACCTCAGCATCACCTGCTGGTTGTTGTTGGTGTTTCATAGCTATGGATAATAGAGTATGCAAACAAGGTTGTTTTGATTTCAGGGTGATGCAAAGATGGAAGGGGGTGAGTGTGTTGTATAGGTATAAGGGTAATCATAAGTATGAGAGTAAGTGTAGGTCTAGCTTGTATGCGTATAGGGTGGCTGTATCATTTCTGTTGACTGTTGTGGTGTGTATTGTGTTTGGGTTGGGAAGTGTTCAGGCTGTGTTGGGTCCTGTGCATGTGGAGTTGAATATCACGGGGGAGAGGTTGGGTCATGCTAGGGCAAACACTCCAACGGCTTTCAAGATATACATGCGTGTTAATGAAGATATTCATACACATGATTGGGTGAAGGTGTGGTTTCCCACACAAGAGGCTTCTGACGACTGGGATGATGTGTGCGGTGAGGAGTTTGTGATAAAGGGATATGATGAGAGTCCAAGGTTTGTTCCTAATGAGAAGTACTTCGAGAAGTATGACAATCCAGAAGAGGAGAGGGTTGGGAAGCTTTATGAGGTGTTGGAGGAACATGATTTAGATACTGATTTCTTTAACTGTACTGAGCTCTGTAATAATGGTCAACCGTGTAGACTCGTTGAAGACCCATCTGGGTTGGGTTGCTGGATAATGGGGACGGTGATGCCGGCATTGCCACACGACAGGTCGGATAGAAAAATAGTGCTTGGATTAGAATACCATTCAATTGGTTTTGGATATGATCCCTGCGGCGGTGGATATGTAAAGCTTGTTCAAACCAATGACGAAAGCTCCTTAGAATTCAACTCACCAGTACACGTTGAAGTCTGGAGACAAGGTTATAATCCAATGGATTTAACAATCACAGAAACAGCTAGAATAATTTCACCAGCTACTCCAGGTAGATATAAACTTATGATTGCCCATGGAAACGAACCAACACCCGTTGAATCAGACGCCTTTGTTCTGCCATGTTCGAACATAACTCAACCGGTTTTTTTCAAGAGGAGATACACACCAGACAGCGATGACAGGTACTACATTGAATTCAATCTTGGTGAGGGTGGCGCACTGGATGCTGGTATTTCACTCATCAATATACAGTTTCCAGAGGATATCATGATTGATGAAAAAGCAACAAAGAAACGCTGGATAAAAATAAATGGACTTCCTGCTAAACTCATCAGGATTGAGAATAATATCCTCTCCCTGTTCTCAAAAGTCGATGTTGACAGTCTTGAACATGTTGAAATGGAGTTTCTGGTATCAGTTTTCCCTGACGGAATCCCTGAGGGAACAATAGTGAAAGTGGGTACAACATCAGAGCCTGACATGATTGAGTCACTGCCCTTTGAGGATAGAGGAGCTGTTTATGATGCGGCATATATTACAAATGTAAAACTAAGCGACTACAGAGCGACCATGCCATCATCATACAGTTTTATAATGCACACGACTGACGCATGTGAGATTGAAGCTGGAGAAACTATTGGAATTGTATTCCCGAAAGACACCATTATACCAAATATCATTGATGTTTCAAAGATAGAGGTAGAGGGCAATGAAGTGGTTAGCGTCAATGTGGAGGACAATATTATCAACCTCAGATTATCTGAGTCCATTTGGGGGTTTGAAGAAACCCAATTTATTTTTCCGATTGATGTCGGCATAATCAATACCAAATACGCCAAGGAATACTGCCTAGGGATAGTGTGCCCTTGCGAGGAGAATTACATCCACTCTGAACCATTCATAATAGATTACGCTCCCCTTGAAACCACCTTAACCTTCAAGGACCCTGACGATCCAGACGGCTGTAATGGCTGGTACCAGACACCACC
>CAZTGD010000026.1:0-26670 GCA_964613055.1 uncultured Caldisericales bacterium | reverse complement strand
ATAGGTTCATGACTACATAGTTACAGATTAGTTGCACTTGTCAAGTGCATAATGCACTTCTTTAATTTATAGTTATTTCTCACTTTCTAATGGACCGGTATTGATAATACCTGTATCAATTGCGCAATCAGCTAACATACCTGCCTTTACATCATTTCTTCCGACAGCAAAGTTAACTGCTACTGTGCCTATACGTAACTTATCAACAATATCCGTTTTATAATATGAAGCGAATCTCCATGATCCTACACCTAGATCACCAACAGTGTGTTCAACATCTCCTCTCTGGCTAACAGTGTCTTGTATATGAAGGATGTAAGTCATAGCCTCTGTACCAATCTCTACAAATGGTTCGGTGAGTATCTCGTTCTCACAGGATAACCCATATTCATAGAGGGCGTTTGCTAGGCTTCTCGTCAAGACGTTGTTACCACCATACTCAACACCAACAGAATAATCTCTTCTTTCTTTCGAACTCATGCTCTGTTTTGGAAACCATTGTGCATATGATTCAACAAAGGGCATAAACGCTATCTGGCAAGCGACTGGCATATCTGTGTTGATTGGATTATTGAGGATAGACTCAACATCTGTGTTTTCTAATTCAACAAGAGAATCTGAGTTATCAATATTCATCTTGAAAAGGTCATTGAAGAATACAGCCCAGAAACCATGAATCATTATCTCATCAAATGTTGGGTGTATCGTAATATATCTCTCTGTACTTGCGTCCTTTGATATACTATCGTCATATAATGGATTCTCTGCTTCTAGAGGTTCTCTATCCCATGAGTTGGCAATGGCATACCCAACTGCTGTACTGTAGTAGAACTCATCACATGTGACCACTGGAAACATCCTTTGTGCCTTGCTGTAGTTTTCATCTGCAAACTCTCCCAATACCTTGAAGAAAGACTCACCACCTTCATAGTAATAGTCATTGCTACCACCGTCTATCATGTCTGCTGAAAGCATACCGGCAAGCTCTGGTCTGTCCTGTATTGCTAGATTGAGAGAGGAGACTATAGATTGCTTTTTCTCAAGTTGTTTTTCACTCATTGATGATGTGGCTTCATCATCAATGACAAAGGTTGGACATGAGTCGAGGGACAAGGTAATCCCATCCAGTGAACATGATGTATTCAATGGAATGCTCCCGTATGATCCAAATATTACACATGCTGATAGGACCATCACACCTGAAATAACAATCGCAACTGTTCTTCTCACATCAGCACCTCCAACAAACACCGAAATAACTATGTTTCATAACAAAACAAGCACCAAATCCAAATAAAACCTGAGTCTAGTTATTCTTGTTTACTGCTCTACTATCTTGACCTCACCACCGCAATTCTCACACTTGGTTATTGGTTTTGAAACGGGGTATTGAGCACCGCAATAGACGCACTGCCTTATCTTTCTCTTTGGTTTAACTCGCTCAAAGATATACATCACACCATCATCTGTTGGTTCTGGTCTTGCTGTTCCATTGGCTGACAGCCGGTCGAGTGACTCAAGTGCCTGCCCACGGGTGATATGAATATCGGATACAGCCATGCCTACAGACACCCTACCGTCTGAACGAGAAGCAAGCCTAATCATATCTGAATCAATCATTGACGGCATGTTCTTTATAACACTCGCTCTCAATCCTGAACCACCAACCATTGATGCAACACCGACTCCAAGCATCACAAATCCAGTTAGCGTTCTTGAGGATTGACCACCTGACCCCATAAGGAACAACAGACCCAAACCCAGTAAACCAACCCCAATAATGAACAAAACGATATACAGTATTTTCTTTATAAGCATTATGCGCTCCAACCGGCTGTGGATCTCTTCAATGCATCACCAAACACATCAAACATGGTTTTTATGCTCTCCATACTGAGAAATTTCTCAACAATCTTGTCAAACTCATCAGCGAGATGTGTGGGATCATCAATAAATTTGGCTTCATTTTTTACCTTTGGAATGAGTTTGCCCCAAACAGAATTGTATTCCCCAACAGGATCAGGCACCTCGATTGATAATCGTGGCAGTTGACTGTATCTGTCTTGAGTGCTTTTGAGTGACCTGAAACTCTTGCCCATCTCTGTCAATCCCTTGCCAACTCCATTTACCGCGCCAATCAACGAAGCGAGTCTCTTAATACCTTCATTGATTGATTCAATTCGTTTCTTCAGTCTTCTGGCTTTTAACAGCTTTTCTTCCTGCTCTCTGGGGAAATCTAGTGAATCTCGTGAATCCAGCAATTCTCCAACAGTGTTTGTCATGGCTATTTCATCAATGTTTTTTTCTATATGTCCCAGTTCAAACTTGTCTTCAGTTATTATATTTTGAAGGGATGCCCATTCATTCTGCATTTCATTCTCGGATTTATCAGTATTGGTCAGCTTCTCATGCCATGCTTCTCTAAGCTCCTCCAGTCTGCCTGACAATCGATTGAGTTTATTCATCCTTTTCTCAAATTCATCATTGAGTTTTCGTACCTTGGCTCGATTAAACCAGCCCCTGAAGCTATCATATCTCGTCAACTCATGATCAAGGTCTTTCACAACAGCTAACGCTTCCTTAATCTGTTGCTTAAGCTGTTCTTCCCTCTCATCAAATTCAGGGTTCTCCTGTTCCATCTGCTGACGATGAATGCTGATCTTCTCCTCGAGTGTATCACTCTCCTTCAGATTCGATTCAATCCTATTCTTTAGAGTATTTATTTCTTTTATTAGGATGTCCTTTTGTCTTTCAAATTCCCTTTTCACATATTTCACCGTTGAGTTAGGAAGTGAATCGATGTCTTCCTTCAACCACTTTGAAAGATGTCCAACCTCTTTAATCTTGTCTGATTCAAGGTTTGAAAGCTCTGTTATCCAAGCAGAGTTGATCTCAGCGATCTCTTTTTGAAGTAAGTTGATGTCCCTGATCCACCCATCTACAAGGTTTATCGTCTCCTGAATGCTCTTTTTCATTTTCCTACTCCCATTATCGGTTTTGATCGACCGATAAATCGTCTCTTCATTTTCCACCATGATGCGCCCAAAACTGAGCTACCACCTATCTCATCGAAATTACCTCGGTTATCCCAGTAAAGAGGGCATGCGCCTTGACATACCTTTGCATGTTCACATGTAGAGCATACCGGAGGCAGAAACTCCTTATGACG
Source organism: uncultured Caldisericales bacterium (assembly GCA_964613055.1). Classification (GTDB taxonomy): domain Bacteria; phylum Caldisericota; class Caldisericia; order JAAYUI01; family JAAYUI01; genus JAXGMQ01. The sequence continues at coordinate 23,501 of CAZTGD010000026.1, read as the reverse complement.
GAAATACAAAGCTCTCCTGTTCCACCAGATATTATCAAACGACTCTGTCAATAGGTTGCCGATGCCATCAGAGAACGACGAACATGGCAGAACATCACCATTTGGAGCAACCGATAATAATCCATCACACGCCGCACAAGAGGTTCCTCCGATGCCTTCAGCAATCGTATTGAAGATGCAATAAGGAATAGGTGAGTACCAAACGAGTTTTATACCGGCGTCAATGGCCGACCTGTGCAAGATGGGAAGAATCTCTGCAATCTCTTTGTACCCGATTTCATCAGGATGGTCATATGTATGACCCGTTCTGATGACCATGTTCATTGACTGATATTCAAGACCGAGTTCATCATGAGCAAACCTTGGTAATTCAGTTATCGTATCAATGTTATCCTTACAGATAGTCGTGTTAATATGGCAATGAATTCCGAGTTCCTTTAGGTTTCTGAAACCTGTGACAGATTTCTTAAAGGCACCTTTAACACCAACCACCTTGTCATGTATCTCATCAATACTCGACTCAAGTGATATCTGAGCAGAGTCCAAGCCAGCATCAACAAGGTGTTGTGATAAACCCTTATTTGAAAGGAGTACTCCATTCGAAATGAGGTTTACACGCAAGTCGATTGATTTGGCGTAGGATATTAACTCAGGCAGATCTTTTCTGAGTGTGGGTTCTCCGCCAGTAAATGACACGGTTGGGACCTTTGCATCATATCGAATAATCTTGAGTATTCTTTTGACCTCATCGGTTGACATATGGTATGTATCATCGACCCTTTCAGGAGAAGACGCATAGCAGAAAACACACTTGTTGTTGCATCCATAAGTTAGTGCTATTTCAGAGAGGACTGGAAGGTCTCGCTTGTGAGAGCCAAACGGAGTCATCTTTACACCCTCGGCTACACCAAAGGGATTCTTGAGCAGTTCCAGCAATGTATCCAATAAATGCTTAAGATCACTGGCAACCTTATCCTCAGGGACACGATACTCATTAGCAATCTGCTCCACAATAGAGTATGGATCTTCACAATTCTCGCTGTAAATCCTCGAGAGCATAGAGGATGCCATTGGGTTGAGATTATGAACTCTATTTGGCTTAATTATCAAAACACCATCTTCGTCGCGAATGAAGATGTGTTCTCTAGTACTTTCCACAACGCTCTCTATGTATCTTTTGATACCCATTATATTCCAGACACACACGCTGAGTGACAGGCTGAGTGGCAGGCTGAGTGAACACACGCTGAGTGACAGGCAGAATGGCAAGCGGAATGTACACATGCGGAATGGCAGGCATCATGAACACACGCTGAGTGACAGGCAGAATGACAGGCATCGTAAGAAAGGTTTTTCACATCAGGTGTACCTATTCCGATAGCCTGTTCAATAGCATTGGTGGCTTTTGCAACCGAGCTTTGCACGCTCGACACGATCCCCTCTGTAAAGTCCTCAATTCCATCAACAGCTCTTGTAGCCCAATTATCAACATTAGGAAGGTTCGATTTCGGTATCTTGTTGAAATTGTTCGCATAGTTATTATGGATAATCAACCATGGCATATTAATGCGGTAGTAATTCTTTGAATGAGTGTACGAACCGCTTATCGCATCATCCCAATGCCGATCAACCAGATCTGTGTAGTGTCTTCGAGTCGCTTTAGAGTCAGCATCCCAAATCTTGATAGAGAGTGATTTTGAAACTGAGTTTATGATTGCTGGGATAGCATCTCGAGATATTGTTCCCTCAGGGGATATATTCTCTAACAGGATCTTTTCATACAGTTCAGTTGCCAGTGTTGAGTTAGATATCTCGAGCTGAAGTGGTCTGTGATTGATGATACTTACAGCACCTTTTGCTGACAACTGCATGACGATACTAGCGATTACCTTGTCATGTTTGCCGAGATACATTGCCGTCTCTATTGCCGAAAGGTCGGGTACCTTTCCCTCAACTGTAAATGTTTCCAGCTCAATCTCTGGTGATTCGTAGGTTGTCGCTTTGGTTATGAGTCTTCTTCTACCTGCCCTTTTCTTCCTAGCGACTAACCAGTATATGAAAAGAATGATAGCGAGGATTATAATCCACATGTAAACAGTTCCCTTGTGGTCAATCCACCACCGAGCCCAAAGGAAACCTCGATTGAAATAGCCAACATCAAACAGGACTGCTGATTCAGTATCAATCTGAGAAGAGTCGAGAGAGAAGGTGTAAACCCCATTGCCTTTATGATTTATCTTAGCACCACCGAGTGAATCCGATAGCATGGGTGTAGGAACATCATCTGGAATGGAAAGGGTTACATTCATGGTCTGAATATCTGTTACATAATCGCTGACGAGATTTGAAAGTAGCAATTTTTGAGCATCGTATACATAATCATATATAATAGAACCATAAAGAGTATAACCATAATTAAGAACTCTCTTCTCGTTGTAAACGCTCCAATACCAATCCACACTACCAATATCTAGGGTAGGCTCATAAGTGCCTTCAGTGTTCCTAGTAGAAGCTATATATTCGTTAACATTACCATCTTTAATATCAGTAAACCACAAATCAGTTAAGTACTGATAATCATAATAATTAAAATATAGAGTGTCGAACCAGGAGCTTTCGTCACCTTTGAAGAGAGATTCTCTGGTCACTTCTACTATGGCTGTTCCCTTTTTATCTATTTCAATATCCAGGTCAACGGAAAGAACAATCTCTCCTCCGACTTGTTCAATGGTGTGTTCTTGAGTCGAAAGGAGTATCTCGAACTCTGAAAGGACGCTGGTAAAATCAGAATTATCATCCATCAACTGGTCAAAACGAGCTTTTCTTGATCTAGGAACATTGAATAAATATGCCTTATAAGTTATCGATCCAATGTTCAATGGATCAATATTTTCGATCACCTTGTAACGCTCTATGCCATCTTTGATTATTTCTGCATCAACGAGTTCTTCGGCTCCATCTCCAATTGCCTTTGTGACAACAATCCTTTTGGTTGATGTCATGATAGGCGTGTCGAGAATCCTGATTTGATTTCTGTTTGAGCCGATTGATGACACCTCAATCCTGAATATCTTTTCGGCAATCTCATCGGGTATTGCCGTGCCAAAGTACTTGTCAGGCAAAGAAAATGATGTTATTGCATGAAATCTTGAAGGTGCATTGCTCTTTTGTGCAAAGATAGAAAGAAAATTCATCCCACTAGCTTCATCTGGAGTGGGAAAGAAAATAAATCTATCGAATTTCTCATCTGATGTCTTTATGTCCCCATATGAATCCGTTGCCATGACAAAACCCAGTTCATTGACAAGATCACTGGTAACCTCTTCTGGTTCATCAACTGATTTTGGGAGTTGTATAGGTAGAACATACTGGACAACAACATCGTCAATCGACTGAGTGGCTTGAATGGGTGACCATCCAAAATCCCTGTATCCAGACATCTGGCTGTCTACAGTTATGTCTGGGAGTTTGTATTCGATGTGAAGAACATAAGTCTCACCATAGTTGGAAGGTCTTGAATAAACAAATTCCTCAAAACCTATGTCTAGATTATTCACTGATACGGGTACTGATACTTTGCCAACCTTGTCCAGTGAAAAATCTTCATCCAGTGAGCCTTTATATATAACTCCAGTCATGGAGGAATAACCGGATACAAACGGACCTAAAGGCAATGAATATCTCGATTCGGTCTCCTCTATCTGAAGATCTAGCTTAACTTTCGCTGTCCCATCTGATTTAAGAACAAAGTAAGCAACCAGTTTCTGGACGTTTGGCTTCTGTTGGGCTTGAACAGCAACAAGTGAAGGTGAGAACAACAGTAAAACTAAAAAAAGGGCGAGACAGAATCTCGCCCTTTTTAGTTTATTCCTAGCTTCCACGCTCTTGTATCTCTTTTTCAAGCCATGGAGCAATAGCATCACCATGGATGAGTTTTTCGAGTTCAGAAGGATCTGACATTTCAACTTTGAACAACCAGTTGTCATAAGGCGCTTCATTCACTATCGCTGGGTCATCCTCTATATCCTCGTTAACCTCGGTTACATTTCCAGATACAGGGCTATATATCTTCCCGAGCCACTTTCCTGTTTCAAGTGATCCCACCTGTTCGTTGAAACCAACCTCATCATCCTCCATTGGCAACTCAATAAAGGATATTTCACCTGCGAGTTTTGTTCCAAACTCGTCCATACCTATCACTGCAGTGTTTCCCTCAACCTTCGCCCAGAAGTGTTCACCATGGTAGTAAAGGTCATCGGGGAGAGTGTATTCTCCAATTGTAGGCATATCGCTCCTCCTTAGTTAAAATCGACTACATTTTAATCTGTTACTCATCACTCGTCAACCATCCAAGGTGAGTAAACGCAACTTCAGCATACTTGACTAATGAAAAGAGGAAAAATAGAATGATAGCGTTATGGAAGTTAAAGAGTATACAGAGTTAGGTGATTTTTGGGTTTCCGCTGAGGATGGAGAGTTTTACATTGGGTTACTCCCTGCTGTGGTGGCGAAACTCGGAAAGATATCATTTGTCGATCAGATACCAATGGGTAAAGTGATTTCACAGGACGGCGTAATCGGTGTTATTGAAACCGAAAAAGCTGGTGATTGGCTGATGAAATCACCCATCACAGGACAAGTTACAAAATTCAACACTAGACTCAACAGAAAACCCGAATTGGTGAATAAAAACCCTATTGGTGAAGGATGGATCGTAAGATGCAGGATTCCGAAAGTGGATAAACTCTCACAACTTGGAGAAGTAAAAAACATATAAGGAGAACAACATGGATATTTTTTACACAAAGAGCGATGAATACATAAAAGTAGACGGTGATACAGGTTGGGTAGGACTGAGCAATTATGCACAGGAGCAGTTAGGTGATCTCATTTTCATTGAGGAAGTTCCAGTCGGAAAGAAAACTGAAAAGGGAGACATACTGACTGCAATCGAATCTGTAAAGGCGGCCACTGATATGTATTCACCGGTTACAGCAGAGGTGATTGAGTTTAATTCTGCTGTCACCGATGATCCTGGTTTGGTCAACAGATCCGCTGAGGATGATGGCTGGATTGTGAAGGTCAAAATACTTAATATGACTGAGTTGAGTGATCTGCACTCTGCAGACGAATACTCAAAATCACACAGTTGAGTTGAGCGATGCAATACCTTCCTCTAACTCCTGAAGATATAAAGGAGATGCTCTCCTCTATTGGTGTAGGATCTGTAGACGAACTGAAAAGAGTTATCCATGAAAGCGTTATCCTGAATCGAGAACTCAACCTGCCTTCCGAATTATCTGAACTGGGTCTCCGGGATCATTTCGATTCGCTTGTCAACCAAAACTACAACACATCTGAGATTGAGTGCTTTGCAGGGGGAACAGCCTTCGATCACTATGTACCTTCTGCAGTTGACCATCTTTCATCACTGCCTGAGTTGCTGACCGCATACACACCATACCAACCCGAGCTCTCGCAGGGAACTCTTACCGCCATATTTGAATGGCAGACAGCGTTATGCAATCTCACTGGGCATGATGTGGCAAACGCCTCCCTCTACGATGGTGCAACATCAGTGTGTGAATCGGCTAGAGTGGCTTGCACTCAGATGAGATCAAATTCAATTGCCATATCTGAACTAGTTAATCCCGCATATATTGACACACTCAAATCGTTTGCAAGGAATATTGGTTTCAGCGTCTCAATCATATCAGCTGATGGAGACAGAACATCAAAAGAGGCACTGGAAAAGCTTGCAAATGAAAACGCCTGTGTAATAGTCCAGAGTCCTAATTGCCTTGGCACAATCGAGGACATTGAAGCACTCAATGGAGTGAAGGGAAAATCAATATTCATACAGGTTATTGCAGAAGCTGTAAGTCTTGGACTGCTGAAGAGACCTGGGGATATGGGCGTAGACATCTGTTGTGGCGAAGCTCAATCGTTTGGAATTAGTCTTAATTTTGGAGGGCCATATCTTGGTTTTGTATCCTCAGCCAAGAAATTTATGAGGAAACTCCCTGGAAGAATTGTTGGAGAAAGTGTTGACCGTCATGGCAATCGAAGCCTGACACTGACACTCAGACCCAGAGAACAGGATATTCGACGAGAAAAAGCCACCTCTAACATCTGCACAAATAACGGCAACACAATGCTTAGAGCAATCATCTACCTTGCCCTGATGGGTAAGATGGGCCTCAGAGAGGTTGCTCGACAGAGTTGTGACAAAGCCCATTACCTTGCTGAGACACTCCGGAATAAAGGTGTAAAAGTCATCAACGAACACCCATTTTTCAACGAGTTCGCCATTGAACTCGACAACCCACCAGCCAACCTTCAGGAGCTGATGCTTGACAGGGGTTACCTCATTATTAAACCTGATAAAATTGGACATCTGATCATTTCTGCAACCGAAAAGAACACTAAGCCAGGTATTGAAGGATTTGTTAAAACACTACAGGAGTTGATTTCATGAAACATAAAAATAGCTTCCTGTTTGAACTGACCAAAGCCGGTAAGGTTGGATATTCACTCCCCAGATCTGATGTACCGAAAGCAAATCTTCCTGATTCCTTGGTGTCTGATTCTGAACCGAACCTGCCAGAAGTGACTGAGCCTGAGATAGTAAGACACTTCACTCATTTAGCTAAGCTGAATTACGGAGTAGATACGGGTTTATACCCCCTCGGTTCCTGTACCATGAAATACAACCCAAAGATAAATGAGGAGATGGCTGGTCTAAAAGGTCTTGTCGATATTCACCCACTCGCACCAGAGAGCAGGGTTCAAGGGGCTCTAAAACTACTTTACGAGCTGGAACGAGATTACATTGAATTGACTGGCATGGATGCGTTTACACTGATACCATGCGCCGGTGCTCACGGTGAATGGACGGGCATGAGCATCATTAAAGCATACCATCAGGATCGTGGAGACACCGCAAGAACTCGAGTCATCATCCCCGATTCAGCCCATGGAACAAATCCGGCTTCCGCGGCAAGCGCAGGATTTGAGGTCATTACCGTATCATCAGATGACAAAGGCGGGGTAGACTTAGATGATCTATCCAGCAAGATGGACAACACTATCGCTGGCTTGATGCTCACAAACCCAAATACACTGGGGATTTTTGATGAAAATACACTAAAGATATCTGATCTGGTGCATGAACGCGGTGGTCTTCTATATTACGATGGCGCAAATATGAATGCACTGATGGGAATCAGCAGACCCGGTGACTTTGGTTTTGACGTAATACACCTGAATCTACATAAAACATTCTCCACTCCACATGGAGGGGGAGGGCCCGGTTCAGCACCTGTTGGAGTAAAAAAAGAACTTGCTCCATTCCTACCGGTTCCAGTTGTAGTGAAAAAAGATGAAGGATACAGATTTGACTTCGAAAGACCAAAGAGCATAGGCAGGATATCAACAAACTGGGGTCACTTCCAAGTACTCGTTAAGGCTTACTGCTACAACAGAATAATGGGTGCAAAGGGACTTAAGAAAGCAAGTGAACACGCTATCGTATCAGCAAATTACATCAGAATAAAGCTAAACGACCTCTATCCAGAAGGGTATCCTGGCATCTGCATGCATGAATGTGTGTTAAGTGGAAAACCGTTAAAAGAATATGGTGTGTCTACTTTGGATATTTCAAAACGGCTCATGGACTATGGGTTTCACCCGGCAACCAATTATTTTCCACTCATTGTTGATGAAGCGATTATGATCGAACCAACCGAGACTGAGAACAAGGAAACACTCGATTCATTCATCTCGGCCATGCGAAAGATATATGACGAGGCAAAATCAGGCGATGTGAATCTGCATGATTCACCATTCACAACAGAGGTCTCAAGGGTAGACGAGACGTTGGCGGCTCGAAAACCAAAACTCACATGGACGCCTGAGGCTTGATCGACTACACAAACCATCTGTGGGATGTCATCTCAGATATGGTCCGTGTGTGTCCTGAGTTGTCCCATATCAAAGAAGATCATTTAGCTATTGGTTTCACAAAGGCGAGGAGCATTAAAAGTACTGGCTTACTGGCATCACTGACTCCTTTGAGGTTTGAAGAGGGTAAAACCGTTACCTCAAAAAAAGGTTATCTTTACGAGATTCCAGAGTTGCTTGTTGATGGAGTACCAATTCTCTACATACTTCACTTTCTTTACCCAAGGTTTATCGATCTTCCCATGTCTAATAAAATCCATACAATAATTCACGAACTATGGCATATATCACCACATTTTAATGGAGATATCAGAAGATTCAGGGGATGCACATATGCACACTCAGGAAGGAAATCAAGATTCGAAGAGCAGGTCTCTTCTGTTGTTAAGGTATGGTTTCAAAAAACCAACTTTGACACATCAATCCTTGCTTTGGACTCAAATGGTCTTAAACGAAGCTTTGGCAGAGTTCTTGGTAAAAGAGTGAGCAGACCAAAACTCACCAGACTTCCTTGAAACTCAGTGCCTAAGACATAGCATGAGGTTGGTGAAGCGAAGATTGAGTTTGTTGTGTATGGTGCTTAAACAACATCAGAGAGGTAACATGAGAAAAACCATAGGGATTGTAGTCATATTGGTGATCATATCACTCACACTGTCAGCTTGCGGAAGTGTAAGAGAAGCTGAACCACAGGGAAGGTATCAAGACCCTGACACTGGAGAGGTAATTAGTGATACGTCTGATTTCCTTGAAAGACAAAAAGACAAGAATCCTCAAGAGTACAGCATTCTCTATGAACTGTCTAAAAGCAACCCGAATCTTGTCGAACAGTATGTTGATACAAAATCCAATGAATCTGGAACAAAGAAGACCATTTTCTCGACATCAGACAAGGGAGATATCAGCAAAGACGAGTTTCTGAATCTTTTGTCAGCTGAATATGACACAGAACTCAACCCAATAGACACTATCAACGCATACTACTCTGCTCTAAAAGAGAGAGAATTCTCATCTGCTTTTGACCTTTTATCACGGAATGGCATATCATATAAAAGCTATGGCAGACCAGCAGTATTTGAAAAAATGCATTATGGTCTGGACAACAATATGAAAATATCGAGGATTCTAATAGAAACTGTTGAATTGATTGAACACAGCGATCCTGTAATAATCAAAGCGGATTATCGCATTCAAGGATTCTTTCTTGTTGAACCTAAAGGCATGGAACCACCAAAGGTAGAAGATGATCCGAAAGCTATTCAAGACCCCATGAAGAACGCAGAAAGAATGGGGGATAACAAAGAGGAGTGGGAGTACACTAATTCTGGGTTGATCAATATGACTCTTGAACTGCAGGATGATGGTAAATGGTTGATCCATGAAGTGCCTTGATATAGCCCCGAAGAAACGATGGCTTTCTGCTCCTGGGTTCATTCATTCGATGGCTTCTTTCATGGGTACAGATCATACAGAGGTACAAGTAGATGCTCTTAGCGGTTTTGCCTTCCGAAACACCATCTCTGAAGGGATTCTCCCGGGAACAATAAATTCCAGCGTCCACTGGTTTGATGTATTTCAACCCGCTTTTGATAAACTTGGGATAATTACGGAGATTGTGATTTCGTGGAAAGGTCAGGAATGCTATGATTCTTTCAGGAAACACGTATGGAACAGAATATCAGAGCACATCAGTAACAACAAACCAGTACTCATATGGGACAGCTTTGAGTTTGCACTCGTTGTGGGGATAAAAGACAATCAAATCACAATCAATGGTATTGCGGGAAGAAAGACTCTATACAAAGCAGAGCTTGGTTCAGGTGACATCCCAGCCATATTTGCCGTTTTCCCAATCAAAAAGATTGAGATCAACAAATTATCAGCCTCTTTAATGGCTTTACGCAGTGCTGTTTTAATTGGTCTCTCAGATACACCAACTCAATCATATAAACTCGGTCAGTCACTTGGAGTAGAAGCATATAAGAAATGGCAAGAGGAACTTGGAAAGGATTACAATATATTCGGCAATGCACAGCACATTCGACTACTTCTAGAGGCTCGAAGATCATCCGCCCTGTTTTTGGCAGAACTGGCTAATCAATTCAAGGGAATACCGAGAAACCTCCTCTTGAGAGCATCCGAACGCTTTGCTCAGGTGCACGCAAAACTATCTGAAATGGCAAAGTTGTTCCCATTTCCGCATAAGGATACCGATTACCCAAAGGTTGACATAAGAACAGCAAGTCAATTGCTAGAGAACTGCTATATCATGGAGACAGAGGGATTTAACCTCATGGCTACAAGCATAGAGAACATTGACGCTCAGGGCTACGATGAGGCTGACTGACCAACATGTACACACGGGGCACTCTCCAGACGGAAGCGGTGCCCTAAGCGACCACTACTCAATAGCCCGTGAACGTAGCATAGAGATAATTGCGTTTACAGACCATCTTGATTATGAGTACTACGGTGGACACGATGAAAACTGTAAGCGTCTTGAGGCTATTGATGAGAGTATTCAGGCACTTGATATATCTGATGGTTGCCATCCAGTGTTTGGTATCGAATTATCATATCAGGAAGAATATACTCACAAAGTTATTAATGACTTGGCTACAGCAAAAAAGCTTGATTTCATCATTGGATCGCTACATGTAATCAATGAGATTGGTTTCTCTGGTGGTTCGAGTGTGAAGAAATACTTCGATACCTTTGGGAAAAGGGGATTCAGCGTCTACATGGATGCTTTGGCAGGCTTTGTAGAGAATGGAATCTATGACGTCATAGGTCATTTTGATATCGTGAAGAGATACTCAAAGTTACACGGCTACACGTATAATTCCTCTGAGTACACATCAATCATCAGGGACATCTTGAAGGTTATCATCGCGAAGGGCAAGAGCATCGAAATAAACGGTTCTGGCATTCATCAACCCGCTCAAGAGCCCTTCCCAGATTTCAGAACAGTTGAGATGTTTTTTGAACTTGGTGGTAAATGGCTTACGGTTGGATCTGACTCGCATAATCCGAAATCTGTGGGCAGAAGTTGCGACTACCTGACTGAAAAGCTTCTTGAAATGGGGGTAACCAAACTTGCCACATTTGAAAAAAGAAACCCTCAACTGGTTGATATCGATTAGAACCGGAACGCCTACTCATTCGTATAAGTGTTAAAAGGAGATAGTCCAATGAAAAAGATAACTATAGTGATAATGACAGCGCTGATAATAATCAGCATTCTGCCAATGCTTGTAAACGCTCACTCAAGTGAGATAATAATCCCTGATGGACCATTGCATCCAGGCAAACTCTCAGAGGTAACAGTTGTTGTAAGAGAGATAGGCACAAAAGCGCTTGTTGAAGGCGCAGAGGTTAAACTGATTGGATGTGGTGTCAATATGAACAAGCTGACTAACCACAAGGGTGAAGCTCTGTTTGCGGTGGTACCAACAGAAACCGGCAGAATCAAGGTAACGGCTGAATACAATGGCATGGTTCCAACCAAGGCGGAGATTCCAGTTGTACCAGACAAGAGACCACCAAATGTCGGTTTTGACCCACAGGTGTCTCCAACATCCAAGAAATCACTTACTGTAACCGGCACCACTTCGCCAGGAGCTGTGGTATACGTTAACAAGACAAAGGCTACTGTAGATGCTGAAGGTAATTTCACAGCAACCATCGCCCTGCAGGAAGGCAAGAACGTGATCGTTGTCAAAGCCAGCAATGACTATGCAACCACAACTCGCCAGTTCGAGGTTGTCTGCGACACTACACCCCCTTCGATGATACTGGACACTAAGGTCGAAGACGAGAAGTATGTCGACATTGACAAACTTGTCATCAGGGGCAGGGTTGACCCTGGTTCAGAGGTCGAAGTGAATGGAGTTAAGGCGACCGTTGTAAACGATATCTTTATTGCAGAGATTCCAGTCAACCTCGGCAATAATAAGCTTCACATAAGTGCTATGGATAGAGCCGGCAACGAGTCTACACTAGACAGGGAATTTGATGTCCGGACTAGAACAGAGGTCAAAGCACAGATCGATTCCAAAACCGCCTACATTAACGGAGAGGCGGTAGAAATCGATGCTCCTGCTCAAATAATTGATGGTAGAACGGTCGTCCCGCTTCGATTCATCGGTGAAGCATTCAACGCAGAGGTTGACTGGGAAGAAACAACAAAGACGATAACCGTAACCCTAGAAGATATCATAATTACTCTTCAGATAAATTCCAAAACAGCTGTGGTCAACGGCAATATTGAAACGCTTGATGTCCCAGCCCAGATTTCTTCTGGCAGAACCGTTGTACCATTTAGATTCCTCGGTGAAAGTTTGGGTTGCGATGTTGAATGGGACGCAACAACCAAGACCGTTATCATGGTCAGAGAAACCATTCCATAGCATCTAGCATTTAATTGTATCTATTGATAACCACAACTCCCCCAGCTCATCTGAGCTGGGGGAGTTTCTATTGTAACCAATTTGGTACCGGAGGCCGGATTCGAACCGGCACGGTGTCGCCACCGCGGGATTTTAAGTCCCGTGCGTCTACCTATTTCGCCACTCCGGCATGGGTCAATAGCATAAAGCTTTTTTGTTCTAAGGTCAATAATATTCAAACCCATCGCTATACGATTATCAAATGTAAAAAATATTAAGATATACTAACCACATATAGTTTGACTCATTGTATCCAGACGATTATCTTATTGTGCATGAGAAAATATACACAAATGATATCGGAGTTGGTTAGGGACAACATGGGAGCTTTTCTGTCTATCATATCAATATATGTTGTGTTATTAACTCTTACTGATGTTTTCGTTAATATGATTTCATATAGATATCTGGGTACTTCGCTATTAGGAATCAATTCATATATGTCACAGATGATAAACCCTAATACAACCAAACCTAATATGTTAAGTAACGCACCGGCAGGGAAACTAATCATATTTATATTTATTACATCACTGATTGGAATACTGATTTCTGCATTTACAGAGGGAGGGTTCCTGAGTTATATGCATCGAGGTATTAGTAAGAAAAAGGATTATGTGGTGTTCTTTTTTGAATCTGCTGTAAACAAATGGGGTAGGATGATTGGGGCTTCGATAATTCAGCAATTAATAATGTTTGTTACGTTAGTAGTTATTTATCTGTTTTCTGCATTATTAGGTACATTCATAAACCAAGCCGATTATAATGGTTTCATTGCATTATTTTCTTTATTTATTGGAATACCATTATTGTTGGCGTGTATGTATGGTTTAATATGTATACCTGTATTCACCTGGTTTATTACTTTTGAAGCCGCATGCACAGATGGGACAGTTGGTAAATGGATTTCCAATTCGTTTACAAAGGCAAAAAAAGTTTTCTGGCCAATGTTTTTGTGGGTCACCGTAGTTATTATTTTTTCTTCTATCATCTACGTGGGATTGTACTTTGGTCAAATAGCATACCATCTTTCATATATTATATATTCAATAATCGTTGTTTGTCTTACTGCCTATGTATTCTACCCCCTGTACCGTCTTGCCAGTGAAAGACACAACAAACAGCTCAAAGAAAATGAAAAGGTACACAACCTTGAGGATGAGATATGGGCAGAAGAAAGTGAATAATATTAACAATCACTTGCTTCGATACTGAACCTCTTTCTCTATCAAAGTACAGCTTTGCATTGCGATACAACAACACAAAGCGCTTTAATAATGGGTGATTGATTCTATATTGTTATATTTGCTTGAATAATTGACAAAATAATTATCCTCTTTAGTATTGTAATATGAGAAAATACACACAAATGATAACGGAGTTGGTTAGGGACAACATGGGAGCTTTCTGGTCAGTTTTGTTTATCTCTGTAGGATTGACAACCTTGCAAACAGCAATTACTGATTGGTTATCATACTCCAGATTAGGAACAATGCTTGATGGAGGTTTAATTTTACGTGATATTGAACCTTCAACAATGGACCCAACTCTATTTATTACGTTTATAAAGGATTTCTTAATAATTATGGTTTTATCACTACTTATCTATGCAGTGTTATCATCGTTCACTGAAGGTGGTTTTCTTAGCTATCTGCATAGGGGCAAGAGTGAAAAAAATGATTATGTGAGTTTTTTCTTCAGTTCTGCTTTGGGGAAATGGGGTAGAATGATTGTTGCTACCATAATTCAATTATTATTGATTGTAATTACGACTATTGTAATCTTTGTAATATCATCGGCATTAACAAGTTTTCTTACAAATAGTCAGAATATTGATCCTGTATTAGTTCTTTTTGTCATATTACCGATATTGCTTGGATGCCTGTTTGTTTTAATATCTATAGTTGTATTTACTTGGTTTATTACTTTTGAATCTGCTTGCACGGACGGAACGTTCGGTGAATGGGTTACTAATTCTTTCGCAAAGATCAAAAAAGTTTACTGGTTGATGTTCCTTTGGATAATAGTATACTATGTCATTTACTATACGCTAACAAAACTTGGTTTGTATATTGGATACTACACGCACTACATTGCAATCTTTGTTGTAAATGGGATATTTATATTATTTACTACGTATATATTCTACCCTCTATATCGTCTCGGCACAGAAAGACATTTGAACCAGCTAAAAATCAACGAAGATGTCAGAAGACTCGAAGAGAGGATATGGGAAGAAGAGCAGGAGAAATTCATTATGGATTAATCAATAAATAATACAGGACTAGTCATTCCACATATTTGATTAATATGTAAATTTCACAAATTTGTAAATGAATCAATCAACTCAGTCTATATGGAGGCTGGAGAGCGCGCTTGTTCTATAATATCTGAAGACAATCCAATCGAATCTGAGTGGTAAATACTTTCAAATAAAACACCCACTAGTTATCAAGAAATTTTCAACTAGTGGTCGTTATTCAAAAAATATCCAATCATTCCCAGATTCACATTGATTGTTTAAGGTTGAGTTACTATAATCTCACACATGACAGGTATCCAGTTATCATTGACATTCATGGGTGGGTTCATCAGGAACAGGACAAGCGATTTCCTCTACATCTGGCTTATAACAGCTTTGTTGCTTGTTATCCCTAGCGTTATCTTCTGGCTATTTCACGGTTCAATAATGTCTCCTGATACGGTTATGGCAGGCATTTTCCAGTATGGTGTTCAGCAGATCAAGCAGGGGGCTCCTTTCCTGAAAGCAATACCCTCACACATGTGGCAAACACTAGTTATTATTTTTGCAATTAAGTCGTTCAGCCTATTAGTTGTTCACAGTTTTATCCAGGGTGGATTGGCTGGGAGATTTCTATATTCAGACAATGACAAAAAATCATCAATGTCATTATTTTTCTATAATGGAGCCCGAAACTTGTTTAGGATGATGAGTGCCAACCTTCTCATAACCTTAATCTTCATCCTTGCTTTGGCTATTGGGTTTGGTTTGGGTGCGTTGGTTTTTGTTATATCAAGTTTGATAATCTATATCATCTTGCTTGTAGTATTGATCTACATATACGTTCGCTTCGCCTTTACTCCCTATACTGTAGTATTTGAAAAGAAATCATGGTTTTCAGCATTGAGTTCTTCTATGTATAAAACCAAGGTGTTCACAGGCCCAATCGCTGGGATTGTTCTGGTTAGTGCTGTTGTGGGACAGATACTATTAGGATACACCAAAGCATTCATCCTTTTACCGGAGCTAATCAGTTCAATGATACTGATTGTTCAGCTAGGAATGCTTGCTCCCTTATACAGGAAATCTGAGGAGTCATAATGATTGACCAACTGTCACGTTTCTTCTCTGCACTTATCGAAATAAAGAATAAATGCCTAAAAGAATGCCTCATAATATATGGGATCATGTTTGCCATCAGCCTCCCAACCAGATTCATAATACAGCGAACAATGGCTATGCTTGCAGGAACAGGGTGGATTGGCAGTACACCATGGCAGATATGGCACGCGAGATTTGAGATGATTACTAAAGAGGGTATCCCCGCAATATTGGATGCTGGTGAAAGTATTGTTTTCTTCGAAGCGATGTACAGCAGTATGCAAAAATTCCTCACATTATCAGTTCATATAATCCTTGCTGGACTCGCTGGTTGGATGATAATCAACATCATAAGGAAGAAAACTACGCTGAAGGAAGCTTTACTATCCTCACCAAGACCATGCACTAGGTTTCTTGGAGGCATGTGGATATCATTGTTACCACTTCTAGTCGCCGGTTTCATTGGCACAGTTATTCAAGTCTATGTATCAACACCCGGGTTTGTAGACAATTATTCTTCTTTTACTCCATGGTCGATCGCCGCATCAGCGCTGGTCTTGATGCTAGTCTACGCGTTCCTGAGGGTCTCTTTTCTGGGATATATTCGACTTGAATCATCCGAGAGATTCCTAGACAGTATAAAATACTCAATTTTCCTCAGCAATGGTAAAACTATATTGATAATAGCTGTGATGGCTCCAGTGGTCATGCTGTCAATGTTTTTAACATACCTAACTGCCAGTATTCCGATCATAAAGAATTTTATAGCACAACTGGGGATTCTGCTCGTTGTAATCATTGAAACTGCATTATTTATTTCACTCACTCGAAAACAAGACGTTCCGAACAGGGAAAATAAAAAAGAACTGCTTGGTTAACTCTAAGCTGAGATGTATTAAGGCTGGAGGCGACGAGGGGAATCGAACCCCTGAATAGTGATTTTGCAGACCACCGCCTTACCACTTGGCTACGTCGCCCTAATTCAATTGGAGAATTATATTCACCCAATCGACCAAATCAAGAAACTGAATAATGACAATCAATCTGAAGGAGGGTTCAGAGATCCCTCCTTCAGCATTTACTTACACAATCCTACTTGGCTAAACCGTATCGCTCTATGTTCGAATCAGCAATCTTCTGAATGCCAGCGATGAATGCTTTGCCTTCATCGGTTTTAAACAGATGACGGAAGCGCTTCTGAAGTTTGAGATACTCATCAACTGGTACCTTCTTGATCTTGGCAACCTTCACCAATTCACCGTTTTCATACTCAACGACTGGGAACAGCCCAGTATTGACAGCTAGTTTAGCAACGTTGATAGTCTGGTCTGATTCAAAAGCCCAACCAAGGGGACATGGTGCATGGAAGTGTATGAATGATGGTCCGCTATGTTCAGTGGCTTTCTTCACTTTTTTCTCAAGGTCGATTGGGTTTGCCAGCGAGCATGATGCAACGTAACCCACCCTATGCGCTAAGGCTATCGCTACCAAGTCCTTCTTTCTAGTTGGATTTCCATATGAGACATCACCTGATGGGGAAGTAGTGGTTGATGCTTTGAAAGGAGTAAGTGATGAACGCTGAATACCCGTGTTCATATAGGCTTCGTTATCGAGACACACATAAAGCACGTTGTGTCCTCTCTCGAACATACCAGAGATAACACCCATTCCAATATCAGCTGTCGCTCCATCGCCACCGATGGCAACGATTTTTACATCCGTTCTACCTTTTGCTTTATAAGCCGCTTCAATTCCACTTGCAACGCCTGCGGCGTTCTCAAACAGGGAATGCACCCATGGCACCTCCCATGATGTCTGTGGGAACTTGGATGTGAAAATCTCGGAACAGCCTGTGGCATTTGCTACGATGCAGTTTGAACCGATGGCGTCAATGATCATCCTCATACCAAGCGCTTCTCCGCAACCAGCGCATGCTGTATGTCCGGGAGCTAGAAGGTGCTTCTTCATAAGTTTTTCTTTTAGGTTTTCCATTACGCTTCCTCCAGGATATCATGCCTGACACCTATCCATTCTCCATGATGAGTGCCTGGATTTGGTGCATCAACCAGTTTTTCAATGTTAGCCACATGGATATCTCTACCTCCGAGACCATAGATGTAGCTATCAATAGGTGGTTGCCCATCAACACCATACATGGCACTGCGGATATCTCCGCCAAGAATCTCACCAAAGCCAGCAGACATGGCGCGATCAAGCACGATGACTCGTTTCTTGCCAGAAAGTGCTTTCCTGATGTCTTCAAATGGGAATGGTCGATATGTCTTCACCTTTAACACGCCGACCTTCTTGCCTTTGTCGCGAAGAGTGTCCACTGCCTCGTCAAGCAAGCCAGTTATTGAACCAACTGCAATCAACACTGTATCAGCATCATCAAGTTTGTACCCCTGAATCAATCCACCGGATTTTCTGCCAAAGTGTTTTTCAAACTCTGCAGATACCTTCTCGATAGTACTCTTTGAATCAACATTTGCCTTGTGCATGGCGTAACGAACGTCCATGTGATAGGCGGGTTCGGTGAAGGCACCCATTGTATATGGATTCTTTGGGTCAAGCATCTGATATGGTTCATATGGTTTGAGGAAGGAGTCAACGAGTTTCTGATCGGGTACATCTACTGGCTCACATGTGTGAGTGATCAGGAAGCCATCAATGTTGATCATGGCTGGTAACTGTACTTTTTTATCCTCAGCTACCTTGTATGCGATCATATGCATATCAAGTGCTTCCTGGGCGTCCTCAGCAAACATGATAATGAAACCAGAGTCACGAAGGGTGACTATGTCCTGGTGGTCTGTCCAGATCGAAAGTGGTGCTGAAAGGGAGCGGTTGGCAACGCACATGACCAGTGGAAGCCTCATACCGGCTACATTGAAAAGCACCTCAGACATGAGGATGAGCCCCTGAGAGGTGGTGGCTGTGTATGCCCTTGAGCCAGCACACTCAGCGCCAAGCACGACAGACGCCGCACCAAACTCTGATTCGGTGTTAACAAACTCACAGTTCAACTTGCCGTCTGCAACGAACTTCGCCAAGTTCTCAACAATATGTGTCTGTGGAGTGATTGGGTATGCCGAAATGACATCTGGCCTGCACAGCGATGCACCAAGCGATACTGCCATACTGCCTTCGATAAACTGCCTAGCCATTACCTCACCTCCAGAACCATCTCGATACACTTGGTGGGGCAGATCTGGGCGCAGATACCACAACCCTTGCAGTAATCTAGGTCTGCATCAAACTTGTGTTCCTTGTCGCCAAAGATGATAGACTCTGGGCAGTATGTCTCACACTGAGCACAAGCGATGCACTTATCCTTGTCAAACTTCGGGTAGTAGTTGCGCCAGGTGCCCGTTTTGTTCTCTCTGGAGGTTCCCGGCTGAACAATGATGCCTGGTCTTAAAACTACTTTGCTCATTTTGACTCCTTTGCTTCGTTGAACGCTCTTCGGCATGCTTTGGCATTCTTCTCACCGAGGTCGCCTTCAAACCTGTGTTTGACTGCTTTCTCAACGGAATCGATAGTCACCAGTCCGGTTGCGCCGGCAAACGCACCGATCATAACCGTGTTTGGAATGGGCTTGCCCAGCTCCTCGACGGCGATGTTTGTTGCGTCAACGGTGATCACCTTTGCCTTGGTGTCCAAACCGAGTTCATCGGCACTCTTTGCAGTGTTGACCACTACCAAACCGTCACCGTTGAGACCATGAAGCACGTCCACAACACCTATCAGGGTTGGGTCCTGGACGATCAGGTAATCTGGCGACAGAATCTGAGCCCTGGTGCGGATCTTCTTGTCGTCTACTCTAGCAAACGACATAACGGGAGCGCCCTTTCGCTCAGAGCCGAAACTTGGGAATGACTGGGAGTATTTGCCATCGTGGAACGCTGATGCCGCAAGCAACTCTGCGGCTGTGACAGCCCCCTGTCCCCCTCTACCATGGATTCGAATCTCTTTCATATCACCACCTTTTCTAGATTAGTCACTTTATTATTCATTGTCACACATGGGTTATGATAACAAGCTGAATGGGTTTGACAAGTCAGTTGGGTATCAATATGGCACCAACTCAAATCTTTCAAAGATAATTATTTTCTTCTATCGAATTCCGGAAATATATCCTCTTTTATAGCTTTCACAACTACTTCAGTATGTTCAACAAATTTATCGTATGGGACTTCTTTAAACTTATTGTACTTATTTTCATCAATGTCAGTAAAATAATCAATTATCCCCACATTTTCTCCATTATGTATGGTTTCTTTGAAGATTACTCTCGCTTCACTGATAATGTTCTCTAGTAAACGATACATATTCTCAGATGTATAAATATATGCTTCACCTGCTAAATTCTCCAATTCATTTACGGAATTTCTTGTCTGATATAGATGATTAATAATTGCATCATCTTGAAATATTTTGCGCGCTTTTTTTATTTCCCCATTTTCTATATGATCTTTAATTCTCCCCTGACTCCTTTTTGAAACATTGAAACTATTGAATAATGCTTCATAATCATCAACATTATTATAACGATCAAGAGCTATAGTGATTTGTGGAGGATTCCCAGATTTGATTGGCTCAATATGCCAATTCATGCTTCCAATAGACTTACATATTTTTTGGTATAAGTGATTTTTATTTTTTATGTACTCATTATACGCTAATTCAGCTTTTGCTCTTTGATATTGTCGAGGTATCACAACATAGTAAGTTAATACTGCTGTAATGATCGCAGATGCAAATACAGCAATTACAGGTAACCAAACAACTAACCATTGGGGCATAGTCCCCCTTCCTTCTGGCGGAGAGAGGGGGATTCGAACCCCCGATGCAGGTAACCCCACATGCCTGATTTCGAATCAGGTGCCTTCAACCGGACTCAGCCATCTCTCCGCAGGAGAGTTTACAGTCGTCGCTTGCACAGTCAATTAGATTCATTCAGATTGATTGGTAATACTCAAAGAAACGTTCTTGCGCAGTACCATAAAACAATGTTCAATGATTGTTATTGAACAAAAGCATGGATTCCCGCTTCCGCGGGAATGACAATCAAGATATTGGAATAATAAAGATTGTTTAGGAATAACGAATATTACTACAGCCATTTAATAGGAAAAGAGTGATCTGTGATTCTGTGCTTGATTGCCGTCATTCCGTGCTTGACAGGGTTAATCAATCATGTGAAGGTTGCACAATACTTGGATATGCAAATTATACGAAGTCGTTACTTCCGCTGGATTCCCGTTTTCACGGGAATGACATAATGAACTCGGGAATGAGAGAATGAATAAAATTTACACAGCACAAATACAAAACTACAAGTTGTACAGCTTTCGCCCATCCAGGAATCGAATGGAGTTGGTGCTCTCGCCTTCGTCAATACCCTCAAGCATCCTCTCATACTCATCTAAGTGTGAGTCTGCATAATCAGCCAGATGAAGTGCAAGTGCTTCCCTGGTCATCGGTAGTTTCGGTGACCCATATTCAAAGTAACCATGATGTGAAATAATACAATGCTCCAGGTTCAACCTGGTTTTCTCATCAAAGTAAACCCTATCCAGCATGGGCTTTATTATCTGCAGTCCCTGAACAATATGTCCAAGCAGGTCACCGCTTGCGGTCCTGGTGAATCCGACATCCCAGCTGTTCTCGCTGATTTTCCCGATATCATGAAACAACGCTGAAACAATGAGCAGATCGCGGTTCAGAGCGCTGTATCTGTTGGACATGTCAATGCAAAGGTTCATCACTCCAAGCGTGTGATGGGCTAGACCACCGATGTAAGCGTGATGAAGATTAACTGCTCCTGGTGCTGTTGTGAATTGTTCAAACATATCCTCATTGGACATGAACATATTAATCAACTGCTTAAGATTTTCATCCTTCACCAAAGCGAGATTATCCTTCAGTTGAGTGATGATGGATTCAACGGATACAGGAGCAACAGGCAAAAACCATTTCTTGTCATAGTTATTCTCATCAGCAATGCCAACTCTTTCGGCATTCACCTGAATCTTGTCATTGAACTCCTCTATCTTCCCTCTGACACGCACTACCTGACCCTTCTTGAAATCAGTGCCCCATTTGGCAACGCTCTCCTTCCACATGACACCATCTAACCTACCAGAGCTGTCTGTGAGGATCATGGTAAGATATGGGTCATTATTCCTGGTCAGCTTCTCTGCCTTTCTGACCAGCACATAATAATCATCAATATCCATTCCACTCTTCATGTCTGATATGAATAGATGTTCTCTCATTTTTCACGTCTCCTTCTGAAAAACTCTCTGATCAACTGTGATGATTCCTCGCCACCTGATTCATGATGTATCCTGGCTCTATGACCAAAGATTGGGTGAACAGCGAGATTCATGGTTGACCCGCATGCACCATCCTTGTGATCATAGGCTGAAAAGTGAATATCTGAGATGCGAGATAGCAGGATAGCTCCCGTACACATTGGGCATGGTTCGAGGGTCACATATATTGAACAACCTGACAATCGCCAATCACCTATAGTCTTTGCTGATCTCTGAATAGCCAGCATCTCTGCGTGAGCTATTGGATTGGATGTGGTCAGTGTCAGATTGTAAGCCCTTCCCAAAACCTCGCCACCTCCTACAACTACCGCACCCACGGGCAGTTCACCCTTCTCCAGCGCAAGATACGCCTGCTCAAACGCTAACTTCATAAACTTAGACATAAGGATGTTGCGGGACTATCTCCCCTTATACACGGTCGACAGGACTCGAACCTGCAACCTTCTGCTCCGTAGGCAGACGCACTATCCAGTTGTGCTACGACCGCACGTCAGACTGTAAGCAACTCAACAGCCTTGTCAATGCGATTGAGACTAAGGTCGCGTCCAAGTACTTCCATTGTATCAAATAGGGGTGGTGTCGCCTTGCGCCCTGTGACCGCTACCCTGATTGGCATAAACAGCTGTCCCGTCTTCCAACCCAACTCTTCAACCATCTGACGACATGCACTCTCTAATTCAGATTCAGACCACTTACTTAGTGAAGATAATCGTTTCTTCACCAATTTAAGAGCTTCAGCGACTTCTCCATCAGTTTTCTTTGTTTTCTTTGTTAGCAGAGTTTTGTCATATGGCAGGTCTTTAAAGAAGAATTCAAACACATCTGGAGCTTCAGAGAAAACCTTTATACGTTCCTGCTCAAGTGCTACGATCTTCAGCAACCAGTCCTTCGAAACATCATCCACTGGCAATCGAGCTTCTCTTAGAAATGGTATGAGATCTTCCGTTAACTGCTCTAGAGACATATCCCGAAGGTACATGCCATTGAGCCACAAGAGTTTTTCCGTATCAAAGATGGCATCAGACTTCTGTACTCTCTGCATACTGAACGTCTCGATCATCTCATTCATGGTCATCTTTTCACGGTTATCACCAGGCGACCATCCAAGCAACGCGATGAAATTAGTCATAGCCTGAGGAAGAAAACCCTGGTTTTTGAACTCATCAACATTGACCGAGCCTGTCCGTTTGCTTAGTTTTTTTCGATTCTTGTCCATGATCAGTGAGAAGTGACCAAACATGGGCAGATCGTATCCCAATGCATTGTATATGAGTATCTGCTTTGATGTGTTGGTCAGATGATCCTGCCCTCTTAAAACATGGCTTATCTTCATCTCGTGGTCATCTATAACCGTTGCGAGATTGTAAAGGGGATCTCCGTTCGGTTTTACAATCACAAAATCATCGA
>CAZTGD010000025.1:0-27017 GCA_964613055.1 uncultured Caldisericales bacterium | reverse complement strand
TTATGTTATATTGATGAAAGAGTTGAGGGAGCGATCATTAAAATAGTCGAGACCCTAATCTTGATATTGCTGGAATTACAAATCCTATATGCTTATTAAAAATGTTTTCATGATGTAGCTAACTGTATTATATGTAATAGCGAATACGAATTAAATGTATAAATTCTAACTCTATTAAAGAATACTTTAATAGAGTTATGATATGCTTATTATGATACTGTAATTGGCATCTTTCAATAATAATGCTAACTGAGCATAATACTTCAACTTCTAAGTATCAAATATGATATCATTATGTTATGATGGAATTATGAGTTTGGTCACTGTTATGGTTTTTGTATCCCCATTCCAAGCTACATCAGCTTCGAAGGATTCACTTACAAATCTAAGTGGTACCATCGTTCTGCCATTCACTATCTGAGCAGGAGGGTCAACCTTAATCGAACTCCCTGAGATAATTGCTGTTGTATTGCCAATGGTCAGTTGGATAACTATATCTCCGAGAATAATACTCACGGTTTTAGTACCTGCATCCCAACTAACATTTGCTTCAAAGGCCTCCGCAATAGCTCTAAATGGTACCATTGTCCTTCCAGAGATTATTATAGGAGGGACATCAAGCTCTAATAAGGTACCATCAACATACATAATTTTGTTCTCTATAGTTGACTTTATCGTAAGCATGTGATTATTGATGATTGTAATATCTTTGATGGCTGTATTTCCATTTTTATCTTTTGCTATTATTTTAAAATAGTTCGAACTAGGTGCCGTATCAAGCAGAAGCTCTAATTCGAATGTTTTATTGAAGGAACCATAGAATTCGTCATTTACAAATAGCTCACATTTTTCATTCACTTCACCATGGATGATAATATTTAACTTGTCGATGACTTCATCTATTTCGTCAAGTATTATTACTGGGGGCGTTGAATCGATTTGGGCTTGAGCAATGATCGTAACTGTTTTTGAATTGTTGCTCCATGCAACTTTAAGATCACCTACTTTTTTCTCGCCGGGTTTAAATCGTTTGTTGTCTAATGTAATAGTGACTGTTTTTGAGCTATTTTCAGGTATGGTAACACTGTTTTCACTCAATCTGTACCATGTTTCGTATGCTGTAAAGTAGAAGGTTTTAGATGAGTTGGAACAGTTCTCAATAGTTAGATTAGTAATGTTTTCTTCAAAAAGGTTCACCTTACCGAAATTGACTACATCAGCAACCTTGGGAGGCAAAGCGTTTACAACTGTTACTTCTGCAGAACCAATGAGATCGGTCTCCCTTGGTTTAGGTTTTATATATGCTCTTACTAATGTATTACCTGTTTCAATAGAGGTGAACAAACCGTTTTGGTCTACCATTCCAACCTGACGGTTACTCACATCCCATTCAAATGTGTATCCTGAAAGTCTTTCAGCATCTGCTCCCATAGGTCTAGCAGTGAATTGTATTGTATCACCAATTTGACAATTAGCATCTGTTGGAGATAAGTAAACCTTATCCGGATAAATAGTATTAAGACTTACAGGCACCTTATATTTGTGCGTACCAATACTGATGTTGACATAATCATTGTAATGGTGTGGAAGTTTTGAAATTTGTTCGGGGATAGTACTTATTGTAATATCAGAGTATTCCCTTCTAAATAGCATATCCTTTGTAGATTCAGTAATCTCAAACCATGAAGAATTCTCATTAACCTTGAGTGGAAGAGGATCCTCCTCTTCAAATATGTTCTTGATTCTGAGTGTTAATGTTATATCAGCTTGAAGATAACAATCACCGAAATCAACGTTTGCAGGTGCTATAGGATAAACTCCAAAACACGCTACTTCCCCTGAAGCGAGACCTACATAAACCTTCTGATTACCGATTGAAGGTGAGGTACTTATTTCACCTTCAGTGTCCAGTCTGGTCACATCAGAACCGTTTTCAGCATTTAAGACATAAACATAGGGACCGCCCATTATAATAGATCCCAAACTTCTAATCATACGAGTGTAGAATAGATGATTACCTGCAAGCACGGGGGCATCGAACATCATCGATTGAATTTCTCTTTCCCATATAACAGGGTTTTCAGCCATTGGTTCAACACAGAAAAGCTTTATCGATTCCAGATACCTAAGATTTGATTTTTTGTCAATAAATAAATCAGTTACCGTTGTGTAGATTAGATTATTATGAACAGCACAAGGAGATATCTCATCAACCTTACCATTATTATCCATAAGAATGATTGTCCACTGAGGATTGCCATCGACATCTAAGCAGTGAATACTACCATTCCTTGATGGAACCAGTAATTTTTTGTCCCACACGGATGGGGTAATTTCGTATACTAAGCCTTCGCTGAGATCCTTATTCTCCCATTTTATAAAACCACTTTTGTTAATTGCGTTTATATCACCATAATAGGTAAAACAGAACAATCTGTCATCAATGATACACGGAGAATTGCGATAGAAGTATCCATCGGGATACTTTGACCATTGAAGATGACCATCTTTTGCGTTAAGGCAGATAAAACCTTTATCACTATTGGTACCAATGTAATATTTGTTGTCGCTAATAATACCATTTGCATAACAATTCCTTGGACTCTTATGATACCAATTAGTAATACCATTATTACAGTCTACACAGTAAATTCCAGATTCATCAGTCTCAAATCTATTTGATTCAGGTTTTAGGGAAGAACCAACAATTACTGAATTCCTTTTTGAATCAATAGTGGGAGTAGCAGTTGATCCCCAACCCGAAAGATTGTTTTCCCATAAAACCTCACCAGTGTTAGCATCCAGACACACAATACCAGATGTATTAACATTAGTTTGTGATACATCTGTCACATCCTCCGCATCTTCATCAAAAGCGTATGGTCTGGTACATATAAACACCTTATTATCATAGACAACAGGTTGTGAATCCCTTATGTTATGACCAACTTTTTGTTTCCAGATCAAACCAAAATTGGGATCAATAGGATCAATGACACAACTGCTACTTGATGATCTGTCTCCTCCAGCCATGAAGGATGACCAAGAATCGCATTCTGAATTCGCATTGATAGGGAATAAGCATAGCCCAACCATCAAAACCACAGATAGTAAAACTAATAGCACTTTTCTTCTCATATTAAACCTCTCTATCTTCTTTAACGACCAATCCACCCCTTAGCTTGGGTCTACCTTTAAGCTCATGGTGATGGTTTTTGTCTCACCATCCCATTCAACCTCTGCACCAAGTGCTTCTGCAATAAACCTGAAAGGTAACATTGTACTTCCAGATATTATCTGAGGTGGAGGTTCAACTGTTTCTACTGAATCTCCAACAACTGCAGTGTTGGAGTTAATTGTCAGGATTATTATTGTATCTCCAAGAGTTATGAATACGCTCTTTGTCTCGGCTTTCCATTCAACATCTGCACCAAAAGCCTCGGATACAGCTCTAACAGGCACCATTGTGCTTCCAGAAATAATGGTTGGGGCAGGTGCTGGTTTGATATCCTTTTCTTCGCCGTCTACAAGCATCGTATCAGAACCAATATTAAGTTGAACAACCAGTTCCTTAACGTTTAGCACTGATACAACTAGAGAAGCTTCATTGTCAGCCATATCAACAGCGACTATCTCCATCTCATTGATGCTGGGGGCTTCATCAAGCGGTATAACAATCGAGTATATATTTGTGTAATAATCCTCTTCTTCGGCTTCCACCTCATCAGCCTCATATTCTCCTACAGAGACATCACAGGGCTCATTCGTTGTTATGGTCAATTCCACCTCTTCGGCATTGACAAGCTCTGTGATCTCACCCACTGTGATCTCCGGTGGTACATAATCAGGTGGAGTTGTAAATAAAACAGGAACCTCCAGATGACCACCTTTCCTCCAGTCAAACATCACCTTACCCTCTAACGTCTGACCAAGATGCATGCCTTCAGTGTTGATCGTGACAGAGACTTCTTGTGACCCTTTGCTTTTTATTGTAAACGAGTCTTCAGAGACTGTAAGCCAGTCATCTGAAGTCGAAACATTAATATCTATCCATGTTGATGCTGAGTTGTTGATTACAATTTTATCCTCTACACTTTCATTCAAATTCAACTCACCGAGATCAATATCATTTGGACTAACGCTGGGTCCTTTTGTTTGCGCCTTAACGTGAATTACACTCTCGCCATATTCCCATTCCACTAAGATATCTGTTGTTAACCCCCTGCCAAGAGGTAGCTCTGTTACAACGATATTCAACTCGGCAAAACCTGAACCCTTGCTTAATAGATTTATGCTGTCAAAATCTATATTTAGCCATGGTGAATCGTGTGATAATTTGATGTGTAATGGTTCTACGGATTTGCTTCCGAATGATATCTGAATAGGTTCGATATTGTCAATATCAATTATGCCAAAATCAACTTCATCTATAAAAATAGGATCTATGTGCTCTACAACAGTCACTGCTACAATGCCTTCGATATCCTCACACTCTACAATTATTTCACAAGTGCCAACTACAACAGATTCAACTACACCATCATCAGTTACAATACAAACTCCCTCGTCAGTACTTGAGAAAGTCAGTTCAGGGTCTGCAAACATAAATCCATCTTCATCTGTGACAATTGTAGTGATTGTAAAGCTGTCATTGACTTCTATTGTTGTTTTACTGGGAGAGACTTCAATTTCTTCGGGATCACCCAAGGGGAGCATGGGTGTTACAGTCACGGGAATCTCTTGTGATTCGTCATCATCTTCACCCCATGAAATTAGAATACTTCCTTCAGTATGCTTTCTACTCTCTGGGACTTCAGAAAAATCAATTGAAACTTCAATAGTACCCGTCTCCTCTTCTTGAAGCCTTAAAGAGTTTTTATTGAGTTTGATCCACTCAGAGTCCGCTTTGATGTCAACAAGTCTTTTTTCGTTTCCATTAACAAGAGTTATCTCTTGGACAGGATTGTCCATCGGTGTTGCTTCACCAAAATCGATTTTGTCTGGTGTGATTAATAGTTTTGAAAAATTTTCGACAACAATGCAATACACTTGACTCATCGTTGTGTAAACAATTCTTGAATAATCTATTGCAATATTCGATGCACACATGTCAAGTGAGAAACTTAATTCTTCCCCTGTATTTTTGTCATATATGCTAATCATCATCATAGAGGTGGTAACTAGGTAATTACCCGAGATAGAAGGTGACCATAGCGAAGGTGATAAATTGCTTTCACTCCATATCTCTTTTCCATCATCTGCATCAAGACAATAAAGCTTATGGTCACCAAAGATTTCCTCCATATCATCATATGTGCCGGTACTAAAAAATATCTTACCATCAGAGATTGCTGGTGAGCAATTTACTCCACTGATGGTTTTTGTTCTCCATTTTCTAGATCCATCATCAGAGTTGAAAGCGTACATGTATTTCCTCTCAGATCCTACATATACAGTGCCATTGGCACAGGATGGACTCGACAGAGAAAAATTACTGGTTGTCAGATCTGTACTCGTAGTCCATTTTCGACCTCCGTTATTAGCATCTATTGCCTGTAAATAACCCGCCATGTTTACAAAGAACAGTTTACCATCACCCTTAGCCATTGATCCAGCTGAAGGTGTGTGGCTTTTCTTCCATACTCTTTTACCTGTTGTGATTGTATAGCAATAGAAATTACCATCCATATCGTTAAAGTAGACCTTGCCATCATCTACAAGAGGTGAGCTTGAAAGAAATGAAGAATTAGATTCTACAACCCATTCCTTTTCGCCAGTTTCAGCGTTGTAACAGACAACGTGACCATCAGTATAGTTACTGCGACTGTCTTCACCCAAAGCGGGAGATGAAAGAAAAATCACATACTCTTTGGCCTTATTCTCATCATAATAGTATGCTGGACTTGGTATAGAGCCTTTACTGGTGATTATCTTATCGCTCCACAGTATCTCCCCTGTCTCTGGGTCAAGACGATATGCCTTTCCGGTTTTATTATCCTTATACTTAACCGAGGAGACATAAACTGAACCATCTCGACCGATAACTGGGGAAGCATTAATGTATCCTATACTCCCAATATCCTTGACCCATAGTTCCCCCATCTCTGAACCACCCAGAATGTCGCCATTGGTATTTGAAGTTCTACTTGCATCGCAACCATTCATTGCCCAAGTGAAGTGGGTTGATTTACACGGTGAACCCTCTGTTGCTATCAGACTTGAACCTATAACGATTAAAAAAACTACAATGCATGTAATAACTCTCTGGAATTTCATGAAGTGCTCCTTTCACTCTACAAGGTATTAAGGTACGAGTTTCAGTCTCATGGTGATAGATTTAGTATCACCTTCCCATTCTATTTCTGCTCCAAGTGCTTCTGCAGTGAATCTGAATGGAACCATTGTTCGTTCGTTGAGTATCTGGGCAGAGGTGGATCAACTTCAGTTTCCTCTCCGTCTACGACTGCCGACGTACTGCCAATAGGGAGTTTTATTATGCACCCAAAAAGATTGATTATTACAGTTTTGGTTTCTCCATCCCAATCAACTTCAGCTCCAAACGCTTCTGCAACAGCTCGAACAGGGACCATAGTCCTTCCCGAAATAATTGTCGGTGGTGGATCAACTACAATATCCTTCCCATCAACAACCATTATGAGTTTACCAATAATCATTATCACGGTTCGATCCATGATATTTGTAATTGAGTCAAACGTTTCTTCTTTCTCATTGCCGTATATATCACTGCACCAAACTGTAACTGGAGTTTTACTGGGAGCTTTGGGGATCGGTATAATCACTGAAAATCTGGAACTATTAACATTTGCCTCTTTACTGTTTATGACGATTCTACCGTTTTCACTGATAGTGCCTGTTACTTCATACTCAGTTGCATTTGTTACGTGTTCTAAGGGATCAATTGATATATCTGGTGGAGTTACGTCTTTACCAACCCTTACCTGAGCGTATAGTGGTTTATAACCGTTGCTACCCCAACTTGCCTCTATGCCGGTTTGAAGTCTCTGTTCAGGTATCATTTTTTCTGATATGGTAGTCAGACTAACCTTGAATGATTCATTGGGTTGGAGTGTGAATCTTTCAGGGTTAATTGTTAACCAGTCTGCTTCAGTTTCGATGATAATATAAGTTTCTAAAACACCCTGATTCTTAAAAGTCATTATTTCGGTTATATTTGAATTCGGTTCAACGATACCAAAATCTATCTCCTCTTTATCAACCTCGATTATAGGTTGCGGGTTGTATTCAACTTTACATGTTGTTGAATTGCCTTCGATAAGCCATTTTGTGAGTGGACGTACTGAATATTTATATGTGTTACCAGGTTTAATGTCACAATCCCTGTATTCAGTTGATCCATATACGGTCATTATTAGCTCGTTATCTCTGTATATTCGATACCAGCTATAATCCATCTCGTGTTCTTTTATTTCTGGTTTTTCCCAACTGAGTTTAATGCACTTCTTATCAGAGATCCCCACTAGATTGACAACATTTTTTGCTTGTCTGTTGTCGCTTACATCAAGGAAATCATATGTTTTCTCTGTAGTATCAATTGTTTTCTCAACGTATCCATCAACATCTTCACAGTATTCTAGATATCCAATCTCGGCACTCAACCTACATACTCCAATTCGCATATCTGAGTTATCCTCAAGTTTTGTTATGCAAAACGGTGAATCGTAATCACATCCGTCATACTCAAACCAAGCATGGCACGATGATCCTATGTACGGTCCACCTCCAGCTCCAAGCGATTGACTGTTCCCTTCTCTATCTAGCCATTCCAGATAAATTAAAAAATAAAATGGCTTATCTGCAGTACCTTCAAATCTATTATGGACATTAAGCTTCCATCCTATGTCTCTTATTTGACGTTTATTTTCTTCATCGTATTTCCTGTTTACCCATACGTTTAACTCGCTTATATCGTTTGGTTCACCTCCGCAATCAGCAGGATCGAGTATTATTATCCTGTCAACCACCTCACGGTTATTAGCATTTATTGTGCTTAAATTAGATGGTACTTGCATAATGAATAGACTAAACAATATGATTGAACTCACTAAGTATCGCATACGCCTCCTGACTGATCAATCGACATGATACTATACTGCGAATAACTATTGTCAACTATATAACAATATCTATTGATAACAATTTAGTTATAATATATGTCTAGAGTAGATTATACCAACATTACTTAATATAATATGTGATCGCTTCTAAAGCGACCACTTCTAACTGCAGTATTTTAATTCTTTAAAAATAAATGAATTACTTCATTGGTTCTTCAATAAGAAGTGATTCATATTCATCGGTTTCGATGTTAGAAGTCACTTCGAAGTTATAGTAATCCTTGATACCAGTACCAGAAGGTACGAGTTGCCCAACTATGACAGCCTCTTTGAGACCGTGGATTGGATCGATCTTACCCTCAGCCGCTGCCCTAGCAATAACCCTCGGTGTTTCTTGGAAGCTAGCCGCAGAAAGGAAGGAGTCAGATGTAATAGCTGATTTTGTAACTCTCTGTAATACAGGTTCAAACGTTATCTGTTTTTTATTCTGGCTATCTAATAATCTGTTGATTTCCTCTACAACGAGTCTGTCATGAATCTCCCTTGGGATAAGGTCAGAATCACCAGCATCATTTATCTGAACCCTTCTCAATAGTTGATGAATTATTATCTCTATATGCTTATCGTTGATATCAACACCTTGAGATTTATAAACTTTCTGGATAGAGGCTATGAGGTAGTTCCTGGTTGTTATGATACCCCTGATCTCTAGGAGATCATGTGGATTAAGCGATCCTTCACTCAAAGGTTGACCAGCTTCGATGAAATCCCCTTCATCAACAAGGAGTTTTCTGGTGTAGGGTAACTTATATGACTTCTTGGCGTCATCTTTGCTTGTTACTGTTATAATTACCAAATCGTGTTCCTGCTCAAGGTTTACTGTTCCAGAGATCGCGGCAATTGGCGCTTCACCCTTGGGCTTCCTTGCTTCAAAGAGCTCTTCAACCCTAGGTAGACCGCTTGTGATATCCTCAGTGGCGGCACCACCCATATGGAATGTTTTCAATGTAAGCTGTGTGCCTGGTTCTCCAATTGACTGAGCCGCAACAATTCCAACTGCTTCCCCCTTGTCGACAAGATTTCTTGTTGAAAGGTCCCTGCCATAGCACTTGGCACAAACTCCATTACTACTTTTGCATGTCATTGGGGATCTAACAAAGCAATGCTGAATCCCTGAGTCAATAATTGCTGAAACGGCATCCTCGTCAATTATTTCATTGAAAGGCACGACAATCCTTGGATCACCTGTTGCTATATTGATTTCTGTGTAGCCTAGACGTTTCGCCTTTTTTTGAGTAGTTGCAGATATCTTGCTACCAGCCTCGTATACAGTTGTGTAGTTGTCCATAATGTCTTGGGCTAGAATACTCCCAACAACACACTTGTCACTTATACTGACGTTTTTGTATGGCCAGACTTTTATGTCCTCTCCAGCAGTTCTTCCCAGAATTCTTTCCTCTAGTTTCTCTAGAACAGTAGAACCGTCATAAAGAGGTGTTAAAGTAATTCCACTGACTTCACACTCAACAATAGCACTTTTCACGCCAGCAGAATCCATCTCTTGGGAATCCTTATAACTAATTTTCTTACCGGCTTTGATAATAGTTACACCAGTTATAGGGTCACATATATTATCATGTGCAATTTTCCCTACAGCCTGGATTGATATCGGTTTGATTATTTTTCCAGCGACCTCAACAGGATGTATTTCGCTACACGAACAATCGAGTTCTCTGATTATTACATCATGGGCTACATCAACAAGTCGTCTTGTAAGGTAACCTGCATCGGAAGTTCTGAGTGCAGTATCTGCAAGACCCTTCCTCGTTCCAGATGTAGAAATGAAGTACTCCAGAACATTCATTCCACTCTTGAAGTTTGATTTAATGGGGTATTCTATGATCTTATTTGTTGGGTCTGTCATAAGCCCTCTGAGACCGCAAAGCTGATTTATCTGCTGAGGCGATCCTCTAGCACCCGAACTGGCCATCATGTGAATTGGGTCATCATCTGGGAAGTTCCCAAAGACTTCATTCTTGACCTCATTAATAGTTTTTGT
Source organism: uncultured Caldisericales bacterium (assembly GCA_964613055.1). Lineage (GTDB taxonomy): Bacteria > Caldisericota > Caldisericia > JAAYUI01 > JAAYUI01 > JAXGMQ01. Next base: position 16,862 of record CAZTGD010000025.1, on the reverse strand, counting down.
CCAGATATTAATTACCTTCTGGTACCTTTCTTCATCAGAGATGAATCCCTGATCAAAGTAATCAATGATTTCATCAACTTCCTTATCTGCCTCTGCAATGAGTTCATCCTTTTTAGGCGGGACAATAAGGTTGGAAATGCCAATCGAAATACCACCTATTGTTGACCATTCAAACCCGATCTCTTTGATTGTATCTAGCAGTACGGCAGTTACTGCAGAACCATTGAGTCTGTAACATTCAAGGATCTGGTTCCTAAGATTGGAACTGGTCATGCTCTCGTTGTAGAATGGTAGGTTCCATTGACCTTTATAGGAATCGTCACCAGCCTGTTCATATATCTCGCCTCGATGCGATATCGATGGTTCAAGAGTTTGTCTGATCGTTCCATTGTAGAGTATTCTTCCAATAGAGGTAACGATATCCTTTCCATTTCGATCCGTTACATGGTAGAGTTTTCCACTATCTCTATAGCTTTCACCATACTGTATTCTGAACTTTACAGCATCACGAAGATTGAATTTACCGTGTTTGTATGCGTTGCTGATCTCAAAATGATCAGAATAGATGTGGTCAGAGGGTTTGTTATTTGGACCCATTGTGAGATAGAAGCTACCAAGGATGATATCTTCTTGTGGATTCATAATGGGAGTACCGGATGCTGGAGAAAGAATTGAACGTGAAGAGAGCATGAGGACTCGCGATTCCATCTGAGCTGATAATGTCAGAGGAACATGAACAGCCATCTGGTCACCGTCAAAATCCGCATTAAAAGGTTTACAGACCAATGGCGGTATCTGAATAGCTTTTCCTTCGCATAGTATGGGGTCGAAGGCTTCGATTCCCAGTCTGTGAAGTGTAGGAGCTCGGTTTAGGAGCACTGGATGTCCTTTTACAACCTCGGATAATATCTTGTAGACATCTGGGTTCCTTCGCTCTACCATTGCCCTTGCTTGCCTAAGGCTCTGAGTTAGTCCAATCCTGACGAGTCCCTCCATTACAAACGGCTTGAACAACTCCAAAGCCATTTCCTTAGGGATACCGCATTGATCAATCTCAAGTCGAGGATTGACCACAATAACTGATCGACCTGAGTAGTCAACACGTTTTCCCAACAGGTTCTGTCTAAATCTTCCCTCTTTGCCTTTGAGGGTGTCAGATAGTGATTTAAGAGGACGATTAGCTGTACCAAGGATAGGGCGGTCACGTTTTGAATTGTCAAAAAGTGCGTCTACAGACTCCTGAAGCATCCGCTTCTCATTCTGGATCATTATCTCGGGAGCTTTTACCTCCATGAGTTTTTTGAGTCTCGTGTTTCTGTTGATGACTCTTTGATAGAGATCGTTTAGATCAGCAGTGGCAAAACGTCCACCATCGAGCATCAGCAATGGTCGAAGGTCTGGGGGGATCACCGGAATGACATCTAGAATCATGTTGAGTGGTGATCGGCCGGTATCTAAGAATGCCTTAACGACTTTAAGTCTTTTGACGGCTTTGGCTTTCTTCTGTTTTGAAGACTGTTGTAAAACCTCGAGAAGTTCATCTTCAAGCTTTTTAAGATCGATATCTGAAAGCAAATCTATCAGTGCTTCAGCACCTTTTTTTGCAACAAAATCATACTTTTTGATGTACTCTCTGTACTCCTCATCTGTAAGGAGTTGTAGTTTTTTTAGAGGAGCGTCCTTTGGGTCTATGACCACATAGTTTATGAAGTATGCTATCTTTGTGAGTACCTTACTCGTTACATTAAGGAGCAAGGCAATGTATCGGACGGTTTTTAGGTACCATATGTGAACCACGGGGGCTGCAAGCTCGATGTGCCCAAAACGCTCACGACGAACCTTACTGACAGTTACCTCTACACCGCACCTGTCGCAGACAACACCCTTGTATCTTGCCCCCTTGAATTTACCACAGCGGCATTCATAGTCTCTCTGGGGACCAAAGATCTTTTCACAGAAGAGACCGTCTGGTTCCGGCTTAAAGTTCCTATACGAGATCGTTTCAGACTTCTTAACCTCACCATGGCTCCAAGACCTGATGTCCTCTGGTGAAGCTAGCAGTATTCTTACCGCCATATTATCCACGAGGTTACCCCCTTATTATCCTTGATTCTCTTTTTCAGCCTGCTGTTTTGCGACTACATCCTCAGTCAGTTTGGGTGGTGCAATCTCATAGTGGTCAAAAACCATAAAGAAAGATCCTCTTCCAGCAGTTATCTGGTTTAAATCAATTGCATAACGCTGAACCTCAACCAGAGGTGCCTCAGCCATGATAATCTGATTGCTACCAGAGACCTCAGAACCAAGAATCTTACCTCTCTTCGATGAGATGTCGCCCATGATATCACCCATGTACTCTTCGGGAACAGTGATTGTTAATTTATAGATTGGCTCAAGAAGCACAACCTTTGACTCCTCCATTGCCTTTCTGTAGGCAAGGTTGGCGGCCATCTTAAACGCCATCTCTGAAGAATCAACTGAATGATAGGAACCATCATCAACATTGACGTGAATATCTACAACCGGGAAACCAGCAAGACGACCTTCGGTAATTGCCTCATTCCAACCCTTCTCAATAGCAGGGATATAGTTCTTAGGTATTGCCCCTCCGAAGATTGATTCGGTGAATTTAAAGCCTTCTCCCCTTGGCAGTGGTTTTACCTCACACCAACAGTCACCAAACTGACCGTGTCCTCCTGTTTGTTTCTTGTGTCTTCCCTGAACCCTGACACCTTTGGTGATGGTTTCTCTGTATGGGATCTTGGGGATTGTCAAATCGATATTTACTCCAAATTTGTTACTGAGCTTCATTACAGACGCTTGTAGATGCGCCTCTCCCAAACCACCAATGAGGCTTTCTCTTGTGTCTTCTGTCCTTCGATAAGAAAGGCTAGGGTCTTCTTCAATAAGTTTCTTGATTGCCGTACCAATCTTGTCTTCATCAGATTTTGTCTTGGCTTTCATGGCCATCTCAAGCACTGGTTCTGGGAAATCAACACCGACTATCTTGACAGGATTGGATTTATCAGCGAGTGTGTCGTTTGTTTCTGTGTTTGCAAGCTTGGTTAGAACGCCTATATCTCCGGCAAAGAGTTCGGATATATTGATCTGTTTCTTACCAAAAGGAACGGAAAGAGCGCTTATTCGCTCTGTCTTGTTCTTTTGAACATTCAATGGCTTAGAATCTGATCTTATATTACCAGTGATAATCTTGTAGTAGCTGATTCTACCAACGAATGGATCAGCGGATGTCTTGAAAACAAAAGCAGACAGTAGCTTATCCTTATTGTATGGTATTTCTATTGTATTGTCATCAGCATCTGTAGCGGGTTCTGGAGGTCTTTCATCTGAAGAAGGGAATAGATCTATTATGGAATCTAGCATATTGAGTATACCGATGTTGTTCTGGGATGATGTTGCCATGACGGGGTAAATTGTGCCATCCTTTACAGCTTTTTTGAGTGTCTTTATGATATCCTCAGGGGATGGTTCCTTGTCCTCTAGATACAACTCCATAAGTGATTCATCAGTTTCGACAACAATCTCTACCAGGTCAGAGTAGAAACTATCTCGTTTGTCTTTGAGATCTGCTGGAATATCCTCAGCTTTCATCTTTTTACCATTATCAGTGAATGAATAAGCTTTGCCGGTAACAACATCAATAACACCCTTAAAATGTTCAGCTTCTCCCCATGGGAATGTAAGAACGAGAGCAGATTTGGTTAGTTTTTCCTGTATCTGAGTAAGGGCTTCATCAAAATTTGCATTTTCTCTATCCATCTTGTTAATGGCAATTATCCTTGGAAGATTGCGTTCTTCACAATAATGCCACATCTTCTCGGTACCTACTTGTACACCACCAAGTACATCCACAAAGATAAGAGCTGAATCAGCGGCTCTGATACCCGATAAAGCTTCACCAAGGAAATCAAAGAAACCTGGTGTATCAATTATGTTTATCTTGTGTTTCTTGTGTATTGCTGGTACAACACTCATGTTGATGGAAATACATCGTTTAACTTCATCAGGATCAGAATCAGAAAGGGTATTGCCATCGAGGATAGTACCCATCTTGTCAATCGCTCCACAGTTGTAAGCCGCCGCTTCAATCCAAGTAGTTTTGCCAGCTCCTCCGTGAGAGCACAGAACAATATTTCGAATGTTGTTGCTATCAAATGTGTCCATAGTATATTCCCTTCTTTGCTAGATTACTTGTATTTTTCCATAATAATTTCGAGCTCTTCTTCGAGACCCAGAGCATCAGTAGCAGATTCAGCAGAATCGCCCTCTCTATCTTTCGCAATTTCTATCTTAATATCTGGCTTTTCAAGCCTATTTAGTTCATTAGTGTCAATGTGGTGAAGATCAATGCAGATACCTTTGAGTTCTCGTTGAATAACCCTGAATGATTCTGGTGTACCGGATTCTGGTATTGGTTTTCCTCTGCAGATTGATTCATAGGCTTTAATCCTACCTTCGGTGTCATCTGACTTGAGAGTAAGCATCTCTCTAAGTGTGTGTGAAGCCCCATAGGCTTGAAGTGCCCAAACTTCCATCTCACCGAGTCTCTGTCCTCCAAACTGAGCCTTGCCTCCAAGGGGTTGCTGTGTAATAAGGGCATAAGGACCAGTTGATCTGGCGTGTATCTTGTCTTCAACAAGGTGATCAAGCTTGAGAACATAAGCATAGCCAACTGTTACCTTCTGATGGAAAGGTTCTCCAGTGTATCCATCATAAAGTGTCATCTTTCCGTCTGCTGGTAAACCAGCTTTTTCAAGCGTTTCAGCAACGTCATTACCCGACGCACCAAAGAAAACAGGAGTGGCAAAGTAAACACCGAGTCTCTTTGCGGCGAATCCTAGATTTATTTCGAATATCTGGCCGATATTCATTCGAGCGTGAACACCCAGTGGTGACATGATTAAATCGATTGGTGTGCCGTCTTCCATGTATGGCATATCATATCGAGAAAGAATCTTCGATATGACACCCTTGTTGCCGTGTCGACCGGACATCTTATCGCCAACCTGAATCTTTCTCTTCTGAGCAACATAAACCTTTGCCTGCATGTTAACGCCAACGGGTAGTTCGTCAGATTTTTCCCTTTTAAAAAGCTGTGTCTTGATAACAATCCCGTTTTCGCCTGGATCCACTCGCTTAGATGAATCTCTGACGTCCTGACCTTTTCTGTCAAACATGGCTCGCCAGAGTTTCATCTCAGGTGTGAATTCTGATTCAGCTTTCGGTGTAACCTTACCAACCAGGATATCACCGGGTCCTACCTCAGTGCCAACTCGAATTATCCCATCTTCGTCTAGGTTTCTGAGTAGTTCTTCAGAAACATTTGGTATTTCGCGTGTTAATTCCTCAGGTCCTACCTTTGTGTCCCTTACCTGATGCCTGTATTCCTTTATATGAATGGATGTATAGACATCGTCATATACTAATCGCTCATTGATCACCAGAGCATCCTGATAGTTGTAACCACGCCATGGCATATAGGCAACAAGCACGTTCTGGCCGATAGCAAGGTCTCCTCTGTCGCATGCTTGGCCGTCAATTATTACGTCACCGGCTGATACGAAATCACCTTTTCTAACGAGAGCTCTCTGGTTGATGCAGATGTCCTGGTTAGAACGGAAGAATTTCTGCAGTTCATAGGAGCTTTCGTGAGAGACTTTAACCTCATCAACACCCACACCTGCAAGTTTCTTTAGTAAATCTGTTGTCAGGTACGATCCTTGATAAGCGACCAGATCATCATTCTCTTCGACATTCTCCGCCAAGATGAGAGATGAGTTCATCAACTTTCCATCGAAGATATAGACATCATTTTCTTCGAGGGACATAATATCTACGATCCTGATCGTGCTGATTTCAGCTGATAATAGTTGTCTGAGTACGTCCTCTGTTAGGAATGATGAATCAATATTATTATACAGTTTTATATTGCTTGGGTCGGGTAATAGAATCTTCCCCAGAAAACTACTCTTTTTTGCTCCTATAACAAGACTGGATACTGGCAATTCTTCAACGTTATCTTCAATCTGCACAGACACTTTTGTTATGTTTGCTTTAAACAGCTTACCCAGACCGACCTTTGTGATTTTTTTACCCTTAGCAATAACAGTTTTACTGTTTTTGTCGATTGCTGGTTCGGCTAGTTTGAGACTGACGAGGTTTATATTCTTGTCTATACTCACAAATTCATTGAGGTTAACTGTGTCGACCTCATCACGCTTGATGGTTCTCACTCTAAAATGACCGTGCTGAACGAGCTTACGGGCTACCGATCCATCTATTAAATCGCCAATGTTGCCAACTCCATCAATCTTTTCTCCAAGGAAGCGATAGAGTATATCACGATTAATAGAACCCAATTGATGTGTCTCAGGTGGGGAATCAAGTGAGGCTATCTTGATAATGCCTCCATCTACATATGAAACTACACCGGACTCTTTAGCAAGAACAACAGAACAGTTGTCAATTACAACCCTGTGTTCCATTCCTGTTCCTACACGAGGCGCTTCAGGATTGATAAGAGGAACAGCCTGATGCTGTTGGTTACAACCCATTAATGCGCGTTTTGCATCATTGTGCTCAAGGAAAGGGATAAGTGATGCAGAGACAGAGAAAACCTGGTTTGGAGATATATCTATATAGTCGACCTCAGATGGAGTGACCTCTGAGAATGATGATTCAAAACGAGTAATGTTGTCAAACTGTATCTCCTCGTCTTTTGTAAGATCAACATTTGCTTGGGCAATCTTGTACTTCTCTTCATCGTCTGCGAGCATGTATTCGTGCTTATTTGTGAGTTTCTTATTATTTACTTCGATGTATGGAGCTTCTATGAAACCATATTTGTCAACGTGTGCATATGTAGCCAGGGAGTTAATAAGACCAACGTTTCCCCCCTCTGGCGTTTCAATTGGGCAGATCCTTGAATAATGTGTATTATGAACATCACGAACATCAGCTCCCGCTCGTTCACGATTCAATCCACCAGGACCGAGGGAAGAGAGTCTGCGTTTGTGAGTAATCTCAGCAAGTGGATTCGTCTGATTCATGAACTGTGAAAGTTGACCTAAACCAAAGAATTCGCCTATAGAGACGGTTACTGGTCTCACATTTATTATATTCTGAACGGTAAGGTCTTCATCAGGAAGTGTAATGATCTTTTCTCGGACAATCTTGAGCATTCTTAGAAAACCGATCCTAAGTTTATTTGAAAGCAGTTCTCCAACAGATCTTACTCTTTTATTTGCGAGGTGATCTCTGTTGTCTGGGGGCATATTGCCTAGATTGAGTTGATAAAGATGGTGAAGTATCGCTCTAACGTCTTCAAGAGTAATTAGATTCGAGTCAAGATTAAGACCAAGCTTCCTGTTGATCTTAAACCTTCCGACTTCTGAAAGGTTGTTCCTCTTTGGGTCTCTTAAGAATGTGTGTATCAGATTCTCTGCGTTCTCGATGGTTGGTCTCTCGCCGGGGCGAACGTGTTTGAATATGTCAACAAGTGCTTCTTCTCGAGTTTTGGTCTGATCGGCTTCAAGTGTTTCTATAATAAAACTTGCAATATCAGTATCGTTATACTTGATCTCATCTATATCTAGTCGATTTATTTCGTCCAAGATAAGCGGTGTAAGTGTTGTGCCATAGAAATATAGGTCTTGTCCAGTTGTGGGGTGGATGATTGTCTCTGCCAGAACTTTACCGAGCATCTTGTTGAATTGTTTTTCATCTTTTACCTTACCCTTAGCTACTATGTCCTCGATAAAAAGTTCTTTTATCTCGTCATTAGTGTAATCGCCCATTACCCTGAGAAGCTCTGAAACGGGGAATTTTTTTGATTTCTTGTCTATCTTAACATAGGCAATCTCGTCAATGTCCATCTCGAACTCAAGCCAAGAACCACGATCTGGAATGACAGTAGCAATGGATTTAGGTCTAACAGTTGAGGGTGTTCTTTCGAATTCAAAGTAGACACCTGGAGATCTTACAAGCTGTGATACGACTACCCTCTCAACACCGTTAATAATAAACGTACCAGATTTGGTCATCTGGGGTAATTCGCCACAGAAAAGTTCTTGTTCCTTAATTTCTCCTGTTTCTTTGTTGATAAGCCGAACTGTTAGTCTTAATGGAATTGTGTATGTCAGGTTTCTAGCCTTACATTCCATTAGTGTATAGCTAGATTCTCCGAGACTATAGTCAACGAACTCAACCTCAACCTTTCCGGACTCTCTAAGTGTCTTATCTTGATTTAGTGAACTGATAAGAACCTTTAAGTCATCATTGAGGAAACGGTTGTATGAATTCAGCTGGACATCGATCAGATTGGGTGGCTCAACCTTAGGTCTTCTCTTACCGAACCAAACTCGGTCTATTCTCATATACTCCCCCTCAATGCCATGCACAAAGTGAACAAACACAAAAGCACAGCAATTGCTGGACACTGCGATAGGGCATCAATTCTAATACCAACAATAAGGGGTGTCAACAACAATAAGTTAAGTACTCCAAAAAAGGAGCAACTCATGCTACTTCAACTCAAAATATAAATTACAGGTTGAATTGTAGCGTGTTATACATTTAAATCAAGGTAGCCAGGTTCGGGATATAACAACCTCACCAATGATGGTGTCTGATTGGACATCACAATCGAAAACCTGCTCAATTACCATTGGATGAACGTAGAGCATACCATCTTCAATAATCGCTGGATGTGGCAGAGTTACATTGCTTCCGGAGACCAGAGCGGAGGTTTCTCCATCTTCGAAGACATATTTGTTTCCGAAAAGTTCAACTTCGCATATCCCCAGGGTGTTATTCACTGTGTACTTAGCATCAAAAAGCAGTCCTAATATGGATATGGGAATATTATTCACATCTGTAAGTTGATTTGGTAATTGTCCAATTGGAAGCCCAGTTTCATCAACGACGACCTGTTGACCAACAACAAACTTGCCGTATATAGATTTATACACAGGAATTATGATTTCTTTCTTTGTGATATTTCCTGCAACATCAACAACATCTATAACAAATTTATTATTACCGGGCAATAACTGAATATCTATGGAATAGATATCGTAGACAACAGTTGCTGGTTGCCCGTTAACGGATACCTTACAACCCGGCTCAACTCTCCCCTTAAGCGTGAACATCTGTTCACCAATCAACTCAGGGAGTTTTGGAAGGAGTATATGAGGAGGGATGCTGTCAATAACTACGCTTATTGTTCTCGAGGTTGAAGGCACACCTTCCAGTTCAGATATGATTTGAATGGTATTGACACCGTCTATAAGGGGTATTGATGTGGTAAAACTGCCGTCTGAAGATACGCCAACCTCAGTGCCATTGAATGTAAGTCTCGCTCCAGGCGTTGTTGATCCTGACACTGTAACTGTACGCTTATTGGTGATGGAGGAATACGGATCGAGTTTCAAATCAGGTGGAGAGGTCTGAGGACCTGGTCTAAGCATCAATGAACCCGAAACATAGTTATCAGCTGATGCGGTGATCTGAAGTTTAATATCCTTGTCAGGAGTAATCTTAAAACTTACGAGACCATTGGCATCGCTCTCTGCCACTTCGTCAATATTACCACCATGTATCCTGACCTTCGCTGATTCTATATAGGCGTCTGTAGAGATATCAGATATCCTAATACTAATCTCATTTTCAACACCATCTATTATCACATATGGTTTTTCGAGGCTTATTCCAATTGCTGGTGAACAGTCAAACGAAGTTATGGGATAAATTGAATAGTTACGGGGTGAGTCAGAGATATTAAGATCGTAAGGCTGTTTACCAAGAAGCGTGTTTGGGCATTTGTACCCAGCGTATATAACTTCCTCTCCATGACCTGTAGGTGTGAGAGTGAGGAAAGTCAAGGGATTATCATTGTCAGACCAAGATATGAATCCTCCCTGTGAAAGCTGATTCGCGTTAGCGCCTGATGTGATAATGGATGATCCGGGTGTCATTTTGAGGTCTCTATCGTCTGCTGGATGAAGCTCCACGAGGAGATGGTTATCAACACCATACGCAAGATCGAAGTTGGCAGGGTCAAAGAGCTCTGACTGAAGAGGCTTACCCGTTCGAGCGGATTTAAGCTCGAGTTTGGGTGCTCTTAAAGCAAGAGAGTGACTTGGCATTGCATCCCAATCAAGGAAGAATGTACCATCCCTACTACCGTTTTCAGAGCCATTGAGTATATAGCCTGAGGTGAAGTATTTGTATCTGGAATAGATAAAGCCAGGATCAGTGTGATAAGGCAAGGGAGCTCCGGCGACATCGCCAAAATAGGCACCAGCAGTAAAAGGATTGCATCCAACAAGACCGCCTACATCACAAACATCTTCTGCAAATATGGTAAAGCTACATGAACCAAGTTCATCAAGTGAGAGGAAATCATCATAGTTGATCACACCATCAGGCTCTTTGTCTGCAAACATGTAGATACCATCGTACGGCTGGTTATAGATACAACCCAATCCCCAGCCGGAAACTGTCGTGTCCATATCAGGATCCACCATAATCAAAGCTCTGTTTGAGAAAGTGCTATCTGAGTAGTAAACATTCGTAGTAGTATAGTAAACATCTGAATTACGTCTTAGAATCGATGTGGATAGAATCTCTTGATCCCAGATGAAGAATTCTCGCTTTGTTCTAAGTGGACCAAATGTGTATAGTTCGCCATTAGCACGTTGAATTAACCCATCATCATTCTTGTCGAATCCAATGTGAACATCATAATTAATCTCGCACTCATAACATGGGAACCATTTTCTTGGTTTTCTGTTGGCGGGGATATTAATGAACGGTGTGAAATGAGCTGGATATGATACTATATTGTTGCAGATTTTTACATCCTGTGCTAGTTGAGAGATAAGTGATCCCTGTCTATTTCTACACGTTGCTGTAACGTTGTATATTCTGTTTGATCCAGCAGTGAGGAGGAAGTCTGGTTCAGCAGGTGAACTAAAGACCCTCTGTTCGGGATCGTCTATATTGATAACACTGTATTCAACAAGTGGTAGCTCAAATTTGACCTTTACTGTACCCATGTTTTTTCTGTCTGGAGAGTAAACGGTTAAGTCAAACTCACCGGCGTCATTAGTACAGAACCCATAGAACTCGTAGATACCTTCATTGGATCTTGTGAAATCAATCGATATAGGTTGGAACGGTTCATCAAGCCAGTCACTGAATAGATAGATATTGCTGTGGTAGCTGGTATCCTCGTTGTGAAGATCAGTTCTAACCCAATAGTACTGTGGCAATCTCGCGCCCTTGCCGTAGAATTCTTCCTGGTCGGGATGCCAGTCTCTGAAGCAGTGCTGAAGGGCTTTGTCTGGAGGGACATCTCGATCACCGATGAGGTCGACAACACCCTCAAGCAGGTTCACAGGGGACCCTGATGAATCAGTAACTGTAACAGTCAAGGGTTTGCTGGGATCAACCAATTCGTTAATCACACCAGCTGTAAGGGGTTGCGGAGATATTTCAACATTCAAGGTATCAGCAGGAGAAACATTAGCTCTGGCTTGTCCTGCCATGTATACTTCGTGTGTGTAACCAACCTCAAATGATTCGAATTGGTAGTATGGTGAGAATGCTCTGTCGTTGTTATCATCTCCGTATTTATAAGCATTAAAGTAAACGGGTGCATACTCAAGGTCACTGACAACATGATCCCTTGCTATGACAAATCTCTTCATGAAGTCGATGTCAAATCCACCTATGTCCATTCCTATGTCTGTAATCTGACATCCTTCGTCTTCAGTCAGGTCAAGATGGTATGTGCCATCGTTGTAGTTACGTGTTCTGCCGTCAACCATGCCTCCATACCAGGTATTGCTGGCAAGATCATAGGTGCCAATCACCTCAGTTTCCCAATCCTCAAAACAGATTACACCATCTTCATTGAAATCAAAGAAGTCTGGATACATGCCTCCTCGACCTCCACCATGTTGACCACCCATTGATGGGAATGGTGGAAACTCTATGTTTGTGTCCCCCTGCCCAATGTGCAGAGGTTCGTCCATACCCTGAATGTTGAACGCAACACCCCTGTCCTGCCATACGATAAGGAAAGCATTGTTGCAAGCCATCTCTACCTGCATCGGATGTTCTTCAGTTATTTTTACTTCGAAGTGGTGATCCTGCATAACAGGTATCGTATCTGGCAAGCCAGTTATTGACAGTCCGTGAACCTTTATACCAAATGGATTTGTGTTATCACAACAATCCTGGAATAGTTTCATTGTCCCGTCCATCATAATCACTTCAATATTAATTTCACCTCCAGCGATTGGGGTGATCTCATCAATCTTGATTACATTTGATATACCTGAATAATCAAGTCTGTGATTCCACATGAGGAATCCATTGTTCTCCAGATCATTGAAAACGATTTTATCAGGTCCAAATCCCACTTCTTTTGTAAAATCTTTGCCGTCAAACTCGTACCATTGCCAGTTCGAGTTGTCTATTATCATTTCTCCGCTGTGGTCGTATGTCAAAGGCATATTGACTTGGCCATTGACCGTGAATAGTGTAGTTACTGTACCCTCTATTGGATCTGTTATCTTCGGGGTTTTAAAGGGACCCGTAACCTTTATACTTTTAATCTGGTGTTTCTGAGGGGTTGGATCTGAAAGAGTACCCGGATCAAAGGTGAAGTGATTTCCGTTTGAATCCTTTAGAACAAAGTAGATGGCGTAATCAGTCAGTGAAGCAAACTCGACTCCGAGTTTGTTGAAGTTGACCGTGTGGTTTTCTTTGTCCCTTTCTGGATCTCTGCCAACTGCATCCTTTGATTTGTTGTACCTCTGTCCCCATTCAGACCATATTGCAGGATAGGAATTCCACCGGTGAACTAATCCCCTGATTGAGCCTGGTGGAGCTTCAAATATTCTTCCCGCATGGGTTTGTCCGCCAGGATAAACCCTGAATTCGTCCTGGATGTTCCTTAGAACTGGATTGTAGGGAAACTGAATCTGGGGAAATGGGGGTGGGAGGTCGTTGCTTGCATAGATACCATTGGTATAGTTCTGCTTTGAGAATTGCAATCCTCTGTCAATTATCTGAAATTCAGAGAAATTGAGATGTGTATCAAGCGGAGGAACCTTTAGATCAACCATCCCCGTATAGTCCATTGCAAAATGGTTTTCGAATATGTAGTCAGCTGGATGCACATCCCTTACACTGTTGTAATCGAGCATTATATTGAAGCTCGTTATTCTAAGATTGACTGAACCCTGTTCAATTGGTTTTATCAATCCAATAGCCCATCCTCCAACATCTGTTTCTGTGAATGTACCTCGTGATGTGATGTATGTCCAGATACCCCAAGTCTCAATTTCACCAAATGTACTTCCGGTGAGTGGATCCACTGTTGTACCATCAAATACACCTAGATGGTCTCCCTTTGTAACAACACCCCATCTGATAAATGAATCGTCATTTTTTGTTGGTCTTGTTCTGGCGGTTGAGTCATCTATATCGTCAAGCTGTGTTTGAGATGAAACCTCGATTGGGGTTTGACTACCCGTTGGAGTGGGTGGAATAAATGTGGGGTTGTCTCCCACGTAGTCTCCTGCATCAAGAGCTCCTGGAATAGGACCAATATCATTCCAGTACCAGAAGGCGTAAGTACGATTGCTGTTGAATTGGATAATGTATCTCTGACCGTCACCACCTACCGCGGTTCCCATCCATTTCACACCAGCGCCGTTTGCATTGAAAAGAACGAGTGTGTGTTCATCTCTATCAAGGGCAAACGGAGTACAGCATGGGTCGTTTACATCTGATACGTTGTCGCCATTGTAACATTCAACATTTATATTGGGATATCTCTCTTCCAACTGATCCAGGCAGAGTCTTGTGGATGCAAGATCGAGACGCTCACAGCTGACCTCTCTGAACAACTGTTGCCAGGCATCGTAGTGACCGAAAAGCGAATAACCAACTGTGGGTTGCGGGAGTGGTGGAGGTACATAGGTGATCAAGTTCATGGGGTTTTGAATATTCTGTCTGTAGAAGTATTTTGTGAGAAAGAATCTGTCCTGATAGGCTCTGTCCTCTGGATATGGTCTACCCTCTATTCCACCGAACTCACCATAGGCTGTGATCACAATCGGATCATATGTGCCATCAAGATTTAGAGACCCACGGTAAGGGGTGATTTCAAATTCAGCACTGTCTTCACCGTAAATTATCGAGTTATACATCTCAAATGGAACAGAACCATTTGATAACATGTTCCTTATAACGATATGTATCTTGTCATCCTTACCGAGAATGGCTTTTGTTTTGACCTTGATATTAGACGTCTGTTCAACGCGCAGATATCTGTCAGTAATGACAGTAATTCCAAGATCACCCGGTAGTGCAGGTATGTCAATGGCTGTTGGGTCTCCACATTTTCCCAAGGTTAGACCATGGACCTCGTAGTTATGAACGTAAACACCAAGCTCATCGACTACATCACCACACATGTAATCATAGTGACCAACCGAAATATCACTCATTCTTATGTCGCCATAGTCAACTCTCTGATTGGAATTAAGATCAAGGTAAATGATCTCATCAGAGTCAAACTGACCGTTTGGAACGTCATCATAATGCCTTATATCAAAGAAACACAAATCAGCTGGTAAAGCCGTAATCGATTGTCCCACATCAGGATCACCTGCTGAAACGGTACTCCCCGCTTCATAGATGATCTCTGAGCCTCCATGAATTATTTTTGTACTGAAGTGTCTAGTGTCTCCAGGTTCGACAAGAGCATTGGTACCAGAGCCTTTTCTATAGATACGTTCATTGCATCCATATCCAACACCCCCAACGTCCGCAAACATGTACTTAGAATCAAAAGGTACGATCGATTCAAAAGTAAATGGATTTACTAGCCCTCTCTCTGCATCTGGAGAGGAAAGCGTGTAGTTTGCACCAATGAATGATTCTGAACATCTGCCAGCGTAGTAATCAGAGTAGTTATTTTGTGTAGTTGTGTTTGTGCCTATGCCGAGGCAGTTATCGAGTCCATTGTCGTTCCATATAGACAAACCAAAGAAGGATCTGTAGTCAGCTTTTACGTCGAAGAATACAGAAACAGGCAGGTTGAAAGTCGTTCCATTATCTCCGAGAGCTGACGATTTGTTGATAGAATGCGATCCTTTGAGGGGTTCTCCATATGGATCAAATATGGAAGATTTCGTACTGGAAGGCATGTTACCCATCCACAGGTCTGACTCAACTATATAGTTGTAAGTGGGGGCAACTGGGCCAGACTTAATGGTTTCTACGAGTAATAATGCGTCTCCCTCAACGCATCCGCCCAATGAGCAAACACCATCTGCTGACGTGTTATTGAATCTATGAGCATTTATATTTACATCGGTCAAGGCGTAATCATTCTCGCTGACTAAGGCTGTGTTGTTTCCCTTGCGATATATAAACTCAGAGATGTCATATATACTGTTTAAATCAACATTCTCAGTGTGAACCTCATCACCAACTGATGGAGAACCCATTCCTCCATTGTAGATAAATGGTATAAGCGTTTTGCCTACATCAAGATCGTCGCCCGGATCTTGTGTTCCAATTGGAGGTAAATCAACCACAGTTGTTCCTGATTTGTATATCCTAGTTGATCCATCTGCTTTTGCTACAACCACATCAGATAGTCGGATGTCTCCGGCAGAAACGTTTGGAGCTGTGAGTATTGGGTCACTTCTTTTGTATATCCATTCAGCTGGTGTATAGCGATTGTCAATATTTATGTTTTCTGTGTGCCATTCCTCATCAACCTCAAAATCTGCATTACCATCGTCGATAAATTCAGCTAAACGAAGACCAATATCCCACCTAGTGATGGATCCGGAGTCGACCGCTCTCGGTTTGAGCGTTGTCCCAATTGAAGGTATTACAGGATAATCAACGCTTGGAGTAGAATCCTGAATGAGTGGGAAATCAGGCATATCAACCCAACCAAGCTGAAATAGTCTCGTTTTAATGGGTGGTTCTCTGTTGAGAGGGGTTGGAGTGAATCCTTCATAGTCTTCAGTGTCGTACCTAAAATAAATGGGTTCTTCTGGTATGTATCCCGGTTGAACATCGCCGTTTGCTTTTGTTGGCAGAATGTAGTATGGACCTTGAGTGTTGTTGCTTGAGATGTAGTCAACATAGCAATTAGCATTCAGACGAATATCATCATGAGTTTCCTGGATATTGGGATCTTGTCTGTAGAGAGGGTTATCAGGGTTTGCGTATCCGTAGTGTCTGCAGTCATTAAAGAAACCATCTGGATCAAACCAAACCTGACCCGCAGAATCGAGAACAGCAAACATCTTCTCTGTTAGTGCGGTTGGCGTTTTATATTCATAGTCCATGTTCAGATAGAAAATACAGTAATAGAGAGGGACTGTATTAGTCGTATCATCAGCCTTAACATTATAGCCATTTGCATCGATACAAATTTCTGCATCTGGCATTGGATAGCCGGTTCTCCCCCAAGCGGTCTTTGGTGATTCCTCATTAAAGGCATAATCTGGTGCAAGCACAAGCGTATTGCCACTCCATGACTCACCAATTGGTGTCCACTTGACTGCAATAAAGCAAGCTATTTCATTGCCGAATCCATTTGCCGAAGCACTGACACTTGGTATCCCCTGGACAAGTAATAGGATACCCAAAGCAATAGACATATATTTAGATATCGAATTATTTCTCATAACAACGCACCCGGTATTCTACGAACTGAATTATTAATAGTCAAGATATTTGACTCCTGTTACATGATCTTATATAGAACGTCATTTATTCCCTTTAAATGAATTAGAAAC
>CAZTGD010000024.1:0-27533 GCA_964613055.1 uncultured Caldisericales bacterium | reverse complement strand
ATGCAGTGGAAATCGGTAACCGAGATACAAATGATCTCAAACTGAAAGTGTCAATAACACCTGTTAAAGACAATAAATATGCTTCAAGCTGGTCATTTGTTTTCTCAGCTCCAGTTGATGATGCATATGGAAATACACTTGGTTACCTGGCATTCTGGTATCCCGCAGAGCTTATCAATGCATCACTTGATGATCTATCAGAAAACAATCCTGATCTATCATATAGTGGTGGAATGATGTGGTTACCCGACATTAAGGAATACGTAGAAGATGACAATAAAGATACGTATGATGCTCCAGTTGTGTTCCACAACACTAAATTTCTAATTGGTTGGAACAATGGTAAGGGGTTGGCTCGAGCCAGAGAAGATCAATATGTTACTATTCCTATAGGTGAAGATGGAAAGAGGGTTTTTGAAAATGATCCTGAAAAAGGAGCTCTTGAAAATCCAAGTTTTGTCCCCCAAAACTTTAAGTTCTTTCAAAGATATGTAGATTATCTAGGCGAAATTTACTCCTCAGATAATGAGAATGTTCAGTCTCTAGAATCAAAGATAATCGACATAAGAGAAATCCCTCGATCCCAAAGAACAGATGAGGAAAACCAAAATTATACTGAAGCTCTTGCTGATTATAATAAAATTATTGAAGAATTTTGGGAACAAAACAAAACCGTTTATGATGTATCCGGTACTGGAGTTGACCAGTTGTACATAAACTTGGATATATCAAGAATGGGTCACCATACTGCCAATCAAGCGGGAGGATTGGAACTGACTGTGTGGTTGAGACAGAACCTGGATATTTTCCAAGCTGGTATTACTGAATTTATTTTGGTTTCACTCATATTCCTGCTGTTATCTCTTGTTATTTTGATATTCATGATGATCTTCATCGTAAGAAGAACTCTTGACCCGCTTATCACAATCAGAGGTCGTGTCTTCGAGGTATCCCTTGGTAACTATGATGTTGAGGTTCCTATTGAATCAGAAGATGAATTTGGAGAGCTTGCAGACGTAATTAACCAGATGCTTAGAGAGATCAGAGGTTATATCACAACAGAGGCTGAAAGGGAACAGCAAGACAGATCTATTGCAAGCCTTCAGAGTGCTATGGCTTCAGTATCCTCCGGTGACCTGTCAACGCAAGCTGAGGTAACAGCTGACATGCTCGGAAGTATATCTGACTCACTTAATACACTTATCTTCCAGCTAAGAGAGATTATTAGAAGTGTAGTTGATACAGCTACTAATATTGGTACATCCTCACAGACAACTCTTGAATCAACGGAAAGACTGGCTAATAGTTCAGTGACACAAAGAGACCTTATTGAGGGTACAACAGACGCTTTGGCTCAAGCTACTCAATCCTCAATTGAATCGTCTGAATCTGCAAGGGAATCTACAGATATGGCAAGGGAATCAGCTCGCGTAGCTAAAGAAGGTGGAGAAGCTGTTGAAAGGGCTGTGCAAGGTATGACTCAGATTAGAGGCTCTGTCGCTGAGATATCAAAGAGGATCAAGAAACTCGGTGAATCGTCTCAAGAGATCGGAGAGATCGTTGACGTTATATCAGATATTGCTGAACAAACGAACATGCTCGCACTTAACGCCACGATCGAGGCGGCAAGAGCTGGAGAGCAGGGTCGTGGATTCAGTGTTGTTGCAGACGCAGTAAGACAGTTGGCTGAGCGATCAGCAAAGGCAACAAAAGACATATCATTGCTGATAAGGGGCATTCAGGCTGAAACAGCTGAAACAGTTGAGGTTATGGAGGATTCAACGGAACTCGTTGTATCTGGTTCAAAATCAGCCGAACAGGCTAGTGAGGTACTCAAAACCATTGTAGAGAGTTCGACAAAACTCGCTGATATCATCACCCAGGTGTACGAAGCATCTGTAACACAAACGACTGTAACAGAAGAGGTTAACCAATCAATGCTCGATGCGGCAGAGATGATCAAGGAAACAACCGAGGGTACACTTATTGTATCTGAAGCTATCGCCGAGATTGCTGTATTGGCAGGAGAGCTTCAGGAACTGGTTGCTATATTCAGAGTTAAATAGAGATTTCAATTGCGTCATATCTCGCTTGACGATCATGAAGAGTATATCGGGCGAGATATGAATTTCGTTATTGTTGTGTGTTAAGGCCAGGAGGTGTAAGTGGTAGATGAAGGTGTGAGTAAATATCTCCCTTCCTTTGTAAAGGAAGGCAAGCAGATGCTTGTCCTACTGAAGAAAAATTTAGACAAGGTAAACAACGGTGATGAGAGCAAAGAAACCTTGTTTGAGCTTTATCGTCTATCCCACTCACTTAAGAGTTCAGCACTGACGGTTAATCTGTTCACATTTGCTGAAGCTGCAGAAATCATGGAAGAAGCCTTGAGTTCATATGGTGAGGATATCCCTCCACAGTGGGATGATAATCTTGTCACACTAATTGATTTCTCAATCCTGAACCTAGAGAATGTGTTCACCATGCTAGAGTCGGGGGTTACTCCTGACTACGATGAACTGAAGAACGAAATGGAAACCATTTGGCTTAGTTACAACCAACTGAATGAAACAGAGAAATATTCAGCAGATGATAAAGTTGAATTTGACCAGAATATTCACTCAGAAAAGGAAGAGGATGACTCAAAGGATTTGGATGATGTTGTAGCTGATTTCTTTATCATTGAAGCAAAGGAACATCTTGAAACCTTGCAGAAGGGATTTCTAGATTTAGAGAAGAATCCTACGGACAAAGAAATAATCGAGAACGTTTTTAGAGCCGCTCACACACTCAAAGGCGCTGCATCGTCAGTAGGATTTTCCTCCACTGAACATGCATCTCATGCTATTGAGGATACACTAGAGCCTGTTAGAGAAGGGGAAGTGCCGTTAACACCTGGAACAATAGATATACTCCTTAGCTCCTATGATGCACTGAACCAAACATTCACATTGGAATGCGACAAAGACCCGAAATCTATTGATGTAGCCAAAGAGGTTGCAACAGCATTGAGCAATATTTCCGGAAAACAAACCGAATTTACACCCTCCCAGACACAGGTTTTCTATTCAGATAGAACCAGCGACAGAGTTAGAGAAGAATCGGTCAGTGTGAGACTCCCAAAACTTGATAATCTGATGGTTCTAGCTGGTGAGCTTCTCGTACAGCAGTCAAGAATGAGTAATGTTCGAGAGAGGTTATCAGATCTTACGGATATGATAAGGCTCTCACTGAGAAGAATGACTCAGCTGAATGCGGATCTGTCCCAACAACAACTCATATCGAGATCAACAAGAGCAATGGGTGTTGGAGCAACCGGCGATGTATCGATAGGTTCAAGATTCGAGGATGAATTTGATGAACTAGAACTTGACAGATACACGGAGATTGATCGAATAGTCAAGAACGAGTATGAGATTCACGCTGATTTGTCAGAAGCCCTTCATACACTTGATAATCAGATCAATGAACTAGCCAGAAGCACTGACAGTATCAGGCAGAACGTCAGTTCCATACAGAGTTCGGTCATCTCGACCAGGCTTACTCCAGTAAATCAGATATTGAGTAGATTTCCCAGGATGGTCAGAGACCTTGCAAGATCGGAAGGCAAGCTGATTGATCTTGAAATGTATGGTGAGGATGTTGAGGTCGATGTCCGAGTTATAAGAAGCATCTATGATCCTTTATTGCATATTGTCAGGAATGCAGTTCATCATGGCATAGAAAAACCTGGAGAAAGGGTTGTAGAGGGAAAACCTAAACAGGGTAAGATCGTTATAGATGCTAAGTATTTTGGTAATCAGGTAATAATTAGAGTATCAAACGATGGCAGATCAATCGATACCGATCGAATCGCTTCTGAGGCATTAAAGATGGGTTTCGTAACACAAGATGATCTCAAAGAAATGACTTCTCTCCAGATAAATAGATTGATATTCCTAAGCGGACTTTCAACTACTCAGAAGGGTGGAATGATTGCAGGTCGAGGAGTTGGACTTGATGTTGTAAAGGCATCAATAGAGTCTATTGGCGGTTCTGTCAGTCTGGAGTCAGACCAACAATCGACCACTTTTACGCTGACATTACCAATATCCCTTATAATATCCCAAGGGATTGAAGTAACAGTGCCTGACCACACATACATTGTGCCAATTGGAACGGTCCAAGAGGTATTATCGATAGATAGGTCAACTATTGAAAAATTGGGATCTAAGCTATTTGCTCGAATCCGAGGAGAATTGATGGAAATCAGATTCCTCGATGAAGCGTTGTCTCTTAAACCCAAAATCAGGAACCAAGAGTCATTCCCGGCTCTATTGATTGAAATTGGTAGAGAGTATTCAATACTTGGATTATCAACCATAGAAGGCAGAAGAGATATCATGATAAGGGCTTTACCCGTATGCGTAAGGGATATTCCCCACTATACTGGTGTAACCATATTGGGGGCTGGTATAGTGCTTCCTGTCTTGAATTTACCTCCAATAATTCAGAAGGAATATCACCAAAAAGAGTTAACTGATATTGATATAAACGAAGACATGTTAAAGACATCTCATCACAATGTACTTGTTGTTGAGGACTCTCTTTCAATGAGAAAAATACTCAAGATGGATTTAGAAGGGGCTGGTTTCAAGATATTGACAGCTTCAACCGGACTCGAAGCTCTCGACATAATTGAAACGGAGAATGTTGACAGCATTATTCTCGACCTTGAGATGCCAGAGATGGATGGTTATGAACTAATGTCAGTGCTAAGAGAAGAAGAAAACCTCAGCAGAATACCAAAAATGATTATAACTTCTCGTGCGGGATCGAGACATAGAAAAAAAGCCTTTGAGTTAGGAGCTAATGCCTATCTTATAAAGCCATACGATAAACAAATTGTTCTTGATACACTGAGTAAAATGTTTAAGGATCTATAATCAATGCATCAGAAGGAAAAAGACGCTTATTATCTAATCAACATTGATAGTCATAAAATGTTATTTGCCAGGAATGAATCTACTAGGATCCTTCAACCTTATGAGTATAGGGAAGTACCAGGGCGAATAGTAAAAGCAATTCATCTGGGGAATCCGCTTATAGACCTCAATTTATTGCTAACTGGAAGATCCTCGTCCATGGGTAATGCTACAATAAGACAGGATGGCTTGGGTTTTCTCGTTGATAGTGTAGAAAATGTAGAAATTAATGTACAAAAGGTTCTCGATATTGATACCACTATATCAGGAATGAAGGGGAATATTATTGAAGCATACCTACAGACATCAATTGGTACACTGCCTGTGCTATCTATAGAATCTGTATTTACTCATGGTCTATTGGCAGATATTGAAAGTGAGATGAAGGAAAGGCAATGGATCTAGATAGACTACCTGAAAAAAACCCTGAAATGTTTCTTCTATTCAGGATAGCAGATCAAAGATATGCTATTGATGCGATGAGTGTAATCAGGATCTCAGATTATAGAGAGCCCTTTGATTTCCCAAATGCAAGGTGTGTTTTCAATGAAGTGGTTGAAATGGATGGTGTGATGGTACCACTATTCAAACTCGATCATCTGTTGATGACAGAATGTGATTTTAAACCAAAAACACTTTTTATCAGAGGCGCTGATGAAAGCGAAAGGTTAGCTTTTTATACTGATGAAGCTCTAGAAACGATTTCTTTGCAATCGTCGAGCATTATTATCAGGCCTATACCAGAAATATTTGATGATGACCTATTAACTGAAATCATCAGACATTGTATTATCAGGGGAAATGAGATCGTCCCAATAATTGAGTTATACCGATTAACAGGCTAATATACTGGCTAAGAGAATATTGACTCAATTTGATACTAATTACACCCTATTACTCTATCCATTTGATGATAGCGTTGTTGATTCCGTCTCTGGTTTTAATCCCCGTTACTTCAATCCATGTACCAGTGCGGTAACGGTTGATGTTATACCAATCTGGGCGAATATTAATGGTAAGTCGTTTATCGGTAGTTGTGATAATGTGGAGTTGCTGATTAAAGTTATCTATTTCTACTATTTTACCTTTAGTCTTATACAGTTTATTCAGTGAGGCGTTCTTTATTTTGTAGGGGGTAAATTCATCAAGGTCACCAGTGATCATATACTGTGTGCCTCTTCGATATCCGGCATTATTGTTATCATCTGGAGTAACGATCCAAGTTCTCAAACTAAGAAGGTCTGATACCTTCATGGTTGATCCTTGGTAATTTGGTTTGCTTATTTCTGCAAGGATGCATACTTGTGAGTTCTTAAGTGATTCAGCCTCAATAAGACGATCACTGTAACTTGTTATTGATCCGTTGACGAATACCCAATGACCGAGTTTGTACCTTCCACAACTGGTATTTTTTGGTAGCATAACATTCCATAGTTTATTTCCAGAGAGTACTTCAATATATCCATCGCTATCGCATTTGTCATTTTGAAGTATCTCACCAGGAAAACCAACTGGCAGGATTCTCCCTTCAGGTAATAGTTCTACCTGGCCAAAAACCATTGATATATCAGGTCTAGTTGAGATGTCGTAACCAACTGCCATAATGCCATCGTCTTTCTTGAAATTTTTAATACCGGCTGGATTCATCTCAACGTTTATCCAGCATATCTGGTCATTAGATTTTTTAATTTTGATTAATCCATGTCCTGGGTAATAATCTAGGACAATGCCAGTGAGTGTAGTCCTCTCAATAATGTCGAACAAAACACATTCATGAAGGGTCTGCTCAAGGATGGGGTCAAGCTTGCCTTTGACTCCAAATACCATTGAGTCTCTGAGGTGTTGATTGGGTTGATCTTCTCTAAAGTTAACCTGCCAGTATTCACCGCGAGTGTAAACCCTAAATAAACCATCATACCAGTTTCCTTCAGTTGTTCTACAGGGATGAAGTCTTCTATATGAACCACTAGGGAAAAGGATTTCATAGGAAGCATTTGTGATTAGATAGGGTCTGTTCATAACCGCATGCCCACTAACCCTAATGGAGTCACCAGTAGTCAATTCCTCAGTGTTTACATCTTCATTGGTTACAACTCGGTAGTAGTTACGATTTGACTCTACAACAAGATCTCCTGATTCCGGAATAACATAATACAGGAATCCATCGATACTAACGTCGTGTTTAATATCAATCAAAGGGACAACATCACAGTTAAAATACTCAATTTCGTGATACTCTTCAGGTTCAATATAATGGCAAATCGCTTCTACTTTCCAACCAACTACATATTCACCTGAATTCTGGTAATCTACCAATTTGATAAATACTCATCAATACCCTCAGCTCTGTTGCTATCTGGGGCTACCTTCGATACGCTGTCGAAATAACCGTCAACAACAATGAGGCTGTTGTCTTCGTTTGGAATACTGGTGATCGTGAGTTCTTTAACAACTGTCTTTATTTCTATCTCATTACGGGCATCAGTTTCTGAAGATGTGGGCGTTACAATGAGAGACAAACACAAAATAATCAGTATGCACTTTCGCATGGAAACCTCTCTGGTATGATTCCGTTTGTGTTATGTTCCATATATATTAGAATTCATTTTACCAATATTCCCCATCAATACAAGCTGATTAAAAACCCCCTGCTGAAACAGCTAGGGGGTTTTTAATCAATGTATTAAGTAGTCTAATTCACATCAACATTGTACTCAATTACCTTGGTTACTCCGAAACGATCAATCACTGAACAAACTATCTTGTGTTTTCCAGAGTTGTTGAATGCATGATTCAGGGTTTTGGTTTCATCTAACTCAATATTACCCGATGTGGTTTTACCATCTCCCCAATCAACTTCAAAGCTGAATGGTCCATTGCCACTCCAAACGTGTAGTTCGAATTCACTCTCAGTGCCAGCTTCAACAGAAGTCACTGACTTGAACGTGACCTCAGGGGCTGGGAATCCAGTAATATTTCCGGACACAATAACTGAAGAAAAATCCTCAGCAGAGACATCAAAATTACTGGAGGATGCTGTAACCCTGTTTTGCACAGCAGTATCCTGCAATTTCTGGTCAGTTACTTTGACCCAAACACTCAAATGGACTGTGGAATTAGGTGCAATTGAGTTAACGAGCCAACTCACTCCAGTAGTGGATTCCTTGGCTACTGGTCTTGATTTTACCAGTTCCATACCTTTAGGCATTATGTCAACGACGTTGATTCGAGTGAGTGGTACTGAGCCCGTGTTGGTTACTGCTATCTTGAATTCAACGGTTTGGTTGAGTCTGACGTGTGATTGAGCAGCTGTCTTTGTAACATCAATACCAATTTCAAATGGATTTATAGTTGTTGCTTTTGTCTTGACGGTTTCGACTGAGTAAGCTCCGTCTGTATAGAACCCGCTTACATAGGCATTGTTTACTATAGAGGCGAGATCTGTTGGTACATCTTTATTTACTCTTCCTTCCCATACTATCTCTCCTGGGAAGTTTGCACTGCTGAAATCGAGCATTGGATATGTGACATAGACGTCTTTGTCGTCAGTTCTGTCGTCAGTGAATGAGAAGTAGGGAACTCCCTGAGAGTTGATCTGAACCTTTGGTGTGATGCTTTCCGAGCTGATATTGGTGGTTATATACTCAACTCCGCCTGAATTGAACAGATTCCTCCAACCTCCGTTGTACTGACTGAAGACGATGTTGTTTGATAAATCCTGTTCCTGCCAGATCAAAGCTGGTTCTCCTGTTTGTCTAAGGCAAATGTCGGAGTTGCTTTCAGCATATGTAGTATTGGTTATCTGCTCATATCCTGGAGAACCGTTTGCTGTGACCCACTGTCCACCCTCGAATCGGGAGTAGAAAATATCTTCATTACCCAACCAATCCTCAGTCCATGTTATGTGGGGTACATCACCTGCATCAATGAGAAGCTCTGGTTCTGAATGCCTTCTTGTGTTACCGGGAACCATGTTTTCCCATCCGGGTGTGGTACCATCAAAATTCACCCATGAGCTTGTCCCATCATTCCATTTGGCAGTGAAAAGATTGTCAGACCAAATCCACCAAAAAAAGTAAGATATTACTTCATAGGCTAAATAAGGAGATCCCGCACTATCTATTTCAATAGTAGGAGAGTAAACATAATCAGTTGTATTGATTATCTGCTCTGCTCCAGGCGTTACTCCATCTAGTTCGGTCCAAATGCCACCCACTGCTCGCGATATATAGAATCCATAGTCATACCACCACCAACCAGGAATCTGATATCCAAATACAACTGCAATGTGACCGTTTGTACCCTGATCTATTCTTGGTGAATAATAATTGATATTAGGTGTCGCGATTGAGGATGAAACTATATCAATACCAGCGGTACCATCGAGTTTTGTGAGTTGTGGACCCATGCATTTAGTATAGAGGACACGGTTATTGCCACCGCTGTTGCTACTTTCAACCCATATTATATGTGGATTATCTGATGGATCGATGACCATATCAGGTTCCGAGGAAACGTAACTTGGAGAATTAGATATGTTCGATATACCTTCGTTACCAAAAAGGTCAACCCATTTCTGACCGTCCCACCTTGTATAGAAGATCTCGTCATCGCTTGGGAAACTACCTAGGATGTGGTTACTCCAAACTACATGTGGATAGCCGTTGCTATCGAGTAACATGACCTCGTCTGAGGATGTGTCTAGGTCATCGCTAACATTGTCAAATCCGGGTATTCCAGTTGAAAGCTTCATCAGATGACCTGAACCAGGTATGTCATGAAGATCCCAACGCATCACATAACCGTACCCCACTTCATCCGGAATCCTTTCGTTGATCCACGTTGTACCTCCATCAGGTGAATAGTGAGTGGGTATTGGGAATGAAACACCGTTGTAATAACCACCTCTTGGGATTTGGTCTTCGATTGTCATTCTGCTGAATAGTTCTGAGTCAGAGGTATTGTACTGGAGGCTGTACCCGAGTTTATCATCTGGGAAGACGGTTGTGCCATCATCACCATAAGGATTGTTGATTCCACCCCTGCCAACGTCCTTGGTAAAATCAAACTGATAGGTTTTGCCGGGTCTGACCTTCAGGGTGAGGATGTCTTCGTGGTAAATGTCTCCACAAGTACCACGTACGATAAAGTAGTAAACACCAACATCAAGTTGATCTTCACAGCTGAGAGTCATTGTTGATGTGCCAACAGCACCATTGAGGAACACCCTACTCGGGTTGAAGGATTCTGTGAAATCTGGACCAATTAGGGAGCATGAGAGTTCCACATCTCCTGAGAAACCTGAAATGGGTTCGAGTTCAACGAGGTAATCGCCAGTTCGCCAACCTGAATCGATGTATTGAAGGTCGGGATGAACGCGTATATCAAAATCTGGTATAACAGCTTCGTACTCGACTGACATTGAGAAGGGTTGAGGGGATTGAGGGACGTTGGTACCTTCAACAGAGATGGTGTATTGACCAACTTCAGTTGCGTTAAACTCAGTTACTCCTTCTACGTTGTTGATCGTGTCTGTACCAGCTGCATTGAGTTCGGAATCAGATGATGCTCCGATTCCTCCAACAAATTGGTTGCCTCGGTAGATTTCACCACTTGGTGTCTCCACGATTAGGTCTAAGTCATTAATCAGGTGTTGAGGTGCACCTACAACAGATGGATAGTCAGACCATGCTATGTTGACCTTGATAGTGCCAGGTCCTGCAATTATTGGAAAGTCAACTCTTTCACCCGTTACTATGCCAGGTTTGTAATCGCAGAAGTCTCTTCGCGTTGGGGCAGTTGGGTATAGGGTATCATATAAATCAACGTACCCCCAACCTCCGTTATAGTCAGGTGTGAACAACGGAGTTCCATCATAATCTTCTCTTATGTCTCTGGCTCCATTGATGAGAAGGGTTTTGACAAATGATGCTGATGGTTCCAAGTGTTGATAAATTTCTTCTGACCACTGCTGGAGAAGTGTTGCGCATCCTGCAACGTTTGGGCATGACATTGATGTTCCTGATGCTGATTCGTATCTATTGGGATCGAAGGGAGGATTGTAGTGTCTGTTCAAACCCATTACATTGCGTCCAGGACCTGAGATATCTGGTTTAATGCGGTTATCTGATGTAGGACCCCTTGAGGAGAACCTTGCCATTGATTCGGCGTGAATAAAATGAACCCTGTTGCCTGATGAGTGGTTGAATGTGAGTGGTGAGTCAATTCGGATTCTATTTCCGCTTAGCACTGCTGTGCAGTTTCTGAATTCATCTTCGCCGGGATTGTCACCTGTTACACACACGCGTCTGTTCTGCCATGGGCTACTACTGAAATCGGTGTTGTCAACCAATCTCAATATGACTCCACCTGTGTAATCAACCGCTAAAGGGGATGAAGGCCTGTTATTTCCAGCAGCTCCAACGCCGATATTGTTTTTTGTAAGTCCAGGTGTACCAAGCGATCCTGTCCAGGGACCACTGTTGCCGGCTGATATACAGACAACCATATCAGGGTTGTCCCACACAAACTCGTCTGTATAGGAGCATTCAGCAGTGTATGAGTTAATGCTGGAACCCCAAGAATTACTGTGAACTCTGGCACCATGCTTGTAAGCATCTGGTAGACCTGGATTGAGATAACCCAGTCCTTTCTGGACGACTAGTTTTGCATAAGGTGCTACACCGGCGTATTGACCGGATGAGTTGTATCCATCACCCATAACCTGTGCAGAAGTAAAGGTACCGTGACCATTTGTATCATGCCATGCTTTTGATTGATCGGGATCCGGTCCGGCTGGTGGAGATTGGTATCCATAGTGTCCAACAACCCGTGGAGGAATTCCAAAATCTCGGTTGAGAGTGCTGAAGTCACCTGTACTGCAACCCGTATCCTGAATACATACAACTCTTCCCTGCCCTTTGATATTGTAGTCCCAGATACCTTCCGATCTTGAATCAAGACTGGGAGAGGAATCTACACTTCTGGCTTCAATTCCCATAATCTCACGGGATTTGTCCATGTACAGCTCAGGTTCGATGTACGGTGTTATTGATGAAACAGGTTGCAACCAAGCTATCTCATTAATCTGTTCAAGCTCGCATTCTAAGTTAACACTGCCATATCCTCTGTCGATGCTTCCATCAAAGGATTCTCCAGGGAGTACATCTCTTACAGTAGAAATGGGTTCATTTGGATGCAAGTTAACTGTTACCCGAACCATACCTTCTTCGTCTGGTTCGATCTTGTTAGAAATCTTAAGTCCAGGATGTAATGGGGTTCCACCTATGATTCTGTCCCAATCATGGAACTTGGAGACTTCGAAAGCATCGCCCTTAACTATCATTCCTCCATCTGGGATATACGATGATATCTCGACACCAATATCTCGCATCTGTTCTGTCCATTCACTCTTTATTGGAAGATCAAATTGCAGAATGAAGTATGTATCGCCTATTGGCATTGTGTTTGGAATTGACAACTCTAACGGAATTTCTGGTGAGACCTGGAGTATCTTGTCTTCGTCTGCAATGAGTGTGTACTTATTGATCTTTATCTCTTTGAATTGCTCAAAAGGAAGAATCCCATAACCCTTGTTTTCTAACTGAGGAATTTTCCTTGGATCAATATTGCAGATAATAAAGTCACTGTATTCCTCGACAATAGTTACATCATAGTTCATTAATTCGTTTTTTGATGTGTTTTCACCGAGTAGCTGGACTCTAAACATAGGTCCCTCAGCCATAATAGATGTAACCGTTATTGGACTGAGAGCTATGATAGCCACTACAAATAACACCACTAGCCTGTGGAACTTCATATCACACCTCCATTGGTAGATATAACAAATCCGTCCTTACATAAGTACTCGTCCAGTTTATATCAAAAGAATCTGTAACGCAAGGAACTAAAAAAGAATAACTTGTGCACATTTTACACACGCTGTCATTATGTTTTGTTAGATAGGTTGACGAAATAACAGGAAAAGGATTATACTTGCCTTCATGACTATCGAGTCCAAAACACCACAGGAGATACTTCAGGAACTTTTCGAAAAAACCGGTTACCTTATTGAAGCAAGAGATGGGATACAAAAAGCCTATTATTTAGCTGACTCATATCATGAGGGACAGAAAAGAAAGAGTGGTGATCCATATATAACACATCCATTACATGTGGCAATTTTGCTGACTGAGCTTGAGGTTGATTTGCCAACCATTCAAGCGGCAATTCTTCATGACACAGTCGAGGACACATCAATGAAACCAGAGACTATAAGCAAACACTTCGACGATGATGTGTTGAAATTGGTTATGGGTATGACCAAGCTTTCTCGAGTTGAATTTAAATCTAACAAGGAGCAGAAGATTGAAAATATCCGAAAGATGCTTCTTGCGATGGCTACCGATATCCGTGTTGTATTGATAAAACTCGCTGATCGTTTGCACAACATGCAATCGATATCAATTTTCAGCAGGAAAAAACAGTTACGTATTGCCAGCGAAACAATGGATATATACGTTCCACTTGCCAGCAGGCTGGGCATATACAAATTCAAGTGGCAACTAGAGGATCTGTGTTTCAGGTATCTTGAAGCTGATACCTACAGAAAACTCAGTAGAGATGTTGATCTAAAGAGATCTGAAAGGGATGAGTTAGTCAAATCCCTAACGTCGGAGTTGGTGGAAATTCTTGAAGAAGCAGAAGTGAAAGGTGAGGTTTCGGGAAGAGCTAAGAACCTTCACAGCATTTATAAGAAGATGCGGACTGAAGGGAAGAACCTCGATGAGATATTTGATCTTCACGCAATAAGGATTTTGGTTAAGAATATTCCGTCATGTTACAGAGTACTTGGATATGTGCATGCCAGATGGAAACCACTTCCTGGAAGAATAAAGGATTATATAGCCATACCAAAGACTAATGGATATCAGTCACTACATACAACTGTCGTGGGTCCAGGTGGCCACCCCGTGGAGATACAGATAAGAACTTACCAGATGCATGACGATGCCGAATACGGCATAGCCGCCCATTGGAAATACAAAGAAGGTAAAAAAACATTCGACACTAACTATGAACAGAAACTAACTTGGCTAAGGCAATTGCTGGAATGGCAGAGAGAATTGGGTCCATCAGAGGATTTCATCGAAAGGGTGAAATCAGATATATTCTCAGATGAGGTTTTAGTCTTTACACCCAAAGGTGACATAATCAATCTTCCCGCTGGAGCAAATCCCATTGACTTTGCCTACAGGATACACACAGAGGTTGGTCATAGTTGTATTGGGGCGAAGGTTAACGATCGCATTGTTCCACTCTCTTACAGGCTTAAGACGGGTGACCGAGTAAGGATAAGAACTAGTAAAAACGTTCGGGGGCCATCAAGGGATTGGTTGAGTATGGTTGCCTCCCACTCAACCAAGTCTAAGATACGTTCTTGGTTCAAGAAAGCTCTCGAGATATCAGATTTACCAGCAGAGAATGATAAACCGAAGCCAAAGGGACAGAGAAGGAGAAAGCCCATTCGAGTTGGCAGGGCTGGAGCGATGGTTGAGCTCGATGGGATCGATAATTCTCCGGTGATTCTTGCCAGGTGCTGTAACCCTATTTTTGGTGATGATATTATTGGTTTTATAACGAGAGGGAGAGGAGTTAGTATCCACAGAAAAGATTGCCCTAACGTCAAACATTTAGCTAAGGATGAAAACAGATTTGTTACAGCTGGCTGGGTTAGAGAAGCCCGAAAAGCCTTTATTGTTCGATTAACAATAATTGCAAGGAATAGGACTGGTGTTTTGGCAATGGTCTCAGGGGTTATTTCCGAAATAGGAATCGATATTCAGATGGCAAAAACATCAAAGATAGACTCGAAGAAAACAAGACTCATACTCGCATTGGAGGTTGTTTCAAAGAAGGAGTTACAGGATGTGATAATCAGGCTTGAGCAGTTGGATGATATCATACAGGTGAAAAGACATTGAGAGCTGTAATACAGAGAGTTAGCAAAGCTAGTGTGTCGGTTGATGGTGGAACAGTATCTTCAATCGGAAAAGGATTGTTAGTTCTTTTGTGTGCCATGGCAGGTGATGGTGACAGTGATGTTGCATATATTTCGAAGAAGATTCTTGGTTTGAGGATTTTTCCTGATGAAAATGATAAGATGAATCTCAATATTTCAGCTGTTTTAGGATCGGTGTTAATTGTATCTCAATTTACTCTTGCAGGTGATGTCAGGAAAGGGAATAGACCCAGTTTCACTGCATCATCAGAACCAGACCTAGCAACAGAGCTAATGAAAGCAGTTTCAATTAGGATTGAAAGAGCAGGTGTTACTATAGAACATGGTGTTTTCGGTGCACATATGAATGTGTCTCTTATAAACGATGGACCAGTAACTATATTGCTGGATTCAGAAAGGTTGTTCTGATGAAGATTGAACGCTATCCAAATGGACCATTGGATGTCAATACATATCTTGTTTACTCTGAGGATACAGGCTTTGCAGTTGTTATTGACCCATCGTATGAAGTGAAATCTGTCATAGACAGGGTTGGTGAAAAGGGATTACAGGTTGAGTACATAATAAACACTCATTCACATATCGACCACATAGCAGGGAATAAAATAATGCATGATAAAGTTGGTGCGAGAATCGTATCACATACATTGGCAAGGAAACATATTGAGAATCCATCACCAAGTATGATAAACGCACTTCCTCCTATCGATGATTCTCCACCGGTTGATATTGTAGTTGAAGATGGTGAATTAATAAATGTGAATGATTTTCAGTTGATAGTCGTATTCACACCTGGTCACTGTCCAGGGCACATATGCCTAAAATCAGACAATGCCTTATTTGTAGGAGACCTACTCTTTGCAGGCTCAATAGGTAGAACAGATTTTCCAAACTGCAATTCACATCACATGAGCGATTCGCTGATGAGAATATGGTCAAGTATTCCCGATAGCTTTGAGATATTTCCCGGTCATGGACCACCAACCAAACACAGTATTGAAAAGGAAAGCAACTATTTGTACAAAAGAATGACCGGGAATATCTAGATCTTTCTGACCAAACCCTTCACTCTACCCAGGATTATTATCCTTTCTGGGTCAAGCACCGTCGAATCACGGCTACTGCAGATTGGTTTGATAATAATCTTGGAGCCAAGGTGGAATAACTTACCGATTACTGGCTTGTAGTCGTCAATCAGTCCGATAATAGCATCACCATCCATAACACCATTACCTGGAATGACAATGACATAGTCTCCGTCAATAACACCTTCCGAGGACATGCTGTTGCCCTGTATCATCACTGCAACAGAATCAGTCTTTGGTTGGAAAAATTCATCTGATTTGAGTTCTCCCAATCCCTTATCCGTCTGACCTGCAAGGTCTTGAATTGTAGTAACTTTAACAGAGGGATTTGATTGTCCCCTTATCTGTACCGATCTTGCCCTGTGAGGGTGCTTTTCCAGATAGCCCTTGCCTATTAATCGGGATATGTGTTCGTGAACAGTCGATGTTGAAGACAGCCCCAAGGACACTCTTATATCGTTGAGACTTGGAGCGAGACCCTTCTGCAAAGAGTACTCACGGATGCAGTCCAGAACGTCCTTCTCCCTTTTTGTGAGATTCTTCGTCATTTGTTCACCTCTGTATATATCATACGAATAATATGACACAAAAGTTCACTGATTGATTTTATCTGCCATTATAACAGGAATTATTTAGTATCAGGGATTATCAAATTTTGAATCATCGCTATTAGTGTTGCCGATTTGTTTGGTAGCGACTTATATCGAGCATACATATCCAGTTCTGGAAAACTGGTCACATCATCAAATAATACACCATCCACTGTTTCATATATCACCAAATGTGTATAATGAGCAAATACTGAATATTACATGTCTTTTCTATAATATATGATATAAAATCAACCAATTAATATTAAGATGATAGAATAAATAGTAATACCTATTGACAAGTATCTAAAAGTAACATATACTCCCCGAATGAAGTAGATTGGAGGCATTCCATGGAAGAAAAGAAGTTGCTAAGCCTGAAGGAGGCCGCTGAATTGCTGGGTATTCATTATACAACCATGCGTCAGTACGTTCGTAGAGGGAAATTCCCGGTAGTTAGAATTGGTAGGCTTCTCAAAATTGAGGCGTCTGATCTGGAATCTTATATCAAGAACAACAAGGTGATTCTGTCAGAAGATGATAAGAATGAATCAGATTAGTTTCCTTAATAACTGGCTTTATAGATACAGATATAAACCCAAATCAGATAATGCATGTATTGCAGTTATAAGGATGTCAGTTAATTACAAGATAGAAGAAAACAGCGAAGAAGAAGGATTTGGCGAAAGGAGTGCCAGATGAAGAAGATAATAAACATAGTCTTGAGTATTCTGATGATAACGAGTGTGATGATCGTTATTCCATCACCCGATACTAAGGCGGTTGTACCGGGAACGTTGGAGATAACTATCGATCCTGCTGTTTGTGGTGAGGAAGCAGAATTCGAATTGAAATTTGACCAGGCAGCTGATTTTGATGGTTTTAATATAACATTCCTGGATGGTTCTATTCTTCCAGCTGCTTCAACCTACACATACTCGTATGGATACATTACTGTGGGGGTGTGGGATTCGGATGTATACCCAACAGAGTACTACTATCCACAATCTGTATCGTCCGTAACACCAGTTGGAAACGTTCTCCAGGTGAGACTAAACAATACCTACACAGTTAACGGTGCCGCTGACAGTGTAAAGATAACCATAAACAAATCCTATGGTATTAAACTACCTCCCTGCCCAAACTGTGGTCCCATGAATATTCAGGTTGATTCAATCAACCCCACTACTGGTGTGCCTGAAAACCCAGACATCGCTTCATATGAATTGATGGGCAAGGTGACCCAGATTAAAGTACTCAGTGACCCCAACACAACGTCCTCGACCTATTACTATGGATATGGTTCAACATCAGCAAATACAAAATTCGGTGTACTTTTCAGAAGAGATGCCTGTGGTGAACTTAATGCGAATGAATATATACAGATAAAATTCCCCTCTACATATGGTGGTTACACATCCTTCCCAGACGGCACCCTTGATTCAACAAAGGTCAGGGTATGGCACGACTCACTAGCTCCTGTTTTTCAAGATACGGTGAGTCATATAGATGGGCCTACATATTGGGCTGGAGTTAATCAAGCTCCAGTACTTGCTGTTGAGGCTGATTCAACAAATAGAACTATGACTGTATACCTGG
Organism: uncultured Caldisericales bacterium; assembly: GCA_964613055.1. GTDB lineage: Bacteria > Caldisericota > Caldisericia > JAAYUI01 > JAAYUI01 > JAXGMQ01. The sequence goes on along the minus strand of CAZTGD010000024.1, from coordinate 9,277 downwards.
ATACTGCTGTAGCACCAGATATGCCTATCCCTGCTAGTAGCTGGGTGAGTGTTATCTTTGATAAAGAGATTGGATTAGTTCAACCGACAACAAGTGGCTACAAAACAGTTGAGGTTTCAACAACAGAGGAATCCTATCCCGCAACATCACCTGACTACATGGTAGCAAATCAGGCAACAGTCACAGCCCGTTCAAACGCCGCAAATGCACAAGATGTAGAGTATAGCATTGAATGGAGTTTACCGACTGGTATTACTCTATCTGGAGATGCCGGCGATTGGATAGAGATACAGTTTCAGGATCTTGAGAATGTGAATTGGCCACTGTCAAGCAACACTCCTTTCTCACCAGGTTTGGGCAACTATCCTCCAACAGTTGGATTTTCCAACTCAACATATTCGTATTACTATGACGATATCGAATATGGTTCGGTTGTTTCGCCCACTGCTCCAACTTCTACCTTAAGGGTTCAGTTGCCTTTGGGTTATGAAATATCGGCTGGCACCTCTTTTACTATGACCATCAAACACCCAACACTTGATAACACAGCCACGCCAGGTCGATACAGGATAATGCTCAGACACAACAAAGACACATCAAACACATGGTCATACTCGAATTATTTCGCGATTGTTGACGGGGTTTCTTTCAATAGTGGAAGCGTAATCGTTGAACCACCAACGGTCTACCGGGAAGCTCAATATACAATCTATTTTGAGATTGGTCAGGAGTTGAGACCTGGTGACGAGATAAACGTTTTCTTCCCCACAGAGACATCATTCACAAACTACCAATCTATACCTGCTGGTTCTGTCTGGCTTGTTTGGGATACTGTAGCGCCGTCATTCGGAGCTTCAGATTGTAGAATGAATTACAATGCCGCAACTTGGGTTGAGGGTGAACCAAGACACCTGGAGTTGAATGCCCCTATTGAATCATCATATGGAGAAGAGGGGGACAAGGTCACAATCACCCTACCCGGCTCACCGGGTGATTACGTTATTGGTGATGGTGGTCCTCCTCCTGATACGTTTGTTGGTATTCGATTCTGTCTCAACTCTGGAATCAAGAATCCCAACGAAGCAGGTGCCTATAACCTAGAGATATCCACCACAACGCAACCAGAGAGATCCCTATCGTCACCTTACAATATTTCAACCGCCATCACGAACGTTGAGATGAAACCAACCCCCAATGCTACATGTTCAACCAATGTGCAGTATCAGTTAACATTTAAAACCGGTGGAAATGGTGGACTTGATGGATCTGCTGGTGATTATATTGACATTGATTTCCAAGACTTGCTAAAGAATCCTCAGCCAGACTTTGCATCAATACTCAATACGTTTCAGTCAACAGAGGCGGTGACTGAAGTTGATTGCTACAGCTCCCCACCGTTTACTAGCTCGATGGCTTATTGGACTATCTCATTCATGCCAGGTCAGGCTGTCAACAATACAATTGACATCAAATTCCCACCAAATGTCACAATGCCGAGCACCATCCCAACTACAGAATGCTTCATCTTTTCTGGGGCTCAGATTCCGAATATGTTTGACAATGATGTGGTAGGCCCCGGTATTGTTAATCCTACGACTATAACTATGGTTGATTCTCACAGGATAAGATTAGCACTGCCAGCCGCAATCCCGGCGGGTGATGATGTGTACATCAGATTCTCAAGATCAGCTGGCATAATAAACCCGTCTGCCCCCGGTTCAGCATACACAGTTAATATCTCAACCGACAGTCAACCCTACTTAACCCCAGGTTTCTTTGGGATTACCGAAGACTTTTTACCATCATATGGTGCTCAAATACCAACCGCAGATATGGAGTGGAGAACTGACGTAAATCCAACCCCAGCAACCGATGTGTTCTGCCCAACCCCCATACCAAACTACGCAGGAGCGTCTGCTCAGTATCTATTCACGGTTAGAACAAGTGGAACATGTACTTTTAACAACGCTACCGTAGATATCAAATTCCCAGAGGGTACTTACATCCCGAGTTCCATTGATCCAAGTTATATTCAGATACGCACGCAGGCTGATACGGACTTTGGTTTTGCTCTTGATACAACGTGTTCAACGGGAACTTCTACTCCTGCATCAATAACAATCGATCAAATCAACAGAACCATATCATTCCCTCTTCCAGCTGGATTCAACGCTACGCAAAACGCTCATATTCTCATTTGTCGAGATGCTGGAATAAGAAATCCAACGACAGTTAGTGTGAGTAATCAGCTTGGCGTAACAGTAACTGGTACGGCAGGATGTTCTGGTGGAGAGTTAACCGTTCAGGCAACCTCTGAAAGATATGCAATAACTCCGAGTCCCATTGGGGGTATTATTCCACCTCTGCACACAATAACTATTGGTGGTGGTTATTATTACTATGGTTATTCATCGAATCACCCAAGCAGTATTCAACCGATAGGACCACAGGCTTTGAGACTGTATTTGCCTGCTGGACTTAAAATCAATCCATCACAGTCAATAGACGTTACAATCACTGGTGCCGCTGGTTTGGTCAACACATGCCAGGAAGGTGCTTATATTGTAAAGGTAAGAACATCGAAAGAACCATCCTGGGTTGACAGTGAACCGTATTCTATAGTTGACACCGTCCAGTTTAGCTGTGGGATATATCCGGACGTTAATCCACCATCAACGTCCTCAGAGGCTCAATACGATATAAGCTTTACAGTTGGTCAATCATCAGGACTTGAAGCCAATATTGGTACAATCACAGTTGCATTCCCAAGTGGGACAACGATTGGTGGCTATTCATCCGTTCCAGCAGGATCGATCTATGTTTCAACACTCCCGATAACCGGTGGTTGTCCACCTGATCCCCCTGCCCAGCCAGTAATTCTCCCACCATCAGTTTCAGGTTCTGCAATAACCTTTACCACACCCATACACATAGGAAACAGTCAGACTGTATACGTTAGATTCTGTAAATCCGCAGGCATAAAGAATCCATACCAGGCTGGCAGTTACACATTACAGGTGAAGACATCGAAACAACCCAACTACGGTGTTTCATGTAACTATGCCATCGGCACTGCAATATCTGATGTCAATGTAGAGCCAATACCCGCTTCTGCCTGCAATCAGAACACGCAGTACAAGATAACCTTCAAGCAGGGAAGTTCTGGTGGTATTAAAGGTTCGAACGGTGATTACATCGACATTAATTTCTACCATCCAGATAATCCTGGAGCAGACCAGGCATCAATTAGTAATATCTTTACAGCAGTAAATGTGCCATCGCCGTCAACGGTAATGGTTACACCATACGGATACTCATACTCTTACATGTCCAGTAGTGCTAGTGCTGTGGAATGGGTAGATACAGATGAAGGAAAGAAACTGCGTATCTACGTCCCAGCAGATTTCACCTCCAACGCTTCTGGACAAGTTACTGTTATATTTGAAACGGGCGCTGGGCTTGACAACACATGTTCACCAGGTCAGTACAAGGTTAGAGTGAGTACAAGCCTAGAGCAGGAAGAGGTTGATTCTGATCCTTACTCCATCGAGGATGCTCCAAGGAATATCACCGTTGATGTTCAACCATCAACGGTCTCAAAGGAAGCAGAGTACACAATACGTTTCAGAGTTGGTCCAAACGGAGGATTGACTGCGAATTCTGATACAATAAGCATTGCTTTCCCAACTGGCACAACCCTTCCATACAACAGCATATCAGCTGGCTCAATTTGGATAGCCGAGGCAACGGATTTCACTAGTACTGGGTGCCCTCCAGTTCCCTTTGGTGGTGGAACAGCGTATCAGGTGGAACTGCCTCCTGATGTCACCTCCCAGACTATAACTTTCACTACTCCAACAAACATAGCAAATAACGCTGATGTTGTAATACGATTCTGCCTGAACGCTGGCATCAAGAACCCCTACACAGCTGATGCATACCGGCTCCAGGTCAAGACGTCGAAGCAATCGGCTTATGGGATATCCGAGCCATACGCCATAACATCAGCCATATCTGATGTCGTTGTTACACCAAATCCAAACACCGTTGGTGTGTGTGATGTGGAATACACGGTTGAATTCAAGAATGGAAATTCCAGTCTTAACGGTGATCTTGGAGACTATGTTGATATTCAATTTAAAGATAAGGATAAAAACCCGGCTCCTGATTATGCCTCTATAAGTACAGATTTCACTCAAGGTAATTCAATATCAGATCTATATGTGCAGCCATTAACACAACCTATGATACAAGGGGTAGGTGTTGATGGGTCATCTAGATGGGACATCAGCTTTGGAATAGATTCAAGTTCCGGGTTGAGTGTAGGTGATGAAATATATGTTCAATTTCCAAGTGGTTGTACTGATGCAGGTGGTGGAAATAATCTTAGGATAAATACTCAGCAATGGGATGATTATTCATTCCATCCAGGTCAGTCCACATACACACCAGGAACCCCCACACAATATCCATGTACACTATCGGGTTCACTATTGACAATAACTATAACAAATCCGATACCTGCGGGAAGTGATGTTTACATTAGGATTCCAAGAGGTGAGATTGACAATCCTTCAGTTCTTCTAGGAAATGCTTTTCTAACAGTATCTACTAACAAGCAACCAACACCTGTTATATCCAACTATATTGCGTTTTCTGAAAATCAAACTTTCGATATATTATCTGCACCAATTGACACAAACTATGGGAATCCAACACCTCCTGGTTATGGTGGACCCTTTTCTCCGAAGGTATATCCAACAACTGCTGGCGAATACTCTCAGATTAATCTTTCATTCCTTATTCGACCTCAACACCATTTACAACCAATATCCGGCACTAGACCTACGATTAGTGTTACATTCCCTCCCGAATTTAACCTTCCAAATACAATAAATACAGAAGATATATGGGTTTCTTGTGGTAACTCACTAAGTGACCAACCATTCCTAAATAATTGTGTTTTCAATAAAGATCCAATTTGTCAAGGAGTACAAGGAACAGACTATGATCATATTGATGTCATTCCCACTATATCTGGCAATACAATAACTTTTGAAGTACCATCATTTTTTGATACTAACCCCAATGTCTTTGCAGGTGACTGTGTTCATGTTCAGTTTAGAAGAACTGCAAATATCAAAAATCCTAGCAGTAGTGGTGTATTTCCTTTCTATATAACAACAAGTGGAAATAACACTTTAGGTTCGAACTATGGAAAACCTGTGAGAACAGAGAATATTTCAATTACTCCAGCGGAAAACCCACTAGGACCCCTTTCCATACCTACATCGTCGATAACCTTGAATTCTGGTTATGGGACAACCGGATCAACTCATCCATCAAAGGTTGTGGCTTTGGGTGATAAGTACCTGAGGATATACCTTCCACTCGGATTTACATTCAATGCAAATGGAACAGCAAAAATCAAGTTTGAAAAATCAGCAGGTCTGTGTAACACCAATACACCCGGCAGTTACATAGCCAAGGTGAGAACATCAAAGGAACCGACATGGATCGAATCCGCTCCATACTCAATCATTGCCGCAGTAACGGGAATAAATGTTGAGGTAGTGCCTCCTATTATCAACATGCCAGCCAACTACACAATTGATTTTGAAGATACCTCATCTGGTGGTCTGGTAAAGGATATTGGCACAATAACGATTGCATTCCCAACTGAAACCGTTGTCCCCATGTCAATACCTGCAGGAACAGTTTATGTTGCCAAGAATGTCAACTTTGATAACAGTATCTGCCCACCAACACATACTGGCATCCTGGGAACAGACTACGCGCCATTGTCGGCTCCTTCGGTAGTAAGTGGTGATCAGGTAACAATAACAACTCCAATTGATATCAATGCTGGCGATCATATATACATCCGATTCTGTGAAAGTGCCAACATCAAGAATCCACCCAATCCCAAATATTACACACTACAGTTAATGACTTCTGCTCAACCAGACTTTGTTGTCTCGAATCCATATGCCATAAAGAGTGGTTTGAGTATGCCAAAGGTCGAGGTGGTACCAAACACGGTAAGCAGAGCATCAAGCACTGCTGTCCTTGCGGTTGATGCACCTCCTGGAACGAATCCAATTCAGCTTGAAAATGTGAGTGGATGGCTTGTAGGCGATCTGATACTCATCGGAGACGTATTGCATCCGTTTAGCCCTGTGAATTCTCACTTTACAAGAGTCACTGCCGTCAACACTATTACCAACGAGTTGACATTGCAAACACCAATTCCAGTGGGAACAAACTTCCTCGCTGGTGACAATGTTTATCTTTCAAGAACAGGCATTACTGATACATCAACAGGTGCGAGCACAGCCAACTCAATCCCAGTTAACAACAGCTCTCTGTTTGAAATAACTGAATACGTGGCAGTTGGTAATATCGGCACACAGCCTGATCTTTCAGTTGTAGTCTCTCACCTTGCAGCCAATACGCTAGGGCTTTCACCGAACATTACCGCAGGATTACCAGTTGGCACAAGGGTTGAACTGGTTCGATTTGAGCAACCCGCTGGTGGATGCACGGGTGACGTCTATGCTGAAACGACAATCAAATTTAAGCTTGGCACGTCGGGTTCACTGCTTGCTGGCAGAGACAAAATATACGTTGCATTGGAATATGGACCATCGACAAACGATCGTGGATATAACATGACTGGTAACTCCATATCTTCAGGTAGTGTGATGGTCAATGATGTTGTATGTTCTATCGCGCCAACCATTGGATACACTCCAGTGGGTGGTAAGTATGAACCACAACCAACACCCACGTTTGGAGATGACTACGTAACTCTTGAGATAACCGTTCCAGAAGATTTGAATGCAGGAACGGAAGTAGTGGTAACAATCTTGCCCAACTCAGGTATACCGAACCCATATGTTGCTGGTAGTTACACGGTCGCTGTGTGGACGAGTGTTGAGCAGTCAGCCAACGAGTCAAGGGCTTACGAGATAGTAGATGGTGTGGTCTTCGGAGAAGTGGGAGTCACGGTTACACCTCCAAGCACTTCAGAAAACGCCAGTTATATTGTGGACTTCTACACCTGCGAACCTCTCACTGAGAACGTAGATGATATAACTATAACATTCCCCGATGATACAACCGTGCCTGAAGGGATAATGCCAAACCATATATTCATCGACAACGATCCCGTCTTCGATGGTACTGCGGCTGATGCGACTCCACACGAGCAGGCGTTAGCACCAATTATTGTCAGTGGCAGATCGATAACCTTTACAACAAGCAAATCTTTCTCTGGCAATGACAATCATGTCTACATCAAATTCACCTATGAAGCTGGATTAATCAACCCGACAACAGCCGGTTCATACAAGCTTAAGGTCAGAACGAGTAAACAGCCAAAGGATGTAAACAGTCCTTACTACGAGATAAGAGACACTTCGACTAAGGCAGAGGTGATACCAAATCCAGCCACAGCAAATAGACCAAACGTTGAATACACGATCAAGTTTGTATTGTCTGGAGCTGGGAACCTTACCAAGGATATCAGCTGGATCAAAATGCAGTTCCCAGATAATGATATCTTCGGTGCAGGTGGTGGATACTCAACAGTAGAAGCTCTCCTGCCGGCATCAATCTCACCTGACAATATAACTGTAAACGGTAAGTCACTGACTGTCCTACCAACCGTTGATACAGTCGATAGAACTATCAAACTCATAGTGCCTGAGACTATAGACGCCGGTACCGAAATAACAGTTGTTATCCTTTCAGGGGCTGGATTGACAAATCCAGTTGTTGGCTCATACAGAATGGGTATTCAGACATCAGTGGAACCTGTCTACATAGATACTGAGATATACTCTATCAAGTCAGCTCTTGGTGGTACAGGTGGAACGCTGAGTCCAGAGGTTTGTCTGTCCTATGATTACTCGTTGCTTGTAAACGATGTAAACAATGGTGATTCGGTGTTTGATGTTGATTCAATACTCGGCTGGACTCAGTTTGATGTTGCCTTACTTGGAGATTTTGTCAGTAGCAATATGGACAATGTGTTCATGGCGAGAGTTGAAGGCATTGATACAGTGGCAGGACCACCACCAGACCTTTCATTTACCTACACTACCGCTCGAAGATTCCCGCTTGGGACTCCAATATTCCGAATGAAGGAATACCCAAATATAACTGTTATTGATACAAATCCATGCAATATCGGTGATACTACAGTTGATGTGACCGATGCTTCCAGCTTCACCCCAGGTGATATGATCTCAATAGGGTCAGGTGCAGGAGCAGACATCGTTAGGGTTGAGTCTGTTAATGTATCTGTCACACCACATCAGATAGGGTTCCTTCCACCTGCGCAGGGAGCTCATCCAGTTGGTGCTGAAATCGCATTGATTCCATGTAACGTTGGTTTGGTTAATGCAGAAGCCTATTACATGATTCACTTCATAACAGGTGGAACTGGGAACCTGAATCAGGCAGTTTCAACAATAACACTCATATTCCCACATGATACGTATGTCCCTGATTCCATAATTCCGTCATCCATATCCGTTTCGCCAGATGGAATAGATTTCACTAACTGCAGTGATGTTGAAGTTGACAGCGACAATCGCAAGATTGTGCTGACTGTTCCAACGTCGATACCTGCTAATAATGATGTGTACGTGAGGATAACCAGTAAGTCTGGTATAAGGAACCCATCAGTTCCCGGTAGTACGTATCGTATGCAGATAGCCACATCCTCCGAGCCGGATTTCGTTGATTCAAGATCATATGAGATAGAAGGAGCTGGAGCACCCACGGTAACAGTCAATCCGTGTACCGCGGGAGCAGTCGGAGCAGTACATACGATTGAGTTCAATATCACCAACAGCATTCCTCAGGGACAAACAATCACCATCACATTCCCAACTGATTACGTGATGCCATCGGTGGTCAGGCAGGAGAATGTAAAGATCAATGGTACACAGGTAAGTGGACCGATCCCGCCACCCGAAAACAACAAGGTCGAAATTACAGCACCAAAGGATCTTCCATCGTCTAGTAAGGTAGTTGTTGAATTCCTTGAATCGTTCAAACTGAAGAATCCACCAACACCAGGTCATTACAGGCTCAAGGTAAGAACGAGTATTGAGCCAGACAATCTTGATGTAGAATCCAACAACTACTATATCTGCCCTGAAGTGAAACTAGCTGGGATAACGCTTATTCCCTCATCCTTGAGTTTAGGAGTGAACCAGACTGGTCAGGTTCAGGCTCAAGCCAAGGATGAGAATGGTGACAACAT
>CAZTGD010000023.1:0-28187 GCA_964613055.1 uncultured Caldisericales bacterium | reverse complement strand
CAATGTATTTACAATACACAAAAGGAATTGAGTATGTCAAGTGCATAATGCCGATCTGTTATAATAAATTGTTGATGATATGATTAATCAAAAACAGCGACAGGAGAAACGTCTATGAAACTAACCAGGCTCGGATATATAATTATTGTCGTGACTGCCGCTTTCACCGCTCTATACTATATACTGGATAAAACAACTTTCTTTGGTTTCAGTATAATAACCATTGGCTTTATTCATGTTACTGCACTGCTGGTTGTGGTTTCATACCAGGTTTGGAAGGCGACCAGCAGGAGGAAGGTGTCTGAGTCCACCACGTGGCTGTTTATCTTCATTGGCAGTATAGCGTGCGTCCTGCTTTCATTCTCATCCATAATCAGATCTGACATATTCAAAGCAACAACAGCAATCATCAACACCCTTCCTCAGATATTTTCAGTTCTTGCTTACATCTGCTTTGTAATCGGTCTGTTCTTCTCCCTTAGATACTTCAGGGGTCAAAGAAAAACAAATCCCTGGATTCCGTTTCTTGTCATAGCCATTATTGTAGCCATAGGGATATACTTGATGGTAAGAAGTAGCTCTTTAGATACTTTGCCCATTGTCACATTCATTATTTTTATCCTGTTCGATAGCATCATGCTGTATCTGTCGTGGATGAATGCCGCCACAACATGGGGAGGTAAGTTTGCCTGGTCATATTCAGCGATAGCTGTGGGATTTCTTCTTTTGGTCAGCGCGCATGTTCAATTTATTTTCATTTACATCAACAGTGGAATAACAGGTTTTTCAATGATGCAATCCACTCCGCTGTTCCTGATTGCGGTTGGTATACTTGCTCTGGGCACTGATTTGAGATTGAGCGTGGAACACGAACTCGAAGGGTAAATCCTCGGATTGGCATCAAAACGTTTTCAAACGGTTAAATGAGCATCAGCATTGAAATTGGCTGTATTAATAATTAGGCATTATGCACATGACACACACAATAAGTTCTCCATCCTTTATTCCCCTCTCTTCACTTAAAAAGGGTATCACCATCCACGTATTTACTTGCTTTTCTACATCATTCACACGTTCCTCTACATCATCCCCGTTTTACTTCACGTTATTCCCGCGAAAGCTGGAATCCAGTAGAATTCTTAAACACATCTGTCCATTAACAAAAATTTCAAATATCCCAAATGCAACCAGTTTTACCCTGGGTTCCTGGTCAAGCTTGAAAGACGAGGTGTATCACCTCATGGGGTGATAAAAAGTTTGACTTACAGTTTTTTTATGAAACCTGTGTGTATGTGTTAAGGGTATTGACCCTAATATTTAATTGAGCTTGAATGACTTCAATCTGAGGGCGTTGAGCACGACCATCAGGGAGGACATCGCCATCGCACCTGCGGCTATCATCGGATTGAGCAGTATGCCAATTGAGTACAATGTACCTGCCGCAATTGGAATGGCGATTACATTGTAGGCAAATGCCCAGAACAGGCTCCACCTGATGTTTCGCGTGGTCGCCTTGGCGAGATTGCAGGCATGAATCACCAGCCTTAGATCATCCTTCATTAGCGTCACACCTGCTACGTCCTGCGCCAAATCCGTTCCACCCGCAAAGGCAATCGACACGTCAGCCAGCGCGAGTGCAGGTGCGTCATTGACTCCATCACCCACCATCACGGTGACACCATCCTCGCTGAAGCTCTTTACAACGGTGAGTTTTTCATCGGGTAACATCTGGGAGTAGACTCGCTGGATGCCTAGTCTGTCTGCAACCACATCGCAAGCCTCACGGCGGTCACCAGAGAGGAGAACTGGCTCAATGCCAGCGTCCTTGATGAAATCTACCAGCTGTCTTGCACCATCTTTGATGGCGTCATTGAGTCCAAAGCCTCCAATCGCCTTGCCGTCTTTGACCACAAAAAATACTGCAGAGTGCTGATTGAAACCACCAGCCAGTGATATAGGAAGATCGATTTTCAGATGCTCAACCAATCTAGGTCCACCAACATGAATCAGCTTACCGCCCACCACAGCCTGAACACCCAATCCGGGAAAGGCTTTGAAATCCTTTGCAGGCAGGGGCTGTATCCCCCGCTGATCCGCATATTCTCTGACGGCATCTGCCAGGATGTGCTCAGATCCAGCCTCAGTAGACACTGCCAACCTGATCAGATCGACTTCAGTGCCGGAAATCACCTTCAGAGAGTTAACGTAGGGTTTCCCTTCAGTTAGTGTTCCAGTTTTGTCCAAAATAATGGTTTTAGCCATCAGTAAGGTTTGAAGGGCGTTACCATCCTTTATCAGTATCCCCGCCCTTGATGACACACCCAGTGCAACAGACAGTGCTGTCGGAGTAGCCAGCCCCAAGGCGCATGGACACGATATGACCAGCACTGAAATAGATGTTAGTACGGCAAGGTCAAGGTGACCAAGAAACAGCCACACATTAAATACCGCAATTGCAACTGTTAACACAACTGGCACAAATATAGAGGCGATTCTGTCCACCAAACTGGATATCTTAGGTTTGGCTGTCAGTGCCTGACCAATTGTGTCTGCTACCCTTGAAACAACTGTTTCTGCGCCAGTAGACTCGCATCTTACACGAATACTGCCATCCTGATTGACCGCCCCAGCCAAAACCCTGTCACCTTCACTCACGTCAACAGGCATCGGCTCGCCGGTGATGTGCGCATTTATGACCTCGGAGTGACCGTTTGTTATTATTCCGTCTGCGGGAACTCGTTCTGAAGCTCTTACTATTACTTCATCACCAGGCTTTAGTTCCGATGGGCTGATATCGTGTGTGATCAGACCCACAGCCACGTGGGCAACCTGTGGTAGGAGGTCTGCCAGGTCAAAAACATCCCTCATCGCCGACAGCTCCGCCCTGCCCCTTAGCCAGTGACCAAACGATACAAGCATCACAATCACAACAGCACCGTCAATGTACATAGCCCCACCGGTGACATAATTTGCCAGAAGTGATATTAGTGAGTAGCCAACCGAAGCGATTACTCCAATCACCACAAGCGTGCTCATGTTCGTCTGTCTTACCAGAGCCTGCTGATATGCTTCAGCAAACAAATGACCGCCAACAGAGATCACAACGAAAACAGCCAGTCCAAACACCACCCACTCTGCCCAGAAAGGAATACCCCATATCATTCCATACATTGACAGAGAAAGTGCTATGATTGCAGGTGTAACACCTATAGACAAACGTTTACCAGTAGCGCTCAAATCGGATATCTTAGCATCCCTAGCGTTCTTGAGCGCTGATATTCCCGATGTGACGGATGTTGCCTTAAACCCTGCTCTTTCAATGACTTCTACGAGTTCTTCAGGGGTTGTTTTGGTAGGGTCATATTTGAGTTTTGCCAGACCGGTTGAGTAAGAGACCTTCACGTCAAACACACCTGCGACCTTACTAAGTGCTTTTGGAACACTGGTCTGACAACCACTGCACATCATGCCTGTGACCACCAATCTAGCACTTGCTCTGTGTTTAGCATCAGTCATTTGAAACCTTGATCGCCTTGGCAAAAAGTACAGCCAGAGGAACACAACAACTGCAAAACTGCAAGCCAGACTGACTATCAGGATGTTACTCATATTACCATCTCTCTTATCTACAGATTATTGGATATCCGGCTGAAGGCAAGTCAAATCAACTGAATGGAATTGCTACTTAAAATAAATTACACTAACAAAAATATACTATATATTAAATTTACTCTGTTGACAATCTTTACATAACAATTATAATGACAACTAATGACTAGGAATGTGGTTATTATAATTCTGTGTCTTCTGATAACCGGGACGATGAGTATCGCTCCGGTGAGTGCAGAGGATGTCTGGACCGCCAAAGGTGCGTACGATTATATTCCATACAGACTAACGCGTCTGTTTGGCAACCCCGGCTTGTCCTCTGGCCCAGACATGTTCTATGTAAATGACCACGAGATACACGCATGCTGGATGGAGACACATGATGCGGGAGTGTTCAGACCAGCATATGCAAAGTTTGACGGCTACGCCTGGAGAAACGCAAGGGGTATGGACACTCACAGCCTTCATGATTACGTGCCTCATGTAACACACCCACAGCATTTCAATGCATTGTCTGTATCCAAGATACTTATAGCTCCAAGCCCAATGTCATTATCACAAGGTCCATTTTTGTTTGCACGATGGAATTTTCCAGAAATTGGAATATCTGAACTCTTCTATCTTGACGTGTCTGCCTATCCATTTTTCCCCGAATGGAAAAGGGTTTGTGATTCATCCTATGCTGACAGGTCATCCTTTGATATCTGTTACGATGATGATTTTATTTATGTGACTTGGGTTGAGTATGACAAAAAAGAAAAACACTACGATATTTTTGTCAGTCGCTTTGATGGAACCAACTGGATGAAACTACTTGCTGACACTTCAGTCGATCCCAAACATACTAATGCCACAATCCTTGAAGGAAATACCAACCGAAGACTCAATGTCAACATTGAGGTGTCTCCACATGAGGATGACTCAAGTGCTGACAGCATCCCTCACGTATCCTGGGAAGAAGAGGGCGAGATATACATCGCCCGTTGGGAGCCCGAGATCGAGCCAGGCAGATGCGGTTGGGTTGACCTGCTTGGCTATGAAGACTCATATACAAATGTATCAGACTCTCCAACACGTGCTTCGCATGAACCCGACTTCAAACTGGATCCAAATTATAGACCAATAGTTGCATGGAGTGAGGAAGCATTTACCTCTGAAAATACACTCGCCATACAGGTAAGCAAGTGGTCAGGTGGCAGTTGGTGGACATGCGATGGGGTAGCTGGCGCTTCGTTCATACCAGGAACACCCGACTATGGGGATGCTACTGCACCCAGTCTGATACTGGGCTCAGAGGGTAAAAACCCAATAATCACTTGGAATCAATACGTTAGCGATACCGATTATGTTTCTTCGCTGAGTATCCGAGGAGATGAAGATTGGCTTAGGTCAGATGGTACAGTTGGCTTTGAATTACTAAGGAGATATGGGGAAGCTTTCTCCTCATTTATAACACAATCAAGGCCGTTTAGACTACCAGATAATCCTAGCGATCCGTGGAATGGTGATTGTGATTTTGCGATTCTCGGATCGATTCAAGCTCCAGAGTACTGGTTTGCTTACCCTCAAACAGATATTTTTTACTCTAGGTATTCGACATCATGGCCCACTGTTGACAGGCGACTCCTTTTAAGAGCGACAAGAAATGATTTCTACAGTTTCTTTGAAAAAGGTTGGTTCCCGATAGACGTCAACGCAAGTGATACATCCTTAAAAAGGGTTAGATTCAACGTTAAAGCAGACAATATAGATGGTCAATATCTCTATATACGGTTCAACACACTGGTTAAACCGATACATGTTTTTGGCTTCCCAGGTTATTACATGAAATACTGGAACGCAGGGACATCAACATGGGACTCACTACCATATCCATTATCCACAGTTGAGTTTGATTGGTTAAGAGTCCCCGTTTCACAGCTAAGTCAACATTCAGATATTATGTTCATCGTTGAATACAATCATGAACCAAATAGTTACATTTTTGACCCACACTACTTCTATACTGAAGCCTTCACATCCGATTCTGATTTATCTCCAGATCCACCATTCAATACCTATAAGTACTACTACGATGAAGATAGACAGTATGACTTCATTGGATTCAATCTACCACACGATGTCGACTATGTATCCGTCACTCCATCCACCCTGTATCTGAACGCTTGCGATAAGCAGTACGAAAGGTACACAATTTTCCTTCAATCACCATGGGGTTCTGATGGATTCCGGTATGAATTCTTCCTTGATAACGCCTCTGAACTAAATTCACTGGAATACTTTGTCATGCCTGCATCTGGTCAATCAGACAAAGCTAATGCTGTTGCCAGCGTGCTGGTGAGAGCTCCCTGCGATGCTCCTGCAACCTGGTGCAAACCAAGGTTGATAACAAAACTAACTCATCCCAACTATAGCTACAACTATGTATTTGAAACTGACACCGTTGACCTGCTGGTAAGGAAGCCGGTGCTTTCGGCAACAAAGACAGCGAGTACTTCAATGGCGGCAATTGGAGACGTGGTCACCTACACTATCAGAGTTTCAAACCGTGGATCAGGTGATGCAAAGGGTATCATTGTTTCGGACGTCATGCCAAAGGAACTTGAGTTCCTGCACAGCAACTTCCCTGCCATGCCCAATGGAAACGCCTATGATTTCCTGATTGATGTTCCTGGAAACAACAGCGTGACCATCAGGATCATCTGCAGGATAAGCAGTACATCTCACCTGAAAGCTGGGGATGTCATCACCAACATGGCGACAGTATCAGGTATTGACGAACCGTTGGTGGCAAATATGGGAATAACAATCAAAGCCAGCAACCCGGGATGCGAAACACCTGAAGTGGAGCTACTCATAAGCAACCTAGGCAGAGGTAACATCATCGAGGCAGGCAGAGAATTCGATTGTCAGATGATCGCACATACCGGATGCAACCCAATGGATGCTGTGGTTTTCTGGGATGACGGTTCAGAAGAAGATCGGTTTGAGATCGATGATGATATGATTCACTTCTTCACCCACACCTTTAAAGAGCCTGGTGACTACCTGGTTCGTTCAACAGTCAGCGATCCATATGGCAAGATGGTAAACCTTTACAAACACATTCACGTCGTACCTGCTATCGAGTAAACAGAAGTATCAATCCACTTGAATTATTTTATATGATGAATGTTATCATGTTTAACCAATACTTGTGTGTATTTGCGCAAAGTGTAATATTTTCTAAAGCGAACGCCAGTTGAAACAGATTAGCTTGAAAGCCCGTATGGAGAATATACACTGAACGTATAAGATATTGTCGACTGAAGGAGGATGACATGAGAGGACATACAAAGACCATGCTGAGTCTGATCGTTTGCATCAGCCTCACGCTTGCGCCAACCCTCGCGTTTGGTCTGGTTGAATGGCAGAACTATGAGCCAGATGAGGCAAACGCTGTTCAATCCACAGGTCACATGGCAAAGCTTGAACTGGATTCGAATGACAATCCGCACATGCTCTGGATTGACAGTGGTAACCCTCTGTACGCACACCTTACAAATGACGAGTGGTTGTGCGCCGATGGAGAACCCCTCAGCACAGGGAACGCTGTTGTTTCAACCGATACCGTGATAGATGGGTGCCTCGCACTTGACTCAAATGACATACCACACATCAGCTGGCAATCGTTCGCGGATAATGGTGAATCTGATATATATACTGTCAACTATGCAACCTGGGATGGTGAATGGGTCAATGCAGAAGGAGAAACCAGCGATTACACCATGATCACAAGCGATCACAACCCCGCGCACGAGATGGCTCTATCCACAGAGAACAAGCCATCCATCGTCTGGTGCGAAATGCATGGTGTTTCTATGATTCACCTTACAGATGACGGATGGGAAACCCAAAATGGTGGAATCTTCGATATGGACAACCCAGAATCTGGATTGCTGTTTGAAATATCAACCGAAACACTTTCACCTTCGCTTTCTTTCGACTCACAGGATAATCCAAGAATCGCATGGCAACAGATGGTCCACCATGAGGGGTTTGGTGAATGGGATATCATGTACTGCGCCTGGGATGGAGACAACTGGGTTGACGGAGATGGTGATGAGTTTGATCTTACCAACTCTGGCGTGGGTGTCCCAGCCTATTCCTTCATGGTACTCAATCCACAGCTGACCACCGACATTGGTGATGTAGACAACCTTGCCTACAACTATATAGGGTTTGGACCGACTGGTGCTGAGTCTAACGTTGTGTATTTGAAGACCATAGGCGATGGTTGGAGATGCGCCGATGATACACCCTTCAACTCACTTGATAAGACTGTGGGTAATCCAGCTCGAGTAACCAGTAACGGCATGTCCGGCTCTCAGGTTATTGCAATCGATGACGCTGGCCGACCGCACATCGCTTGGAGCGCTTTGGGCGATGAAACCTCTGATGTCCTTTACACCTTTAATGATCTCAGTCAGTGGGTCTGCGCCGATGGCTCGGAATTGAATGACAGCGTTCCACTGTCTGAGAATTCCGCCAACCTCAGCTACAATGACAGTTTCTCTTGTCCAACCTCGATTGTGGTTGATTCTGATGGGCACCCACACATTGCTTGGGTAGATAACGCTGGTGGAGAGCCAGAGGCGAACCTCCAGATTTCATATGTCAGATGGGATGGCGATGAATGGGTGACACTGATCAGAGATTAGTTTAATAACCCAGACAAAATATATTTTTCCCCCAGCGGTGAACGCCGGGGGATTTATTATTATTTACCAGCAATAAATCTCTTTTTGTTTGGACAATTGTATCAAAGAGCAGTATATAATCACTCCATAGGATACTATCAGTTATTAACAGTGAACTCTATAGTATTGCTTTGAATAAATTCATCAGCTGTGTTACAGTATACGCACAACCAAGAAGGAGGTTTTTTGACTGTGGACAAAGTAATATACAAAGGGATGATCATATTGATTGTATGTGTAGTGGGGATTTCAGTGTTCACTTCAGCATGCACTTACTTCAATATCATGAAGTTGAATCCAGATACTGAAACCATAGAGGTAGACCAAAGCAAACTCGAGAGAAAAGAACCTAACTATGATAACGGTTTTGTCAGCATGTATCTTCCAGATGGCTGGGAGGAAGACAGTATTGTTGAAAAAGAAAGTGATAGCAAAAGAATCATAATTTCTTTCTCACACGCACAATCGAAACCCCGAAAAGGAGAAATAGCATTTCTCATAGATGTTGACTATTGTAACAAATCTAATCCTGGAGAGGTTACTCAACAAGATCTTATAGATGAATTCATCAAAAAGATGCCGTCTGTAAAAAGACTACCTGATTGTGAAATTGATGGTGTGATATTTAGTAGGTTTAAGCTATATAATTTAGATGAGAAGAAGTATAAATGGCCTATCGTTCATGTAGGTATTGTCGGAGATGATAAATACTGGATTTCTGTTTTCTTTGATATGCTGAACAGAGATAAACTGGTAGATGACTACTATACGCTGGATTTCAGGAATATAATTGATTCGCTGGTTCTGAAGGATTTGGACTGGAATGAGGTAAAGGACACCGTTGAAGAAAGAGATACTGAATATTAAGTTACAAAGGAGATGCTACATTAATCATAAGAGAAAGGAAGATAGGGATGATAAATAGAATATGTACATTTATTGTTATATTTTGTTTACTGATCTGTTTGTGTTCAGGCCAGAATCACGATGTTGTGGCTTTGGGTGACAACTCAATGACTCTTGCATTAATATTGGAATATAGGTGCATAAATGCTGATATCACAGGTGATTATGCAATTATACATGAAAGACAAGATGATGAATCACTACAGTGTTTAAACCTAAAAACCAAACAGACAATCTGGGAAATAAACACAGAGTGTCATTATTATGAGATATACAACAATGACGTCATAATCGTAGATCAAAACTCATCATATCAAGATATGTTCAGAGTGGCATCGTATCAGATAAACACGGGAGATATGAACTGGGAAGAATACTTTGAAAAAAGGGGGAACGTCCCGAGTACTGGAATATACAATGATAAGGTAGTATTTGAAATCAATTCTAGTCTTTGTCAATTGGATTCAGGCACTGGTAAGAGAATAGATGATGAGTGTCAGAATGAATTCCTAATGGATGGCAGTTGGTTGCAAACCTATAATGCTTATTACTCTGTTTGGCGGAGGGGAAATAATTATTACATACTAGATATGGAAGCCTGTGAAGAAATAGACAGCGTAACCAACATGCAGATTCCACCATGGATGGAATGTTATTTACTGGGTGACAACCTTTTCTATGTGTCCAACACAGATGAATTCACCTGTGATCACACATACACCTCTTATCTATTTGCAAGAAACATCATTGCAAAAGAGGAAAACAGACTCAGCAAAATTATGCATGTATATTTTCTGTGTCAATATGACGAAAGAATATTTCTTGGTAATATGCCGTGTGAAACCTCACAATTCACAATAGATGTTATAAATCCATCATCGGCTGAAGTAGTAGTCAACTTTACAGTCCCAGACATCCTTTCTATGAATACTGATTGCATTATTCAAAAAGATGAATATGTTTATTTCATTTCAAAAGACTATGATACTCAAGAGAATTATCACATACATCGTCTCAATCTTACAAAAAGGACTGTGGATATTCTTTTAAAAACGGATAGATATTCTCATTTGATGGCTGTAGATGACCGATATATAATTTATTCAGATGGAAACAACACATATTTCTATTCCCTACCCTTTACTGACAAAAAGACACAAAACAAGAAATACATCAGATATACCATCAACTCTGGTGTTTACAACGTTTATGGAGTTGAAATGACTATGGATTGCCATCCAGTGATAACAAACGGCAGAACACTCCTCCCAGCAAGATACGTTTTAGAACCACTCGGTGGTCAGGTGTTCTGGGATGGTGAACAGAGGAAGGTAACCTGTAAACTGGTAGCACCGGATAATGCCACTACGGATGAATACAAAGAGAACATAGTAGAGCTGTGGATAGACAAACCAACAGCAAAGATTAATGGAAAGGAATTTCAGATAGACCCAGACAACCCAGATGTAACACCCACCATCATCAATGACAGGACAATGGTCCCCATGAGATTCCTCGCTGAATCACTGGGCTGTGAGGTTGAGTGGGTAGCAGACACCAAGGAGATCATACTGACATATACTCCATAGAGTCCATGCAGTTAGTAATCCTGATTTCATAATAGCACACCTGCAGTTTAGAATTGGTATGTAGAAAACTCGCACCTAAAACCCCCCTACCCCCCCCTGACAGGGGGCCTGATTTGGATATCCCCCTTACAAGGTGGTGTGTTGTAGGATAGAAGCCCCACATAGGAGACTCCAACCATTCCCCCCTCTTCGAGGGGGGAATGGAAGCAAAGCTTCCCAGGGGGGTTTAAATTCCTTACCCTCTTCAAGCCACCCTTCCGTAAGAAAACTCGATTATTTTATACTACCCATTTTAAAGGTGATACATTAATTAAAGACCACATTTGCGCGTAGACACAGTGGGAAATTCCTTACATAGGAAGCTTATCTAACCCCTCTACTAGCTGGATGAACTCTTCAAAAGGCACCACCACAAGATAGGCTAAATCACCTCCCTTAAAAGAGAAGACATACATATGGCAAGATAGAGTAGAACTCAATCTTTTTCATAAATATTGATCTTTATCTATACAAAAATAACAAACCAGATTTCTTAATCGGTGATGGTAATCGGACACCCCCAGATAGATACCCAATACCACAATCGCCTAAACCACCAGGATTGCCTTGGTAGCTGTAAAGAAAGATGTGTAAACTAACCATGCTTGATTTGTAGATGAGTCATTTTTTACTCCCACTACTTGATATAATCGAGTAGTGGGAGTAAAATTGAGAGTATGTAAGACAAGTTTAGTGTGCTATTAGTATATGCATGTAATACCGAAAAATAGGAGGAGTGATATGGAACCAGTGTGGATAGATTCAATACAGTTACTTTTTATACTACTACCGTTGTGGATGACGTTAGGAGGAATTATTTATGCTATCTACTCACATCACAAGGAGATAAACAGAAAAATAGATGATATTATAAAACAACTAAAAGAATAGTATATAGCATAAATAATAATATTATTAATTTCTTTAATCTAATCATTTCACCCCCTCAAGACAAGAACAACAGACCCTCAAGAAGCAAATGCTTGAAGATAATGAGAGACTACAGTCGACAAGGGAACACTACCCCTACACCAAGGCACAACCCTCCCTGCTAAAATCAAAGTATTTATCCCCCTCCCTGCCAGAGGTAACAGATAATAGGTATAGCGTCGTATATTATGAAAATACTTACTGCTGGATTTTTACCCACAAACTGTTATAATCCACCAAGATGAAAAAAAGCGTTCTGATTCTTCTTGCCGGATTGATTTTTGTCATGTGTGTGAGTGGTTCGACTGTCTCAGCTATCGAGAGTGCTGACGCAGGCACAACCTACACCTTCAATGGTGGTAACTGGGTGAACAACGACTCCTGGACACCAACACCAACTACAGCAGGTGGACCGGGAGAGGATGACAGCGTGGTCATCCCATCAGACCTAACAGCAACGGCACCAGACAAGTGTTCTGTTGCAACCATCACCGTCCTCGGCACGCTGAACACAGGCATTGAGCTGAGGGTGAACTCCATGACCATTGAACGTGGTGGAGCACTCCAATCCGTGAAGCGGGATGCAGAGATCAGAAGCACAGGAACGCTTACGGTCAAAGGTAAGCTAACAGCCGGCAACGACCTGGACATCATAGCAGGCAAGATTATCTGCAGTGGCGAGGTTGAAGGAGATTCAAACCTGAACCTGCTTTCGATGGACGGTTTTGATATCAGCGGCGGTGTAACAGCGAGTGATCTTCTGATGATCAGATGCCACCAGCTGACCAACGATAGCAGAATTGAATGTGAGACTGGCGACATCGCTATCTTTTCGAACACTGGTATTACAAACAATGGTACAATCAAGGCGGGTGACGCCATCACAGTTAAAGGCGGGGACGTTTTGATCGCCTGTCACAGTTTTAACGGCAACGGAGTTATCACAGCAGGCAATGGCGCTGATGGCAACCCTCCCGGCAGAGCCGGACACACACTCATCGGCAGGAGCTTCAATGGTACCCAGTGGAGCAACGAAACACCATCCTCACCAACGGGAGACCCACCAGACGATCTTTCTTACTGGACATCACAGATTTCAAAGAACCCCGCCATAGACGGCAAGGTAATCGCAATATCTGAGAACGTGCTCAGTCTTGACATCCCAGAGGATGTCAGACCCATGGCAGGTCTCAGTGGCTACTCATACATCTGCGGTATAGGCGGAGGTACAATCCAAACCAAACTCAACTGGAACGGCGCAGGCACTGCCAAGGTGCGCGGGAGCATCAGCCACGGCGAGTTGGGGAGCGTAATCGAATACGTCCCCTCAGGTGGCTCTTCCTATGTTCGAATCCACATCCCACGCTCTGAATCCAGCGGAAGAAACATAAAGACAATAAGCGTCCGCTACAGCGTTAATGGCACCAACTACGCCACTCGACTTAAGCTGTATGTGTTCTACTGCCCATGCCCTATCATCCGCGGTCAGGTCGGTGACACCACCTGCACCATTGAGGATGATGACGGAAGCATCAGCGGAAGTCAGATGCCATGCAAACCGTTTATTGAGGGTGACCGCCTGATGGTGCCTCTGAGGTTCATCATTGAGTCATGCGACGGCAGTGTGTCGTGGGACTGTGTAGCCAAGACAGCCACCATAACCATGCCAGGGAGGACGGCTACATTCACACAACACTCCAACGGTACCATGGTCAATGGTTATGCGGAGTCACTGCTTCGAGACAGTCGGATCGTGGACGGTCACATGATGGTCTCTGCCAGATCGCTGGCGGGTATAATCGGGGCTGATGTGGAGTATGAAGCTGGGGAGTATAAGTTTACATATCCCGGTGGATAAAATAGAAATAAATCAATTGTCATCCTACTAACATGCTTGACAGACAAATGCAAGTGTATTATACTGGTGGCAGGTAAATAAAGGTTCCGCTCTACTGATAAGAACCCAAGGGGTTCTTCTCTATCTAGTGAGTTGCTAGGTGGCGATAGGTGGAGCGGTCATTTTTTTCTAGTAGAAGAAGTTATTCCCCCACCTAAAAATATCAAACTCACTTCGAATAGATGACTGAATTATGTTGTAACTTCTAGTATCTTCATTTTGCCATTTCCTGTATATCGCCCAACAACAATAATCAACAATTTGAAGTTCATAATTAGACTTTGAGTCCATGTAAGTGAGTTTATATTTACGATTCATCTTTGTTAACTGTGAATTACAGACCTTTTCAATCACTTTTTGTTTCTTTCTGTAATCAAATTTATCTGCTATCACCTGCAAATAATTACTCTCTGGTAGCTTTCTGTTTACGAAAGACAACAAGTAGTTCATCATCATAGGATAGAATTTTGTTATATCCCTAATTGATGGATTAGCTTTCCTTTTTTCTATAACGATGGAATCAATGATGATATTCTTCTTAAAAACGGAAATAACTTTAAACACACTATCTCTAATTTTTTGTTTATCCTCACTTGCATGAAATCTTTCAATTTGAATATCGAATTTTTCAGCAATGTCATATTTCAAAGTAGCAAATGTGGAGTTCCAATCGAATGGTCTGCACACTGTAATCGATGTCAATATATAGTACTTGGTTCCTGTTTTTGAAAAATCTAAGTTCCCACTCTCATCAATAAAAACATAACTACGCATATAATAAGTATAACAAACATATTTTTATATTCAACACAATGCTTACTCCCGCGTCCGGGGCGTCTTCACCCAGGTCTTCGGAGCGCGCCCAACGGTGGTCAGAATCACCGACCACGAGTAGGGAGCAGGCAGTAGAAAAACGATAAAACTCGCTATAAATAGCTTAACAAAGTTAACCATTCCACCAAGTGCGGACAGCGGTCGGAAGGTGTTGTCAAAAACCTCGTCATACCTCAGGTAGCAGTAGAACGTGAACAGCAGATAGGGCACATTCAGCCCCACCAGCACCCACCGGATGACGGGGTGTTGAGCGAAGATGGGACCAGGGATAGAAGCCCCGAACACGTTGGCAAGAAGAATCACATCCATCGCCAGCACAATCAAAGTGGACAGCTGGTAGACGATCCATTCAAACGGACCCATCAGGATAAGGTCCCGCCACAGCTGGGAGGCTCGGTGAGTAAAATCGGCTTCATCCCCGACCGCGTTTCTGTCTCGCGGGTAGGAGCGAATCCTGCGGATGACCTGAATATGCCCAGACGCCCAGCGGAGACGCTGGCGGAAGTACTGCCCCGTGGTAGGTGGTGTCTGTTCGGTTGACTTCACAGTGAGAAAATCAAGCCTGACGCCAAAGTTCAGATACGCCCTGCACCCAAACTCCAGGTCCTCTGTCAGCGAAGTGTCGTCAAATCCACGCATTTTCTTTATCAATCCCCAGTCGATGTGCAGGTTCGTGCCACCGACAAAGGGCAGTCTGGAGAACATGAGTGGCAGATACCAGTCATGGGCGATCGCCTTGTAGAGCCCACCTATGCGGGAGAGGATGCCCATGCGGTAGTAGTTTCTCACCTGGAAAAGCGGTCCCTGCAGTATCTCTGGCGGATCATCCCTCAACTGCCATCTGGCGAGGTTGAGCATGAAGTCGTGGTCGGGGTGGGACTCCGCGTCATAGAAAGAGACCATTCTGCACTGGGGGTCAACCTTGCCGAAGGCATAGTTGAGCGCTCTGCCCTTTGTCGACCGGACAGACTCGCCCGTGCAGATTCCACCAAACTTGCCATCAAAGTCATGTGGCACCTCGGCATGGGTTATCCTGAACCCCTGTCCGCTGTAGCTGGTGATGCACTCCTCGACAACCTGCTGGGTGGTGAGGAAATATCGGTCATACAAGTCGCGGGTATCGCCCGGATTTCGCCTTTGCGTGTCCGTGATGCGGTCAAATTCGGAAATACGACTAACTAACTGTCTCTTTGAAATTCGTTTAATCTGGGCGCTTATCTGTTGAATCTTCCTGTCCAGCCTGCCATCCCCTCCGCACAACCTGGATAACCCTCGAGCGATTAGCCTTGCCAGCATGGCAATCTCCAGGGCAATCTCTGTCATTTGACTGTCGGTCTTGTCGGGTATCTCGCGCCTGAGGAAATAGATGATGTTGGATATATCAGACGGCTTTCCCACAGCGATGTTGGTGACAAACTCAAATAGAAAGTGGCGAACGGCTTCGGTAAACGCACTCCTGAATATCCTGCCGTCCAGCGTGAGTGCCAGGTGAATGAGCCTGCCAAACTCCAGCCTGTCGGTCAGCCATGCGATCAACAACTCCCTCGTATCGTCTGCAATCTGCCCCTCAAGTTCGCCTGCTAAAACCTGCAACAGTTGACTGGTGATTCTCGACCTGTCTGCCTCCCTGCCCAACCGTTCCTTCTCATCGGTGACAATGATTATCTGGTACAGCTCCTTTGGATAGGCTGTTTCGAGCAGGTTCTCGATTGTTCGCCTGATGACCTTTGACTCGTCTCGCGCGGGGACCATGACCGCAAAAAAGGGTAGTGACTTGCCCTGACTGCGCGCCATCGACTTTACCTGGTCAAAAGTGATGACCACCTTAGACCGCCAGTGTTTCATCCAGGACTGTTTGCGCCAGATAAAAAAGCGGATGAACAGCACAAACGAATACAGATACGCAAATATCGCAAGTACATACAGCAGTGTCAGCATTGGCTGTCTGTTCCCTTGGTTGAGCGGTTTGACGGGGAGGATTTCCTTCTCATGAATCCCCATTATATCCGTAAGGGTGGAGGTGGTAAAGCCAACAGACTATTGTCGGTGGATACTCACACGGTCAGGTTAACTTATTCGTGTAGCACAAGCTTAAGGTAGGTGTTGCACAGATAATAGTAATCAATATGTAAACGAACAATTACCGCAATTGGCGCATGGTGGGACTGTATTGCCTTTTTGTACATGAGCATCTTCACGACATTTGGTGCAAACAACCCTAATTGATCTGGGTGCTTTTTCTCTGCAGGTTATCGATGCTACAATAACCCCTCTCTCTGACCATTATATAAAAAAATGGTGTTATTATTTTGATTTCCCTTAAATAATGTCGTTATATCAGAAGACTTCAATTTTCACTCCAGTTTCCCCTTCATCATACCCGGTCCCCTTTCATCATATCCGTTTCTCCAAAACAATTCCAATTTTCCCAACGTCATTCCACTTTCCCTTCGTCATTCCTGTCTGTCCCCGTCATTCCCACAACCTCAACGTCATTCCCGCGAAAGCGGGAATCCAGGATCATATCAACCAACGATACTATCCCACAAATCCTTCCTATGAAAATTATTCTTTTCAATCAACTCAATCTTCCAAACTCTCCTCCATTTCTTGATTCTCTTCTCAAAAACAATCGCTGACTGGATATCTGGAAACAGTTCGAAATATACGAGTCTATCGAGTGAGTATCTTTTCGAGAATCCATATACCACACCATTTTTGTGTTCCCAAATACATTTGACAAGGTTACTTGTGACACCTACGTACAAAGTTCCATTACGTTTACTAGTGATGATGTATACTGCAGGCTGTTTGGCCATAAGTGCATTTTATCAGACCCTGGATTCTGGTTCGAGCCACTTAACTGTGGCTCGTCTGACGAAGCAATGAATGACAAAGACATCATAACGATATTTAATCAGACCCTGGATTCCGTGTCAAGCACGGAATGACAAAATAGGGCACGGAAAGACAAAAGAGAGTACGGAATGACAAAAGAGTGTATAGAAAGACAAAAAGTGTGGGATGAAAAAGAAGTTATGGAATTATAACTATAATTCCCAACAATGCTACCAAATTGCCATTTCCCTTGCATCATTCACGGTCCCCTTTCGTCATTCCACTTTCCCTTCGTCATTCCCGTGAAAGCGGGTATCCAGGCAATCTATTTACTTCTTAAAGGAATCCTCGACTATTTGGATTTCTTCGGGGGTCAGGTCATACAGGTCATACACCAGCTCATCAATCTTTCTGTCCGTGCTCTCAATCTGCCTGTCGATGAGCTTCTTTTCGTGGGCGGAGCGGCTGTCTGCCAGCTGTCTGTTCAGCTTCAGCATTGTGTCTACCAGCTGAACCATTTTGTCATGTTTTGCTTTGTCATCAGTGTTGTCCATGTTGATATCTTTATATGGTATTCTGTTTGTTACAGGTCCATCAAAATGCATAGTTCTAATCGCTTTTGCATAGATGAATCTATATACATACCAATTAATGAGTTTGCTACAAAGAATTCCAAGTAAATATTGACTATCAAGATTAGAAATATTTTTAAGCTGGTTTATTGTATCTAAAATTACTACATTTCTTTTATCAAGGATTGTGGCTATTATCTTTATATGATCTATCGGATTCATTATATGAGCCACTATATTCTGTGCTAAAATTGAATCCTTACTAATAAATGCTTGCTCAATGTCTGTGTATTTCTTGGAAATTCTTGATGATTTTTTGTATGTAAACCCATATCTCATAATGTTTCTACCACCAAAAACAATAAGATCGCCTTTTTCACTTAGACTTTTTTGTAGCATTGCACCACGACGATTCGTAACAAAATTACTCAAATAAATCTTATTACCTAGAATTTTATGTGCAAGATGTATTTCTTTATCACCAACTCCGTTTAAAAAGAAACCGAATCTATCAATATTATCCTTTTCTATTTGCCCAATAGGTCTTATAATAATTCCGTCTCTTATATATGATTTATAAAATTCTCTGTAATCATCATTTTTTAGTATATATACAACCTGCTCTAACTTAACGTCCTTCCATACCTTTGATACGTCAATTAATTTATCTAAGCCGTTTCTAATGGCTTCTCTGATAGTTATCCATTTTGATGAATATGTCATAGGTTTCGGTACAATAAACCCACCAAATGATTTTGATTTCAAGATACTGAGTTGTTTTATTATAAACAAAGCCGCGGAATCGGTGTTACTTGTAGAATATTTCTTCTTAAGATAACTTTTCTCAATCGAAGAAAAAAGGGCTCCATAAGGTGGATTGCCAATCACCGCATCAAAGCCATAGCCGTCCTCAAGCTGGCGGGTGTGTTGTAAACCCCCCTGATTTGACTGCGTCAAATCCTCCCCCCTCGAGGAGGGGGGCTTGGTATTACCATCTTCATTTAAACCCCCCTGGGAAGCTCCGCTTCCCGTCCCCCCTTGAAAAGGGGGGCTTCCATCTACATCAGCCCCCCTGTCAGGGGGGGTAGGGGGGGTTCACCGTCTCGGGTTTTCTCATTTCGGTTTTTCCACCTGATAATATCAGGAAACTCGACATCCCAGTCAAACGCGTTTATCTTGCGAGTCTGCTCGAGGTCACACACCATCTCAGAATGGTCATCATAGAAATCGCTTTCAATCAGACTGTTTCCGCACCTTATGTTTTCGCCCAGGTCAGGTAGCGCCCTCTTCATCCGGTCGTAGAGACCTGGGATGTTCTCCTGTTCCAGCACCTTCAGCAACAGGTTCAACTTGGCTACCTCCACAGCCTGGGTGTCAATGTCGACACCATAGATGTTGTTTATGAGTATCTCTTTCCTCTTCTCGGTTGTCAGTCTCCAGCCATCCTTGGTCTCGAATATCGGCGGATTCTTTTTTCTGCTGTGCTTCCTGGGGTCATTGTTCTCATACCACTCCAGGTGCCAGTCAAGCAGAAGCTGATAAGCCCCCAGCAGGAATGAGCCAGACCCACAAGCTGGGTCCAGAATCTTGAGACTCGCAACCTGCTTTGGTGTCTTCCCCTCAACCAGCTTGCCGACCGTGTTGGAGGTGATATAGTCCACAATATATTTTGGTGTGTAGTAGACCCCGCCTGCCTTCCTGACCTCTGGTTTGACCTCCACCTTCGCCCTGTGGGAATCGGTCAGCCTGATTACCCTGCCCAGAAACCTTTCGTAGACGTGACCTAGGATATCAACGGGCATGACAGAGAAATCAAAGGGATAGTTGGGTGGATAAAGGTTGCCTATTATCTCCTTGAGCACCTTGTCGTCAATCTTCAAGCCCTCAGAGATTGTGTCATAGTCATCGGGTCTGCCCTTTTCATGGTTGAAATGGAACAGACCGGAGTTGTATCGGGCATCTGCCTTGATGAACAGCTCAAACAGTCTGCCGTAGACATTTGCTCCGTTGGTTGTCGCCTCTAGCATCTTTGGTGGTTCGATGCCCCTGTCCTCGGCAATACGCAGGAACAATATCCTGTCTATGGTCTTCTGCACAGCACTGTTGAGCATGTGTATATCCAGGTTTTTATTCCTAAGGGCTATGTTTCCGGCAAGCTTTTCTCTCCAGACCTCGATCATCTTCAGCAAAGACTCGTCGACGGGTTCTCTGGTGCCTGCCAACAGATGCTGATAATCCTTGAGCATCCTGTCAAGCGAGCCCTTAGCGACATTTTCTCGTCCTAGATAGCCCTCTATTTCGTCCCATTTCTTTTCGTAGTCCTGATAGCTGTACATAACCAACCTGGCAGTGTATGGACGGTCGTTGTCTTTAGGTTGGATGCGGACATCATAGAGACACAGATTCTCAAAGTCAGACAGAACCGAAACGTTTATGTCTTTTCTGTTCCAGCCGTAGCGCCTCAGCTGATAGGCTGGAGCTTTCTCATTCAGGATGTCGACCGCTGGTTTCTTTGCTTCCAAAAAGAAGGCAGGTGATGCGCCGATCCTGAACAGGTAGTCTGGTTGCCTTGTACTCCCACTGTCTGCGTGTTGGCTGAACTGCTGTACTACGTCCTTGAATCTGACAGCGTAGCCTGCTCTGTTCTGAACATCCCATCCAAGCTCAACAAACAGAGGGTTGAGGAAATCAGTGCAGAGACTCGCCTCCTTGTAACCCTTGCTCTTTAGCTCATCGATGTGGTTGCCAAAATTCTCCACCAGCCTAGAAACTTTCTCAGGCACGCCCATTGTATACTCCTAATCCATTTGTATGAAACATTTATACAGGAGTATATTGTGTTTTATGATGTTTTACAACAACTGAGTTATTCAACCGTATACGAAATGGTAATCATGCCTCCGTCCACTTCTACCTTCATGCCCAGCGATTCGCACAGGAATCGAAGCGGCACAAATGATTTTCCCTCAAGTACCTCTGGGGCGACGGGCATCTGCGAAGGCACGCCGTCAACCAGGGCTGTCCTGTTGCCGATCACCATTTCAACATTCACCCCACCCAGCGTCACAGAAATGGTTTTGGTGGAAGACTCATAACCAATCTCGGCTCCCATGGTGGAGCTGACAAACCTGAGTGGGATCATGGTATGCCCATCCGAAAGATACGGAGCGTGGCTCAACTCAACCGGCTGACCATCGGCTACCGCGGTCTTTGAGCCAAGGGCAATACACACTATATGACACAGCCTCGCAGTCACCGACAACGGATTGGTTGTTCGGTTTCCTGCGGGGTCGGTTGAGGTGACGACAACGTGGTTGTATCCATCGGTCAACTCAAGTTGGGCTGAGAAATTGCCATCAACGTCCACATCGGCTGTAACCTTGTTCTCACCAACCGTGATGTTCACCATACAATCCGCTTCCGTTTTCCCCTCAAGCGTGATGGACTTGGAATCTGTTTCAAAGGAGTCGGGTATCTCCAAGAGTGGATCAGTCCAGTCAAAGGTAACTGTCCTCTCCCATACCGAGACGTTTCCGGCGGAGTCAGTTACCGTGAATGATGCAACAACATCACCCTCCCGCTCGGAGTTGGTGGTCACCCAAACCAGTCCAGATCGACTCACATCAATCTCGAAAGAATCACTCTCTTCAAAGTCTATTTCAATACTATTCTCATCGATCACCTCCACCATCTCACGGTGTGTCGAAGAGCGTGCATAGATGCGTCCTGGCTCTGGTTCAAAAATGGGTGGGTGAGAGTCAACCTCCATGCTTATTTTGTGCGTTGCCTCATTGCCAAAGGAGTCGACAGCGGTGACAGTCAACACATTGAAGCCATCTTTTATCTTGATTGGACTGAAGTAAGGATGCTTCTCAAAGTTTATCTCATAGAAGATGTCGGGGCTCTTATCAAGCGAGTTGTAAGCGTTTATGGACAGCATGGGCTGAGTGGTATACCACCCGTCAATGCCATCGGGTTCAGAAGGGTCAGTGCTACACTCAATTACAATCGGGTCAGCAACACCGAATTCTGCTGATGGAATCGGTTGAGGTTCAGCGTCAGTATGAACGAGTACGGTGTAAAAACCCGGCTCATCTGGCATCCTCAGGCTGGCATAGTCATCGATAGTGACGGTCACCATCTCTCCAGCCTCAATATCCACAGCTGTCCTCACTGTAAGGTTGGGGTTATCCCATCTGACACGCGAGGGTTTCTGGTCATTGATACGTACTGTGCGTGTGGACACGGATCCCTTGAAATCGAAATCGCCCATGAATTTTATGTGTATTTCAGAGCCCGTCTCTAAAGCGCCAGCGGTGCCCAGTACAAAGTCTATCCTTGCGCCCGTCCATTTGCCAACCATAGGCTCATCTGGTTTCATAGTAACACCAGTAAGCTTGGTTGTGGCGAAAACCACAACGTTTGACGGAGATGGATCGGGTTCGCGATTTGTCCATACTCTCACTTTCTGCGGTTCCCCCGCCTTTGAAGGGTTCCTAATACCACAGTCCTTGCCAAAGACGATGTTCACCCACGATCCACCCTCGATGATCATCGGTGGAGATAGGGTTATCTTGTGGTCTTCAACCATGACTATCTTGTCAACAGGCACACCGTTTACACTAATATCGGTAAACAGCGTCCCTTCAGGGAACCAGAAATCCTCAGCGAATGATACAGATATTGTGTCGAATCCAGGCTTTAATTCACCACAACCCCCCAACCTGAATGAAACCTTTGCTTCTGCTGGAAGACCGACAAACGCTGGACTCATCTCC
The DNA here is from genome assembly GCA_964613055.1 of uncultured Caldisericales bacterium. GTDB lineage: Bacteria > Caldisericota > Caldisericia > JAAYUI01 > JAAYUI01 > JAXGMQ01. The sequence continues at coordinate 5,456 of CAZTGD010000023.1, read as the reverse complement.
AGGTGAACATCTCTGATACGTGAGCGTTCCACCTTGAAGGGAATTGAAGGTACGCGTACATCCTCCGATGAGGTAAAAACATCAATCTGGTATTGATCGCCAGGTGTACTGGGCAGGGTTATGTTGGCTGAAGGCAGTATGATGATTGTCACCAGCGATTCTGCCGGTATGTGCTTCGGAGAGGCGAGTGTCACCCTCTGCCATTTGTCAACAGCGTTGACTCTGACACTGGGCATTCCGACCATGGGTTCATTATTGATTGAAATACTCTCATCTGGTATCTCTCCGTTTACGCCAAACTCTGGTGGAAAAAGCAATCCTATTGTCTGCCCCTTCTCAATCCCACCGTATGGTCCCGTCTGGAAACTCAACTCAACAGAGGTTGACGAACACGTGTATGGGTCGCTTAGAATAACACTTGCTCTGGTTACCGTGGATGGTCTGATGTAGAACCATTCACTCTCGGCAGGGATCCTGTCTGAAGTCGTAACCACCTTGATCTTGTACCATCCGGGTGTGTCTGGATTTTTAATGCCTGCCCCAGATAGTATCTCTATCCTAACCCTGTCGCCGGCATCCAGCGACTCATTCGGGGTCAACACTAGCGTGTTTCCTCGAACGGTGACGCTGTCTACAGCTCTTCCATTGACCTTTATCAAGTCAGGATCAATACTGTTGGGGAAATCAAAACCAGCAGAGAACTCAAGAGTGATAACTGTCTTCTTACGACAACCGCACCCAGTGCTCGTGTCTGATGATGTCCTGAACGTTATCTCATACTCGGCGCACGCCTTCACATAATCGGGTTCCACTTCAACCTCAGGGGTGCTGACAGATGTGTCATCGAGGTTGAAGGGAGCAGAGGAGAACACGCCATACTCGGTTGAAACACTTATAAAATGTGGGCCAGGCGTTGCGGGATTGGTGACATCACAGATGGTGAATTTGTGACGACCGGAATGCAGTGTTGAATTAAGCTGGAAAGTAACGGTTGTACATTCAAAGGTCACCCTGTCCTTCCTCTGGTCAATCCTTGCTCCACATGATCCACAGCCATACGGTAATTCACTGCCGGCAGGCATCTGGAAGATAATATACGAACCCTCGCTGATATCGCAAGTAGTCAGGAACAGAACGTCATAACACGCCTCTGCCAGAGTCACTGATGGGTTTATGACCACATCGTAAATCTGAAACTGACAAGCGGAAAAAACGCTGGTCGATGGGACGATGAGAATCAAAACCAAAAGAATAACAGCAATCTTCGACTTCGACTTCATAACTACCTCGGACAGAACCTGATGATTATTCGACCGTCCGCGTACTCAACCGGGGACAGCCCAAGCAGTTTACCGACAAACTCAAGCGGGACACACACGTGCCCCTCTTTTGTTCTGGGTGGGTTGGTCAGACCAATGTCATATACAGTGCTCCCCCGATGTATGTATGCCTTGCTCTCACCCACAGAAAAGAACACCTTTCGATTCTCCTTCAGGTCATTCAACAGCCATTTCCCCTCCGTATCACCATCTGGAAGCAACTCATAGTCAAGAGCTTTTGACATCTGATCAAGCGGGACATAGGTGGTTTCGAAGTGCTTGAAGGGGGCAACAGCCAGCTCTCGCTCGGAATTGGCAAAGGTCGCTTTGGTTGAATCGACCTTCATCACAATGGAGGTACCTGATATGTAAATAATCGGCACTATCATGGTATTCGTGTTTCCAGCCTGGTCTTTTGCAATGACTTCAATACTCACAGGTCCCTCCTCCGAAGGAGACGACACAGCCACAAACTGCCCGTTCTCATCGACATTGGCTACATTGCCAGACACCGTAATTGTTGAGTCTGGTTCAGTCTTGCCTTCCACTCTGACCATCTTCCCGCAGATAACATCTCCCCTAACAGGGGTGTCAATTATCAGCGGAGGTGGCGTTGTATCAAGGGTTATCGAGCGTACCTGCTCTATCAGCCTTCCGCATGAGTCAGTCACCGAAAAGACAAAATCGTTTCTGCCAGGTGAAAGCTGAAGGTCTACGCTGAAATGATTTCCGCCCAATGGGTCAGCGACCTTTGGTGTGACGCTTGCGTCCGCTTCGGACGCTTTTCGGTTGACCACCTCGCATGAGCATGGGGAGCTGTCTTCCACTGCGAACTCGAGTGTGTACTCTGACTGGTTTGTAAAAGCCCTGTCGCCAAGTTCAGCCAGCACCGGAGGTTGTGTGTCTATCTGAATGGTCTTCTTCTGAACAGATTCCCATCCGCCATTGACCGCCTTGCCAACATAACCCAGTACAGAAACCCCTTCATCCTCGAACACGAAGGGAGCTTCATACTCAACCGTGGATGAACCACTAACCGAGTAGTATATCACACGTTCAACTGAGCTTGACAGCTCAACGGTAGGAGGTTCGGCAAACCAACCGTTTTCTGGCTCATGGGGTGTGAAGCTTATCTCAACGGTTGGAGCAAGCGGGCGTATCTGGAAAACCTCGGTCTGTGTCTCTTCCAGCTTATCCAACACCTCAACGGTCAGACGAAACGTGTCTGACCAGGGGGGTGAGATGATGCCAAAACCGGATTTAATGCTTATTATCAAAGGGCTGTCGGCATCTACATCGGTGCCTGCAACCAGAGAAATGATGCCCTCCTCCAGGGAGACCACAGGCACAGGCGAACCACATATGGTAATGTGCTCTATCTCTGGGATCTCTGGCATGATGAACTCCACAGGGAAGGTCACTCGAATAACATCGCCCTCTTCTATGAGGAGAGTATCACATCGAGGAAGTTGGATGGTGATCGAAATGGGCTTGCCTACTAGGTCTGGTGAGACAAAGATGGCAGGTGCTGATTCAAGCATGCTGTCTACAATAAAGTTCAGTTTCTGCGTTGTTTCTCCCACTGTGACGGTCAGAGAATAGAGACCCCCGGCAATGGGATTGGCTATCCTGCATCCGAGGGGGATTAGTATGACTGTACTACCATTGCTCTCTGTCCCCGCTGGTATAGTAAATGAAATTGAGTTGTTCTCCCAGTCAACGGTCACCTCTCCCGATGGGACATCATCGACTGTGACCAGACCATCGGATATCTCATGGGGGAGAATCATCTCAGGTGGGAAGGTTATCAAAACAGTATCACTCACATCCAACGGCTCTTCCAGTCTCAGGTTAATGGTAATAGAAGTCTGCAGTGATGCAACGGATGGATTTATTTCGACTCTGGACTCTGTCGCCTTGACCTCTGGTAAAAGGGGTGTCAGCGTCAGTATGAGAGACGACACCAATAGAGCAAATACAAGCTTCTTCATTACGGCTTTACGAACACCTTCACAAGTGTTGCCGTTTTGGTGTCTTCGTCCCTATACTCGCAAAGCACCTTCAGTCCCACCTTGATGCTGTCTGTGGTTATCTCTTCACCCAGCACTGCTGATTCGATTCGGGTGTGCTCATCGATGGTTACCTTGGTGCCATCCGAAAGGGTCAATATCTGTCCGTCAAAGGCAGAGACTGTCAACCAATCTGTGCTGACGACTTTTTCCGCTTTATTCATGGTCACCTTGAGTGCTGTCAGCTGTCCATCATCCGACCTCCAGCATTCAAACTGGAACCCATCACCGAGTTTTATCATACCAGCATTGGTGGTGTAGGAAGCGATTGATATCTTAGTGCCGTCGTCTAACGTAACGATGTCACCCTTCTCGGTCATCTCGGTGACGATACCGGCCCTGTTTTGAACCATTGATGGCTCCACTATGACGACACTCTGCACAATCCTCAAGTCACCCGTGAAAAAGCCCTTCAGTACAACCGTCAGCCCCTTGTATCCGGGGGAGATTAGTGAGTGACCATCGGTTGAGGGGATGATGAGGTAATCATTTGCCTTCTTGCCGTCGAGTATCACCTTGGTGACGCCCTCTGGTCTCAGCCAGTTACAGCCGTTCAAGCACACGTGATCAGTATAGGTGCCTGCAACCTCAAAGGTCTTCGACAGATCGCGGTTTGATATCAAGTCTACGCTTATTGCCTGGTCCTGGTATCTCTGGTCGGTGAAGGTATTTGATGAGAAAGCGGTGCTCGTGACGGTCTGCCCGATGGATGGCAACATGTCATTGTCAAAGGTCGTGTTGAAGTTGTAGTAGATGGACGTACCATCCGCCAGCAGTATCAACTGCTCCACCGGATCAACACCTACCACCACGCCCGTTATCTCAGACCTTGGTTGAACCTTAGTTGGAGTAGGCTCCGGTCTCGCCTCTGCTGTGAGTGCGTCAACGGTGAAACCCTCTATTTCATTTCCAGTGGCTGTGAACTCAACGGTTGAGCCCTCCTCAAGCGTTCCTTTTATCTGACTGTCCTCATCGATGTACAGCGCAGAGCCGAAGCCTGCTATGGTCAAAGAGTTCTCTTCGATGTACAGAACCGTGCCAGACGCTGTTTCTGTGCGTGCAGGTTCCCTCACATCGACAAACATGGCTATCAGTTCACCGTCAACCGGCTCTCCTTCAACCGTGCATATCTGACCTTCGGTCAGCTGTATCGGAAGGAGGTAATCACCATACCTAAGGAGTTCTGAAGAATTCATTATCCTTACTATGAAACTGTTGTCGGCTGTGGTGAGAGTAAACGCCTCGTTGCCTTCACTAATGCTCGTTATCTCGCCTGTGATCATCGATGGAGTTTCATTCTTTACAATCTTACCCGTCGGCTGGCGCGTCTTCTTGTCGAACTCAACCTCTGATTCGCCTTCTGGCAGTTGATCGATTATCTCCTGTGGTAGTTGCTCTGAGGAGCTTACATGCCCATCCCCATGTTTTACCACATTCATCTCGATGGTTGTCTTTTTGTCTATCTCCTCTGCTGTCTCCGACATTGACCTGGATACATCCTCAGGCAGTCGAAGCTGGGTCGGGAACGCGATACCAAGTTTGCCCAGTATCTGACCCCAGGTCATCCCATCCTTGACCATGGGTAGTACGGTTTCCGTTGAAACACCCAATTCGTGGGCGATAATACTCGAGTTGAACACATCATCAATGCTATTGCCTTCGAGGTAAACAAGCCTGGTATACTCTGGAGCGCAGACCATCAGTCGATCGCACCAGACATCAAAAAACGTCTTCCCTCGAAGGTGGTCACTTGAGTTGGGGATGATGTCCTCACTCATAGCCATAACGGGACGGATTCTAGATGAGACGAGTGCTTCTGCCAGTGTTTCGTTGTTTGAACCCACCACGGGAGCATAGAAGAAGATTCCATAGGAGGAGAGTAAGAGGACTACTACCATCGTGGTTACATACACCCACCTGCCAAAGACCGGCGCCTTTTTGGCCGTCTCCTTAGCGATAAACTCTATCACCGACAACACGCGATTGTCCATGTGTTGTGAAGGTTTGGCATGCGAGGTGATTCGCTTCAGGCTACGGGATGCCTTCACTGCAAACTGTCTCTCTTGTT
>CAZTGD010000022.1:0-29112 GCA_964613055.1 uncultured Caldisericales bacterium | reverse complement strand
CCAATCACCTCATATGCCCATACAGCTCCAAGAGCAATTCCTAAACCTAAGAGAAGCCATGATGCTAAAACCCAGAGTATGGTTCTATCTCGCCATGAAGAGAATGACCAATCTTTGTTAATAGCAAATCCGATTGTGTAACCAAAAGGCACTATCAGTATTGAATAGGAAATGAATATTACAGGTGGGTGACTGAGCATCCAGAAGTTTCTAAGGAGAAGGTTGAGTCCCTGACCATCTCTATAGAGGTTTTCTGTCATCGAGAATGGAGCAGAGAAGAAAATAGATAAAAGGATAAACAATTGGAATACAAGGAGCGAGACGATTACTGATCGGTTATCAGGATGCTTGATTGAGAAATAGAAAACTATGACAGATAGAAGGAATAACCACAGAATCAGTGAACCTGAATCACCCGCCCAAACAGCTGATAGTTTGTAAAACCAAGGCATGGTTTTGGAGGAGTGGTGCAAAACATATGTAAACTCAAATCTGTTTGCAAGGAATACCCAGCATAGAAATCCAAACATACCAGAGATCACCAGAAACTGCCCAGAGACAATCCATCTGGTTATTCTTGGTTTGAATGAAAGAACGAGTGCGACACAAGTTAACGCTATTGACAAATGGAGCATTATTGTTCCTGCCATTTATTCATCCGTTCCTTCATCTGAACTGTACTTGCTGGGACACTTTACCAATACCTTATCAGCGACAAAAACATCATTCTTCCACCTGCCAGATACGACACATGAATCTGCCTGTTCGATATTTGGTGGTAGCTGGTCCAAAACCATCACAGGAAGTGAGTCCCCTTCCTTATCAAGTATCTTGAAGCTATTCCCACTTATGCTATCAGAATCAATTTTACCCCATGCCTGCACTCGATCACCTGATCTGGCGACATCAAAGTCCTGAGTGTACGGCGTAACTGATACAACAAACATCCACACAGCGGTCACGAGAAGACCTGAAATAACGATGCCGATGATCAGGTATTTCAAGGTTCTACTCTTCATCAGTATTATCCTTCAATCTCATCGACAGGATGATTAGGTAAACCATTATTCCCACAAAAAAAACCAAAGATACTGTCAGCACTGGAATCATTGTGAAAGCTCCTTTTTCTTATCAATGCGCAAAGCAAGGTTCAACAGTAAAATGTAGAGAATCAACAGACCAAGCGTCATACCATATATACCTATCCTCATCTGTGCTGTTAAGCTGGATCCACCACCCCCATCTGTGTGCAGGGAGTTTGTTATTCGAGGTATGACGAACATCAGGAAAGGGAGTGTAATAAAAGCTACAATAGAGTAGACAGCCGAGATCTTCGGTTTGAGGTTTACGTTTGTCATTGATGACCTGAGGGCGAGATATGCGATGTATAATATGATGAGTACAACTATTGTTGTCTCCTTGGGATCCCAATTCCAAGCAGATCCCCAAGCAAAGTAAGCATAAATAGAACCCGTAACAGTAGCGATTATTGAGAACAGCAGACCAAGTTCAGCTGACCTGTGAGCAATCCTATCGAACAGGTTATTCTCTTTTATCAGATACATAATCGATGCAATAAATGAAACCAGAAGGGCTATCACCAGCAACCAGGAAGGAGGTATATGAAAGTAAATCACTCGAGACATCTCACCCAATTCCTTGTCAGCCCCGGCAATCATCAATCCATAAAACATGGATGGTAACATTATAACAGGCAGAAGCACAGTCAGGATTCTAACAAACACGTTCACACCGCCCTTTCTAATAATGGTAAGAAGGCAATACCAACCAAGAGTATGGCTAGACTTTGAGCTATTACCACAACCAGAAGTGTATAAGATATGGAGCTGGCTTCCAAGACTTGGGTGGTTAGGATTACAAGAGAAATCAATATCGGTAGCACAATTGGCATGACTACCAATGGATATACCATACCCTTGGAAGACCCTCTAGCCAGAAGATAAGATACGATTCCCTGTGACAATCCAATAGCAAGACTCCCAACAACCGCTATTGGCAATATCGATAGCAACCGAGAGATTGGGAATCCCAACCAAAGAACCAGGAGAGGTGTAGTAAAAAGTGCTATTACAATGGTAAACACCGAGCTTGAAAAAACCTTTGACAGGAATACAAGTGATGGTGACACCAGAAGCTTCATCAGATCAGACGTCTTACCACTCATCTCATCGGTAAAGGTTCTCTGCAGTGCCTCAACACATGAAAACAATATTATCAACCACATGAGTGCAGAACCTGCGGTTTCTGGTATCTTGATGCGAGCAGATGGCATTGAAACAGCTATACTCATCACAATTGCTATACCTACAGCATATCCAAGAAGGTCCTTCCCTTTGAAGATGAGTTTAAATTCCTTTGCAAGTAACAACTTAAAGGTTGACAGCAACTCGCCAGTTCCTCCATGGATTATTTGTAGCAACAACGGTCAATAGCCCATTATCACTGCGTTCTTCAATACATTCAGTCACGAAACTTATGCCTTGTTTGTCGAGGTGTTGTTCTGGTTCATCAAGAAGTAGGATTGGAAATGTCTTTAAAAATGCCATCATCAGTCTAACTCTTTGTTTGTATCCAGATGACAGATGTCCATACAATTTCTTTCGGAGCTTTTCCAGCCTCCAGTCAGCAAATGATGTCAGATTGCATCTCATCAATCCCGCAAGCAGTTTCATGTTTTCTTGAACTGTAAGTTCTGAATACAGCTCCATATCTGGTGAACACAGAAAGATGGTCTCATAACCTATATTCTCCATCGACTCACCATCTATAATTATTCTGCACTCTCCGGATGTCTGTTTCTGAAGACCGGCAATAATTCTCAACAAAGTGGTTTTCCCAGATCCATTGCTACCCAGAATCAAATTGACACCACTTTCAACTGTCTCTGTAAGATTCTCAAACACAGTGTATCTAGAAAACTTCATGGTCAGAGAATCCATCTCTATACGCATGCAGTGATTATAAAAACATAGCAGAGTCAATCAATGGAGTTCTTATAAACTTAATTATTTATTATCAGTTTTGCAATATCCACTCTCTAACAGATGCTTGGTTATCTAATGTGTGTAACATGATATGGTATAGATAATCGAAATTATGAGAGGAGAGACAATGTCAAAAGGATATATACTGTCAGTTGCAAGAACCCCCATCGGTAAGTTTTTTGGCTCATTGAGTTCGTTTCCAGCGTCTAAACTCGGCGCGTTGTCCATAAAGGAAGCTGTAAAGAGGTCTGGTATTGAGCCACAAATGGTGGACGAAGTGATCATGGGGCAAGTGGTTCCCGCAGGGAACGGTCAAAACCCCGCCAGACAGGCGGCTGTTAATTCTGGATTGCCAGAGACTACAAATGCCATGACGATCAACAAGGTATGTGGTTCTGGATTGAAAGCCATAATGCTGGGTTCTCAGGCCATTCAGCTTGGTGAAGCTAATATCGTAGTAGCAGGCGGAATGGAGTCAATGACCAACGCCCCATATATGATGGAGAATGCTCGATACAAAGGTTATCGATACGGTGATGGAAAGCTCATTGACGGTGTTGTGAAGGATGGCTTATGGTGCGCATTCGAAAATGTGCATATGGGTAATCTTGCTGAGTACACTGCAAAGAAAGCTAACATAACCAGAGAAGACTCTGATGAATATGCCTTTAACTCACAGTACAAGGCAAAAAAAGCCCTCGAGAATGACCTGTTTGACTGGGAAACATTTGATGTAGAGATTCCTCAGAGAAAGAAAGATCCAATCATCTTTAAGAAGGATGAGACACCAAGACCAACAACCATGGAGGTGCTGGCTAAACTTCATCCGGCGTTTGACAAAGACGGCGTTATCACAGCTGGTAATGCCCCTGGACTCTCGGATGGCGGTTCTGCAGTTGTTGTTGGTTCGGATAAGATTGCAAAGGAACATACTCCGTTGGCAAGAATCATTGATTATTCAGCCGCTCATCTCGCTCCAAAGGATGTCTTCTTTGCACCCATTGAAGCTGTTAACAAACTGTTGAAAAAGACAGATATGAAAATAGATGATTTTGACCTCATTGAAGCCAACGAAGCTTTTGCGGTTCAATGCCTTGCGGATGGCAGAGAACTCGGTTGGGACTGGGACAAGGTCAACATAACCGGTGGAGCGATTGCACTCGGTCACCCGATAGGATGCAGTGGGGCCAGGATCATCGCAACACTGATCGGCAACCTCAAGCGTACAGGTGGTAAAAAGGGTTTGGCAACGTTGTGCCTCGGTGGAGGTGGTGCTGTCGCAATGGCTATCGAGATGGTATAAGGAGAAGATAATGGAGATTAAGAAAATAGGAGTTATCGGTGGTGGTGTGATGGGCAATGGCATTGTGCATGTTTTTGCCCAAACAGGATTCGATGTTCTACTCATTGAAGTCAAGCAAGAGCTTTGCGATAAAGCACTTTTACGGATCGAGAAAAACCTTGGTAGATTGGTAAAAAAAGAGAGAATATCCCCAGAGGATGCTGACACAACACTCTCGAGGATCAAGAGTTCAACAGAACTTAGTAAATTGAGTGATTGTGACCTCGTTATCGAAGCAGTAACCGAGAAACGCGACGTTAAGAACATCATCTACAGCAAACTGAATGATATTCTTTCAGATTCTGCGATACTTGCGACCAACACCTCAACGATCTCAATAACAGAGCTGGCAAGCTCATACAAGAACCCGGAGAAATTCATCGGTATGCACTTTATGAATCCAGTTCCGATAATGAAACTGGTAGAGATAATCTGTGGTATTCTAACATCAGATGAAGTTTACAAGGTTATCGACGAAACCTCCAGAAAATTGGGTAAGGTGCCTGCTGTGGCAAATGATTTCCCCGGATTTGTCAGCAATCGCATACTCATGCCCATGATTAATGAAGCTGTGTATTGCCTTATGGAAGGTGTCGCAACCAATGAGAACATTGATACCGTTATGAAACTTGGTATGAATCACCCAATGGGACCGCTTACACTGGCTGATCTCATCGGTCTCGACACATGTCTAAACATTATGGAAGTTCTTCATGAGGGATTGGGGGACAGCAAGTACAGACCATGCCCTCTACTCCGCAAGATGGTTGCGGCCAGACTGCTTGGCAGGAAATCGGGTAAGGGTTTCTACGACTATACAAAATAACTGACGCAAACATTATAAGGTATATTTGAGAAACCCATGAAGGATCTTCATGGGTTTCTTTGGTTATGGGATTTTATTTGATGTCAGTTCTATTTTCCCGTGTCGATTGACATATCGAGATACAACTCACTATCAATCTCACGATAGATATTTATTATCCAACCGAGTGACGCTCCCTCAGTGGGGAAACAGATAAAAAAATTCTTCTTTTCATCTTCAACTAGTTCAGGTCTCAGGAATTGCTTTCCCAGAGATGTCTCCATCGAAGCAATGAGATCCTTGTTCTGGAGTATCTCATCATCCCATCCGAGCACGTTGATTAAGATCATCCGTGGTAAATCGCTTGAAATTTCACCAATTCTCCACGCCGTCAAATTAGCTATAAGGAATCTTCCCTTTTGAGAGTATATTTCATTATATGGATTCCCGACATCCGGTGTAGCAACCGATTCAACTGCCTCGGCTGATCTGAGTGTAACCATCATATTTGGTATCAACTCAAAGGATGCCCCGGGAGAAACATACTCAAAGTTATCGGTTTTTGGGATATCAGCCCACATGGAATCCATCTCAATGCCCACATCTCCAGCACCAGTACACCCAAGGATGGTAAATGTCAGGAGAAATAACACACTTGATAATATCAGAGGTTTCTTCATTATTGTTTCAGATCGACAATAGCCAATTTTTTCTCCGGTGTTTCGCCAGTATGGAATATTTCAAGTGTCAGCCCCTGAAGCTTTCCAGCACCATCGATGATTATGAAACCCTCGACTTTTTCATCAACTGATGTCTTCCTTGTAAGAAGTAGGTCTGTCAAACCAGTCTGTTTGGCGTATTCACCGGTTGCTGTATATCGTGTTGTAGGTAGATACTTCGTCCCATGGACATCAACCATCTGATATCTGATATCTTTCAGAGAGAGATATGGTTGATCACCGGGTTTAATTGATACATGGATCACATAGAAGTAACCAAGGTCTGGCCTATAGGTATTGCCATATGTTTCATCCTCAAGTAGCTGATATATGGCTGTATCGACCTTCTCTAGGTGAATATTCCATATGCATCCCCTCAGTTCAAAATCGTTCTCTGCAACCGCAAACACATGACTATCATCTTCATTGGTTTGGCAACCTGCAAGACCTACTATCAGTATTACAGCAATGAGGAATATTGTTATTCCTTTCGTTTCCATATCTCCTCCAGATTATAGTATATCCTCTCTTCTTCCTCCATGAGATGAACAATGATATCGCCAAAATCACACAATACCCACCTTGAAGTGAAATCGCCTTCAACCTTCCTTGTGCTGATACCCATATCCTTGCCTGCTCGTAGCAATCTGCTTATGGCGGCCTTCGATTGTGGCGAAGAGACAACGGTTGCGATGATAAAGAAATCACACATGGGCGTCATTCCTGTTACATCTAGCACCTTTACATCACCACACTTCAGATCCATCAACTCCTTTTGAAACCTATGTAACTGCTCGTTGATTCTATCTTCCAGACTCATCCTCCTTTTCATACAACCCATGGACTGATATATACCTTAAAACAGATTGTGGAGTAAGGCAATCACAACCCAATCCACCTGCTAAACGTTTTCTGACAACAGTCGATGACACGTTGTTCATTGGATAATCAAGCTCATTTATTCTCTCTTCATTCACACCTAAGTGCCTCAACACACCAATAGCTTCCTGCATGAAAGTACTCTCTCTGTTTGCGATAACAAAATGGAGATCATCAACAAATGCCGTCGGATTCTTCCACATTCCAACAGATGCAATAGAATCACTACCAGCTATGTAATACAGATTGGCTTCAGGATAGAGTATCTTTATCTGATTAATTGATTCATATGCGTAAATATTGCTTCCTTTGAACAGATCAACGTCCAGTACCTCAAACCCATCTAATCCTTCTGATGAAAGAACGGTCATGTTGTATCGATGGTATTGATCTTCCATAACAACGTTACCCTTAAACCCGCTGACCGAACATGGAACGAGCAAGATTCTATAGAGTGAAAACTGATTAAAAGCAAACACTCCAAGCTGAAGATGGGCATAGGTTGGTGGGTTGAAAGAGCCGCCTATAATACCAATATTAGTCAAGAGCAAACCTCATATTCCCGATCATCACTGTATCACCGTCCACAGCACCTTTTCCCCTTAATTTTTTCTCTATGCCTAATCTGTGTATCTGTCTCTGAATAAACGCTCTACCATCAGCACTTTCGAGATCGGTAGAGCTTACAATGCGTTCTAGGGGCTCATGTTCAACTATGTATACATCATCTTGATGAGAGATTCTGACTCGCTTGCTGGTGATAATAAGGCGTACCTGTGTTTCAACTACAGTCTTTGGTATCGGTGTTTTATCAATCTGTTCGGATAGTGTCTTTATGAGTCTATCTACATGAATGCGATCCTTTGCCGATATGGACAAATATGGTATTTTTCGCTCTTTTGCGAAAGACTTGAGCCCATTCGCTTTTGATTCATCACATATGTCAATTTTATTACCCACTATAAATGCTGGTTTTGCATATGTTTCCTCGGAATAGAGTTTGATCTCATTCCATAGTGTTTTAAGCGTATCAATTGGATCATCATCGGATAAGTCGATTAAATATAATAACACTCTGCATCTCTCGATGTGTCGTAGAAATTCCAGTCCCAAACCCTTGCCCACTGAAGCTCCCTTAATCAATCCCGGAATGTCGGCAATAGTATACCTTCTCCAGTCTGGCATGGTGATAACACCGAGGTAAGGGTGTAGAGTTGTAAAAGGGTATTCACCGATCTTTGGGTTTGCATTGGAAACTGTACCAAGCAATGTAGATTTCCCGGCATTGGGAAAACCTACAAGCCCTACATCAGCCAGCAGTTTCAATTCAATCCTTATCTTTAACTGCTCTCCCTTTTCACCTGAGGTTGCAATATGGGGTGTTTGTCTTCTGGGATTCACAAAACTCGTATTGCCAAGTCCACCTCTACCACCCTTTGCAACGAGATACTCCTGTCCTTCTTCAACCAGATCAGCAATGAGTCGCTCATCGTCATCTAGAAATACAGATACACCAACTGGTACCTTTATGATTAGATCATCACCTGAAGCACCAGTCTTCTTATTGCCTTCGCCGGGTCTACCGTTAGACGCATTGAAATGTGTTTTACCATACAGGTGAGATAGATCTGAAATGTTGGAATCAGAAATAACATACACATCCCCGCCACGACCACCTCTACCTCCTGCTGGTCCTCCCTTTGGCTCATACTTGGCTCTTCTGAAAGCGACCACACCATCCCCGCCTTTACCAGCGCGGATTGATATGGTTACCTCGTCAACAAACATTAACCAACTGGTTCAACGACGCAACGCTTCCCCTTTTTGCCCATTCTATTAAATCGAACGATACCAGAATTTAGAGCAAAAATGGTGTGGTCTCTGCCCAATCCAGTTCCAGTGCCTGGATAGATTCGAGTTCCTCTCTGACGTACAATTACTCCGCCAGCGTTTACGTGCTGACCATCAGCGATCTTGATTCCCAAGTACTTGGGATTGCTATCTCTACCATTCTTTGCAGAACCAAATGTCTTCTTATGTGCCATCTAGATCCTCCGTATATCTCTTCTCTACATATTCACTGTCCATCATATGCAACAATCCCGCATACGACGGCCTGAATGCAAGTATATCACCAACCTTGACACCAGCTACACCTTCAACATCAGCAACTGCATGATCCGATGAAGCGTCGATTAATGTTACACCGTCTTTGAGCGGTGTCAAGAATGCTGGGTTTGTATCCTGCAAACCGAAGTTTAGTATTGCTCTATCTCTCTTGCCAAGATCATCAAACTCTGGAACCTCGCCGGTCATCTTCTGGACAACCTTGCCTTCAGGTTTCGAGGGCTTGCGATAGCACTCAATCACTTCTGCGAAGAATGTAAATGCATCAACTCTAAGGTCAGGATGTAACGGTTCTCCAGTCAGTGCGTCAGTTCCAAGGACAATGCTCTCACCAACGTGAAACTCATTGATTCCCTCTGGCAAAGAAGAATCTATTAGCATTGGCAGAACACCAGAAGACCCACCTGCGATCATTTGCACATCAATACCAAGTTCATCACTGATACTATCTCTTGCTTTCAGCAACATGCCAAGATTGTCTTCTGTGGGTTTTACTCCAGACAGACAAGTCAGAATACCACCGATTCCAATAACATTTATTCCTTCAATTCTAATAGCCTTCTTGAACATGTCGAAATAATCGTCAAATGGAATACCTTCTCTGAGATCACCGAGTTCCATCATAAGAATGATAGAATGAGTCTTGCCAGTATTGACAGCAATTCTTCCGATGTTTTCAATGATGCCAAGGTCGCTTTGCAGGCTTATATCAACATTGCCAACTAGATCAACCAGTTGTGCATTACCTGGTGTGCGGATACACATCAACCTTGCTTCCGGGAAAGATTGTCTCAGATTCTTAAGGTTTTGAATCCTGGAGTCGGCCAATCCAATGCACCCTCCCCTTAACATCGCAGTTGCTACTTTTACATCACCTCTTGCAACCTTGGTAACACCCCAAAGGTCAATACCTTTACTCACGCACCAACCAGAAACGACCTTTGCGTTGTGTTCAACAGCTTCAGTGTTAATCTCTATGTATGGAGTAATTCCCTGCATATCTACTTGTTACATTGATATACTCTAATGTCAATCAAAAACTACCCATTATCAGTAAGTTTCTTGACTTGATGGGGTTACATAAACTATCATGAACGGGTTGTTTAGAAACTATCAGAGGTGTGTTTATATGAAAGGAAATGATTGGGCAAGACTGGTGTTCATCGTTTTAATCGTTGCTCTATCAGCATGGGTTGCATTCTTCCCATCGACGATCACAACAGAGCATCGGGTAATCGATGAGGCCGGCAAAGTCAAAACAGAGATTGGTCCAAAGTACCCCTACAGGCTTGGATTAGACCTTCAGGGTGGAGTTCATGTCGTTTTAACAGCTGAGAAGCCTGCTGAGGGTGAGATAACCGACGAGGCAATGAATAGAACTGTGGCTGTTCTTCAGAATAGGGTCAATGGACTTGGTGTAGCTGAAACGATCGTTCAGAGACAAGGCAACAAGAATCGGATCCTTGTTGAACTTCCTGGTTATCAGAACAAGGAAGAGGCATTAGCGGTTCTAGGTCGAACAGCCAGGCTAGAGTTTAGGAAGTATGATGACACTGTAATACTGACCGGAGAACATGTAAAATCGGCTGAGGCGTTCTATGGTCCAACAAGCAGTGGTGGTAATGGTTGGCAGATCCGCTTCAAACTGAATCCCGAAGGCACACAGCTTTTTGGAGATGCCACACGTGAAGCTGTCCAACAGCCAGAAGGTGACGAGAAAAGACACATATCAATCTGGCTTGACGAAGAACAGCTGATGAATCCAAACGTACAAACAGCGATTGAGGATGGCGAAGGTGTAATCACTGGGGGTAGCGGAGAGGATCAGCAGGCATGGGCAACTCAGAATGCCCTACTTATCGAGGGTGGTGCGCTTCCATTGCAGTTAAATTCGGATCCTGCAGAACTCCGCGTAGTCGGCGCTTCACTTGGACAGGACACTGTTAACAACGTTGGAATCGCGGCAATAATTGCTATGCTTCTAATCGGTCTTTACATGGTGTTCTATTACAGAGGAATGGGGTTATTTGCTGTAGTGTCTCTGGCTATTTACGCCTGCATATACCTTGCCCTTCTCCTTGTTGTTGGAGCCACATTCTCGCTTCCAGCCATAGGCGGTGCGATACTATCGGTTGGACTAGCGGTTGATGCAAACGTCATCATCTTCGAGCGAATCAAGGAAGAGATGATGGAAGGAAAGACTCCCGTGTCAGCCGTAGCCAATGGTTTCTCAAAGGGTTTCTCAACCGTTTTTGACGCTAACTTCACAACCCTTATTGGTGCTGGAGTCCTTTACTGGCTCGGTACTGGCGCTGTAAAGGGATTCGCGGTCACACTGTCTTTCGGTATCTTTGCATCATTCTTCACTGCACTATTCGTTGCAAGATTCCTCATGGATATGATGACAAAATTCTTCAAACCCGATCCATCCTCTCCCGCCTTCAGATTCCTATACGGCATTGGAGGTGACCAATGAGTTTCCTGAATCCCCGAAAATGGAATATCATCGGAAAGCTAAGGATCCTCATGACGAGTTTCATTCTCGTTATGATCGTTGGCGCAATGATCAT
This sequence comes from uncultured Caldisericales bacterium, assembly GCA_964613055.1. Classification (GTDB taxonomy): domain Bacteria; phylum Caldisericota; class Caldisericia; order JAAYUI01; family JAAYUI01; genus JAXGMQ01. Next base: position 17,665 of record CAZTGD010000022.1, on the reverse strand, counting down.
TGGTTTCAGATGGTTTACAAGTGGTGATAATGTTGATGTTGCAACAATTGTATTTAAAGAAGCATTGGCTGACGAACCAGCCACAATAACAGCTCGAACAGCCGAACTCATCTCAGAACTCAGTTTAGAGAGTGTTTCAATAACGGTTAGCGAGAGTGAAGTAAACGTATCAGACTCTGCAGACGCTATGGGTGCTGAGGTTAAGTATGAGCCGATTACAAACGTTATTGAGATCCAGGCTAAATCAATTTCTGACGATCAATATGTTGAAATCACAACGATATTGACTGATGAGTATGGTGAACTTGTAAAGACACTTGACGAGAAATACAGCAAGAAGATGACCAACCTGTCAGATGTTTCAATCCCAGGCCAACCATTTAACTGGGGTCTTGATTTCACAGGTGGAACGATCATCGATATCACCTTCGAGGAATCCTTCACTCTCGAAGGCAAAGCCATGGATGATTCCGCTGTAATCTCAGAGGTTAGAGCCATGTTCTCCAAGCACGGTGTTTCTGTTGGCTCTATACAAGTACAGAGAAAGACTGGAGCCGCCGAGGCAGATGTAAAGATTGCTAATTCTCTTCTCATAAGAACTCAGGAGTCTTCGCAGACAAAACTGCAGACAGTCATTGACGATCTACGCGAACGATTTGGCGAGGATATAAAGGAACAGCAGAGGATTGACACGATTGGTCCAGTTATTGGTAACGAATTGAAGTCCACTGCATGGAAAGCTTTGCTTTGGGCGCTGTCAATTATATTCGTGTATATCGCTTTCAGATTCCAACCCAATGCATCGGTCGCGGCGATTGCTTGTCTTGTCCATGACCTCTTCTTTGTGTTGGGTATCTTCTCACTTTTCTGGGTAGAGGTTAATCTCGCGGCGGTAGCGGCATTGCTTGCAATGATCTCGTATGATGTCCAGGATACAGTCGTAATCATGGACCGCGTGCGAGAGAATACAAAGCTGTGGCTTGGAAGAATCAGCTATCCTGATATGATCAACATGTCAGTCACTCAAACATTCATGCGCTCGTTTAATACATCAGTGACTACACTCTTTGCCATACTTGTTCTTTTGTTCTTCGGAGGCAGAACGATACTCGACTTCACGTTGATTCTGTTCCTTGGACTTTTGGCGGGAACCTTCTCCTCTATCTACATAGCCGCACCACTACTTGTTGTTTGGCGAAATGCTGGTATTCGCTATGCCGGTGGAGAGCAAGAGCAGATGTCACTTGCAAGTGAAGTAGAAACAAAGAAAAATGGGATGTCACTTGAGACTGAGCCAGAAACTAAACAAACAGATAGTGTCAGCAAACCTTCAACTTCAGTCAAAAAGGGTCCACCAACAAAAAAGAGGAAACCAGGAAGAAGGAAGAAGCGAAAATAACATAGTATGATTTAAGCAATGGATCAGGACGGAGGTGCATCGGATATGAAGAAAATAATCCTTATTGCCCAGGAGACTGTCGAAGCAAGGAAGGATGTTTTGATGGCGCTTGAGCCTCTTTACAAAGAGAACTACTACTTGTTCTCCTGTTCAAGCGGAGATGACATCTTCAAAAAAATCCCGATGGGTACTCCGTCCTGCATCATACTTGACCTGAATCTTCCAGAGATGAATGGATTTGAAGTCCTCAATAAACTCAAATCAAATCCCAGGACATCTGATATTCCTGTAATCATCCTCACTTCACCGATGCAGGGAATTTTCAAGCTGATGAGTATAAACCTTGGAACAGCTGGTTACACAAACCGTCCCATTTCATCAAGCAAGCTGATCAACCTTGTCAGAACCGTACTGGGGGTGGCAAATGATTGATATACTGAATGCGTTTCCCAATCACAAGGATTTTACCGAAATTGAAAAATTAAATATGGATGATCCGTCTGATGTTCTCTACACAATGAGAACAAGGCTTTTTTCAGGCATTCTCAAAACATCTTTCTCAAACGGACATTTCAATGTACTTCTGTTCAAGGGCAGACCACTTGTTACCATCTTCCAATCAAACGAAGCTCTCAAATTTGGGGTGGAAGCTATTAAAATGGTCAAAGAGATAAAAATTAGTCAGAATTCAAAGAACAACTATATGATCTCTGACATTGATCCAGTCATCCTTAAATGCTTCTCATCACTCCTTTCCAGATACCCCGTCTTTAGAAATTTCAATCCGCAAATGCTCATTATTGATGAACTATTCAACAGGATGGTCAACGACCACTTCTCAGGATGCATAAGCATCAATACTAGAAATGATTACGTCCTGCTATTTGTCGACAATGGCTCTCTGCTTGACATTGAAGATGGTCAAATAGTCAATAGATACCCAATAAATGAGTCTCCGGTAACAGACAACATGGCCAAGGCTGTCACTCTAATGAGTGATTCAGATGCATCACTTGATATCTATGAGGTGCCAGAGGATCTTTATTCTGAATTGACAGGCTGGAGGTTTGGAATCCCATTTAAATCTATTGTAAACGTTAATCTTCTGACTGACGAATTGAAATCGATATCAAGGGAAATCTTGAAAGGAAAAAGCAATTTCTTCGACAGAAAGCTTGATGACCTTGGTAAGAACATCTATGAGATAGAAAACTATTGTATGAACTTGGAACTCTATCTGGACATAGATCTATCTCAGAGAACACTTAAATCGCTTACTGAAAAACTACAGATCGCAATAACTGATTTCAAGAACTCGTAGTGTTCGTAACCCAACACCTGCAGTTGCATTCCTTTTCAATACAGTCTAATTCAACTGAGTTTGTGTTGTTGATCTCTGCAAACACAGCAGTACCTGAACCTGTCATTGACACGTTTCTCGTGTAGGATAACCCTTCTAAATAGCTAATAATCCTTTTCAAATCTGGTACTAAATTGCATGTAGCTGTTTGTAGTGCATTGAAGGGATGGATGAGTCTTTCTTTGATATCTGGCATCTCAATTGATTTTTGATATTCATCCCATTGTTGATACACTTCTTTCGTAGATACCGATTTATCAGGTTTGACCAATAGTAGTTTTTTTTCAGGCGCAATTACTCTTTCGACAAACTCACCTGTGCCAGATACTCTTATCCACCCTCCATATAGAAACAACGGCAGATCAGAACCAATTTGTTTGGCAATAGATAGCATTTCCCTGATTGTTAGATCTGATTTGGTGATTCTGTCTAGCATTAACAGCGTATGCATGGCATCAGATGATCCCCCGCCTAAACCCGCACCAGAGGGGATATTCTTGGTTATATCAACCGATACTTGGAATCTTAGTTGTGTGTAGTCAAGGAACACCTTAACTGCCTTCCACACAATGTTATCTTTTCCAGGAGAGATAGGACATCCAACATCAATTCCATGACCTTTGGCAACCTTTATGGTGAGTTCATCCCATAAATCAATTATAGTTGCAATTGAGTCTATCGGATGGAGTCCTGATGAATACCTTGGGAATACAAATAAGTCCCAGTTGATTTTTGCAGGAGCTCTATATCGGTATGAAACCGGCAAGTCTTTTGAGTTGTTCAACAGAAAGTTCCTCGCCTCGTATTTTCTTATCAAGACCCAGGAATGAAACAGCTGGATACAATTCCTCAGCTGAGAAACCAGAGCTTATCAGTGAGTTTATCAGTGTTTTTCTTCTTTGTGAAAATGCGCCTTCTACCACTCTTAAGAAATGCTCTTCTGCAGATGGTGATAATCTGGAGGCTGGAGAAGATGACAACTTTACAAAAGCTGAACCAACTGATGGTCTGGGAAAGAAAGAAGAGGGATGCACAGAAAATAATTTCTCGAATTTAAATGCGTACTTGGCGAAGACAGAAAAGGCTGTGTACTGTTTAGTTCCTGGGCTTGCCTCCAGATGGGCTACAATATCATCAGGAAGCATGAAGAACGCTTCGGACGATTGAACCTGATTTACCCACTGCTTAATTATTGCCGATGCACAGTAATATGGCAAATTGCCAATAACCTTTGATGGATTTATGTTCCTCATATCTAAACGAAGTATGTCATCAAAAATTATTCTAGTATTCTTATAGTCTGCTACATTGTTAAGAAGCAACGGTCTAAGATTCGTATCTATCTCAACGGCAATTACACTATGTACGACCTTTGCTATCTCAATAGTTAAAACACCTGTACCAGCACCGATCTCCAACACCCAATCCGCCCTGTCAAAACCACAGGATGTAATGATTCTCTGTACTACCGATTTATCATAACAGAAATTCTGACCGAACTTCTTTTTCAGTCGAATCTCATATGATTTTAGATCATTCTTCAATGCGTTCAGGCCATTCGAGGACATAAACCTTTACCTCTCTTCTTCCCCACGCGATAGCAGATTGCTTATCGTAGAAAAATACATCTATCCTTCCAGGTCCAATAGCTCCACCACAATCACCTGCTATTGCATAGCCGTAACCTTCGATGTACATCTTAGTATAATACGGTATCTCGTCTGGGTAAACAGCTACAACACCATACCCTGATTTCATGCCTGTTGCGCAGATATCAGGATTTCCATCGCATTCCTCAACCGTGGGTGTATAGGCTGTTGATTCCATAATTCTCTCCTCCAAATACCCCGCTGGTAACTCAGCCTGCCCCTCTGCAACTACTTGATGGATCGGATATTTTGAATATGTTTCCGAGACTAGTTCTTTTGAAATCAATTCACCATCCTCAAATATTTGTTTGTATGTCCTCTTGATTTCTCCACCAGAACCAGGTTTCCAGATTACAATCTTGCCCTTATCTATCCGATTACTGTCCTGATAGATTAGTTCGTATGGAACATCCTCAAATTCATCTACAAGTTTGTGCTCTACCCTTACAATTCTATCAATCATTATACCGGGAGAATTGGGATCCTCTACGCTCTCGAATCTATCATACTCTCCAATTGCAATTCCGCTCTTTCTTGCTATATCTCTTTTATCCGATGTAAACGAAGATATCTTTATCAGTTTTCTCTCATTACTAAACACAAAATGGTTTCTCATTTTGACTGAATAAACCTGACCATCAACAACCAAGTCACTTGCGGATAGTTCTAAACCTTCTCTATTCTGGATACATACATTTCGAAAGTGGGATTCTAGTAAGACTTGATTTACCAGCACTGATCCTACTGAATTGTGATATGTTACAATAGGCTTGATCATTCCTTCCACTTCAATGACTATGGCCTTGTGAGATAAAATAGAAGAAATCATAATACCAAGAGCTAAAAAACCGACAATCCAAGCAGACAGAAAAATCCCACTTCCTCTCACTTCACAATTAACTCCAAATGTGTTACATTCATATCGTGAACATAATATTATCAAATCAAGAGTTGATAAGCAAGGCGAAGCATGTTCTTTTCGATATTGTTGGCGATGTTCCTTTGCATCCTGATTCAATGATGGTTGGTGGTACCATTCGGGATATTATGCTGGGTAGAACTCCTCAGGATATTGATATTGCCACACCTGACACAACAGGATTCGTAGAGGAACTTTCAAACAAAGGGTTTACACATGTCTTACTGGACAGTGATCGTGATATTCATCGAATGGTTAAGGAAGGAACGCATGTTGATATCACACCCTTAAAGGAAAGAGCAGAAATAGACCTTCTTACAAGAGACTTTGCTATAAACTCTATCGGAATAATTATCAAGAATTGGAAGATAATTGATCCTCAACGAGGCATTCCAGATCTCTCAAAAGGCATTATTCGGACGCTCAACGAAGAACGCTTTATAAACGATCCCTTAAGGATGATAAGAGCATTCAGATTGGCGGCTGAACTCAGTTTCAACATCGATCCTGTGACACTCCGCATGATCACTAAAAATGCCCATCTTATCAATAAACCAAGCAAGGAAAGGATAAGGGACGAACTCTGCAGGACACTTGCAGTACAAGGTTCTTTCAATCTGATCGAGAAACTCAAGCAGAGTCATCTTCTTGAAAGAATCCTGCCTGAGTTGGCAAAGTTGAACCTAACACCGACCGGCAAATCTCATATAACAGGTCTAACCGAACATCTGCTTTGGACATATAAGTACTTTGAAGATGTGATGAATAATCTCGATGATGTACTCCTTGAGTATTCAGATTCTGCTAGAGAGCTTCTATGCAAAAAGATTTCTGGGGGTCATAGCCTTTTAGTTCTGACCAAGTTGGCGGCCTTACTTCATGATGTAGGCAAACCAAAGACTATGACAAACGACAAGGATGTTCACTTTATTGGTCACGACGATGTCGGAGCTGAGATGATAGCATCCAGGATGAAGATATTGAGATTTTCATCAGCCGAGATAGAGGTCACATCAACACTGATCAGGCAACATATGAGACCACATAATCTCGCTAAACTAGATAAAGTTACAAGAAGAGCTGTTTACAGATTCTTCAGAGATCTCGGTGATTTGTCAATACCATGCCTACTCATAGCACTCGCTGATGCCTATGCCACGGAGATGCTTTCCTGGGGTTCCTTAGAAGCATACGCTGACTTCATGCGTTCCATGGTTGCCGCTGCAAAAGAGATAGGCAAACCTAAGCCACTCCTGAGTGGAGATGATATAATAAAAAAATTGAAGCTTAAACCGGGACCGATCATTGGTCAAATCCAATCAGATCTGCTTGAAGCTCAGGCATTAAAGAATGTCTCAACAAAGGACGATGCTTTTAGTTTTATCATGGAAAGGTATGATTCCGATGAATATAACTCATTATGAGAAGTACAACAGTTTCACTGACACTCTTTCATCTCTGATTCAGATAAACTCAGCCTCTGGCTACGAAGAAAAGATTTTCGAATATTTCATCAAAGAGTCTCAATCAAATGCTTTGTTAGCTTGGTCTGATGACAGAAACGCTTATGCTTCAAACGGGAAGATTGACAAAAGGAAACCAACTATTCTCATCTCTGCTCACGGGGATGAGGTGGGGATGGTCGTATCTGGTATTACTGAAAATGGATTCGTTAGGATAAATAGTTACAGTGGATTTTGGCGTGTTCTCCCGGGACTTGAGGTTGAGATAAACGGCAGGGAAATGGTGAAGGGAATCATTGGGTGCAAACCACCTCACCTTCTCAAACCTGGTGAAATGGACAAGATAATCAATCCAAGCGATCTATTTGTAGACACATGCAGAACAAGATCCGAACTCAATGAATTGATTTCGATTGGCGATAGAATCACATACAAGAAACGTTTCTATAAGTTACACAACAACCGAATAGCTGGTAGTGCCATAGATAACAAGATATCAGTTACCATACTGCTTGAACTAACCTCAAGGTTATCTCAGATTAGAATCGATGCTAATGTGGTTCTGATGTGCTCTGGCAGCGAGGAGATTGGTTCACAGGGGGCATCACACGCTATAAGAACTATCAATCCAGACATTGCAATTTCAGTTGATACATGCTTTTCTAATTTATTCTATAAAGGTCCAAACAAAGAATACAGCATAGAAGACGGTATCCAGATATCTAATGGAGCGTTGATAAATAAAACCGTTTCAAATGCACTGTTCACAGCATCAGAAAAACTCGGTGTTAAATCGAATCATGTGGTTTATGATGGTGATGGTGGTGAATCAGGTCAATTCATTCACACTGATTTGGGCGTCCCAACTGGTGCTATCTTTATCCCCATCAGATATCTTCACCAACCTGTGGAGGTCTTTGATCTTTCGACTACCAATGACTGCGTCCTCGTGCTGAGTGAATTTATACGTGGACTGCCTCACAATATTATGGGAGTGTTCGCATGAAACTCCTTAAACAGCTATCAAACGCTTTTGGTCCCCCTGGTTACGAGGATGATATCCGTAAGATAATCAAAGAGTACATCAAAACACACTTGGACTTAAATCCGGTAATTGACAACCTAGGTAGTTTGTCATTCACTCGAAAGGGTAAAGACGGTTCTCCATCTATCATGCTTGATGCCCACATGGACGAGGTTGGGCTAATGGTTGTAGGATATACAGCTACAGGACATCTTAAGTTTGTTGGTGCTGGAGGCTTAGATCCTCGGGTTCTTCCAGGTAAATCTGTTTATATCGGCAAAGATCAGATGCCTGGTGTCATTGGTGTGAAACCTCCTCATCTTGAGCGAAGAGAAAAACAATCAGAAAGGGAACGTACCTATCCCATCAACGAGTTGATGATAGATATCGGTGCCAAGGACAAAAACGAAGCTGAAAGACTTGCCCCGCTAAACACAACCGCGATGTTTGATACAGTATTTGAAGACTGGGGAACAACAATCAAAGGGAAATCCTTCGATGATCGATTGGGTTGCTGGGCAACTGCAAAGGTTTTTTGCGAACTGGAAACGGACTGCACCTTGATTGCAAGCTTCACTATGGGTGAGGAGATAGGTATGAAAGGTGCCAGGCTTGCAGTTCGTACACACAAACCAGATCTTGTAGTTGCATTGGAAGGGACCTCAGCTGGCGACATGCCAGGAGTAGACGAACATATGCTTTGTACCACAATGGGTGCCGGACCGGTAATAACATTTGAAGACAGATCCATAATAATCCCAAGAGATCTCCGTCACGCCCTTGAAGAGACTGCTAATATGAATAACATCAATTACCAGCATAAGGGTACTGTAACTGGTGGTACAAACGCAGGAGTGATGCAGACCGAAAACGGAGGAACGAAGTGTTTGGTTATTGCCGTTGGATGCAGATATATTCATTCTCCTGTATCTCTTGCCAGTAAATCCGATGCAGGCGATATGATAACGTTGGTAAAATCATTTATCAAAAGGATAGACAGAGGGGAGATAGAGATATGAGATCGACTCTAGAGCAACTAATCTCGATTCACTCGCCCACGGGATTTGAAGAAAAAATCACAAAATGTATTGTTGATATCCACTCACAACAGTCTATCGATACTGACTTCATGGGCAATGTTACAATCAAGATACCCAATGTGGGTGCTAAAAAGGTTCTTGTTTTATGTTCGATAGATGAACCATCACTTGTGGTCAATCATATAGACTCAAACGGTTTCATCCGATTCTATCCCTCTGGCAAACTCAAGACATCCGATGTTCTAAACGCTCAAGTTACTTTTCCATCTGGTATAACAGGTTTTGTAGGGTGCGAAAAGAGAAGCTACAGTGACACAAAGATGGGTTTTGATAACCTCTTTATTGATATTGGTGTGATGAACAAAAACAGAGCATTGGAGTATGTTAAAATCGGGGATCACCCTTCATTCAACATTCCAACACGCATCAAAGACAACTCCATTCTCGGTCGAGGAGACTGCAAAGTGCCAGCCAGCATCGTGTCCTCTCTTGCTCGTGATATTGGTCAAACTCAGAACAATCTCATATTCAGTTTTACAAGCCAAGGTCAACTTGGATCAAGGGGTTCTTTAACAGTCATCAACCGCGAAAATCCAGATCTGCTGATACATATCTCGACAATTGATTCAACAGACACTCCCAACCACAATCGAAAAGGGAAGATAGAGATAGGCTCTGGCCCAGTGCTGGTCGTTGAGGGTTCATCCGTATTACGTCATCATACAACAAATCAGATTATACAAGACGTAGCTCGATCGTCCAACGTCCCATTACAACTGGCTGTTGATGATGAGTACAGACATGATGAGTTCATGATGAATTTGTCTCAAGCTAGTGTTCCAATGGCAACACTCTCAATACCAATGAGGAAGTATGGATGTTTTGGGGCTATCTCTGATGTCAGAGATTCTCTTGACGCATGCAAGCTTCTCATAAAAACGCTTCGGAAGAAACTATTCTAATATTCATTCTAACTCAGGAGGAGAAATGAAACGAACTCCATTGCATGAAGAACATCTGCGCCTGGGCGCAAAGATCGTTCCCTTTGCTGGTTATGAGATGCCAATACAGTACACATCAATACTTGATGAGCACAAAGCAGTAAGGGAACACGTTGGACTGTTTGATGTATCTCATATGGGTGAGATTGAAATAAGGGGACAGAAGGCTGTTGAATTTGCGGATATGATCTGCTCAAACAATGTTCGAGAAATGAAACCCGGCGATATCAAATACACTGTCATATGCAATGAGGATGGGGGAGTTATCGACGATCTCTTTATCCACTTCATTTCTGGTGAAAACATCTTTCTGGTTGTAAATGCTAGCAATACAGACAAGGATTTTAATTGGATTAAATCACATGAAATAGCTGGAACAACAGTCACGAATCTCTCTGAATCCTTCACAGAACTCGCATTACAGGGACCAGAAGCTTACAAGGTAATGAAAAAGATTACAGACTTTGATTCAGAGTGTCTTCCCTACTTCACATTCACAAATGAAAAGGTTGCCGGTGTCCCTGCATTAATAGCAAGAACAGGTTATACCGGTGAGGACGGATTCGAACTATATATTGATAATGCCTATGCACAAAAACTATGGAAGGCGATAATGGATGCAGGAGAAGAATTTGGCATAAAACCTGTCGGTCTTGGCGCAAGGGACACACTCAGATTTGAGGTATGTTACTGGCTGTATGGCAATGAATTGGATGAAACAATAAACCCGATTGAGGCAGGTCAGAAATTTGTTATTGATTTTGATAAGGACTTTATTGGAAAAGAAGCTATTGAATCAGCAAGTCAAAAGGGTGGTAGGAAGAGGAAACTCACTTGTCTAAAACTGCTGGATAAAGGTGGCATTCCAAGACATGGTTTCGATGTCTTCAATGAGAAAGCTGATGATAAAATCGGCTTCGTTACTTCAGGTGGTTTGATACCATCTACAGGATACATAGGCGCAATGGCTTATCTTCCATTCGGAAAGGGCTATAAAACAGGAAAACACGTCAAGATTGAAATAAGAGGAAAAATGCTTGATGCCGAGATAATCAAGAAGCCTTTCTATAAGGGTACCGCAGGTAAGGTAAGGTCAGGTCATAATGGACAGAGATGAATTAGAGTTAATTTCAAAGCAAATAAGACGTGATATCATCAATATGATCAACAAGGCAGGATCAGGTCATCCAGGAGGTTCACTTTCAGCAACAGATGTAATGACTGCTTTATATTTCGAGGTAGCTAATCTAAGTCCATCTGACCCTCTTAACCCAAACAGAGACCGTATTTTCTACTCCAAAGCTCATGTAACGCCACTGATCTACTCATTGCTTGCCAGGAGAGGTTTCTTTGATCCCGAGAAACTATTTGAATTCAGACGATTTAAGTCCAACCTTCAAGGTCACCCCTTCATTCACAGTCTTCCTGGTATTGAATCATCTGGAGGCTCTCTTGGTCAAGGCATTTCTGTTGCTGTAGGCTCTTCTATCACCGCAAAGAGGATGAAATGGAAGCATCGAATATTCTGTCTACTGGGTGATGGAGAGCAACAGGAGGGTGAGGTGTGGGAGGCGTATATGTCTGCCTCACACTACAAACTTGATAACCTTACAATCATAATAGATAAAAACCGTCTTGAAATTGACGGTTTCGTCAAAGATGTGATGAATATAGATCCATTTTCAGACAAACTAATAGCTTTTGGTTTTGAGGTTTTTGAGGTGGGCGGACACGATTTCGATTCCATCCTCTCAGCATTCGATAATTCAAAATCTGCCAATGGAAAACCTAAAGCAATCATCGCAAAAACCGTCAAAGGCAAGGGTGTATCGTTCATGGAAGACGAAGCTGGTTGGCATGGTAAATCACCAGACGATGAACTAACCAAAAAAGCTCTTTCTGAATTAAGCTAATATTTTCTTATTTATCTTTCAAAGCAAATAGAATCTTGGTCTTTACACGTGACCGAGATTCTATGTTTTCAAATTATTCAGTTTTCAGATAAATGATTGCTGTACAAGTTTTTCAAGGGTGCTATGCCTTTAACACATGCGTGTTGTTTCATTAAAAAAAGCTACAAGTCTCCCATATCACACCTGGAGTTAATGCTCTCCTTCATTCGGCTTAACCAGGAATGACGGGAAAAGTCGAAGTGTTTGGGATTTTTTGTAACTTTTATTTATGAACAGACATATCCAAGAGTTCCACTGGATTCAAGCTTTCTCGGAAATGACGTAGAAAATAACGGGATAAGGTAGAGTAAACTGGAATAATGTAGATGAAAACGGAGATGACGGAGAGGGTGATACCCCTTGAGAGGAGGGGTCAAGGATGGAGACCTATTGTGTGTGTCAGTTGCATAATGCCCCTTATTTACGAACGAATGATTCTAATAAATAAACCCCCAGTCAGATCGACCGGGGGTTTATTTTATCCATTAATGATTACTCTTAGTTTATAGCGTTACGGGCAAGGTATCTCTCCGCTAATCTTTCCGTTGTCTACCTTGAAACAGTAGTAGAACGAGCCATCGTATTTGTTTCTCAGCTCTATCTGGATGATATCACCATCATCAAGATCAACACCAAGGTCAACTACCTTGTCCTTGTCTACTTCATCTATAGTTGCAAGGATATCCAATCCCTTGTCTGGGCAGGTAATTCGGAGGGTGTACGGACTACAGCCACCGAACTTGTCTACGGAGATGGTGAGTTCTTTTCCTTCAATATCTACATCAATATCTGGTTTCGGGCATGTCACTGGCTGGTCTGGACGTCTGTAGACAATCAGTACTGCCTGGTCTTCGGCTTTGAGTCCTTCCTCGCTGACTACTATGGCTCTGTTTACTACAGATACACCTGGATTGATTCGTATATCATCTCTCAGTTTAAGGATGAGTTCGTAATACCTAGTTTCACCTGCATTAAGTCTACCTATTGCCCAGGTTATCTTGCTTAGCCCCTGTGAACCAGCTGGTACTGAGCCTACATACTCAAACTCCCTTGGGAATATGTCTGTGAGTACTACACCTTCGGCTTCTCTGTCACCAACGTTCTTTATCTTGATGTGATATGTTATCTTGTCACCCTGGACGGCGAGGAACTGCTTGGATGTCTTGGAGATGATGAGGTCAGGTTCGCCTAGGCAAACGTTGATATGTTGATCAGACACCGGTTGTGGTGCTGTTTCAGCTGATGCTGAAGCTACATTGACAAGCCTTGTTCCTTTATCAAGGTATCCAACATTAACCCTGATAACTACAGTAAAGCTTTCCCATGGTGCCATCTCACCATCATCGCTTATTGAGGTTGTCCACACATTATCCCCAATGTCTGGTGGAGGGTTAGCGTCAAGGTAGGTGACACCAACTGGATAGTTCTCAGTGAGCATAACCCCCTGTTGTGTGAATGGAGTATCGTTAGTTATTGTTAGAGAATAGGTTATCACAGAGCCCGGTAGTACTGTATCCAATGGATAAGCTGTCTTTTCGAGTGATAGTGACGGTATGATTGGTACCTGAAGTACGTTTACAGTATGAGCCGCTCCTTCCTCCTCGGTTGTTGGGTACTTAGCTCCTGGCCAGGGATTCCAGTTAGAATTACTATCGCATGTTCTGCTATTTGAGCTGTTTGCAGGATGGTCGAAATCACATGAAGATGGCCACGGATTTAGGTTTGGTATCTCTGTAGGCACACATGGTCCCAAGCCATCTGAGAAATCCCACTCTGCATCAGTCCCGATTTCACTATTATTACACACCGCATATGGTCTATACCATATCTCTGTATCGTTACCTGCAAGGTATGAATTTGGCACAAAGACTGATGGATCTGCCGCGTAGTTGGGATTTGTTAGTGAGTATGTAGGGTCTACACCAGGTTCTCTCTGTTCTATTATCCATCCTGAGGGGCTTATCTGATTGTCGGTGTTGCTGGTGCCAGGTGGATGATTTGCAGGATTCGGATCATAGTCCATGTGACATATGTCATCCCAATAAGTATCTTCTTCCCATGCAAGTGCTGTTTTGTTTGCGCTGTTGCTGAATGGTCGATTCCAATACCAACTAGAAGCCGATTGCTTGCCTACGCTATACCAATCTGGGTCTGATGCTCTAGGGCTAAAACGATAGTCAGCCGGAAATTTTGGTGGTAGAACTGAAGGTACATACAAAGGCTCAGCATCCCAATGAGCTCTGTCTCCCACATTGTTAGGATCTTTATAATATGGCGCCCACCATGCACCTTGTGGTGCAGGAAGAGGACTCGGCCAAATCCTGTCTCCCTGTGGTAGTCTATCTGAACCCACTGCATAGAACTCCCATTCTGGTTCCCATCTACCTGTTCCAGGCATTGTGTATAGAGAACCACATGGGTTGTTGTCTGTCGAAAGACAAACCTGAGTTATATAAGCCTTGCCACCACTATTGTCTGCTTCCCACTCTGAAACATTTGGTGGAGTTCTAAAACCATTGAAGGTTGTAACAACGTGATTGCCAGTAGGTCTTCCAACGTCATAGGCACCATCGGCAATCTTGATCATACTTAACGGTAGATCTTCATTTTCGAAAATTAGAAGGATTGTAAATCCGTAAAGGTTCGCAGTGCCTGCCGCGGCTGGGACTTGATACACATTGGTTACATGAATTGTATCATAAGGATCGATAAGATGCTTGGTAATATCAAATCTGAACATGTTAACCGGATTACCGCCACCACTTCTACATGTTGCCGGTGCGGCAGGGACATATCCTTCGTTGGATCCAATATAATCACCGATACAGTACTCATATGGAGCTGGATTTGTTGCTTCACCAGGATTTACAAGTATGGGTTCTTGTTGCCACTGTCCCGCTACTTGCCTTCCAGCTTCATTTGTGTAAAGATAAGCGGCGATAATTGAGGAGCCTTCAGGAATGTAATCAGGTCTTGCTTCTTTATCTGGAAGTGCATCTGATTCTGGCTCAGTGATATCCGTACAGAATCTGCAGTAGTAATGTTTGTTAGCCGCCGCTTCTGGATCGTTTGGGCTATTGTATCTTGTTGATTGAACAAGAATGGCATGACCTATCCTACCAGTATACATCGGAAGGTCTTGTGTCAGCCTCTGAACTGCTGGAGCATGAATGTGGTGATAGAAGAATGGTCCGGTATTGGCATATGAATATGAGTCAAACTCAAGGTTATTTCCATCAAAACGATATCCTATCTGATGGCTGGAATATGTTGTGCTACCAGGTGGTGTGAAATTATAATTATGGAAATATGCACTATCAGCATTTCCAGGATTGCTGATGTCATTTATTGCAGAGATATCAATTTCAGGACCACCATCATAGGTGATAAACATATCATCATTAGTGTTATTTTCCCCATCACCTACAGTGATAACAGTATGAACTCCACCACCAATACTCTCAGCAGAGGCATAGTATATCGTCTGTGAAGCTTCATAATCAGTTGGGTCACTATTTGCGTCAACACTAAAGTCGATCTTCATTCCACCCGCGTCCCAGCCAACAGGGTCTGCTGAACCAAGATTTTCAAAGCTTAATCCAGCTGGGTATGTCTCTCCTGCTTCATATGTGGTAAGCATACCTGTTGCACCAAAAGTGAGATTTGGTATGTTATTCCCAAATGCTGGAAGATTTGTCCAAGGTGGATCAGCTACTCCATCCCACGTTGGATGATATTCAACATCAGTGGTCTCATCGGCACTGTTATCAATAACGGTAACCTGGATATGAATATCACCGGCTCTACCAATTTCCTGACCGCTGTTTGGTCCACCAGCAATCGTTTCATAGAAGAATGGATACGCAGGCATGTATGTACCCATGTCGGCATCGCTATAATAAGCGCCAATGTCACAGATGTACTCTGTTTGCATTGAGTAATCGTAGGGCCTACCACCATCTGGCGATGATGGACCTGCAGGTATAAACACATGATATCCAGCATTTGTTGAGGTGTCTAGAATGAATTGGTTACGTGACCATGTGGTTTGATAGTCCTGACCTTCAACATCACTCTCTCCACCCATATCAATATCATTGAACAAAACATTTTGTGTGAACTGATGGAATTGAGCAGTATTATCATTAAATCCAGTTTGAACAACTCCCCATCCTGGACCATTCATGAACCACCAGTCATAATACTCGGAGTTCCAATCAACGAAGTATGTATCTGTACCATATGTGGCAGGGTTCCCACTATCTATTATCGCTGGTGAGGTTTCTCTCCATACCTTCCACCAGCAGGTTGCAGATGTCTGATAACGTGCCCATGACAATTCATTTGATCGAAGGTTGGGAGCAGATGTGTAGAAGAAACCGCCTGAAGCTTGTATTCCTGGTTGATTTATATTCTCGTAAATGGGAAGCACAACAGGCACTCCCCAAGCAAGATTTGGTCTTCTGGCAAGCATCTTTTCAGGGTTTGTCGGCCACTGAGCATCATAGTTAGCAATATCGGATGGATCATATCCATTGCGCTGGCACCATAGTTTTCTTGCAAGAATAGCCTGCATCTCGACCATGCCTTCTCCCCATGGATGATAGTAAGGATTCAGTTGGTCATAATGCGCATGAACCATCTCGTGGGTGAGTGTATCAAGCCTACCATTCCTTGCACTTGTTTGCCAGACACCTATTGGATTACCAGCACCATCATACCAACTTGGTCTGACTTGCGGAGCGGCTCCATACCCAGAAGGCATAGTTATCATTCCCAACCATCCCGTTGGATTATTTGGATCTGGTAGAGAGGTAGTATAGTAAGCCGTAGCACCTACTGGCATAGTATTGTCTCGAACAAATTTAATTCTCAGGTCAGGATTTAACGCGGCACCAAAGACATCGGTTATACAATCCTTCATACCTACGGTTATGCCATTTCCACCACCTTCGACAAAGAATGTAATATTCGGCATTTCAGCTGAGCAGTCCCACATCGGATCGGCATGTGTTGGGCTCCCATTGCTACAGGATTCGCCTGCTGTAAAATCCCATTCTATGATCCCTGAGGGTGGTATGGTCTGGTTTACAGATAATCTACCATATAATCCTGTGTCTACTCCCGCAATTGATGTATTTAGAGGTTTACCATTTGCAACAAGTGTGACTAAGGGCATTCGGGTACTCTTCTGATCATCTTTGAATCTGAAACCCGAATTGATAATTGAATTACTGGTTCTTTCTCTAATGACATAGATATTGTCTTTGATAAAGTCTTTATATGCAGATGCAGTATGGTCATTAGGCAGAAGATCAGTAACATCCACAAGAACTCTACCGGGATTTTCATATGGTTCTTCCTGGTTGTCGTTGATAATAACACCATCATAAGAAGACGCATCAACCGGCCAAAATGCATTAACTGACTGCGTAATCATGCCAACTCCCATTGATAATGAGATAAAGGCGATAAGAGTACAGACTAGTATCTTTTTCACGTTACACACTCCTGTCTCATGCGATAATGAAAACCGCCACAGGGTAAACATACCCTGTCGAATAAAAACACACTCGAATGTAGTTTATACACCACACCCGCGACAGTGTTTAAGGTAACAAGTAATTTTTGAATTGTCAAGCATGAGGTATGCATGCAATGTCTTAAAACAAATAATAATTAATGATATGAGTAGTATTTGCACAGCTATAAGACCTATTCTAATAGAAAACACCCCTCTTTTTAAAAAGAGGGGTGTTTTCGTTCAAACTAGTTATAAAAAAAGCTGAGTGTATTATATTAGGGGCAAGGTATCTCTCCGCTAATCTTTCCGTTGTCTACCTTGAAACAGTAGTAGA
>CAZTGD010000021.1:0-32654 GCA_964613055.1 uncultured Caldisericales bacterium | reverse complement strand
TTGCTAGCAAGAGCATATATCATATCTTGCCAGAGACATTCAGGAAGATGCTACTTAATTTTTAGAGAGCCAAAAAAATGTGTGACCACCCCAGCAATAACCAAGGTGGTCATATGGGGCTACTAATCAATAGGCTTGTGACAGAACCACCAATCATAACAATCATACTCATCCAAGCGTTTCTTGGCTGTATCAATGTCACCTGGTGGCGGGACAATTACTCTGTCTTTTATCAACTCATTCTCGGGCCAGTTTGCGGGTACTGCAACCTTCTTTTCATCGGAGAGTTTTAGCGCTTTCACAGACCTGACTATCTCATCCATGTTCCTGCCAATCTCCTGTGGATAGTATATAACAAGACGAACTAAACCATTTGGATCAACAACGAAGACTGCTCTAACTGTGTTTGTTCCCTTACCTGGATGCAAAAGACCTATCTTAGATGCAATCGAATCGTTGGCCGCAACAACCGGGAAGGTAATCTTGTCACCAATCTTCTCTTCGATCCATTCAATCCACTTGATGTGTGAAAACACCTGGTCAACGGACAGGCCAACCAATTTACATCCCAACTCATCAAACTGTTGAGTGTGTCTCTGGAACGAAACAAACTCAGTAGTACACACGGGTGTAAAGTCCGCTGGGTGGCTGAAGAGTACAAACCACTTACCCTTATAATCCCCTGGCAGATTAATCATACCATGTGTTGTTTTCACCTTCATCTCTGGAAACGGATCACCAAGTAATGGCATATTCAATTCATTATTCATATGGTCACCTCCAATCGGATGATTTAATAGTAACATCTTGGAATATTTTGTCAATTAGGAATCATTCCGAATAAGAATTATTTACTAAATAATTCTGACTTCACGACATTTGCAGATTCGATGATCTGACGATCGATTTCACTGCCCATTTGTCTCATCTTCCCTGCATGCAACGGATGACAGAATACCCTTACAACACCTGTCAGACTCTGCCATGTATCAGCAAGGGATTTTGCTATTGGAGATATCTCAGACAGTTTTCTATACTTGTTACGTTTTTCAAAGAATACTGTTACGTCTTGAGTCATTGCCTTTGAAGGAACTATATCTACAAGAACACTCAAAGGTGCCATATTCAGCCTTTTAATTAACTCTATTGATAGAGCTCGAGCTGAATGAGGACCAGATAAACCCTTTAGTGCTGAGAATACCTCTGATGAGTCGGGATCAAAAGGTGAATATGTTCGAATTCTCTTGTACAAATCGCGGTTACGCAATCCCCTGAGCAGTTCAAAAACACTAGAATTGCTCTCAAGTATCTTCGCTAGAGCGTTCAATGCTTCTTCATCGCCTAGTCCTTCGAGAAGCCTCTTTCTATAACCTGACCATCCAGGGAAATGAATGGCTTCCTGCATCGCTCGAATGAGCATTATTGCCGCTGATCGGACTGTATGGTGCCAGTAGACATCTGTCAGCATTATGTATCTGCTGAAAATTATGTATTCAACAGATGACTTCCCCTTCGCCGATAGCGCTAGCCTGCCATTAGGTGATACAGTTAGACTGCTGATTAGTCTTTCCTTATCATAAGAACGTCCGTAGGGGACACCACAATGCAGGCTGTCTCTCTCAAGATAGTCCATCTTATCGACATCTATGGACGAATCGATAAGGTCTCCCGCCAATCTCATTGACTTATTTGTTTGGTCGAAATCGCCAGTGATAAGTTGACCCACAATAACAGGATCCACCATTTGATCACGGATTAATTCTGCAATATCGAGGTTCTGTACTATCTCTTGACTTCTAATCTCATGACTGGGTAGATCAGATACCTCACGCTCAACCAGATGACCAAATGGATAGTGTCCAATATCATGAAGCAAAGCTACAAATGGGAGGGCTCTTAGGTGCTCATCCCTGATGATCTTGCAAAACCGCTCATCCAAACTCAGATGATTCAGATACCTCATCATCAAGCTAAACACGCCAAGAGAATGCTCAAAGCGAGTGTGGTTAGCTCCGGGATATACAAGATGTGTTAAGGATAATTGTTTTATTTTTCTCAGCTTCTGAAACTGTAGCGTGTCTATTATCCTCCAAATCCCTTCAGTCAGATCTACATTCTGCAGTGGTGGAATTCGAACTGTAATCGGTTTTGAAATCCCATAAAGACTATCATTTCTAGAAAAGCTCATAATGCTATTTTATTTTAATATATTTTTTTGTCAAGTGCATTACTTGCTAATGGCAGAATTAAACATAGAATTGTTCTGTGATCTATCTGAAAGTGTTCCTTATGTTTCTGAAGATCGGCATCACCAGTTTCGGTGGTGGATGGGCATCAGTTTCAATAATGCGCTATGAACTCATCTCTGTTCAAGGTTTAATAACAGCAGAAGAATTTGAACAGGTTATCAAGACAGTGGGATTCGTCCCAGGTCCAGTTGCAATATCCAGTTCTGCTATCTTTGGAAACAAGATTGCAGGTTTGTTTGGAGCAGTAATGGCAGTACTTGGAATACTTTTACCTCCAATGGTAATTGGAGTAACACTGTATACACTTCTTATTAAATGGCGCGACAATACTTATATAAAGGGTTTCACAGAAGGCATCGGACCTGCCGTGGTTGCTGTTATATTTTTTGTATTGTTTGGTATTGCAAAACAGGTCTTTGTGAACATTAATATCTATCTCATAATCATTGGTGCCGGTTCAATTGTCGCACTCTTTGCAGGGACTCATCCAATCATAGTATTGCTCGGAGGAGGAATATCAGGTATACTTCTAAAGCTAGGAGGTTTGATATGAAGAGATATATACCATTATTTTTCATTGTGTTGCTGACAGTTGCCGCAATTCCAACAAGCGCCGGTCACGGTACAATCACATACGGAGTAATAGTTGAACCCATCCCAAGGATTGGACCACTGACGGTAGAAACCCAAGATGGTTACCTGGTTTCTGCACAAGCTCAACCATATGAAAGCTCAGATGTTCTGTATCTTGGGGCTCAGGTGGCAATGCAGTGGGACGGCACATCTCTATACATCATACACGAATCGATTCAACCCAAGTCAATACTCGATAAAAAGCAGTGGGTTGGTCAGATATCATCGTATAATCCTGAACATTTCTCCTTCTTTATCACTAGCCCCGACGGAGATGTAAGGGTTTTTGTTCCACCCTCACTCATTCATAATAATGATTTTGCATGTAACTCTATTATTAGTATCTCGGCTCTCAAGAATGTATGGAAAGAACAATACATAGTGGAGGAGATAAGTGTCATCACAAGATAGAGCGAAAAATATTAATCTGCTTGAATTACTCAATGGTATTCGGGAGAGGGAGTCAAAAAATAACGTCATACCAGTTGCCACTCTCATCAAAGTAGATGAGAGTCATGGGAAGTTCTCATTTTATTGGTTGTATGTTATGGGTGCTGTATTTATTATGGCTGGATTTGCCGGCACCAGCTTCTGGCCATCTGTCATATCGCTGAGGATATTTGATTTTTTATTCTCTGTTTCGGTCCATATCTACTACCTGTTTGGTTTATTGAGATCAATGGTGGAAGGTGAATTTGAGAAACCCATACATTATTCAGTGTGTATAGCCGTCCCGTTAGCCGCCATAGTTAATGTTGGCTTTCGATTGTCTGCTTCTGGTTGGGCTCCAAACGTGCCAACCTTCTTTGGTCATCCAGCGCTGACAGCGACAAGAGACTGGCTTTATAACACTCAGCCTGTTTTACTCAACATCGGATACTTCAGTTCAATAATCCTGCTTTTCGTAACTCTCTGTATTTCATCTAGAGTAAAGCTGAGGAATTTGGTGATACCATTCCTATTCTACATACTTACATCACTGGTAATTGTCTATTTTATGAATCAAATTCTGGCTTTATTCAGTAGGTTCACCACTGACGCTATCAAGTGGGTTGCTCCTCCCCTCTAGAGCAGGGTTTACAAAGCTTAAATCGCTTGTATCAACCACTGGGAATAGGCCTGCCCAGACAGGTGTTAAGGTTTCGTTTATCCATTCATACGTTATGCCTGCTGATATTCTTCCTGATGCAAAGCCGCTAGCGACAAGACCATTTTCCAATAGTGTCAACTGTGGTGTATTATTTGAGTCATTCATCAGTTGGTTTGTGTCGATGTCATAAATATATGGATTAGCTCTCGATTCGAGTTGTGGATAACATACCAAGTATCTTTTCCCAAAGAATTCAGAATTCACCATCCCCTGATCAATATCCAACAGAAGTTCAGGATCTGAATCGAGAGTCAGCTTCCACAACCTGGTTCTGCCAGATATACCAAATACCATGAGTAATTCATAGTCAGATATGAAGAAAGCCTGCAACTCTTTGTATTCCAACTCCTTATCAATAATATCCTTAACTGAAACCTGAGGGAAAAGCACTGGATTGCCCATACCATCAATTCGTTCAACTCGAGCTTCAATGATGCCACATCCTGAGTTTATGCCAACTGTAGTTACCACTTCATTTTCCATGTCCCAATCCCCTGGAAGAAACGATTTAAGAGGATTATATTGTGCGCCATCTGAGCTGAGAATACCATCTTCATAATAGAAGTATCTTCCATCAGGTGAGACTTGGGAAAACCTTTGAACTCCAATCAAGCTTATATCAGGATCATCAGCCAATTGCTTGCATGACGAATTGAATTCGATTGTTTCAGGTATCTCACCCGATACAGAAGATACGTGGATGCAATTGTTGTTCCTGCCAATAAAGTGCTTCTGAGCATCCATCAATACAACACCACTGACTCTGAATGGCGTCAGTTGGTCAAGTTTAAGATCAGAAACTGTTGAAACACTCTTGCCAAGCACAGAATGTGTTACTCCTCCAGAGTTCCAGTTTACGTATAACTCAACAGAAGAATCCTTGCTGATATCAAGAGTGTGGTTTTGTTTGTTAAGCTTGCGCTTATGGTCACTGATAAAACTCAGTTTGGTAACCTTGCCTGGATTGATATCAACATAGTGGGTCACGCCCTCTGTAAACTTCTCGCTGATCTCAACCACCCCAGGTTCAACCATGGGGAAGAATACCGAACCTTCGTATGTGATTGGTTCATCGTCAATCGAGGTTATGATGCTTGCACCAGAGGAGTCAGATTCAACATACAAAGCTCCATGCTCTTTATCTGTGCCAGGTTGCAAATATACGGAGTCGCCAGTTTGGAATTGTCTAGTTCTTCTCCACCTGTAACCAAACCCCAATAATTCACCTTTGATCTCTCTTTCTCCAGCATGCACAACGATCTCTCTGTCAGATGGAACAACACCCAGGTTAACCTTGCCTATGTATACGTTAGCCGGGATCGGAGAATCCACATTGATCACTGCTTCATCAAAGGCTTCAAAGGTGTATTGATATTCATAACCATACAAAAGATTTACGGTCCTGGTCTCAATATCACCAGATTCGAGGTATTCAACTGTTATTGTGTGAAGATTGGCTGGCAGGAGAACAGGGTTCTTGAAATCCTCATAGGGTATGGGTTCATGATCATCAATTTGGATGGTTGAATTAGAATGATTTACAAGTATGTAAACCAAAGCACCTTGTGGTTTTCCACATCCGATCAGAACAATGCTTGTTATCAGTGATATTACGCATACAACAATAATCGACTTCTTGTAGTTCACTTTATCCGCTAACCTCACTCATCTCTTTATTGAAAGCACCGGAGTTGACTGGCACCGATTGTTATAATCACACCATGCACAAAACCTGTTCCTTTGAACAGGGAAGTCGCCAGCTTTTATTCCTTTTGCTACATTGCCTATCATACTCAGCGTAGAAGAGAACTGATCTTCATCTGGCTCAAATGAAAATTCCTTACCGCACCTCAAGAAATAGTATCCTGCCTTCGATACTCTCTTGTTCAATAACCGTCTTGATGCCATTGCATATATAATCAGCTGAAGCTTATCCATTTCCTCTATACTACCAGGTATCCATTTCCCTGTCTTGTAATCCAGTAGTGTTACAGCACCAGATTCGAGTATATCAATTCTGTCTATTACCCCTGTCAATATTACGTTTTCAATCCTCTCATCAATAAATTCAAACCGTTTCTCCACCTCAAAAGCAGGCTTGAATTGCCCATCGTGTTTCGACCAATATGAAAGAAGCATTGAACGACCTATATCTCTATATTGGGCTTCTTCGTCAATATCCTGATAGCCTTTGGTTTCCCAACTCATAGCATATCGGTCAAGCATCTCTTGCTCGGTTATGGCTACCGGTACTACTCTGGGTTTATGAATCCACTCAAGAACACTATGAATCGTATGACCAAAAGAGAAGTAAGGCTTGGGCAATGTTGGGAGTTTAACCACATAGGAAAGGTAGTATCTGTATGGACACTGGAGATAGGTTGATATCTTGGAGTAAGAGAGTTTCAGATCCATTTATTCGTTTTTGCAAGTCTCCTAATAGAATCACACAGGTTTTCGACAGTAGGTTGAGTATAGATAGTCCAATCCGAGAGTCTCATCCTCTCCTTCTCATCGAGTTGAACAGACATGCGTCTTGAGGCATCTCTTTCTGTGAAACCCCTGCGCAATGATCTTTGCATTCTAATCTGCTCTGGCGCGGATATATTGAGAATACCGTGGCAGAGTTTGTTCCATTCCTGCTCGAACAAAATCGATGCCACAACAATAATCAGCCTACACCTGTTTGCTCTGCCCTGCATAATCTCTAACTTAATTGCCCTGGTTAACGGCTCCTTGAATATCTCATTGAGTACTTCAGCTCTTCTTTGATTTGAAAAAGCTATCCTTGCCAGTCGTTTTCGGTCAATTTGGCCATCGAGTTTGCATATCTGACTGCCAAATCTCTCAATAAGGTCGCTGTAGCACTCAGAACCAATGTCGAGAAGGGGCCTTGAAATCGCATCTACTTCAATAATGTGCACCCTGTCTCCCGCAAGGCAGGTAGCGGCTTTTGATTTTCCAGAGGACATTCCACCAGTTATTCCAAGGATATAAGCCATTTATTTAGCCACCAACCAATTCTTTCCCCAACCAACATCAACAGTCAGCGGAACATCAAGTTTGAAGACATTTTCCATTGTTACTTTAAGTGTATTTGCAACCATCTCAGCTTTATCCTCTGGACATTCAACAATCAATTCATCATGAATCTGAAGTATCTGTCTTGCACCTGATCCTTCAAGGGTTTTTTCAACATCGAGCATGGCGAGTTTTATTATATCTGCCGCTGAACCCTGAATCGGAGCGTTAACAGCTACTCTCTTGCCAAAACTCCTGATGTTGAAGTTCTCTGATGCAAGCTCGGGCATATTGCGTCTTCTTCCAAGTATGGTCTGAGTATATCCATCTACGGTGGCTGACTCAACTACTGAATCAATATAGTCCCTGATGCCATTGAATCGATCGAAATAATCATCAATGAACTGCTTTGCATCCTTCATGCTTATATCAAGTTCGTTACTCAATCGATGTGCTGACATCCCGTAGAGTATGCCAAAATTGATAACCTTTGCGCTTCTTCTCTGTTGGGATGATATATTTTCAGTATCGAATATCTTTCTTGCCGTATACGTATGGATGTCATGACCATCTCTGAACGCCTCTATCAAACCCTCGTCACCTGAGAGGTGTGCAAGTATTCGCAGTTCGATCTGTGAATAATCAGCATCCAATAGTAAATAACCGTCTGGCGCAATGAAGGCTGACCTAATGGATGCACCCCATTGAGAACGTATGGGTATGTTCTGCAGATTTGGATTAGCAGACGATAACCTGCCTGTTGAAGTTCCATTCTGGATGAACGTTGTATGAATCCTGCCATCCGAATCAGCGTATCTGGGTAGTGGCTTGATATATGTGCCAACCAGTTTACACAACTCTCGGTAATCCATAACCAGTGATACTATCGGTGATTGAGGTTTGAATTTTTCCAAAACCGATGCCGAAGTGGAATACCCTGTCTTGGTTTTCTTATCAGGTTTCAAACCGATTTTTTCAAATAAGATATGAGATAATTGCTTAGGTGAGGAGATATTGAACTCCGTACCTGCAATGCTAAAGATCTCCTTTTGAATCCTTTGTGTCTCTGCCTCCATCTCATCGCCAGCAATTTCGAGGATGTCTCTATCTACAAGCACACCTCTTTTTTCAATCTCATACAATACCCTCGCCAGTGGTATCTCAACCTCGTTTAACAACTCTAATTGGTTTTTATCTTTGAGTTTGTTCTTAAGACTTTCAGCAACAACAAGAAGAGCCCTCGGATTGGATAGAGCATCATCAGTGTATTTTGATACGAGCTTTTCAAAATCATAACCTGTCGAAGTCGGATCATCGAGATATGCCGCCAAACCAACGTCAAAGACTGGTTCTGAGATACTCGTTGATTTCAGGATTCGCTTTAGATCAAGGACAACTTTCTCTTCCTTCGAATCGAGTACTCGACTGAAAGACTTAACTGCTGTATCTGCATCCCTGAATATCCCTGAACCAATATCAACTTTGAAAACCTGCCTTGAATCAGCATATGAGACTTCATCATCAGCGATAAACAACGCGAACTGACCTTCAGGCTTAATGATTATATCATCAATCTGATCGACTTTGATAGTTCGAACATCAATATCAGTTTTTTTCTCTCTGTATTTTGATACGAGGGAAAGAAAGCCATATTTCTTAAATACATCGATTCGTTTCTGTGGAATAAAGGATGAGGTGTCATTGAGACAATCTTTGTCTATATTAGCATTATCCCTGATTTCAGCGAGTAACAGAGCTTTCTCAAATAAGGCTAGGTGGGGCAGTACCTTTGGGTGATTTTTTATTTCATTAAGGCTGTTTGCCTCAGCAACTATCTTCCTGGCTGTTTTTTCACCAATACGAGGTACACCCTTGTAGTTATCGGATGAGTCACCTTTCAAAGCTTTGAACCAAAGATACTCCTCTGTTGAAAAGCCATACTCCTCACGTAGGGTTGCTGGGGAGTATTTTATGTTTGGTTTTGACTGGTTTGTTGTTATTAAGACATTTATAGAATCAGTGAGAAGTTGAAGCATATCTCGATCACCAGTCACTATTACGGATTTATCACCTTTTCTCTCAAAGCTTTTGGCGATTGTAGCAATGATATCGTCTGCCTCAAAACCAGGACAAGAAAATGATGTCAAACCGAGTTCTTTCAAAAAGGATGAAAAACGCGTTATCTGGTCTCTCAATTCATCGGGTGGCTGAGATCTGTTTGCTTTGTATTGCTCATCAACACTGTGCCTGAACGTCTTACCTTTACTGTCCAGGCACACAATTACCTTATCAGGATTTTCACTGTCAATCGACGACAACAGGAGCCTTGTGAAGCCATAAAGGGCTCCCGTTGGTTTTCCGTCTGGCGACAACATAGACACTGGCATTGCATAGAAAGCTCTAAACAACAGACTCATGCCGTCTACAATAAGTATCTTTGACACTATTCCTCCAGCTTCTCTGCCTCCTCGGATATCTCGCCTTCCTCGTGTACCGGTTCCTCCCGTACAACGTTGAACGTCAACCAGGGAGCCCAGAATCTGTATACCTCCGTGTAAGCTATAAGTATTATGATTGTTAATATAAACGCTATTAATGAACCCCAATAGGTTGGAGTCACGTTCGGGGTTACTCGAATGAAGTTGAGGAAGTATGGC
This sequence comes from uncultured Caldisericales bacterium, assembly GCA_964613055.1. Lineage (GTDB taxonomy): Bacteria > Caldisericota > Caldisericia > JAAYUI01 > JAAYUI01 > JAXGMQ01. The sequence goes on along the minus strand of CAZTGD010000021.1, from coordinate 22,944 downwards.
AGTGATGAATAGATGAGAGCTGGGATGATGAGGTTTCTTGTCCTAATGTATGTGTAGAAACATACAAACAAGTATATAAACGTTCCGATGTCGCTAGTACTAAACGGACCAGTAACAGAGTTCATCACCAACCCGGTTTCAGGATTGATTGGTGCAAGATGCCAACCGCTGGCAAAGCTTATTATCAAGCCAATAACCAATACTCCAAAACCTGGCAACCATTTGTACAACGATCGCTCCCAATCTGAAAGTTTTCTTTTGATTCGATCCACATAAGCCCACTTCAGCGCTAGGTTGAAAGCTATTGCTATCACCAACCAAAAAACGATTATCCACATTACGCTAGGAGTGCTTGTAGCATATTTGATAACTTCCATATCTGCGCCTTCAACATTTATAGTCTGTGGAGCCATCCAACCACTTACGAGAACAAAAACTGCCTGGTAGACGGGCACGAGTATAGCGCTGAACAAGAATGCCACGGCATACTTAAACCACGGGTGCAATACATCGTCATCTCCTCTTTTAGCTCCTGCAATCCAACCGGGAGTTCTGAACCATGTCTGCAACTTGTTGAATACATATCCAAACGTTGAGAATATAACTACAGGTCCTCTTAAGAGCCACACCCTTATAAACTCAAGCCATCCCAAAGCAGACGACTGAGATCCATGAACCATTTGCTGACCATTGTTGATTGTAAAAGCCACTATGGACTTGGGCATAAACATGTACTGCAACGTCTTCCAGAAAGGCACAGTCTGAACAAAAGGACCATCAGTAACAAGCCCTTTTGGGGGAGGCCATCCAATCATATAGCTTTCTCCACCACTCAGAATTGAGCCAACGGGTACGAAGAAGAAATATATTATTACCCAGAACCCACCAAAATATAGGAGAGCAGGGATAATATACTTCCAGTGAAGTCCCCATTTTTCAACGTCAATCTTATCAACAATAATGAAAGCGACTAAAAGTAATGCCACTATCACCAAGAATGTTGTGTTAAAGCTTATCCTTGCATACAGGTCAGCGAACTTCCTTGAACTTTCAGCAACTTCCACACTGGCTTGCCCGAGACCACCCAGGTTCCAATAGTTGCCAACAGCATTGATTATGAGTCCATTGAATATCCATCTGACAATGGCAGGAATAAATATAAAACCAGTGATAAAAAACCACCAAGTGTTCCTAGATAACCAACTCTCTTTTTGTACCACTTTTGGTTCAGGACTCTTTATTTTTTCCTCTTGTTTTGGTATCTCTGGCAGATCTCGTTTCTTCATAGGTTCCTCCAATTCGGAAGCAGAATTACTACGCTCAAAACAAACGAACATGCCCAATTGTTCCACAACACGCCCGTTTAGACAAGAGGTCATTCTATGCTATAATCCGATTCAGTCAACGAACGAAGGGGTCAGGAAGATGAGAAAAATCATAACTGAGAATGCACCAAAAGCCATCGGTCCTTATTCTCAAGCTGTTGTTGCTGGTGGTTTCATGTTTGTATCAGGGCAGATACCAATCAATCCATCAAATGGAGAACACATCAGAGGCTCTATTACCGAGCAAACCCAGCAGGTTTTAGAAAACCTATCCGCTGTATTTTCTGCTGGAGGATACTCGCTAAACGATGTCGTTAAAGTGTCGGTTTTCCTTAAATCGATGGACACGTTTACCGAAATGGGAGCGGTGTACAAAATGTTTTTCGAAAGCGATCCACCAGCAAGGGAGGCTGTAGAAGTAGCCAAGTTACCTCTTGATTTTGACATCGAAATTTCAGCGATTGCTTACAAGGATTAATCTAACAGTTCACCCGAATGCGCAGAGATCATAACGATCCTCTTCCTGACACCGGTGATTCCCGACAGATCGAAGAACCAACAAAGGTTGTCTTCAATAATGACTTTATCTTCTTTTTGGAATCTTTCCCTTTTAATCACTCGTTGTGGATCAGGAATATTCATGTCTTTGGGCAGATTCCACATTACCTTCAACGTTTCCTTTGCCTCTTTGATTCCGAGTGTAGGCTGTGTGGCAATCAATGTTTTGGGACCATTATTCCTGGTGAATTCTGTTACCATACCCCAGTAATTGATCTCCACATTAACCCAGTTTGGTGAGTCTATCTCAGTATCGGATAACTCCTCAATAAACGTAACGGTTGCAGAGAGTTTACTTTTGGACAGTTTTGTTTTTATAAGATACCCATTGATTCTAAAACCCATCCTTGAAGAAAACTCAATTGCTATATCCTCTGCCAACGTGGTAGTAAATGTCCTGTAAGTGTTAACATCATCTTCTGTAGGAGATGGAGGATTATATGGGGGATAATCAGGTAGAAACCAAGAAACCCACTCTTGTGTGACCAAATCATAAACACCATTTACATCTGATGGGTAATGAATCAATTCTCTTCCTGCACCTTCATCTCTTGATTCAATAACCTCTGGTGCACCAATATCCGAACCCTCACCAACATTGTATCTACTGGTTTCCTCATTGAGTATGTTTATCTTCCCTGGTACATCCACAAGATAATTGAATGAGAGGATTCTATCAACCATATCCTCACCCATAACCCTCAAATCTGCAGTTGCAGGTAATTTGCCAATGACACCCAGCTCATACTGAGCGGTTTTCTCACCCTCTAGATACTCGACACCCCCACAACCAGTAACAGCCAGAGCAAATGCCATAAGAGTACAACACATCTTAATTATCTTCATTGTTGTGATCATAGTTGAATTGACAAGGCTATTCAACTATTCTCTTGACAGTTAAGATAGTCAAGGAGGATTTATGCATCCAGTTGCTTTCCAGATCTTTGGTCTAGAGATTAGATGGTATGGGATACTCATAACGCTGGGTATCGTGTCAGCATTTGCCTTTGCTTGGAACAGGGCAAAGCTGTATGGATTGTCTCGAGATAACCTCATGGACTTGGGATTGGTAATAATAATTGTGGGTATACTTGGAGCAAGACTCCTCTACGTGCTGGCAAATCTAAATTATTTCCTTGCAAACCCTGGTGATATTATCCAACTCCAGATGCAGGGGCTGGCTTTTCTGGGTATCATAATCTTCAACATACCAGCCGTAATTATCTTTGCTAAAGTGAAGAGACTATCCTTTTGGAGAATATGTGACCTTGCCGCACCGTCGATTGCAATTGGATACTTTTTTGGAAGGATTGGCTGTTTTCTCAACGGATGTTGTTACGGACCCGAGAGTTCAGTGTGCAGTGTCATGATGAATGGAGTATCCAGATTCCCCACCCAACTGGTAAACGCAGTCGTAGCCGCACTCATATTCCTTGCTCTGTGGTGGCTTTCGAGAGAAAAGAAGCTTAGGATGGGCGAGTTGTTTGTATATCTTATCTATTTCTACGCGATCACCCACTTTGGAACTGAATTCCTGAGGGCTGATGCTGGACATAATCCCGTATGGGGAACGCCACTCAACCTAGCCCAATGGGGTAACATACTCCTGCTCTTGGCTACAGGTGCGATGCATTACTTTGTTCGTAAGATAAACGAACCATCACAAGTTTCTGAAGAGGAGATACTTCGAATCGAAGAAATCGACAGAAACACTGGTGCTAAACAGACTAAATCAAACGAACTGGACGGCAATACAAATAGTTTAGATGCAATCAATGATCCTGACGGCGACAATGAAGAGAATGAATAATGCTACCAATCGGTGATTTCAATCAAAGACCGCTTGCCAAAAGACCGATCGTGTTATGGATTATCATCGGATTGTGCCTTGCCGTTTGGTTGTATCAGGTAGCTCTACCAGATGCATCAACAGCACAAACACCATCCGTGTCTGACTTGTTCATCTATGAATATGGAGCAATACCAGGCGAGATAACGGGACAGGAAAATCGAATATCGCCTATTCATCCACTTCTAACACTCCTTACAGCAATATTTCTACATGGTAGTTGGTCACATATAATCTTTAATATGCTTTATCTATGGGTGTTCGGTGATAACATCGAAAGTACATTTGGTCACTTTGGTTTCCTGATGTTCTATCTAATTGGTGGTGTTTTTGCAAACCTGGCACACGTAGCATTCTCATGGGGTTCTGCAGTGCCTGTCGTAGGAGCATCAGGCGCTATTGCGGCAGTGATGGGGGCATACCTAGCGCTTTATCCAAACTCCAGGATAATGACACTCATATTCTATTTCCCTGTTGTTCTACCCGCGTACTACTACCTTTTGTTCTGGCTTGGAATGCAGTTCTTTAATGTCCTCGGTGGTAGTATAGGCGTTGCATGGTGGGCACATATTGGTGGATTCCTGTTTGGATACCTTGTTGCTATTATCTTTATTAAGATAAAAAAGCCTGGAGCACCAATGCCCTGGAATGTCTTTTTCAGGAAAGCAGGCAGGAGAAGAAAATCAAACCCGACCAACCGATATACTAGCAGACTTGGCTCTAACCAAGGATTCTCAGATGAAGGAAATGGTGATGGCAGAGCAGACAACGATTATGATATTTGGCGGAGGTAGCTCAGCTATTTGGCTATTTAAGCCCCATTTCAACTAGAGGATTGGAACCTTCCTTAAGCATTATAACTGCTTGCTCAACTCTTTCAGTGTTTTCAATCCAGTCATTCTCGTGAAACGCAGCCTCTGATCTCACCGTTGCTATATTTGGATCGGATTCTTTATAAAAGTGCATTCCTGCTACTCGCTCTATTGCGATCCCTGCTGATTGCCTCCACTGGCTGTAAATCTGTTCTATACAACTGTTTTCGAATCCCTTCCAATCCCACACGAAGTCTGCCACATGCTTTGAATCCTGGTAGGAAGAGGGTGCATTAGAATGAAAGTGACTGATACTCTCCTTGACCTGTGATTGGATAGATAAAAATTCCTGGTACATATTATCCTCAGCTTCATTCCAGGATACTGGTGCTTCACCACAGGCGGACATCGATAAAACGACAACAAAACAGATTGCTAGATATGCTATTTGTTTCATCATGCTGTTATATTAGCATACAATGACTTTTTTCAAAGGGGTTTATTATAATGCTATATTGTCCTCAATTGAAAGCCGTATATCTCCACCAGTTCCAATTAAACCGATCGCAACGATATAGATTAACCTAAAAACTGAATCAAGTGTATAGGTGCTTGATACCATCAGATAAGTGGCGACTATGTGGAATAATACCAGTGCTATGCATCCAGCAGCGATCGTTACATAGGAAGAGGAGAATGATCCACCCCACGTTCTCTTTGCCAGAAGCCATGCAAGGAGTACCAATACAGCATCCATAACGATGAAGACGATAAATGATATTTGTACAATTAAACTTGATTCACCCGTTTGAGCCATTTGATTGATAAGGAAATAAAGACCTACAGCCAACATAATCGTCACTACGATTGACGGTATTGTAACGTTTGCTTTCCTGTAATCGCTGAATCTATAGTTAGCAATTGCAAGTCCTACAATAAAACTTATATATGTTAGAAGAAAGAAGATGTTACCGACAAGAGTTATGGTCTCTGGATTGGATATACCATTTATGATCACTGGCAAGAGCTCAAGCACACCACCAATGAGGTTCAGTGATGACGCAATGAAAAAAAGCAACCACGTCGAAACCTCTTCTGTTCCTCTTCGTTTGTTTGCCAAAAAGACGATCAACGAAATGATTACGAGCATTATCATAACGCACAAAACACCAATCCTCAGTACCCAAGTGGATATCGAATAGAATTCAATATTTATAACCTTTAGAACAATCGTTAACAGAACAAACCCAGCCATCGAGAGACCATATGCGCTTAGTTTCATGTTATTCCTCCTAAAGCAGAGGATATATTAATCTACTTTCGAGTATTGTCAATATTTTATTAATATTTCTCAGCATATATGACGGATAACCCATTACCTTAAAATAGACGACTACAATCCCTCAACAGTATCTACTCAAAATAGAAAAGAAACAAATATGATAAGTGAATAATTTAATCCACAACCCTTTTCGTCTCCGGATAGAAATACGGATATGTAATACCAAAATGACTCTTTTTGGATAATCGTTGAACTATTTATGATCAGAAATGCTAGAACTCTCTGTCGATTCCTGCTACTGACTCAGATTCAACAACGAACTCTCCGGTTATTGATTCTGCCAGTTTATAGGCATCATGACCCTTCTGACCAGTTTCTGCTCGAGCATTGATTGGGACGCCTCGAGAGTAGTAGATGGTGAGTTCCTTCCCTTTCACCTGCCAATCGAGTATCAAGCGCCCTGTGAACATTATCGCGCCTAACACCCTCTCTATATTCTCGAAACCAACAGCACCGACATCCTTGTTTACAGTTATTCTATCCAAAAGCCTTTGCCTGGCTTTCCTCAGACTTTCCAGAGCACATTCAATATGCTCGAGCAATTCTTTTGGTTTTATGGGCTTTGTAAAATAATCTATCACACCCGAGGACAAACCTTTTATCATCAATTCAATGTCATCCCTCGCGGTGAGGAATGCAAATGGGATGTGGGCTGTCCTCTTGTCTTCCGTTAACGCTTCTCTGAATTCAAATCCATCCATCTCTGGCATTAGTATGTCTGATATGATCAGGTCTGGCCTGGCCTCTGTCATATCCATCAACGCCTGTTTAGCCGATGTATAGGCGTTCACACTGTAACCTGCACCATCCAATACTGTTTCTATAACATTCACAACAGGTAATGAATCATCAACTATCATCACGTTACCTTTACCTAGAAACATGTTGTCTCCTATCTACCACCAGCTAAACCATGGTCTGGTATATTGAACAGTTATTTTTTTCTCTCTTCCGTCCCATCCAACCTCAGCTCCAAGCAACTCTGACACCACCCTTAAAGGTATGAGTGTTCTTCCGCTTACAACGTCAGGTGCCGGGTCTATTGTCACCTGTGTGTCCCAAAGGTATCCATATGTTTTCCCCAGATAGACCCTGAGGTACGAAGTTGGTGTCCAGAAGGAAACCTCCCTAAGGTTGCCATCCCATCCAACCTCTGCTCCCAGAGACTCTGCCAGGAATCTGAATGGGATAACCGTGTGTCCTGCACCTACAACCTTTGGCACAACCGAAGGATCCTCGTCTATTGTAACAGATTTTCCATTTACAGTTGCTGTATTCTTACCCAACCATAAAACGATTGTATTACCAAGTTGACCGGGGATGCAGGTGGTTTGAATCTCATTCCCACCATTAGTAGGTTTTATGCTGAATGTGTACTCCTGACCGTTACTTAGTCCTGTGACAGTAAACGCTGTAACATCTGTGTTTAATCGCTTCAGCTCTTTACCATTCATGAATAATACAATACCTTCAACAGGCGTTTCCTGGATAGTCGGAAGACTCCAAGAGAGTCTTACCACTCCCGGCCCAGGAGCGGAATGGAAATCAGTAATACCGACACTGTCTGTCTTTCCAGGTGCAAAACAGATTACCTTCAAGTCAACTTGATATCCAGCAGTAATAAGCTGAATTGTCTCAATTCCCGTTGACTTAGCATATACGGTTAGAGTATCGCCGTTGTTTTCAACGCTAATTGATTTCCTAGAGGGTATTTTGACCTGTGGAGCAAGGTCTGTAAAAAGTTTGAAGGTACCCGAATGACCAACCCTTATTGGAAGAATCATTGGTGAAACCGTAAATTCTGTGGACGGTAGAACCACCTCTGGAACCGTCACCCAGACCTGTCTTATCTGATTGCTGGCATCGGATATGTTTATTATTGTGGCTTCAGAGCCTGTTACCTTGAATGATGCTCTATTCTCGTCCACTGAAAGCAATTCGCATATTGATTCATCCAGAACAGAGAATTCATAAGGTGCTTTCCCATTGATTGCTACTAGATCAAATATTGTACCCATCTTTGCTGAAACAAAGTTCGGTTCAACCTTGAGAGCCATAGGCAAAGCTGGGATTTCCTCTACAGCAGATTCTGGAGCTTTCCACTCAGGTAATTCACCCCCCTTGCCTCCAGCGCCACATGTGGGTATTGGGGCTTCTGCAGGAGGATTGAATATCACTGAGCTTGTACCTATACAGGGAAGCCCCTTGCCTTCAGGATTCCAATCATCATTGTAGGGACCTGTCATGTCTCCCCACCAACTTTCAGTTATCCAAACATCGTTTGTTGATATATTGTCAACGGCTACATCACAGTTAGAGAAACTCATCCTCTTCATTGCCGGGTCAGAATCGCTGGTAATCTTTATGCCAACTCCATCACCATTTTCATTTGTGCATCCTGATATTATTGTATCTTCAATAATGGGTCTCGATTTATAAATAAAGAATCCTCTTGAAGACGAATCCGTCACCGAGCAGTTTTTCATCTTGAATTCATCAGTGACTCCACCAAACTCACCGAGCTTGATGGTCCCACTACCAACTCCGCCACCGCCATACCTGAAAACAGTGTGGTTAATTGAGCATTCACCACTAGATCCAGCAAACACGACCTGACCAAAGTCGCCGAGTTTCGGAACCGTGTTATCTCCATCTAGGTTGCTATCTCCACCAACCGCGTCATCCTTTATGGATGTAAAATATATTGGATCAGTTTCAGTACCAAGGCAGTTCAACGATCCATAAGCATTTATACTAGATAAAGTCTTTACTATGTTGCCTGGTTTTATCGTCAATGTTGCACCCTCGTCAATGGTCAATGTGTCGTCAAGTATGTATGGGAACTGAGAATCCCACACCCTATCTTCCTTCAAGGTACCTTTTAGGATATGAATGCCAGCATGACCACCCTTCAACTCACTTGCACCAAGATTGCTAGTTCTTATGGCACTGCTTGAGAAATTAGCTTCGGGGTCCATATGAAAGAGGCTGACACAGTTATCAATCTCTGTGTTTACTACCGTAACATTGGCATCTCTTTCGATATTGACAGCCCAACCAGTATTCTCGTTTGTGCAATGGTGAATTCTGCAACCTTCAATGCCGACATTACCAGAGCGAATATTAACTCCAGCACCAAGAGAGTATCCCATTTCACAATTCACGAGTATCTGTTCGTTTTCCTTGTTAATCGGTTGACCAAGATAGATACACCCGTTACCACCAGCACCACCGTAGAGGAATTTGCAATGCTTAAACACAGACAGACCATTGCCCTCTCTGCACTGCACACCTCTGTTGTCACCAGGCAGTGGTTTGGACGCATCCTCATCGCCGTTGCTATCTCCACCATGTTCATCATCTGAAAGCGATGTGAAGACAATCGGTTCATCCTCTGAGCCAATGGCGACTATCTTGCCGTTCACCCTAAAATGATCACCGAGCTTTATTATCACACCAGGCATGAGTCTGAGTGTGACTCCAGGTTTGATCTCTATAGTATTGGGTATGTAGTGAACCAACTCAGCATTCCAGATCGCATTCTCTTCAATTGAAGCAGTTGTATCTTGATGTGTGAAGTAGACGACATTGTAATCATTTCCGCTGACAGTCAGATCCTTTGCATTTGGGTATGAAAAGGTGTCTGTTATTATTGCAAACCCAGAATCCATAAGCTTGCAATCAAACAGTATTGGTTTGCTTCTACTGGTCAGCGTTATGCACGCACCAAGCTCAGGATTAGTATTATCATGGATGTTACAACTGTAGATAGACGGCGATGAATCCTGCATCCATATGCCTGCTGTCTGGGAATATCCCACGTCACAGTTGTGAAGCTTAACTCTATTATCGACACCCGTTTTGGTACCGAATTTGAGAATACCCCAACCAGCACCTTGGTCACCCAATCCACCTCCGTAGAAGAATTTGGCGTGCGTGAACAGACATTCTCCAGCAGAACCGGCAAGCTCCAGATGACCCCAGTCTCCAGGTGCTGGCGTGGTGCTGTTCCCATCAGCATTTGTGTCGCCTCCTCTGGAGTCATCCACTAATGAAGTCCAAATTACTGGTTCTTCTTCTGTTCCTCTAATGCTGATATCTCCATACACGTTGACCATTGAGGAACACTTGATCGTCACACCACGTTGGATAAGCATCTCCCCCTTCTCACCGACTATAAACTTTTCCCTTATTACATAGGGCATTGTTGCAGACAGGATGAGTTTCCCGTCAACCGAACCCTTGCCAAGGACGATACCATTCACATCACAGTTGGTTGCTCTGTTTGCCAGGAAATGGGAAGAGGAGCTTAAATCATTGTATATCGGTATTGTGCATCTCTCGAAGGTGCATCCGGTAACCGATGGGTTAGAAGCACTCTGAATCCAGATACCCACACCCTTGTTTGGATCAGAAAGGTCGGTAAATGTGCATTCTCTAATGACCGCTTTAGCACTTGCCATCCACACTCCCTGAGTTGATGAATGCCTGATGATGCAGTTGTCCAATCTGACCCGATCATCTATACCATTGCCTGCAGAGAATCTGAGCATGCCACTCCCACCATCTCCACCATACTCGAATATGACATTCGAAAATATGCACTCACCGCAGTTCTCTGGAAACTCAAAAAAACCCCAATCTCCAGGTTTTGGATCGCTACTGCTGGAGGTGATTATGATTGGTTCATCGGGAGTGCCTATGGCAACTATACTCCCTTTGACACTCACGTTCTTCTTCATATGAATGCGGGTTCCTGGGGCGATTGTCAGTGTAACATCATGGTCCAGGAAAAAACCCAGATCAGGAGCTTCGATTGTCCCAGACCACGTTGTTGAGCTGTCTATCTTGTATGGCTTTTCAACAGCCTGAGAAAGGGGTATGTGAGGTAATATAAGCAATGCAACCAGGACTATTGAGATCTTTTTTGTGTTCATCTCTCTACTCTCCTTAGATATTGATTACAGTCTACTATCCCTTAGTTCATTAGGCAAGTTTGATATTACATCAACTACATATGTGAAAAAGCTCCCTTTCGGGAGCTTTTTCATGTTTTAAATCAGGTCATCAGGGTACTGGACCAGTGTCCCCTTCTGAAGCATTCCAGTTCATACACAAGATTATCAGATCCATCCCATCAACGATACCATCCTCATTGAAATCAGCTCTTCCATCGAATCCAGGATCACCTGCCTTCTTACCAAAAGTCTTTTTTAACAGGTTAAGGTCCTTCGGACCCACTATGCCATCGTTGTCAACATCTCCAGGAAGGTTTCCTGATATGGTAATCCTCAACATTGGTGGATTGCCAGGAGTTGGTCCCGTTATCGGTTTGTATCCATTGTACTCATCATAAACAGCCACATTGCAAATCTTCAATGATGTTTCCTGAGACACAGCTTTGCCTCTTAATTTTATGGTGCAGAACTTACCTGAACCTGAAATGGGTCCTGCTCCCTGTTCACGCATGCAGGATATCCTTAACACACCGATGTCTGGATTTGGTTCGGATGGTCCAAACTCAGCTTTCTTAAGGTCTGTATTCATGATCGGACCTTGTTCTACACCGACTATCTCCAGTTGCATCGGATCGTATAGGACATCAAACTGTACACTATTTGCATCGGTGAGATTGGCTATGTGTATCTCAACTTCATCCTCAGAGCGATTTTTCAACCCCTTGAACTCCGGCTGGAAGTAGATCCTCTGGGGTGATGTGCTTGGGTCATAAACCCTCATATTAACAGGTCTGCTTCCCACTCTCAGTCCTCCACCGATTCCAAAAGCTTGAATCTCACATTCCTTGTAACCCAATTCCTTTGCCTCTGGATCGTTGTCAAGCATTGTTCTAGGTATTTTAATCAGACAGACCACCTTTTGTGGATGTACTGACGGTGACAATCTCTCAGGGAAGAATGTATACTCAAAGCCATTACAATCATTTTCCAGTATAAAACCAGTGGTTGTGTAGAATTTAGTAGTGTTCTGATACTCAAATACCATTATAGCATACTGTCCTGCAGTAATCTGCATGGGGCTATTTGTCATAACGGGCTTGAGGGTGAATCCACCCTGAGTCTTTTTAACAGTCAGGTAGAACTGGACTTGCGTTTTTGGGGCTTTTCTACCAGAGGTGGTCTGAATTATAACCCTCTTGCCATCAATCTCTTTGCCTGTGAAGTCTGTCGAAATCTTCAGACACACTGTTGTAGACTCTGCTATCTGAGATGGAACAAATTCAAAATCCACTCCAGGGAAGTCACCAGTATTGAGTACCTCGAAGTTAACCGGTAGGTTGTATCCATCAAGAAACTCAACATCCATGCACACCTCTTGCTCTTCACCCAGCCACATGATTATGTCCTTGTACTTGCTGTCTGAAAGGCTTGACCGATAATCACCGGGAACTGGTGGTTCAACTATCAGCTCAACCGGATACGCCTTTGCCTTACATCCTCCCTCTGCTCTAAACATGAGGTTATAGGTACCAGGTTCAAGGTTCTTGGCAACATTCATCTTGTATTTGGATTTGCCTGGAACAGTGGTGATGATGGGCGAGAACGAACCAACAACTCCGGTTGGTATGCCGTCTACTGACATCTGAACAACGCCAACAAAACCTCCAGCGGCATCGATTGTAAAGTCCACTTCTGCCGGTTCTCCAGCATATATCTGTATCTTTGATGGTTCCGCTGTAAATATAAAGTCCCCTGGTGATTCCTTTCTAACGGTCACGGTGAATGTAGTTGATCGACGGAAACCAGAACCCTCAGCTTCGATGATGAGTGTATGAGTACCCTCTGGGCATCCCTCGCCTGCATTGATAAACAGAGAAGTTACACCGGATGAACCTAGACTTTCTGGCGTGAAGCTGGTTTGTGTATCGGGTGGAGCTTGGACAACCTTGAATTTTACACCTCGAGGCAGTGGTATCTCTGACCTGAAATGAATATTCAGTGAGATCGGTTGTCCCTGGCATAGAACAGGGCTTCCCGTCTCTGGAGCCAGACCAAACCCCCATTTCTCAGCCCAGGCAAACAGATAACCATCCTCAGTTGGCAGGTACATCATGCGTCTAGCCATTGTCGGATGAGCTTTGGTTGGATGTTCAGTCTTTATTTTGAATAGCTCCTTACCGTTTTTGTCATATCCATACAGGACTCCGTCCCAGTGTGGCACAACAGTCCCGTTCTCTGTGTCTGTGATGCAGGAGCTGTAGTTGATTTCCAATTCATCATCATTGCACGTCCATAGCCCAAGAGCTCTTCCATTCCTGTCCAGCAGATTGGTAAGATTCTCATTCTCCAATCTCCAGAGCACTGTTGTCCTTGTTGAGTAATCATTTGTGATACCATGGTTGGGATTTACATGGCATGTAGTGAGTCCGGTTGGATTGGTGAACAGGGCAGGCGAACCTGCAATGGGACCCCACGTAGCTCTAAAGTTATGTTGGTCACCATTTGAAAGGTCTCTGTACTGAAGTTGAGATCTTCTCCAACACTCATGTTTTTCACCCATCATACCGCCTATGTACCAATCTCCCTTGTCATGATCTACAGCTATAGTTCCAATCCCTTCATTGTTGTAAACACTCGCTTTCCAAACCTCGGCACCGTTTGATATCTTGAGCGCATATACCAAACCATCATGGCATGGAACCAATACCATACCAGTATTTTCTTTACGGTTGTATCCATATGTCAGTCCACTTATAACGTGACCGGGCAGGTTTTTCTCCCACAACTTCTTGTCATCTTCAGTTCCTGAGAATGCGTACACAACACCCATTCTGGAAGCGAAGAAAACCATCTTTGAGTTGATACCCTCGTCATCCGGATGTAGTAGTAGTATCGGTGACCTGATAGCACTTATTGGATCCGTTCTCCTGCTCCATATCTTCTGACCCGTCTCTGCGTCAAGGCAGTATGCGTGACCGTCAATTGACCCCACGTATAGCTTACCCGTTTCGACGTCTACAGCTGGGGTTGACATCACAGGCTCACTGAGATCATCCCGCTTATCAAATCGATCCACATCAAGTGATTTATTGAATTTGTAGTACCATAATCCTTCGCCGGTGGTTGAATCCAAAGCGAATATTGCCGATTCATGGATCTCATTTAATTCATCTTGTGTTCCCTCATCTGCCAGCCACTCACCAACAACATAAACCTTCCCCAACGCAACAATAGGCTGAGTTCTTATTCTCACACCCTCCCAATCAAGGTTAAAGGCGTCAGGCACATACATCGAGAATCTCAACTCAGGATTGGTCGGGAATGGTTCCTTCACCGCTCCTGTTCTGAATTTGTCATGCTGGAACATGGGCCAGTCATCGGTATCGAATCCGCCAACGGTGAAGTGAACGGATGTCGTTCTTACCTTTCCACCAGCATGCCCCTGTATCTCAATATCATATTTATCCGCTTGTGTCGATGTATCTGTACTGATGATAGCGGTTACATAACCATCAGGTATGAGGTTGGTTGGCATAAAATCTACATCAATGTAGGAAGGTAGTGTTGACTCATTAACGTAGAAGGAGATATCCGCTGAAAACCCACCAATCGATTCAACCTTGATCTGATAGGAGATTGAATCACCCGCCTCAATCTCCCTGGGGGGATTGAGCTGATCCATACTGACGCTCAACTTGAAATCGCCCGTTAACGGAGGAAGAACCTGAATCTGGAGAATGGTATTTTTTTCTCTGCCGAGTAGTACACCAATGATGTTACATATGTAGTTTCCAGGTTGAGCGTTCTCGGTCGCTTCGATGGTCAGCTCAACCTCCTGTTCATCGAGTCCGGGATATACAAAGGGTTCACTGAATGAAGCCTTTAATGTGTTGGGCAATCCAGAAACTCTAAGTACCATGGGGGAGTCGAATTCCATCGTTGATGTGACCACAACCTTATAGGAACGTTTATTGCTTGGGTATATGGCATCTGTTCTAGGTAGCACGTCCAGCACAAAATCATCATGGTCAGAGAACGCATACAGCCTGGAATCATAACATGGGATATATACCATGCCAGCACAAGGCACAGGGTGCATCGCAATCGTATTGCCCAGAACCTGCGAGAACATAGTACTACCGGTCTCAATGTTTATCGCCATGAATGTTCTGGCGGCACCTAACAATCCATATTTCCCTGAAATAATTATGTCCGTAGTGACGGGCTTCCCAATGTTTACATTGTACTTCATGGTCAGATCGTCACCGTCAAAGAGATAGATGTGACCGGTATCGGAACCTATCAAAACACTGGTATCGTCTTCATTTGTATAGATAGATGGTCCAGCGTTGTTGAACTGGTCTATACCAAAGGTGTTATCAAGCACATTGCCTGTGGCAGTCTCGACCATGTAGATCTTGCCCTTCTCACTTGAGTTGAGCTTACCCCTTGATGCACAGTAGAGAATACCGTTGGCATATGCGGGAGTATTGTGAAATTCGTATGTATTTTCGTCATCGAGCATGGTCTGAGAAATGATTTTTCTTGTTTTAAGTTCAAGGATATGGAGAAGACCGTCTGTAGTGAGGTGGAAAATCTTACCCTCAGCTATAACGGGATCTGCCTTGGCTACACTACCTAAACCAATACCAGAACCGCCCCACTGCTTAACACCAGTTTTGGCGTCAAGTGCGAATAGGGCTGTACCACCACTAACATTTACCCCGATGATAATCCAGACCTGACCAAGATCGAGTCCGTCTTCATACGTTACGATAGTTGGTCCCGTGCAAATCTGGCCGGCTGTACCAGTCCTGTTTGGTTCCCATTTCCACAGCTCTGTACCGGTGTTTGCGTCAAAGCAATACAGCACAGATTCTCGTTCAATCTGTCCGCCGGTTGCCAGAAAGACCATCTGCTGTTGGTCACCAAGGTAGACGGAAGGGCATGAAACTGGGAAGTTTTTCAGCTCTTCGACCTGCCACAGCGTCTTTCCTGTGAGATTGTCTATACAGGTCATCATTCGACTGTTCTCGGCAAGGAAAACCCTGTTACCACACACAGCTGGTGAATTGGTGAGGTTCGCATCCCCCTTGTACTCCCAGGTTTGTATGAGACCAGAGGCATTTATCTGAGTTCCGCTGTAAACACCATCTCGATGGTTGTCACCTTTGTATGTTGCAAAGCAGTCACTTCCACTTGCGGCTGAAATGTCTTTGACAGTCGGACTTGCAATCAAACCTGATGTTGCAAGCATTATCATCAATACTATTGATAGAATCTTATTCTTCATGATTTGCCCAACCTTTCTATCTGTTTACGTATTCAAAGGTAACTTTTCTCTCGTTACCATCCCATTTGAATTCAGCACCAAACGCTTCACCAATGAATCTTAGTGGGACCATCGTTCTGCTCTGGACGATTTGAGGTGGAACGTCCATTACATCGGTTCGACCATCAATATTGTATGTTTTTTTACCGATCCACATCATCAGTTTGTGGCTGAATTTCTGACCAGCCACAGTTTCAGTCCATGTGACATTGACCTGCTTTGAGTCTGCAATCCAATCAACGTCCATACCAAAAGCTTCACTGATAAACCTCATCGGGACCATCGTTCTACCACTGATAATAAGGGGTGCAGGATCGCAAACCCTGTTCTTGCCGTTGATCAAAACATTTGAATTATTGATCCACATCTCAACAACAGTTTTTATTACATAGTTGGTTGTGAAGTATTCCTGCTTCATATTACCAGCTCTGTCTGTTGCCGATACATGAATGGTGTTGGTTCCAGGGTAAAGATGCTGAGTCTTGCAGAACTGACCATCGCTATTGAGTGGAACCATTACACCGTTCATCAGCAGTGTGATCCCCGTTTCAGGTGGGTCAGTGAGTCCACATATCTCAAGTGTCTGGTCGTATACCTCATTTGGTATGGGTTGTAACTCGAGTTTCGGCCCTGTGATATCGAACTGGTTGCATACAAAGACTGGATTAGATTGATTTCCGCGTTCGTCTCTTGCCTTGACATAGAAGCAGTTCTTGCCCTCTCGCAGGAATGTGACAGCCGCCTCTGTTCTGTATTCCCAATTAGACCATTTGCCACCTGCAATTGGATCTTCGAGTTTGTATGAAAACTGAATTCTGTCGGGTGGAGTGCTGTCATCGGTTGCATTCCATTCATACTCACCAATATGGTTATTGGTTTCAGGGGGTGGTGTTTTTACAATAGTCACCTTTGGCGGTTCATTGTCCTTTGCTACACAGTTGACAAAACCCTCTTCAACACGGCAGGGAACCTCTTCGAAAAACGCTTCTCCCTGCTGGTATCTTATGTCCATAATATGGGCATTGCCGAATGCAAGTGCTACTTCTCCAACAAATTTACACTTAGCCTCAAAATAAAACACTATGCCACTGCCAGCGATAGGACCACTTTCTCTGAAACGTGTTACCCCTATATTGAGTCTTCCAACATTTTTGGAATCATCGACATATTTGGTAAACACCGTTTCGTCTCCATCCTGGCGGTAATACTCACCCTCGATGATGTTGTCTTGGTCAATCTCGATGGACTGAGTATCGTATTCGATCTGACATGAGAGACCATATGAGAAAGGCGCATCCACTAGTCTCACCTCAACGATCACACTTGAACCAACTGGAACCATATCCATTTGTGGTGAGATAGTCAGCACCGGATTAATTGCGCCTGCATTGATTAACCCTCCGTTTGGAAGGAAGGTCGCCAAGATCACAAGCGCTATCGTTAGGACGGTCATTCTTCTCATCATGCCCCCTTTCACCTTCATAAATACATGTATAGATATATGTGGTTTAATACCACTTTACAACGTCAATTCCCGTGTAGTAGTGTTTGAGTATCTGCTTGTAGTTCATGCCTTCGATCGCTCTAGCCCTTGCTCCGTACTGCGAAAGACCAACACCATGACCATAGCCATGACCAACCACGACCACCTTGCCTGGAATGAACAACACATCAATCCACCTATCCTCTAGATCGAGGTAATACTGGACTTTGCTTCCACTCAACTGAACCTTACCATCCGTGCCAGAGAACTGACAACTTGTAACACGCGGAGACACACCACGTTTTACATCGCTCCACGCATAAACCTGACCAATGTCTTTCTTTCCGGCTTTATAAATCCTTCTTGAGAAATCCTCATTTGAGTACAAATGCATCCATGTATGTCCTGAAGAAATCTCTTCACCAGGCGATTCAACACCTTTGAGATAAGGAAGTGGTTCTACCCAAACGTTTTCAGAATTCTCCGTCATACCACCAGATGTTGAGTGAAAGTATGTGCCAATGAGTTCTCCATCATATACTGCCACTTCACCTCGAGTCTGGTCGACAGCCAGATTGCTGTTTTCATGTTCATGTTCATAACCGATATACACCTGGCATTGTTGAGTTTTACATATGTCATACGCTGGGGGATTACTGTCGTAATCATACCTCATGGCGTACGTCCTTGCGCATACAGCCTGTGCTTTTACCGCTTCCAGATGCCATTTTGCAGGCATCTCTGCAGGCGTTACGCCTTTAACATAATCTTCCATCTTCAGTTTTCCGACTACATAAAAGTCTTCACCGCACATGCACATGACAATCGCCCCTCGGTATCTCTTGTCGTTGTATTTAACGAGACCGTCATCTGATGGGGCAACTGACACAAGATTGATAAGCTCCATACCCGTTGGAGGTCTGAATATAAGCTTATCGCCCAAACGAATTTCAAGACCAACTGATCCTATAAGCTCGGATGTTGGGATGTCCGAGAAATACTTCTCCAGAAATACCAAAGCATCCTGCTCATTATCGAACTCTCCCATCTCGAGCCGAAATAGTTCTCCTTCCGATTTTATCTTGATGGGTATATCCTCGTCAAACCGATTCTGCAGTATGTTTGCAAAGCTTTTAGCATCTTCTCGAGAATAGAATGTATCGATATAAATCGAAAAATTCCTTGACTCCAAGCTTGAAAATGTACAGCTTAGTTGATCTTTTCCTGAGTATAGGGTTTTACCACTAGCGTATTCATTAATGTTATAGCCACCTGTCGCTCCCAGCGTGAATTGCTCTGGATTCTTTGCCATATACACTTGAATCATCGGCTCCTGACCGAGTTGTTCTGCTCCACTGGGGTAAGCAAAAATCACCCAAAGAATAACGGCGCTAATAACCAATAATGAAACGGAGTAACGACCCATAAATGGTTTGCACCCCCAGGAAGTTTGAATACACGAGTCCACCAAAGAAAGAGGACATGACATAGTCACCCACAGGAGAACCTTTGGCTACGCCAGCTGGGAACAATGACGAGAAAATAACGAGTAATCCCGCTGATACAAACAAAGCTAGGAAAAAGTACACCAATCCTCCGATCACCTTGTCAAAATCATGGAAGAACCCTTCCTTGGGAAGAGCAAGATGAACCTGCTTCATCAGATATCTTGCTAAGAATCCTAGGACTATCAGGAGGACAATGAAGACGATGATAACAATAAGAACGTTTGCAATCCAATAGGCGACCAAGTCCGATGTCGTGTTTACAACGTAGTTAGGATCGACTATCCTGCTCAAAACACCCTTGCTCCACTCTGGAAGGCCAGAGTCGGTAAGTACTGTCGCCGGATCCGCTCCACCTTGGATGGGTGTTCCGGGGATAACTGGCGCAATGTAGCCAGCCAGACCCGACACACAACCAAAGACTGATTGAAGGAGATTCTTAATGGGTGCGGCTAGAAGCAATGCTGAAACCCAACCAATGAGTGTCGCTATAGCACCAAGCAAAGCTCCTGACAAACCAAGCATATAACCTTTCAATCCAAAGATAACCGCAAGTGCGAGTATAATTATGTCAATCCAGTTCAAAGCAGGCTCCTTTGCCTATGGTTTTTCCACCCACACCATTGTCCAGGAAGATTCCTTCTCATCGAATTCAGCACCAAATCCCTCAAGCAGATCCTCGATTGGAACCATTACTTCATCTTCAAGAACATACGGCCTCTCACAGAATGACACTCCATTTTCGGTTATCATCAGTGGTTCCCCAATCATCATTGTGATCGAACTCTGACCCAGGTGAACACACACCCTCTCACCTTCAATAGCCACTGCAACCTGTTTTTGTATGTCAACAAGTGAATTCGCGGAAACAAATGGTGCATCATCTTTCATTACGATATCAATCGATGTTGGTTCACTGTCAACTAGCAGAATTTCTTCAAGTTTGATATTCATTGTAGAGAGTGCAGTAACTTGAAACTCAACAAAGGATTCAATTTCACCAGCATTTACAACATATATCCCGAAGTTGTTCTTGCCAGGAGACAGAGGTAAATCGAGTTCAAATCTGCCTTCACTCATTAATTCAATCTGAGTGGGGTTCTCCAATCCATAGAGTGTGGCTGTCATTATTCCTTCATCCCCCATCATTGATTCACTAAGGAGAGGATCGATTATCCGCCCAGTCAGAGTAAATTCACTCTCGTTATAAATGACTTCTGACAGTTCATCTATCTGAACCTCGGATGGAGTCGTAGTCACGATGAACTCAAACTCTCCGTTCTTCACCCAGCTATCGCTATCTGTGGGATCAAGACCAGAATCCATCGTGTAGAATTCCCAGTAATGCTTGCCTTCTGTAATAAAATCATGATCACTTGTTCCATCCCACGAGAAATCCCACATACCTCCAGAGATGTATCCGTAGCTATAACCGAGTATCTTTTCGACTTTCCTGTTTTCATCCAACATAACATATTCAATTCCAGCAACGGGTTCGTTTATACTGACTCTTGCCCTAAACCTTTCAAGGTTCTCATCGTCGTCGGGTGAAACAACTGGTGTGTGTACCTGTATATGAGACATGGTTTCAACTGTGGGTTGCTGACCAATGTAATAAAGATAAGGCACTCTTGCGGTAATTTCACCATCGTCAAACAACAGATAACCAACATGTTGACCTTCATCGGTATTCTCGCCAAGCGTAATTTCGAAGTCGTCTATCGAGTCTTCATCAATCGTCAATTCACCAATACTAATAGGCTCAAGGCCATTTTCTTGCATACTGACGCTAAGTATGAGTTCTGAGTCAGTCGTGTTCTTCACAGTAATTGATTGAGTCACTGGTTCTGTTATCCACCCAACAGACAATGATGTTGGCTTGAATAGAGTTCGTGCATTTACAGACCAGGGAAGGTACATCCTTCCTGTACCCTGAGACAGAATCTGGTGAAAATTATCCTTCAAATCTTTCTGTGGCTTGGAATAATTGATCAAAGCTGATCTTATGTCGTGTGCAGACCAATCAGGATGCGCCTGTTTGATCAGAGCCGCTCCACCCGCAACCATGGGCGAAGCCATGCTGGTGCCACTCATTTGAATATAGCTTTCGTTGCCAACCGTTGAGAGTATTCGCTTTCCCGGCGCTGACATATCTGGTTTCATTCTGTAGTCGTTTGTGGGTCCGGCAGATGAAAAATCAGCCATCAATCCTAGTCTGTCATCCTTCATGAATTTGCAGGTCTCGCCCTCCAACTCCATCAGCTCTGCCCCTAGTGTGTCTGAAACTGAAATGACTGGAATTCCTATATCGTCTGAACCGAGTGTTCCACTGAAATAACCCTTCTTGTTGTTGAAAACTATACAAGCGACAGCTCCCTGATTCTCAATGTTTTTTGCCTTGTCGTAAAATGTAAGGTCACCACGTTTAACTAGGGCAATCTTACCATCAAGGTCGAGTTTTTTGACATGTTCTTCAGTGGCAATATCACAGTAAACCAAGTCACCGATTATCTCATCATCTACCCCTTTGGAATAGCTCATAAAAACCGGTTCTATGTAGGAGTCCCCGTAAAAGAATATTGTGGTGCCTGAATCGTTAATTGCGGCAACGCATATCGCATGATCTGCTCCTCCTGGTGAACTGAGCTGAAATGGGAGATCTTCGCGAGAATTCCTACCAGCATTACCTGCAGATGCAATAACCACCATGCCCTTGTCAACGAAGTTATCAATCATCCTGCAGTATGGTTCATCAGCCCAAACATATTCGCTTCCCAGACTGAGGTTGACGATATCGCACCCATCCTCATACGCCTGTTCAATCGCCGCCATTATTGCATCGTAAGGGGCACCTCCACTCCCACCAAATACCTTGTATGCACCTAACTTAACTCCTGGAGCTATACCCTTTGGGGTTGACTCACCTGAAGCGATTCCAGGCATACCATTCGCTCCAACAATTCCTGCACAATGAGAACCATGATAGCTGTCATTATCTGGGTAAGGATCAGGATCCATGTTGTAGAAATCATAACCCACACATACCCTTTTTTCTGGACCGAAACCATCACTTATTGAGGGATGGTGATAATGAATGCCCGTGTCAATGATACCAACCAGAACACCTTCGCCCGTTATGCTCCCATCCAATTCGTCAAGCATATCCCAGACTTCGCTAGCGCCTGTCGTTTCAACAGACTCAAACAGGTGGGGGTAGACATATCTGACCATATGAACAGATTCGACGCCATCAAATCCACTAATTGTTTTAGCTGATTCTGGTGAGCAACTGACTGAGAAACCAGACAATCCAGAATTGAATTCATATATGGTGTCGGCATCTTGACATATTAAAGAGAGATTTGTCTTGAAGACAGAATGGGACATTGCGACCAAAGGTTCAGAAAAAGTGGACCTTGAATAGTCGTCCAGAGTTACCACATATCTGCACATTTCAGAAGAACTAACGCTCTCTGCAGACACCTCCTGCGATAAGAACGGAAACACACAAACAACAATAGCCATCATTACGATAGCAGATATGATTTTTCTCATGACCTCACACTAGCACATAAACCAAAAAGGTGCAAGGCAAGGCAAGGTTTCTATTGATATTTGATATGAACATGTCAAAATACTGATTATTCCTATATTTGTTCTAACATCATTTTTAGATTCTAAATTCACATACTGAGTGCTATTTCACATATTTGCCTTTGTAATCAATTGATAAGTATCTACTATAATCACATTATAGTATAAATACGTTAATTATATTAT